>NZ_SKFB01000144.1:0-649 GCF_004344885.1 Lysobacter sp. N42
ATCTACAGGGGATCAACATAGTTCATCATCTTATCAGGAACAATCTGAATATGGTCATGGGTATGATAGTGCTGCACAACAGTATGGAGCATATCTTTTTAACCAATACCGGAGAAATGATGATGATAATGATATCGAGCTTGGGTGACACTCCACTTGGAATTAGGCTATCAATCTGTCAATCTGTCATCCACTCATGGTATTGAATTTCTTAACTTATTTGTTGATTGAGTTAGTATTAAATGATGATTGGTATGTTATCTTTATTTTCTTATATTTTACACTAATAAATTGATCATGAGCATCAATAATGGTTGCATTATATGAAATACTGGAGAAAACAGCGAATTATAACACATACAGGACTTATAACTTAAGGTGACCAATATTTTGATTTATTGTTGTTACTAATGGAAAAAAATATTGTTTTCCAGTATTTTCTAATATTCTGGATTTTTTGGATATTTTTGTGAATTTTTTGGATTAAAATAAATTTTCACACCGCGATGACCGCGACGGACCGGTAACCGCGACTGATACCGATATGATATCGGTTTTTTGCCCCGACCGATACCGCGATTTTGAACCATGCTCATATAGGTTATACCAAGATTTCAAACAGAATCTTTTGCTTCTCTTATGAATGGTC
>NZ_SKFB01000145.1:0-649 GCF_004344885.1 Lysobacter sp. N42
GTTCTCATCGAAGGTGATGGTCACCGAAGCTGCCCTTGTTAGTTTTGAAAAACTTTTCTAAAACAAGACCACATCCATTAGTAATCACAAGAATATGGTGATCATAAATGGGTAATACTATGGTTTTTTCTTTTCAAATCGCTCAGGGGCATGGCCCGTTCTGAGCGTAATGAAGAAGGCAAAAAGCCATAGATGGTACAATTGTTCTGAACGCAAGTATGGTCGGCTCGAAATGAGCGTTCCAGGGACTGCTAGAAGCAATTGTAAACCTTAATTCAAGTTACCGAGAAGCGAAGCTCACTCGAGGTAAAATGATATAAGGTTAGAGATACAAATGTGTCGGTCGCGAATACAGTAGACCCGAAAGGGCGTACTAGCACCGCTAGGCACAAATGTTGCAAATCGCATCCTTGGAATGGACACGAGATATGAATTTTGAAAGGTCAAGATTTGAGTAATAAAGGAGAGCAAATGGTATTCCAATCCAAACACATGATCAAACATTTCTGCGAGCACCGAGTCCGAAAGGGAAGGAACCAGAATTTCTCGAATGTGAACCCAAAACTGACGGAAGTTTTTTTTGAAAGGGTCAAAATCAAGTCCGTCGAAAAGAGCAAATGGTATTTCAATCCGAATATGGGCTCAAACA
>NZ_SKFB01000146.1:0-638 GCF_004344885.1 Lysobacter sp. N42
ACAGGCAAAGTTGTTTCAAGCATCAGGTCTCGACAAAACCAAACAAAAACTACAAGATCTTTCAAAGTAGCCAAAAGAAGGGTACACATGAAGTTTCGGGCCATTTCGACACCATTTGGCCTAACTTCAATCCTCCAACAGCTGAGCGGGAGCTCCCGGCGGCGACAGTGTCAAATACATCAAATCTTCGATCAGAGCCTATGGATGGTCTCAAAATACCTCCAAAAGGCTCCATGTCGAATTTCAAGTCAAACCGACACCGTTTGACCCTCCATCAACTCTCGAACGGCGAAATCAAGCCTTCCGGCGGCGAGAACCTCTGATGCCGCCACTCATCAAACAAAACACATGAGTAGCTTCTGCATGCTTCCAAAGGGCTGCACGTCAAATTTCAGGTCATTCCGACAACGTTTGACCCGGTTTTGATGCTCCGAAGCAAAATCAAGCCTACGGCGGCGAAGCTCTCCGGGACCATGGCACCCAAATCAGAGCTAATGGATCATCTCAAAATGACTCCAATAGGCTCCCCGTCAAATTTCAGGTCAATCGGACATCGGATGACCGTACATCAAAGCTCGACATCTTCCGCACGGTGAAATCAAGTCAAGCATCGACGGGACCCCAAACGACTTCAGAAC
>NZ_SKFB01000147.1:0-623 GCF_004344885.1 Lysobacter sp. N42
AACGAGAGTAAGGCTTTCTCCCCGAGAGAACGGACTGACTACTAGGAGGGGGAAGGACCTGCGCCTAGCTAACGGAGTTCACGAGGAACCGACTGAACTTAGTGAAGCGAGGCCTCAAACATCAAATACTGTACTGACTGAACCGAGTGAGGTATAGACAGATTAGATTATACCACAGCTTGTGTTGTGGCGAGACGAAGGGACGGAATGTAAGGTCATTCGCCTTGCTTGCTTACCGGACAAGAAGGATTAGACTTTAGACCCACTAATGGACTATAGCGAACGGAGAGAAAGAAACCTAAGTGACTATTGCGAACCATAAGGAACACTAGCACTACCTGTGACTGGCTAGGAAACAGATAGAACACTCTTTCCTACTCCAGGCAAGTAGTACGGTACGGATACGGACTATAACTCAAGCCTACTGCTCCGTACAGAGTCAGGATTCAGGGATTTCAAACACTCTAATGGACTATAACGAGCTGAGTAGTACAATAGCCCTGAGTGACTCTTGGCTGCCTTCAGTGATACTAGCAATGACTTGGACTACTCTAGTCCTACGAAACGAGACGGAGGGATTAGACACTGACGCCTTGACCGGGTCGGGCACGAAGGAGGGAAGG
>NZ_SKFB01000148.1:0-622 GCF_004344885.1 Lysobacter sp. N42
GAAGATTCGAGAATCACGGGAGTGGTGAGGGTCGGCTTGATGGGTTGGTTGATTTGAGAGAGAGAATGGACATGGGGTTGGGTGAGTGGTGGGATGATAAATGGACTGGTCGAACGTGGTGGTGGTGCTTGGAGGATGAATGGATTGGCCGAACGTGGTGATGGTGTTTGGAGAATAAATAGACGAGTAGGGAGGTTGTTTGGTAGGATGAACGGTGTAGTGAATGGGTTTTTGGGTGGGTCTGGCCGGAGTATGAATGGGGTGGTGGTGTTGATGGATGAATCGAAACACAGTGGGTCATCTCGAAATCCTTACATTCTTGTGTAATACCCTTCATTTGTTGGACGTTACGGATTAAAACCGATGGATCGAACCTTGGACCGGCTTCATCGAGGGTATTTACCGGGTTAGAAGGAGTCGCGCTTTGTGGAGCATGAGTTGGGAGGGGATTCTGCATAATGTTGGCGGCGGGAGTCGTTCCCTGAGTGTCTTGCACTATCACTTTTCCCTTTGTCAATCAGATCTTGAATGGCATGCCTCAACGGCCAGCACCTATCTGTCCAATGACCATTGTTCTGGTGATACAAGCATTTGGCATGGGGGTCAAAATTCTTTGGCAGGG
>NZ_SKFB01000149.1:0-616 GCF_004344885.1 Lysobacter sp. N42
GTAATGGGTCTTTCATTAATAAATCAAGTTTATGGGGTCTTGGTCTTCACCAATGAGTCAACATTGAATTTTTGTGCGTAGTGACAGTGCGCACTTGGTGCGGTGGTCTTGATTTTTCTTGATGGCATTAAGCAAAGTAATTATTGCAAAGTTTTAGAATTAAAATCTAATTTCTTTATTCTCTGACTTATTTTATTTTATTTTATTTTTATTTTATGCACCTTAACAATTATTGCAATTGGTTGGGCTAATGAATCTTATGGTGATGCAGTGGTTAGATTAGGTTTCTAGATTAGGATTTTAATTTTCTTTGGTTGTAATTAATATTTCAGATTTGTAATTAATTTTTAATTCAATTAGAAAATTTGATTTGTATAGTTTTTTTTAGGCTAGAACTAGTTTTTTTTATTAGGACAGGTTTTGCGATAAATAAACTCTCCGTGGATCGATCCGGTTTCACCGGTTATTACTACAATCGCGGCCTTGCACTTGGGGCTACGATCAAGGTACATTGGTTGTTCTTTTGAATGTGCACAAATCTTTGAGGACTTTGGCATAAGTCGGGATCTGTTGGATGGCTTCTAACAGTGGGATGTTAATTCTCACTTGCTTGAAC
>NZ_SKFB01000002.1:0-504847 GCF_004344885.1 Lysobacter sp. N42
AAAAAACATCTTATCGTTAAGGAGGTGATCCAGCCGCAGGTTCCCCTACGGCTACCTTGTTACGACTTCACCCCAGTCATGAACCACACCGTGGTAAACGCCCTCCCGAAGGTTAAGCTATCTACTTCTGGTGCAGCCCACTCCCATGGTGTGACGGGCGGTGTGTACAAGGCCCGGGAACGTATTCACCGCGACATTCTGATTCGCGATTACTAGCGATTCCGACTTCATGGAGTCGAGTTGCAGACTCCAATCCGGACTACGACGCACTTTATGGGATTCGCTCACTATCGCTAGCTCGCAGCCCTTTGTATGCGCCATTGTAGCACGTGTGTAGCCCATCCCGTAAGGGCCATGATGACTTGACGTCGTCCCCACCTTCCTCCGGTTTATCACCGGCAGTCTCCCTAGAGTTCCCGACCGAATCGATGGCAACTAAGGATAAGGGTTGCGCTCGTTGCGGGACTTAACCCAACATCTCACAACACGAGCTGACGACAGCCATGCAGCACCTGTCTCAGAGTTCCCGAAGGCACTAATCTATCTCTAGAAAATTCTCTGGATGTCAAGGGATGGTAAGGTTCTTCGCGTTGCATCGAATTAAACCACATGCTCCACCGCTTGTGCGGGCCCCCGTCAATTCATTTGAGTTTTAACCTTGCGGCCGTACTCCCCAGGCGGTCGACTTAGTGCGTTAGCTGCGTTACTCACTTCGTTTATGAAACGAACAACTAGTCGACATCGTTTACAGCGTGGACTACCAGGGTATCTAATCCTGTTTGCTCCCCACGCTTTCGCTCCTCAGCGTCAGTTTTTGACCAGGTGGCCGCCTTCGCCACTGGTATTCCTTCCAATCTCTACGCATTTCACCGCTACACTGGAAATTCTACCACCCTCTTCAAAACTCTAGCCTGCCAGTTCTAAATGCTATTCCCAGGTTGAGCCCGGGGCTTTCACATCTAGCTTAACAAACCGCCTACGTGCGCTTTACGCCCAGTAATTCCGATTAACGCTCGCACCCTCCGTATTACCGCGGCTGCTGGCACGGAGTTAGCCGGTGCTTCTTCTGTGGCTAACGTCAATCGTTGCAGCTATTAACTACAACGCCTTCCTCACCACTGAAAGTGCTTTACAACCCGAAGGCCTTCTTCACACACGCGGCATGGCTGGATCAGGGTTGCCCCCATTGTCCAATATTCCCCACTGCTGCCTCCCGTAGGAGTCTGGGCCGTGTCTCAGTCCCAGTGTGGCTGATCATCCTCTCAGACCAGCTAGAGATCGCAGGCTTGGTAGGCCTTTACCCCACCAACTACCTAATCTCGCTTGGGCTCATCTTGTGGTGTATGGCCCGAAGGTCCCATACTTTGGCCCGAAGGCATTATGCGGTATTAGCCACCGTTTCCAGTGGTTGTCCCCCTCCACAAGGCAGATTCCCAAGTATTACTCACCCGTCCGCCGCTCGTCAGCGAGAAAGCAAGCTTTCTCCTGTTACCGCTCGACTTGCATGTGTTAAGCCTGCCGCCAGCGTTCAATCTGAGCCATGATCAAACTCTTCAATTTAAGATTTTGATTCAAGGTGGTCCGTTAGGACCTGCTCAACTTCGAATTTCTGGTTCTTACTTATTTAGTAAGGCTCTTTCATTCTAAGCTTCGCGTTTTTGCCAAATTAATGGCTATAGTTCGATGCTTATCCTGTAAGTGCCCACACAGATTGCTTGGCTTGATATATTGTTAAAGAACGTTGCTTCATTCCGAAGCAGGGAAGCGAATTTTACGCTTCCGAGCGCTGAAGTCAAGTGCTTTTCGAAGGTTTTTGTAAGCTTCTTAAAGTGACTCCGCCGTTGCCACTTATTCGGTGACAACGGCGGCGCATTATAAAGATCATTGAACAACGATCAAGATCTTTTTTGAACTTTATTTTCAACTGCTCATAATTCCATCATTACGAGCAAAAAACAGTCCAAATTAACGTTGAGAAAGCTCCAACATCATTTTGTTTAGCTTACGCACATAGCTACCAGGATCTTTCAGAGAACCTCTTTCAGCTAATGTTGCTTGGTCAAGTAGCAGTTCCGCCCAAGAACCAAATCTAGATTCGTCTTGTTCTTCTGCTATTTTCTCAACCAATGGATGCGAAGGGTTAAGCTCGAAAATATACTTAGTTTCCGGCACACTTTGCCCCGCAGCTTCCATAAGCTTCGCCATTTGCGTGCTCATGTCGTTTTCATCCGTCACGATACACGCAGGAGAATCTGTTAAACGATGCGTTAAACGCACATTTTTAACTTTATCTCCTAAGGCTTCTTTGAATCTATCCACAACAGGTTTGAACTTCTCCTCTGTTGCTTCTTTCTCTTCTTTCGCTTCTTTATCGTCTAGATCACCAAGATCTAAGTCTCCGCGCGTCACTGACTGGAAAGATTTCTCTTTAAATTCGGTCAAGTGACTCATTAACCATTCATCAATACGATCTGAGAGCAATAGGACTTCTATTCCCTTTTTCTGGAAGATCTCTAATGCAGGGTTGTTACGTGCAGCTTCATAACTATCTGCAACGATATAATAGATCTTGTCCTGCCCTTCCTTCATACGCTCAATATATGCATCTAATGATACACGTTGCTCAGCAGTGTCTTCATGAGTCGACGCGAATCGTAATAATTCAGCGACCTTTTCTACATTTGAAGGATCGTCTGCCGGGCCTTCTTTTAAAACATTACCGAAGTTATCCCAGAACTCCCCATAGCCAGCTTCATCGTTACGAGCGAACTTACTCAGCATACTCAAAACTTTTTTGGTGCTCGCAGAACGCATTGCGCGGGTTACTTTATTGTCCTGCAATATTTCACGAGACACATTCAACGGTAGATCATTAGAGTCAATTAACCCGCGGACAAAGCGCAGGTATGTCGGCATAAACTGTTCAGCGTCGTCCATAATGAAAACGCGTTGAACGTATAGCTTAATACCCTTCTGGCTTTCACGATTCCATAAATCGAATGGCGCTCGCTTTGGAATATATAAAAGGCTGGTGTACTCGTGCTTACCCTCTACTTTGTTGTGGCTCCACAATAGAGGGTCGTCAAAGTCATGTGCGATCGACTTATAGAAGTCTTTATATTCTTCATCAGAGACATCTGACTTTTCACGTAACCAAAGTGCTTTACCGGCATTAACGGTTTCCCATTCACCTGGCTTCGCTTCAATTTTTTCACCGTCTGGGCCTTCGCGCTCTTCCTCTGGCTCTTTCCACATTTGTACCGGCATGCTTAAGTGATCAGAGTAAGTTTTGATAATACCTTTCAATTTCCACGCATCTAAGAACTCTTCAGAATCCTCACGAAGGTGCAAAATAATGTCAGTACCACGTTGAGGCTTGTTGACTTGAGACAGCGTATATTCGCCATCACCTTGAGATTGCCACTCAACGCCCTCACTTGGTTCGATACCTGCGCCTCGCGTTTGAACTGTTACTCGGTCAGCGACAATAAATGCTGAATAAAAACCCACACCAAACTGGCCGATTAATTGAGAATCCTTAGCTTGGTCGCCAGACAATTGACTGAAGAATTCTTTTGTTCCCGACTTCGCGATAGTCCCCAAATTATTCATAACTTCATCGCGAGTCATACCAATACCGTTGTCGCTGATGGTAATGGTTTTTGCGTCTGGGTTTACGCTTACTCGAACAAAAAGTTCAGCATTGTCTTCAAAAAGTGAATTGTTTTGCAAAGCTTTGAAACGCAACTTGTCCGCTGCGTCAGATGCATTTGAGATAAGCTCTCGTAGAAATATTTCCTTATTCGAGTAAAGCGAATGAATCATTAGATTCAAAAGCTGTTTTACTTCCGTTTGAAAACCGTGTTTTTCTACATTTTGCGTCTCAGCCATGGCTGACAATCTCCTGATCTAGGTTACCAATATGTTCTGGTAAAGATATGGGGACGCTGTCTGCTTTTTAAAGGGATTTCTTAGAAATTACTCAAACGCCTTACGGCCAGAAAACGCATGGCCTAACGTTCGATGGTCGACATATTCAAGTTCACCACCCACGGGGATGCCGTGAGCAATTCGAGTGGTAGGTATTTTATATTTTGTAGCCGACTCCGCAATGTAATGCGCTGTTGCGTCGCCTTCCGCTGTGGGATTGGTTGCCAAGATAACTTCTGTTACACCGCCTGCCGAGAAGCGCTGCTCTAAAACATCAAGACCAATGTCTCGTGGGCCAATTCCGTCTAATGGAGATAAATGTCCCATTAAAACAAAGTACTGGCCTTCGAAAGACTCTGTTTGTTCTACAGCTATAACATCTGCAGGAGATTCGACGATACACAGTGCGCCAGTTTCTTCACGCGTAGGGTTACTGCAAATATGGCATATCGTCGTTTCTGACAAAGTTCTGCACTTTTCACAACGCCCAACTCTTTCTAAAGCGTTGGTAATAGCTTGAGCCAATTTTTCCGCACCTTGTCTTTCGCGTTCCAATAATTGAAACACCATTCGTTGCGCACTTTTTTGACCTACGCCAGGTAGAACGCGCAGGGCTTGAATAAGTGACGCTATAGCTGGGGAAAATTGGCTCATCTTTAATTACCTTAAAACGGCATTTTAAATCCAGGAGGTAAGCCCATTCCTCCGGTAACACTCGCCATTTTTTCCTTTGAAGCTTCTTCTACGCGGCGAACAGCGTCATTTGTTGCTGCAGCAATAAGGTCTTCCAGCATTTCACGGTCATCGTCGTCGCCAAATACACTTGGGTCAATTTCAACGCGCTTAACATTATGGTTACCGTACATGGTTACTTTAACCATACCAGCACCTGCTTCACCGGTAACTTCCATGCTTGCTACTTCTTCTTGCATTTTTTGCATGCGCTCTTGCATTTGCTGCGCCTGCTTCATCATGTTACCCATTCCGCCTTTAAACATGCTTACTCTCTCTTTATTCAATGAACTAAATACATTTCTTAATGTGCGGTTATTCTATCAACCTCACACTCTAGGTTGAATACTTCCAGCTACAACTTGTGCGTCTAATTCAGACGCTATTTTTTGTACTTCACTGTGGTCGTTCAGTTTTTGCTCAGCTAGTCCTAGCTGAAAGCGATTAATTTCTTGTTGAATAATAAACGGTGTTCCCGACAAGCTCGCAAACCCTATATCCAAAGGCTCATCCATTATAAGCTTTGATAAAACTGAGCGAAGCTGCTCTTCCATATCGTCGCTAAATAGCGCTCGTTGGTTATCGTCTATAAGTAACCGATAGCCATTATCCAACTGCTCTAGCTTGGTATGTAACAAAATTTGCCGAGTAATACCGACGGTATTCAAACCGTCCACCGAAGCCGACCAAGGATCTATGTCCGCTGCTGATCTTATATTTGGAGTTAAATCCAAAGTTTCAGCTTGTTTCGTGATCTGAATAGGCTCTGACACCTGCTCGGTTTGCTCCGTAGCAGGTGCTTCCTTAATTTCCGGCTTTGGGGGGCTAGTAGACTCCGGCTTGTCTGAGCTAGAACGAATCGACTGCATTATGTCGCTTCTTGTAGCTAGCAAGTCATTCAGCTCGTCGTTTACTGGTGCGCCTTGTTGAGCATTGTGCTCATGCCTCTCTTCAGGCTCCGAAACTTGTTGTGTTGGCACGGAAGGCTCTGGTTCTGCCTCCACACTAACTTCAGCTTTAGGTTCTATTACTGGTGCTTCTGGTACAGACTCAGGAGTCGCTGGCGTTGCTACAGTAGGCGCTGCTTTCGGTTGCGGAGCAACTTCGGATCGAGACTGTTCAATACTTACCGAGCCATCTCCTAACCGAAAATTAAGCATCCGTAATACGGTCATCTCCACAGAAGAAAACGTGTCAGCCGAATAAGGCAGCTCTTTTCTACCTTCCAGTACTAATCGATACCAAACCTGCACTTGTTCTGCAGGGATGTTTTGCGCAAGCTCCTGTAAACCCTCTTTGGCTTCAGCAAGGCCTGAATCAACAAACTCTGGGGCGAGCTGGGCTAAAGCAATTTGATGCAATACATTTTGAAGTTCTGCCAACAAATCAGCGATATCCGTCATGCGGTTTGGTAGCTCTCGCAAGTAATTAAGCGCTTCTTTACCGTGACCACTAGCGACAAGTTTAAGTAGCTTAATGTTGTCGTTTGGGTTCAAAGACCCAAGCATCAACGCTACTACCTCTTCACTAACGGCTTGGTTTCCCTGTGCAATAGCTTGGTCAGTTAAACTTAAGGCATCCCGCATACTTCCGCGTGCAGCACGCGCAATAAGCTGCAATGCACTGTCGTCAAACTGTAAGTTTTCTGCGGAGAGGATCTTGTTTAGCTGCTGCGCTATTTCGTCTTTGGTTAATGCACGCAGCTGAAATTGCAAGCAGCGTGAAAGCACGGTAACAGGCAGCTTATCTGGGTCTGTGGTCGCCAGTAAGAAAATAGCATGCTCAGGAGGTTCTTCTAATGTTTTGAGAAGCGCATTGAAACTATGGCGAGAAAGCATGTGCACTTCATCTATCAAATATACTTTGTAGCGCCCTTGCGTAGGACGATACTGCACGTTTTCAAGAATTTCGCGTGTGTCTTCAACTTTAGTACGTGAAGCCGCATCTATTTCTAATAAGTCGACGAAGCGACCTTGGTCAATTTGCTGACAAATTTCACATTGACCGCATGGTGTCGCAGTAACGCCTTCAACACAATTTAAGCTTCGGGCAAGAATCCGCGCGATCGTGGTTTTACCTACACCACGTGTTCCAGAGAGTAAATATGCATGATGTAAGCGTTGGTGAGTCAGCGCATTAGTTAAGGCTTGTAAAACATGTTGTTGCCCAACAACTTCCGAGAAAGACTTCGGACGCCACTGTCTCGCTAACACCTGGTAACTCATGCAAACCTCTCTCGACGCATATTGAAGACGGAGTATAACTTAGAGGTTTCTATCCTACTTCAAGTCGTCGTACGCAACAATGGCGTAGCTCGAGATACCTTTGTTTGTGAGCGCTTTTCGTCCAGGAAGGTATAGAAGTTCAGCCAAGAATGCAGCTTCTACAATGGTTGCAGGTGTTTTCTTCAAGAGGTCTATGGCGGCCCCAATTGTTCCACCGGTTGCTAACATATCGTCCATCACAACTACGCGATCGCGTTTTGTTAGACCGTCTACATGGAGCTCCAATGCGTCTGTACCGTATTCAAGCTCGTAGTCTTCGCGGTGGCATTCACGAGGAAGTTTACCCGCCTTGCGAATCAAAGTTAGGCCAATACCTAAACGGTCTGCCAGAGCCGCAGCAAATATAAATCCACGCGCTTCTACCGCAACAATTTGGGTGAGGCCGTAATTTTCATAACGCTCGTGAAAAAGGTCGATGCTGTAACGAAGAGCCTTAGGATCTGCTAGTGCTGTCGTGATGTCTCTAAAAACCACCCCCTTTGTAGGGAAGTCCGCTACGTTAGTAATAGCGCGTTGAATATAATCACTTCTTAGGTCAGCACACACATAATGGGTCATTTAGGCAATATCTCGCTCTTCGTATTCGTCTAAAACATTTCCAAGTTCTTCGAAAGAAACTGGCTTCGGTAAAACTAAATTAACGCCGAGTTTTAATGCTTTTTGTTCGACATTTTGAAAATCGTCGGTGGTAAGCAGAACTATTGGCGTATCTTCATAAGTTGCATTGTCACGCAAGTTGCGTGCTAATGCAAAACCGTCCATGAGAGGCATTTTATGATCAGTAATTATCAGGGAGAACTCCTGATTCAACGCTTTATTGAGGCCGTCTAAGCCGTCAACAGCTGTAATGAATTGATAACCCGCCTGTGCTAAGAACAACGAGAGCTGCTCACGCGTTTTGGCATTATCTTCCACTAATAAAATTTGCTTACTCATCATGCGTCCATGTTTCGCTTTAACTCCGCCTTTATAGGCAAGTTAAGCTGCGCCAAAAAGTTGCACCAAACGAAGTACTGGTGTTAGTGAAGCAATACAAATAAAAGCAACTACAGCCATAGCTAAATGACGTTTACTCGCCGACTCTTTGAATTCAGTATTCTCTGACATTTGAACCTCAATTTCTTAAATATCAACAACTTGAGAAACGCTAGGAATATTGCACCTCTCAACCGCGGCGAATTTTACAGGAAAAGGAGAATATTTGAAAGTTACGGTTCAAATACAAAAAACCCGCACCGGATACCGGTACGGGTTTCTATTACAAAATAACGAGCTGTTACTTTACAAGTCTACGCCACGGTTACTTGCTGTTTGGCGAATAAATCCAATCCAGCTTTCCGCGTTACGACGTGTTGCTGAATAACGCGTAGCGTTCTCCATAGCATTCAATGCCTGACGATATTGACGGCTATAGAAGTGCGCTTCAGCCAATGACATGTAAATTCGGCCTGTCGTACTATCGTCTTCAGGGCCTAAATCTAATGCCGCTTGGAAAGAACGCGCCGCATTGCGGTATTCTTCAGCAAGTGCATAAGCATCGCCTTGCGCACGGTAGTAACCCACACGATCCTGAGTGTCTTCAGCAAGTTCAATTGCCTTGCTGTAGGTTTCAGCAGCTTGCTCAAATTCACGAGCTGTGTAGTAACTACGTGCTGCAGACGCCCAGTTAGACTGGCTCTCATCGATATCACCACTCTCAAGATGGCGAGTCATTACAGTCGCCGCATGATATGGGATACGAGCATTAGAGAACATCTGTACCAAATAACGGAAATCAGATGAACGCTCTAAATAGCCTGCGTCATAAGCAATAGCCAAAGTTTGTAGTGCTTTGTCGTTTTGCTCATTAAGTGCATAAAATGCACCTAATTGGCTCCACCAACGCGTCTCTGAAGGAATCGCGTTAATGCCGTCTTCAAGCACTCCAATTGCGTTTGGAATATCGTTTTGCTCGTAGTACGCACCAACCATTAACACATAAGGGTTACGGTTAGGTTCGGCATAATGCTCATTCGCTTTGCGAGCAAATGCTACTACAGAGTCAAAGTTTTTCAGCTCCATGTGCGCTGCGGCCATGCGGAATAAAATGTCCGCATCCCACTCGCCGGTAAACTGAAGATACGTTTGCATCGTTTGTAGCGAATCTTCATAACGCTCTTCTTGCAATTGCAAGTTACCTAGCAATTGCAATGAAGCGCTTTGGTCCGCAAAACTCAACATATCGTAACCCACAGCTTCCTGTAGCATCTCCAGTGCCTTTTCAGGCTGAGCTTGCTCTTCAGGAAGAGCCGCATACATCGTACCTAAGAAACGGTTTACATACGCTCTTTCGTAGTCTGTACGTGGTTCAACTTCCTCAAGAACAGTAATTGCTCCTGGAATGTCTTCAGCTTCATAAAGCTCGAATGCCTCAACTACAGCACGCGCCAAACGGTCACCCAAAGCATGCGTTCTGCGTGCTTCTTTAAAGGCTTCCACTTCTTCCTGAGTTGGAATAGTAAAACCAACATCAGTACCTTGCGCGTGCACTGGAAGGAAACTTGCGCCTAACAATGTAGCTGCTGCGAATAATGTTTTCATACGCATCATGAGTTAGGTTCCTTCTATGTTGAAGTCAAGTTGCACTGTCATGCCTTCTTGACGCTGCGGCGTGCCATTTACTACTTTCGGTGCATATCTCCACCGACGTAGAGCTTGACGAGCTGCTCGGTCAAATACTCGGCGTGGCTCTGCCTCAATAATCTCGATATCTTCAACACCACCGGTTTCGTTAATAGTGAAGCGCAAACGCACCCAACCATTAATACCGTCACGAGCTGCTGCTGGCGGATAACTTGGTTCTACTCGCACTAACGGCTGAGCGTCACCATCTCGCGTCATACCAGCACTCGGTCCAGATAACCCAGTGTCTGCACCACCAATATCGATTTCACCTACGTTAAGGTTAAAACCTACCGCATCGTCAGACTGCTGAGGTTCCTGTGGAGGACTCTCAGGCGGCTGCTCAGGCGGCTCTGGTGGTGGAGGCGGAGTACGATCTCGACTCGCGATATCTTGATCCGCCTGTGTTTGAACGATTTCGATCGTGGTCGGAGCTTCAGGCGGCTCATGCCGTGTCTCCCCGCCACTGATCAGGTATGCCATTAAGACAAACAGAGCGAAAGTGACAGCAGCGCCTAGTAATATCGATACTAATACGCGCACCATAATTAATCGTCCTCTGCTGCTATTGAAATTTGGGCAATACCCGCTTCTTTAATTTGGTCCATGACCTTCACAACTATGCCGTGACGCGCTTGGTCGTCAGCTTGAATAACTACCATGTCAGTAGGTTGTTCCGCTAACAAGCGCTCAAGGTTTGCTGCTACACGCTCCACGTCCACCTGACGACGGTCCATCCATACTTCGCCATTCTCACGAACCGCGATAAAGATGTTTGCCGAAGGCTTACTGGTAGCCTGTGAAGCTTCAGGACGATTTACGTCAATCCCTGCTTCTTTCACGAACGAAGTTGTTACGATGAAGAAGATCAACATGATGAATACGATGTCCAACATCGGAGTCATGTCTAGTGTTGCCTCTTCCTCTTCGCGTATACGTTTACGTGCCATAATTCTACTCTCTTAGTGATGAGGCATGCTGTCAATTAAGTTCGACTTCTCGCGGTTGATTCTTGAATCAAGTCGCTGAGCGAAGAACATTCCTGACAGTGCTGCCACCATTCCCGACATGGTCGGGATTGTCGCCATTGAAATACCGCCAGCCATAAGACGTGGGTTACCTGTACCCTGTACCGACATGATTTCAAATACAGTAATCATACCGGTTACGGTTCCCAAAAGTCCGATAAGCGGACAAATGGCAATCGTGGTCTTAAGTAGCAGCATTCGCGCTGATAAATTATCCGACGCTTTGGAAATCCATGCATCACGGATTCTATGTGCGTACCAAGAGGTGGTGTCATCCCGGTCATGCCATTTTTGGATGATCTGGTCTCGCTCGCGCGGGAACACACCCAAAAGGTACCAATAGCGCTCTATGAGGCAAATCCACATAATAAGGAGCGCTATCGCCACCAGGAATAAAACATTACCACCGGTGCCAATAAAATCCCTGACAGATTCCCATAGTCCTATCAGGTACAATTCCATGGCTTATTCCCCTTTAGCCGCTGTTGCGTTAGATTTTTCAGCGTGCTCTGCAACGATACCTGCAGCTTGCTCGTCAATTACATGAAGAATTGACTTCGCACGTGCAGCAACGATGCTGTGCACAATAATCAATGGCAATGCAGCAATTAGACCCAAGGCAGTTGTTACAAGTGCCATTGAGATATCACCAGCCATAATTCTTGGGTCACCAGTACCGAATAATGTGATTGATTGGAACGTACCAATCATACCGATTACCGTACCTAATAGACCCATCAACGGAGCGATTGCCGCAAGAATCTTAATCATGCTTACGCCTGATTCGATACGCGGTGTTTCACGTAGAATAGCTTCGTCGAGTTTCAATTCTAGGTTTTCAACGTCAGCTGAACGGTTGTCGTGATAAACCTTCAAGATACGACCTAGCGGGTTGTTATCTGAAGGGTTCTCAGTGTTCTTCAACTGTGAACGAATCTTACCGCCTACCGCTGTTAGTGTAACAAGCTTGTAGATTGCGATAAGGAAACCAAGTGCTAGCAATACAGTGATTGCGTAACCTACGGTGTCACCATTGTGGTAGTGCTCCATAAGTGTCGCTTTCTGAGTAAGCAAGCTCAAGATTTGGCCACGAGACGGGTCAAGGAATACACCAGCTGAACCAGACTCTAGCTCTTCGAAGTTAGATACCGCTGACAATACGTGACCTGCAGGTTGACGAGCGATTGGCTGCATCTGGCCTGTAGAGTCGTTGTAAGTTAGGTATTCACCGTCTGAAATAAGGTTGAAAGAACCAAGGCGGATAACGTCACGAGTCTCTGTACCACCTTCAAGCAACGACACTTCACCTTGGAAGCGAGAAACGTTACCAGACTCAGTCATTTCAGTAAGAAGCGCTAACCATAGCTCTTCTAGCTCAGAAATGTTTGGTAGCTCACGAGCTTCAGCAAGTGACTCAAGTACTTGGTGACGATCAGGGTACTGTGCACTTACGATTGAAGTTGAGATACGACCGATAGTGTCAGAAGCTGCACCACGGATAACACCGAAGATTTCACCCAAAGTACCGATCATGTTGTCTAGTTCGGTTTCTTTGTTGCCGATGTTAATTTCGTTTTGTGCGTATTCTTCTTGCAAACGCTGAGAACGAGCTTCTTCGTTTGCTAGCTGTTGCTGAGCTTCGCGAAGTAGAGCTTGTTTGTCTGCACGGTCCTGACGGAACGCACGCTCACGCGCCTGGTCGATTTGACGGTTTTCTTGACGGCTCTGTTGAACCTGTTCAAGTAACTGTTCCAAAGTTTGCGCTTCTTGAGCAGAAGCTGTAACCGAAGCTCCAGCTGCAATTGTGAAAACTGCTGCGGCGCTTACTAATGTTTTCATTAATTGTTTCATTCTGCATTCTCCGCGGCAAATACTGGAAGACGTACGATATCGAACGCAGTTTGACGACGTGACATTTTAATCGCTTCATTTAGCGGGCTAAGGAAGCTGTCGTCAGCTTCAATCCAGTCACGAGCAGAGTTGTCCCACAACCATGCTTGTTTACCGTCAAGTGTTTGCGCCATCATGACAACACGACCCATGTGGAAAAAGTCTACTGCAATTTCCTGGCCGTCGATGTTCAAGTTGCCACTGTATGAATTAGGACCGATGCCGTAATCCATTTCAATTTGATACGCTTCAACAATTAAGCGGAATTTCTCAGATTCAGTTACATCTGAACGTGTCATTACGTCACGTAGACGCTGAACACGTGCTGTACGCGAGTCGCTGTGAATTGGAATATCCAATTGTACGAATTCATCTAGAGCGTCAATCATTTTGTACATCAAAGGAACAACACCTTGACGTGTTTCTTCGATACCATCAATTTGACGCTGCAAAGATGCTAGCGTTGCGTTCTGATCATCTACAAGCGTTTGTACGTGATCGTTGTACACTTTCAACGCTTCGTATTCCGCTACTACTGCACGGTAGTCCGCCAGTAAGTCACGGCTTTGATCGAACAGCGAATCAATACGCTCTTGCGATGCTGCTTGATTACGATGTGTCTGAGACTGTTCAGACTGTAGCTGTTGCAGGTCTTGTGCAGATGCTGTTGCCAGTCCGCTTCCTGCAAGCGCCATCACACCAACCATGGCAGCGGCGATTTTGCTTCGTTTGATAACTGTGGTCATAGTTCCCAACCAATTTGACTTAACTTTACTTACAACGTTATCCAACTCGAAAAAATGAAGTTTGGCTAACCGTGTAAGCTCCAGTTGTGTGAGTGATGAAAAAAGTTATTAACACCAAAATACGCCATTCTTAAAAAATGGCATTGCCAGAATACTCCCACGAAGTGCGCAAGCATGTCAACCAGACAGTTAGGCTTAAAATGTCACCCATATGTAAAGCATAGTAGCGCTCACAAAAAGATCATAAAAATGACATAAAAACGTCTAAATTTCGGTCAACATGCACAAAAAAAAGCCGGCCCTCAAAGAGGACCGGCTTACTTTCTTTCCTTTACAAATTTTCTAAAACGTTACTAGGTAACTAGATTAGAAAGTTTGCGTGTAACGTACGTAAGTGAAACGTCCGTTCGCGTTGTAAAGGTTGAAGTTGTAGTTACGACCACCGAATGCGTACTCACCACCAGCGCGGTTAGCAGTACCGATCTTAGGTAGCTTCTCGAACAAGTTCTGAGCACCTACAGTGATACGGCCGTTCCACGGAGTGTTATAGCTAAGTTGTAGATCGTGAGTTACATAAGTACCCCAGTTACCACAGCGAGCTACGTCTACACCAGCGCCTGGATCGTTACAGTCGTCGAAGTTACCGTCAGCATCGCGGCCTTCAACAGTAGTGTACTGAGTACCGATAAGGTTCATGTTCCACGCTACAGTAAAGTCGTTAAGGCTCCACTGAGTTTGAAGGTTAACACGTTGCTCTGGTACACCTGGGTCAAGAACTAGGTCACGTCCGCCATCCAAAGAGTAGTCAAGCATGTGTGACACTTGGAAGTTTGAAGACACAGCACCTAAACCACCGAAGTCGAAGTTAACGCGAGCGTTGAGGTCAACACCAGAAGTTTCCAGTGTACCTTCGTTCACGAAACCACGTACAACACTAGTAACTTCGTCACGAGCGTTAACGTTTACTTCAGTACCTGCAGGTAGTGGGTCACCAGCGCGGTATGAGTTAATCAATGCGTCAGAGCTGATGCTACGGATACGGTTTTCAATCTCGATTGAGTAGTAATCAACCGCGAAGTTCAACCAATCAGTCGCTTGGTAAGCAGCACCGAAAGAGTATTGAGTTGATGACTCAGACTCAAGCTCTGGGTTAGCAATGATGAATGCGTTGATCTGACAGTTGTTTGAAGTACCACCAGATAGTGCTTGACAGGTGATTTCATCAGTTACTGAGTCAGCAGAGAATGAACGCTTCTGAGTTAGGATGTCCAATGTTGGAGCACGGAAACCTTCACCGTAAGAACCACGAAGCAACAAGTTGCTCATTGGCTGCCAGCGGAAGCTCACTTTAGGTGAGAAATCGCTACCGTAGTCAGAGTAGTCATCCTGACGACCAGCAATAGAAAGCTCTAGGTCATAAGTTACTGGTACTAGGAACTCGAAGTAAGCAGCGTCAACTGAACGGCCACCACCTGCAGAGTTACCAGAAGAACCACCAACTAGGCCAGCTTCTGACTGAGAATCGTATTGGTCATCGAAGAATTCGTCACGAGTTTCAAAGCCCAAGAAACCTTGAACCATGCCACCGCCGATTTCGAATACGTCGAACGCACCAGAAACATACATTTCGTCAATGTTGAATTGAGAAATACGTGAAGTTGTAACAACACCTGCAGATAGAACCTGATCTGGGTTATCTAGAGGACGGTTGATGTTATAACCAACGCGGCACGAATCTGGGTCGAATGAACCGTCTGCACAGTAACCTGGGTTAAAGTTGTTCACGTTACCCCAAGCTGTACGTGCAGCTAGGTAGCCATCACCCAACTCGTAAGTTTTGTTACGAACGCTACGAACACCGAAGTCCCAATCGATACCGAAAGCACGGCCTTCAGCACCTACTAAGAAGTCTAGGTTTTCGTTGTTCACTTCGTTGTCACGGTTACCCATCGCCGCGAAGCGGTGATAGATAGCTACTTGAGCCTGAGGACCAACAACGTTTGGATCGTAAACTACCGCGTTAGGGTTGTTTGGATCGTAGAACCAAGCATTCGGGTTAGTTGGGTTGTTGTATGAATCTTCAGGAGTCAACAATCCATCATAGAATACTGGGTGGTTGATATCTGGAACTGGTGCATAACGACCAAATGAACGTGTTTGTGCAACACTTGCATTTGAGTATAGAGTCCAGTCGTCGTTGATATCGTGACGTAGCTTAACGAATAGTGATTCGTTTGATGAAGAAGCTTCGTTCGCGTTAGTCGCGTTGAAGTTATATAAGCAACGTCCGTTAGGCGCGATGTAGAAGTTCTCTGTAGTACAAGAACCAGGAATCGCAGTTAAGCGACCATCTTGCCAGTTGATGAAGTTGTTACCGTATGTAGATGCACCCGGAGTGTTCCATGGGTAAGCATTTTCGAATACGATTTCACGTTTGTTCCAAGAAACACCACCAATTACGCTAGTTGTGTCGCTTGAAGAACCGAATACTAGTGAACCATTTTCACGGTCACCACCTTCTGAAGGTACGCTTACGCCACCTTCACCAACAGTTAACTCAGCGCCGTTGAAGTCACGACGAGTGATAACGTTGATTACACCACCGATTGCGTCTGAACCGTAAACCGCTGACGCACCGTCAGACAAGATTTCGATACGCTCGATAGCTGCCATTGGAATTGAGTTCAAATCTTGCGAAGAACCTGTAGAAGGAGACATCGTTAAACGACGACCGTCAACAAGAACTAGTGAACGGCTTGAGCCGATACCACGCAAGTCAACCATGCTCACGCCCTGTGCTGATGAACCAGACTGTGGACGGAATGAACCAGTTGAGTTGAAAGTTGTGTTACGAATAAGTTCAGCAGCTGAGATGTCACCAGACAACTCGATTGCTTCACGATCGATAACTGTTACAGGCAAAGCGCCTTCCATATCAGTACGCTGGATACGAGAACCAGTTACTTGGATACGCTCAACGCGCTCTTCTTCTGCTTCTTCGTCTTCGTTTTGGTCCTGCGCATTGGCAACGCCAGTCATCGCAGTCGCAGTAGCACCGAACATCAGTGCTAAACGAATAGACTTCGCTAATTTACTATTGGTGTGCATGTAAGTTCTCCCTGGATCACTTATTGTGATTTTTAGGTTTATATAACCTCAGGTTTTACCCCTTGGTCTAAGCTTCGATCAGCAAATTTGCTAACCAATCGAATCTGATACTAATCAAAAAAAAACATAGTGGCAACACTTGTGTTACAAGGTTTGACACAATTTTTTACAAGCTAAAGCATTGTTTTCTCGTTAAACCTCGTGCTAAGGCTTTTTACACAACCACAATGCTCGCAAATAAACCCTTAACTTTCAGTTACTTAAAAACAAGTAAATACAAGCACAAAACTCGTAATAAATATTTAACAGTCTTCTGAATCACTGAAAATTAGTTGTTTACGCAACCGACTATAGCAAACCGCATAGCGTTAGCAAGGGCTATTTATAAAGATTCTTCAACTAAAATGACGATCTGGCAATATTTTCACACTGACTTCCGCTTCGCCCTCTGGCACAATGCCTTGGCTTATCGTGAAAACTTGTATGGATAAACGAACCAATGCGCCAAGACGATTCATTCACAACCTTATTCAATACCCTGCGTGGCAAGGCGCATGAATTGAGTGGTGAGCTACTCCGGCCCTGGTTACATAGTTCAGTGTTTCATACGCAATCCACACATATCAGTGACTATATCGATGAGGCAGAAAACAATCTCAAAATTTTGTCAAATATCCAATCAAGATCAGAGCCTGAATTTGAGGTTCAAGCCGCATACTTATCGGAGCGAGTCACCCAGCAGCTTGAAGCGCTAACCCGAGCTTTATACCGCACCAAGCCACCCATTTCGGAGTCGGCCTCCGAGATTCGTCAGGCATACAGTGCAAAAACACAAACCAAGGTTACAAGCACGAATCCAGAGACATTAAAAAAATTGTATTCGACTTTAACTCAGTACAAGGGCTACGAACAGCGATTGGAAGACCAACTAAGGCTTGCGCAACAGAGTAACGATAAAAACCAACAAGAACTTGTGCTAAAGGCACAGCAAAGGCTTCTTCGTTGCCAAAGAGCCATTGTAGACATTGAGAAGAAAATTTACTGGTGTGAGAAGGCTCTCACACCAGACATTGATTGACTATGCATTCCCTCGTCGTAACTGCTCTTGCAACCCTTCTGGAAGTGGAGGTAAAGCAGACTTGGGTAGTAGATAAGTCGAAAGATTCATAAAATCCGCGAAGATACGGTTTTTCTCAGTCGTTTTGCGCAGGTATTCATGGCCGGAAGAACCACCGGTGCCAATTTTACTTCCTAACATCCGTTGTACCATCATTACGTGCCTGAAGCGCCACAACGTGATCTGCTCGTCTATATCAACCAAACTACTTAACACCTGCCACGGCAAGTTAAACACGGGCTCTTCCCGATACATGTATATAAACAACGCAGCTTGCATGGCCTTCTGAGACAGCCGCACGCGCCCAGCATTTTGAATTTCGGTATACTTCTCCGTATCGAACAGCGCTGCAAAATTGTCTTTTGTAGCTTCTAGACCTTTCAGTTCTTGTTCGCGCTCTTCTTCACTCAACAACGGATTGCCGTGAATAATCTCAGCGTCACTATCAAGTTGTTGTGTAATGGCTTGTTGGTAATGCTTCCAAAACGAAAACTCTTTCGTTTCTAAAAATGGCATACGCGACAACCAATCGTCCACTAACGAGAATAAGTCAGGCTGCTTCTCAAGCTTTTCCAAATACGCTCTGTCTTTGTCGTTGATCCGGTTATAAAACGACGCTTGGTCAAAGGCAATACGTGTATCCCTTTTCACACCTAAAGTAATTTCTAACTCTTTGAATTGAATACTTTGAAAGCCGCTTGCTGGTACTAGGTAGTCTCTAAACTCAAGAAAGTCTTGCGGTGTCATGGTTTCTAACACCTTAATTTGTTGGTTAATGAGTTCTTGAATCGACACCACCCTATTTAACCGGTGTACTACGGTCATGAGCTTTTCGTCAGGAATAGAGTCCTGGTTAAATAACGCATATACAGAGTGCAATTCATGCAACATCTGTTTAAACCAGAGTTCATACGCTTGATGCACAACGATAAACAACATCTCGTCATGGGCTTCTTCCCCGTACTTAGGGCTTACTGGCGCTTGTGCATCAAGCAATTTATTGAGCTGTAAATACTCGCTGTAATAAACAGGATCAGGTTTACGTTTCATATTTCTCGCCTTCCATTCATTTGCGGCGATAGTACGAAACCCCGCTCATACTCGCAACTACAACTCCGTATTAACTCTTCGACTTACGCTGAGCCTTTGCTGCAATAATCTTTTGCGTGTCTTCACTTGCCAGCACTCGTAAGAAGTCTTTTAATTCAGTTTGAATTCTTTCCTGCACAGTTTCCATCGGCGCTTTCAAAAGCTTCTTAGACAAACGCAAGCTCTCTCTTGGTTTGCTCGCTAAGCTTGCGCTTATTTTAGCAACCACATCATCTAGCTCATTCGACGATACAACTTTATTCACAATATTAAACTTCTCGGCTTTTTGCGCGTCTATAGTTTCACCAAGCAGTAATAGCTCCGATGCCTTCACATGACCACACAACAACGGTAACAACTGACTTGAACCCGCTTCAGGAACTAACCCCATGTCCACGAAAGGCATCACAAAAACGGCCTCTTCAGCTGCATACACCAAATCACAATGAAGCAACAGCGTGGTACCAATGCCCACAGCTGGTCCTTGCACCTTCGCAACCACAGGGACAGTAACCGAAGAAATCGTGTCTAAAAATTGGAATACCGGCGAATCTTGCGTCAAATCGCCGTGCCGAAGGAAGTCGGCTAGGTCATTGCCCGAACAGAACACGTTACCCTCACCCGAAAAAACAACTGCCGCAGTGCCTTTGGTGTCTGCGTCCGCCTCTCTCAATGCACGCGTCATCTCGGCATACATATCTTGCGTTAACGCATTTTTCTTTTCTGGACGGTTCAGGTGCACATTCACAATGCCGTCGGCTTTAGATACTTGAACCCAATCTGTCATCGAATTGTCCTCTGTCGATAAGAATGAATTCACCTTACCACTCGTCCGACCAGAACTCTACGCGAAAAATCGGTTTAAGAGGATTAATTGACTAATGATTAACCAGTGGTCAAAGGGGGGAATAAAAGAAAGGTTGAGAATCATAATTCAATCATGGATAATGCGCCGCGGTGGCCCCACGGGTCCCCTCGCAACGCGAACCAGCGAACCCGGTCAGGCCCGGAAGGGAGCAGCCGTAGTTGGGGTAGTGTGTGCCGAGGTGTGGCTTGTGGGGTTCACCACTACTCCTGCTCCGAAGCTTTCCTTTTTTCCAAGAACTTAACGCCCTTTTCGACAGCTTCCTGTACCTGCATATCCATTTCCATGCGCTTAGCAGCTGAAAGAAAAAATGCCATATCCACTTCATAACGAATATATCTTGGCGGCAACTGGTTCAATACCAAACAAATTAGGTCAGCCAAAAACTCATCGTCATACTTTTCATGCAAACCTTGTGCTTGCAGTTGATCAACCACAAGGCTCTCATAATAATTGTGAATATCGTCATTAATCTTCATTACTATTCCTCACGTTTTGCCCAAGCTGCCTTTGCCCCTTCGAACAACGGAACAATCAAGTCTAACGCTGTTTGTCCATTGTTTTCCAAAGATAGCTGATTATCTCGTAAAGGCGTAACGCGCTCGCCCCATTTAATCATTCCGGCACCGCATGTTAAGCCACCGCCAAATACGGCTGAAACAATCGTGTCACCAGGCTTTACCATGCCTGTTTCTAACGCTTCGCAAAAAGCGATCGGTAAAGTCGCAGAAGAGGTATTCCCGTACTTCTGAATGTTTACCATAGTTTTACCGTCAGGAACCTTACACATTTTGGCAAGGAAATCGATAAGGCGTTTATTGGCTTGATGAGGAATCAATGCGTCTACGTCGTCAATACTTTTACCGGTTTCTTGAAACACGGCTTCTACAGCTGCACTCATACCTTTAACGGCACGCTTAAATATTTCTTGGCCTTCGAAGTTAAACTCCATTACTCCGTCGAAGTCATAACGGTCGAAACTCATTCCGAAATCAAGTGACAACACATCACGAGCATCTGCGTCACAACTTACCTTAGATGCCAATAAGCCTACTTCTTTGTCTGTTTCCTGCAATACCATTGCGCCAGCACCATCGCCGAAAAGCACTGCACTCTCGCGCTTAGTCCAGTCTAAAATTCGAGTTAAACGCTCAGCGCCAATAATAAGAACGTTTTTATGCATGCCCATTCGAATAGTAGACGTAGCAAAGTGCATGGCATAGAGGAAGCTACTGCATGCAGCATTCAAGTCGAAAGCAGCCGCATTTTTTGCACCCAAGTCTTTTTGCACTTTGGAAGCTACGTTGGGAATAATTTCGTCTGCGGTGCAGGTTCCCACAATAATCAGGTCGATTGCTTCTGGCTCTAAATCTGCTGCCGCCAACGCATTTTTCGCGGCCACAGTAGCCAACGCAGAGGTTCCTACGGCACTTACTCGACGCTCTTCAATTCCCGTTCGACTACGAATCCACTCGTCGGAGGTATCTAAGAACGTTGCCAAATCGTCGTTGGTTAAAACCGCCGGCGGTACGCATTTTCCCCATCCTGTGATTTCAGCGTATTTCATGTTGTAGGTTCCCCTTTACTACTTTCACGCAAACGCGTGACTCAATAATTTTAATCGTATACCTTTATATCCATAACTCAAATTTAGAGAGGATATCGCTCGTGGTTCGTTGTCGTTGTTATTTTAAACTTACAATGATTATGCTTGGCTCGCTGCTTTTATTGTCGGGTTGTAAGAGTACCCCAGAGTCAGCGCTAAACCTTGAATTTGATGTCGAACAACAGCGCTCGCTTCCGCCTGTTCAACTCAGTGTTGTCGACCATAGGCCTCAAAACCATGTGGTAAGACTACACCGAGGAAATCAACCTGCAGAGTTTGCCACGACTGAGCGTCCTTTGGCTAGTCTGATGAGTGCCGCGCTTCGCCAAGCCATAACCACTTCAAACGAGTCTATCCAAACCCTAACTGTCACCGTCGACAAAGCGCTCTGTACAGTTGAGCAGTCACTAAGCAGCCATCGTGCTATTTGCGAGGTTGTAATTATTGCCGCAAGTGAAGACCCGCGTGGCGTACTTACGAAAACCTTCTCTCGTCGCAGAACCAGAGAAGGCAGTCTACAAGTCGATTTCAAAGATCTTGAAAACGACCTTTCTGCCCTATTTTCCAGTACACTCAACTCGTCTTTGCAAGACTCTGGAATGAGGCAATGGTTAAATAGCTATGAAAATTCAGAACTCGCTACTTCGAATTAAAACGATTAGATAAATTATAAACACAGCATTAACAGGACAATTTCATGTTTCGTACGTTTATTAGCGTTTTACTGCTCGCACTTTCGTTTACAGCGTCTTCCCAACAATCGGGTGAAGAAATACAGCCGAACAACCTATTCCCTCGTGTGAAATTTGTCACAAGCCATGGCGAGCTCGTTGTGGAACTTAATCGTATGCGCGCTCCCATTGCCGCCAATAACTTTCTCGGCTATGTAGCCGACGGTAGCTATAACAATACCCTCTTTCATCGTGTGGTGGTCGACTTTGTAGTACAAGGCGGAGGATTTGACACCGAATGGAATGAACTTCCAACGCGAGACCCTATATTCAATGAATCAGGAAACGGTCTCACTAATCGCTACGGCACCATTGCTATGGCAAGACAAAGTGACCCACATAGCGCCACAAGGCAATTCTATTTTAACGTCAGCGACAACGACACACTAAATCCAAGCACACGCAGATGGGGATACACAGTGTTCGGGGAAGTCGTTTCAAATATGCCGTTATTAGACGAATTAGCAGCGGTACCTGTTGGTGTTCACGAAGCTTATGGTTATGAAAATGTTCCCATTCAGCCTCTGATACTCGAGCGTGTTGAAATTATTCCGGCTGAGTTTTAATTGATGCAAGTTCCACCGCTGTCCAAGTTTGGCGAAGTCTTGAAGTTTTACTTCCAACGCCGATTACTCGTTATATTCGTTTTCGGCATCGCCAGTGGCTACCCATGGGTTCTTATTGGCTCGGCAATGTCTGCCTGGCTCAACGAGTCAGGTATATCTCGATCAGCTATCGGGTATTTTGGCGTCGTATTTGCCATGTACTCCATCAACTTTTTGTGGTCGCCCCTAGTTGATCGCATAAAAATACCTGTACTCAGCAATGCGCTTGGACACCGCAGAGGCTGGATTCTATTTTGCCAACTCGGTATAGCAGCAAGTTGTTTGTTACTGTCACAAGCAGACCTCGTCAATGGCAGCCTACACACTGCGGGTCTTATCGCTCTCTCTATAGCGCTTTTCTCTGCAACTCAAGACATTGCCATCGACGGCTATCGCATAGATTCTATTGCCGAAAACGAAGCAGAAGTTCAGTCTGCCGGCGCAGGAATGGCAACTTCCGGTTGGTGGACAGGCTATGCTGGATTAGGAGCCATTCCATTCTTCCTCAGTGACAGCGATGCATGGAATTGGTCATCCATATATGTTCTGCTAGCCGTCATTGTACTTGCAATAGCTTTACTGGGGTTATTCGCCAGAGAGCCAAAAACAGATCGGGCTATACAGCAACAAGAGGCCGAGCAGAAGTTTCGTCGAGACGTCGCCAGTCACCCAGGTGCTGCTGCAATTCTTCCCTTTGCAGCGATTACCATGATGACATTGTTAGGCTGGGCTATTTTAGGATTTGCGGGCCTCACAAGCGTAACGTATAAAACCTGGATAATTTGGGCTTTAGCTCAAACGGCTCTGTTTATACTTATCGTACGCACATTAATCGGGCTTCACAGAAACTCGCACGGTGTTCATGCCTCCCACCAAGTCCAACTCACTATTAAAACTAGCCATAAGATCATCGCCTGGCTTATTGTTACGCTTATCGAACCGCTGGCAGATTTTTTCAAACGCAACGGCACACGCTTCGCCTTATCTATTTTGCTATTCGTTCTGCTCTTTAAGCTCGGCGAGGCTTTCCTTGGACGCATGTCTATTGTGTTCTATCAAGAGATAGGCTTCACCAACTCGCAAATTGGCACTTACTCCAAACTACTCAACTGGGGAGTAACAATCGCCTTCTCACTTATTGGTAGTTACATCACCATGCGCGCAGGTATTCTAAAGGGGCTATTTATCGGTGGAACAGCAATGGCCCTAAGTAACCTATTCTTTGCCGCAATTGCGCTCACCGGTCCTTCTGTTCCCATGCTCGTAGCTGCTGTGATCATTGACGGCTTCACTGCCGCATGGTCTACGGTGGCTTTTGTTGGCCTAATAAGTTTACTCGCCAACAGAGCTTTTACAGCGTCCCAATATGCGCTTATGGCTTCAATCGCAACCATGGGAAGAACCGTAATTGGCAGCACTAGTGGCGCTTTAGTCGACTGGTTAGGAGGAAACTGGGCGCTATTTTTCTTACTCACTACGCTTATGGTTATTCCTGGTCTGTTGTTCTTGTATAGTATTCGCAAACCCATACAAGCTATCGAGCAAAAGCACCGTGCCAAATCCAATACAGGCGCTTAAAGCATGAGTAGCTACGAGTGGAATATTGTCGGGCATGGTAACTTAGCTAGCATACTCGCTAGCCGCCTAGCCAAAGAGCAACAACACGTACGTTTCGTGCTTCGCTCTGTTGTTGCCAAGAAGTCGGTGCAATTATCTGTAAACGGGCATACCGACTTCAACGGGGAAATAGAAACCTATCAGCATGCTTCATCCCCTATAACGGCACGTCAAATTTGGGTTCTGCCTTTAAAAGCTTGGCAACTTTCTGAAGCTATACATGAGCACCAGCAAAGCCTTCGCGATGCCGACGCCATTATATTTAGCCATAATGGACTTGGCGCCGGTGAAGAAGCGATAGCAACCCTAGGAGACATCCCACTTTACGACTGGGTCACCACGCATGGTGCATTTCGACAAGAATCCTCAGTTAAACATTCAGGTTGTGGAGAAAGCTGGATTGGTCCGCGTAACGCCAACCAGCAACAACCTGAGTTCGTAAGTACATTACAGCAGGCTCTCCCGCCTTTTCATTGGGATCCTAATATTCAAATGCGCCGCTGGCAGAAGCTCGCTATGAATTGTGCCATTAATCCGCTAGCAGCAGGAGAAAAGCTCTTGAACGGAGCGTTGTTGAACCCTAAGTACAAACCTATGATTGAAGGTGTTTGCTCCGAAATTGCACAAGTTATTGCCGTAGAGCTGCCACAGTCGGATTTGAATTCAGAAGCGTTAGTCGCTTCGGTCTATAAAACCATTGAACATACGCAAGAAAACGCTAATTCAATGCTGCAAGACATCAACAATAATCGTGCAACCGAAATAGACTTCCTGAACGGTTATGTCATAAAAAAAGGGCAGGAACACAACATTCCTACCCCTTTCAATCAAGAGCTATTTAACAGCATTAAAAGGCTTTAGTCTTTTTGATCCTCAATAAACTCAACGACTTCAAGGCCAAACCCTGAAAGCGCAGAGTACTTTTTCGGTGAACTCAACAACCGCATTTTACCTACGCCCACGTCCGACAGTATTTGCGAGCCAACACCCACATTCCGAGACTGGTTAGACTGCGTTGCAGTCGGCGTAGACTCACCCTTGTCTTCTAACTCAAAGTGATGCACTTGTGCAATCAAGTCTTGTGGTGATTGTTGGCGTCCTAACATGACAAAAACACCACCCTCTGCCGCAATTTTTCGCATAGCGCGGTAAACAGGCCAGCTTCTGCGCTCTGCTCGATCGGTCGCTAGCACATCGTTAAAGGTGTCTTGTAAATGCACTCTTACTAGCGCTGGTGTGTCCTTATTTACCTCACCAGAAACCAATGCGAAATGCACTTGACCGTCTACTGTATCTTGGAAAGTTATGCAGTCAAACTCACCGTAAGCCGTAGGTAGTTTACAATGCCCTACACGCTCAACAGTGTGTTCTGTCACAGAACGGTACTCAATTAAATCAGCTATCGTTCCAATCTTAATACCGTGTTGCTTCGCAAAAACTTCAAGGTCTGGACGGCGAGCCATAGTTCCGTCTTCATTAAGAATCTCAACGATTACAGACGCCGGTGTAAAGCCCGCTAACCGAGCCAAGTCACAGCCAGCTTCAGTATGACCCGCGCGATTCAGAACACCACCTTGGCGTGCCTTTAACGGGAAAATGTGACCTGGCATCACCAAGTCTGTCGGCTTTGCTTCTTTTGCTACCGCTGCTAATACCGTTTTTGCACGATCAGCCGCTGAAATACCGGTAGTTACACCCTCTGCAGCTTCAATTGAAACCGTAAAGTTAGTCGCATAAGGCGTATTGTTTTGGTCAACCATAAGTGGCAAGCGAAGTTGCTGGCAACGGTCTTCAGTAAGCGTGAGACAAATAAGTCCTCTACCGTATTTCGCCATGAAGTTAATTGCATCAGGCGTAACACATTCTGCAGCCATGATAAGGTCGCCTTCGTTTTCGCGATCTTCATCGTCCATCAAAATCACCATTTTACCGGCTTTGATGTCTTCAATAATCTCTGCAGTGCTATTGAGGCTACTCATACTACGAAAGCTCCTTTACTGAGAATGCTCAGCAATTTGATAAATAAGTTTAATATCTTCGCCAATTTTATCCATGGAAGACAATTTCAATTCAACGATGTCGCGCATAACCGCAAAGTCTGGCAAATGAACTAAAGGCTTAGCCATATTGCCCATGAGCTTAGGAGCAATGTAAACCAGTAACTCATCAACAAGGTCCTGTGTAACTAACGCGCCGGCAAGCTGGGCACCGCACTCGGCCCAAACCGAATGTATGCCTAGCTCGGCAATTTTACTGACTACTGCGGTTAAATCGGCCTTCTCATTTTGCTCAGGCACAACCCACTCGGTAACATGCTCAGGTAATTCTTGTTCACTTGCTTTGGTTCTTACTAAAAAGACAGGAACACCGTCTTGAAAGACCTGTAGCGCCGGAATTAAACGGCATTGTGTATCAATAATTACGCGAACAGGCTGGCGTAAATTTTCTAGCGCCTTTAACTCCTCTGTTTCTGCTCTCACGTTGAGCTGTGGGTTATCAGCAAGAACAGTGTCCGCGCCTGTTAAGATAGCACCAGCGCAAGCCCTGCCCTCATGTACATCCTGTCGCGCAGACTTGCCGGTAACCCACTTACTTTTACCATTCGAAAGCGCAGTTCGCCCATCTAGGCTCATAGCTAACTTCAGTTGTATTCTTGGCTTTTTTCGCTCACATAGTGAAAGAAAGCCTAGATTCAGTTGTCGCGCTTCTTCGTATTTCACGCCGACATCTACTTCAATACCTGCTTCCCGAAGTTTATTAATGCCTCGTCCAGAAACTTGCTCAAAAGGGTCTTCCATAGCCACCACAACTCGAGCAACTTCAGCTTTAATTAACGCATCAGCACAAGGTCCGGTTTTTCCTTGATGACTACACGGCTCCAAGGTTACAAACACCGTTGCATTCTTTGCCTGATTTCCAGCCATAGCTAAAGCATGAACTTCCGCGTGAGCTTCTCCCGCTTTTTCATGCCAGCCCTCACCCACAATATTCCCGTCGCCATTTACAATGACGCAGCCTACATTGGGGTTAGGGTGAGTTGTAAATCGACCTTTGCGTGCAAGTTCAATCGCACGACTCATGTAGTAATCGTCGGTAGAGATATCAGTCATCGAGTCGCGCAATTTCTTCACCAAATTCGCGAATATCTTCAAAAGAACGGTACACGGAAGCGAAACGAATATAAGCCACCTTGTCGAGCTGCTTAAGGTTTTCAATCAGCAAGTTTCCAAGAAACTTACTCGTCACTTCACGTTCACCAGTTGCTCGTAGTTCAGACTTAACTCGATGAACAAGCTTTTCAACCGCTTCAACACTTACAGGGCGCTTCTCAAGTGCGCGCTGCAAACCAGCACGCAACTTGTCTTCATTAAAAGGCTCGCGAGCGCCGTTCGTTTTAATCACCCGAGGCATCACCAATTCTGCTGTTTCAAACGTGGTGAAACGTTCCCGGCAAGCATTGCACTCGCGGCGTCTGCGCACAGACATACCGTCTGCAACCAACCGCGAGTCGATAACCTTTGTTTCTTGGGTATTACAAAACGGACAATGCAAGTGAGCTCCTCAACTTGGTTTAATCTTTATATACAGGAAGTTTCTCGCCAAGCGCTTTCACCTCTTCACGAACACGAGCTTCTACACTTTCGTCGCCTAAGTTGTCGAGTACGTCACAAATCCAGTTAGCAACCTGCTCTGCTTCTGCAACTTTGAATCCACGACGTGTAATCGCCGGTGTACCTAAACGAAGACCAGACGTTACAAAAGGAGAGCGCGGATCATTCGGTACAGAGTTTTTATTCACGGTAATATATGCACGGCCTAGAGCAGCGTCTGCGTCTTTGCCCGTAATGTCTTTATCGATGAGGTCGACCAAGAATAAGTGGTTTTCTGTACCGTTAGACACAATCTTGTAGCCACGCTCTTGCATCACTTTAACCATCGCCTTGGCATTGTCTAACACTTGCTTTTGGTAAGCTTTAAACTCTGGCTGTAACGCTTCTTTAAACGCCACAGCTTTAGCAGCGATCACGTGCATTAAAGGGCCACCTTGGTTGCCTGGGAACACTGCACTGTTAAGCTTCTTGTGTAAGTCTTCGTCGTCCTTACCTGAAAGAATCAGACCACTACGAGGACCAGCTAGAGTCTTGTGCGTTGTAGTCGTTACTACGTCAGCAAATGGTACTGGGTTAGGGTACAAGCCAGCAGCAACCAATCCTGCTACGTGCGCCATATCCACTAAAAGGTAAGCACCTACTTCGTCGGCAATTTCACGGAACTTTGCCCAATCAACAACACCTGAGAACGCAGAAAAACCTGCAATAATCATTTTCGGCTTATGCTTTCGCGCCAGCTCAGCAACTTCTTCATAGTGAATATCACCAGTTTCTGGGTGTAAACCGTATTGCACAGCATTGTATGTTTTACCTGAGAAGTTTACGCCAGAGCCATGGGTAAGGTGTCCACCATGCGCCAAGCTCATGCCTAATACAGTGTCACCCGCATTTACAAGCGCCATAAAAGCTGCAGCGTTAGCCTGAGAGCCTGCGTGAGGCTGCACGTTTGCGTATTTTGCACCAAACAATTCTTTAGCACGTTCAATCGCTAGGTTCTCAGCGATATCTACATACTCGCAACCACCGTAATAACGTTTGCCCGGATAACCTTCCGCATATTTGTTGGTCAGTTCTGAACCTTGCGCTTCAAGTACGCGTGGGCTGGTGTAATTTTCCGAAGCAATTAGTTCGATATGATGCTGTTGGCGCTCGCGCTCAGCTTCCATCGCTTTCCACAATTCAGGATCAAAATCGGCAATTTTCATATCACGGCTTAACATGTCTACTCCCAGCAGGTTAAATGTCGCACACAAGTACAGACTCAAAAAGTGTACGCATTATAGCGACTCATGCCCTTTGGGGAAACCTATCAAGGTAATTTCAATCAAGGCTGACCAATCCCGTATAAGCACAGCAAAGAAATTTGTATTTTCACTCACTAAAGACCTTATATTATTGAGAATTAGACTAAACTGAAGTCATCTTATTTATGAGGATTAAATCATGAAGCGTATCCTAGCTTTGTCTGCATGCCTGCTTAGCTTCAGCCTCCCAGCGAGTGCTGAATGGTCTTCAACATTTACTCTAGCGAGCGATTATTTGTTCAATGGTGTATCGCAAACAGACGAGTCTCCGGCATTACAAGCGAGTATCGACTGGGAAGGTAAGTCTGGGTGGTATGCTGGGGCGTGGGCTTCAAACGTCGATTTTGGTGACGACACCAACTTAGAAGTAGATTTATACCTAGGCCTTTGGCAGGAACTCAATGACAACCAATATCTAGATTTTGGTTTTGCACAATACACATACCATGGTGGCGACTTCAGCGACGAAGGGAATTATGCAGAAGTTTATGGTGCTTACGGTTTTGGTAACACCGAAATAAGAGCTTGGTACGCCTGGGACTATTTTGGCACCAATGCAGGTCACTACATAATTATGGCCACGCATACCATTCCATACACCGACCAGCTCTCCTTCGAGCTAGGCATCGACCGCTCGGCAAGCCTAGATGACAACAACTTTGAATGGGAGGCAGGAAATGCCGCCTATGTTCATTACCACGCCACAGCGCACTACTCACTCCAACACTTCGACATATCGTTGGGCATACACAGCACCGATCTAGACACCTATGGAGATACACGCTTACTGCTTATGGTGAATAAAACGATAGGTTGGTAACAAATAAAAAAGCGAGCTCCTTTCGGAAACTCGCTTTTCTTCTAACTTTAATAGCTCACACGCTGCACGTTAACCAATTCTCTTATACTTAATACGATGTGGCTCCATCGCGTCAGCACCGTATGTGGCTTTCATGTACGCTTCGTACTCGGTGTAGTTACCTTCGTAGAACGTAACCTGACCCTCGTCACGATAATCAAGTATATGTGTGGCAATTCTGTCTAAGAACCAACGGTCGTGCGAGATAACCATTGCGGCCCCCGGAAACTCCAACAACGCTTCTTCAAGTGCTCGCAGAGTTTCGACGTCGAGGTCGTTGGTTGGCTCATCCAGAAGTAGCAAGTTACCGCCAGCTTTCAAAAGCTCTGCTAAGTGAACACGGTTTCTTTCACCACCTGAAAGTTCGCCAATACGTTTTTGTTGGTCGTTACCTCGGAAGTTAAATCGACCTACATACGCACGGCTTGGAATTTCGAAGTTGCCAATTTTCAGAATATCTAAACCATCTGAAACTTGTTCCCAAACGGTTTTAGAATCGTCCATTTTGTCGCGGAACTGATCGACCGAAGCCAGCTCTACAGTTTCCCCTAAATCAATGCTACCTGCGTCTGGTTGCTCTGTGCCGGAAATCATCTTAAACAATGTTGATTTACCAGCACCGTTCGGTCCAATAATACCTACAATGGCGCCTTTCGGCATGCTGAAGCTTAAGTTATCAATCAGTACGCGTTCGCCAAATTTCTTGGTTAATCCATTAACGTCTAGTACCTTGTCACCCAAGCGAGGTCCTGGTGGAATAAATAACTCATTGGTTTCGTTACGCGCTTGATGATCTGAGCTTTGCAACTCTTCAAAGCGAGCCAAACGCGCTTTACTCTTCGCCTGACGCCCTTTCGGGTTCTGGCGTACCCACTCCAATTCTTTTTGAATCGACTTCTGGCGCGCAGCTTCTGTACGCTCTTCTTGTTTCAAGCGTGCATCTTTTTGCTCAAGCCAGCTCGAATAGTTTCCTTCCCAAGGAATACCGTGGCCGCGGTCAAGCTCAAGAATCCAACCCGCAACATTATCAAGGAAGTAACGGTCGTGGGTAATCGCCACAACAGTACCTTCGTAGTCGTGCAAGAAGCGCTCAAGCCATGCAACAGATTCGGCATCTAAGTGGTTAGTTGGTTCGTCGAGAAGCAACATATCTGGCTTCTCTAGTAATAATCGACAAATCGCAACACGTCTGCGCTCACCACCCGAAAGATGCTCTATTTTTGCGTCCCATGGTGGCAAGCGAAGCGCATCTGCCGCCCGTTCTAGTGCATTTTCTAAATTATGGCCGTCTTTTGCCTGTAAAATAGCTTCAAGTTCACCTTGGCGCTTTGCTAACGCGTCAAAATCAGCATTTTCATCGGCATAACCCGCATACACTTCGTCTAACTCTGCTAATGCGTTTTTCACATCAGAAACAGCTTCTTCTACAACTTCACGAACTGTCTTTTGTGTGTCTAGCTGCGGCTCCTGCGGCAAGTAACCAATATTAATACCAGGCTGCGGTCTTGCTTCACCTTCAAACTCGTTATCAACGCCTGCCATAATACGAAGCAGGGTTGATTTACCCGCACCGTTCAAACCCAGCACACCTATTTTCGCGCCTGGGAAAAAGCTTAACGAGATGTCTTTCAAAATGGTACGTTTCGGCGGTACAACTTTGCTTACGCCAAGCATGCTGTAAATATATTGCGCCATAGAACAGAATTCCTTTGAGTGCTTCTTAAAATTGCGGGAATTGTAACATAAGGGTAGGTGTCGAACAGCTCTGGTTAACCGATTTGCTCACTAAATCCATAGCGCATCAGAATTTCACCTGTAACCGGGGTAACATCCACCAAGCCCACTACACTCCACATTTCTTCTTCTAGCGCGTCAGCTCTATGCGGCGAGTATTGGTAAAGGTAACGAAACTCGTTAGCAATAAACTCGGTGTCGGGTTGCCCTGTATGCACTAAGGTGTATCGCAAGGCATATATTTCCCCCTCATCCAAACCTTTTTGGATAAATTCGCATACCTTTTCGCTATCAATTTGCGCGCTAAGCATAAGTCTTCGCGTTCTCAACTCTCCGTCTTCGATAGAACGGCGAACTAAGGTGGTACATGTCCATGGCGCACTATTTTCTTCCATGCCTAGCCAAGTCGGTGCCAAATACTTTTGAATAAAAGACTCAGACAACAGCGGCTGTAAATTCAAGTTGTAGCCTTCCGACAACTCCTTGCAGCTCAACTTCAATGGCTCTTTCAGTGGAGAAACACCCGCCCGATGCATCGAGAACTTCTGTCCCTTCGGCTTTTTCAGGAAAAGAGGTAACGACATTAACGCGTTGCAATACAAATTCCGCAAACACAGCTGCAAGCCATGTACCGTGCCAGACTGTTGATGGGCTTTTAAACTCTTACGGTTCGCACGGATCATAAAGTCGAAAAACTGTCTGCCAACGTGCTCGTCTAGCTCTTCAACAATAGCCATATGAATAATAGTGAGGTCAGGACTTAAATTCATAACCCGGTACGGTAGCTTTTTAAGCTCGTACTCGGGGAAGTGCTTTCCTAATACAGGAAAGTCGATATGAACAATGTCACCTTCATGAAGGTCGATTGGACGCTCTACCTCAATTTGCAATCCGTGGGTCGAGAAGTCTCGAGTCATACCTATCTGAGACTCTCCCTCAAAAACCACCCTCACTTGCGATCGGTAATTGAATCGGCTTTCTTTGCGAACATTAATAAAGTCAAAAGATGCGCGCTTTAACGGAGCTAAACCGCGTCTTGGATGAACAAAGTCGTTTAGCAGGTGTAGCTTGTCTTTGTTCGGCACATAATCAGCATAGCTTTTAGGTGACGGAGTGATATCCGTTAACACCCCAACATGGGTTAGCCCTTCAAGCTCTTTCATCACCACAGGCGTAGGAGGACGCTGAATCATGCCCTCCTTTTCAGCAACATCTTTAGGTAGTGTTGAAGGAATCCATGCTTTACCTAGGTCTAAGCGCGTTAAGCTAAAACGATACACTTTGAAATGGTTTTTACGGCACGCATAGCCTAAAAAGGTATGCCTTAATTCTTCACTTTTCAGCTCGTCTTGGGTTGCGGAGTAAAAATAAACACTACCTTTTCGAAGCACCTGAAACGTATAAATAATAACGTCGGTCATGCCTTTCGGATTATCTTTCAGCTGCTTCAAAAGCTTTGCTAATCGCTTACCCGAAAACAGTCCGCCCACCACGCAGTTGTTATTTTCATCTGTCCAGCTGTCGAGTACTTCTGCATTAAACTTAGTTTCTAGAGCAACTTGAGGGAACATTCTCTTTTCAACACGCTTAAAGAAAAGCGGAACACCCACCATGCGTGGCAAATACAATTGCTCATGCGCCTTGCTTGTCAACGCATCAACGACATTATCCACGTTCACCTTATAACGGCGTTTATAACCGTCTATAAACTTCGACAAGAAGCTGTCAAAGTCATCGAAATGCATCTCAGTGTCTCGCTTTAAGCGCAAATATGTCCCATTGTCTTTTTGCTCTACGGCAATCACTGAATAAGGTACTCCACCTTTAATGTTTAGTGTGAATTCGCTCGAGAATCCTGTGAACGAAACATCTACACTATCTTCGGTCTTAATAGGATAACGCTCTAGGTGTTCACTAGGCACCTTCAATTTCACGCGAATACCACTCACCGAAACATCCGCAGTAACCGCAGGTATTTCGGCATTTCGCCACTTCAGGGTGACTGCAGCAGCGTAGTTCATACGCTCTTCATTTCGATGGGTATATTTGCCGAATGTGAAGAAAGGCACTTCAATCGACTGTTCGTGTTTTAAGTCGGCAATATTTTGATGCACTTGCTCGGCGTGAGATTGGCCTGGCGTTAAACTTTCGCCTCTACGTTTCGCTTCAAGTCGTTGCTGCTTCTCTTTCTCGGCTATAACGCGAAGGTTGTTCTCTGCCGCATAAATTCGATCGTAAGTATCTTGCGTAAAAACACCTTGGTACCGCTCTAAACCATCTTCGAAAATCGCAATGGCAACAGGGTCCATGTAATGCACTTGGCCTTTATGTGTATAAGCTCGAACATCGCCAACAACACGTTTACGCAGATCAATTTGAGCATTACACGCCGCAGCTAAACGGCGTAATTCAGACTTGAGTCGGAAGCGTTCAGGGCCACTGAGGTCGGCCGTTAACATGGCAAAGATTTGATCAAACTCCGGTTCGTTCACAACCGGCTTTAGCTGTTCAATCAATTGTTCGCGCGCGGAATTGTCCATGCATAACGTCCTAAGCTAGCTACCTGAAATAATGTCACTCGTGTAATTATTGTTTTCGGCTTAATTTCAATAGTCTAAAGCACAGTTGCCCGTTCCACTATTGTTAAATGAACTCCAATGCTTCCGCTATGGTCGTTACGGCTTGAACTTCCATTCCTTCTGGAGCTTGTTTAGGCTTATTGGCTATCGGCACAATGGCTCTTTTAAAGCCGTGCTTCGCAGCTTCATTAATACGTTCAGAGCCATTCGGAACCGGGCGGATTTCCCCGGAAAGACCGACCTCACCAAACACAATCAAGTCGCGCGGAAGTTGTTGATCTTTAAAGCTTGAAACAATAGCGAGTAACAAGGCCAAATCTGCGCTAGTTTCGGTAATTTTGACACCACCCACTACATTCACAAACACATCTTGGTCCCCTAATGCCAAACCACCATGTCGGTGTAACACAGCTAGCAATAGCGCAAGCCTATTTTGTTCAGTACCTACCGCTACACGTCGAGGGTTAGACAACTGGGAGTGGTCAACCAACGCCTGAATTTCTACCAATAATGGACGTGTACCTTCCCACACCACCATAACCACCGAGCCAGTACCATGGTCATCGCCTCTAGAAAGGAATATCGCAGAGGGGTTTTTCACTTCCTTCAAACCTGCGCCGGTCATAGCGAATACACCTAATTCATTGACCGCACCAAAACGGTTCTTAGTACCGCGCAATGTTCGGTATCTGCCATCGGCGTCACCGTCTAACATCACCGAGCAGTCTATGCAGTGCTCGAGTACTTTCGGGCCAGCTAAAGAACCGTCTTTTGTGACATGGCCAACCATGATAATCGCCACTTGGTTTTGTTTAGCGTAACGCGTTAAATAGGCTGCAGCTTCTCGAACCTGTGAAACACTGCCCGGCGCCGACTGAATATCGCTCAAGTGCATCACTTGAATCGAGTCTATAACCATAACCTTTGGCTTTTCTTCGTCAGCCAAATGGCAAATGGTTTCTACTGAGGTTTCCGCCAACATGTTGAGTTTTTCAGTGGGTAAACCTAGGCGTTGTGCACGCATGGCTACTTGCTGCAAAGACTCTTCACCCGTCACATACAACGCGTTCATCTGCTCGGCAAGCAAACACATGGTTTGAAGAAGCAAGGTACTTTTCCCTGCGCCAGGTGAACCACCAATAAGAATGGCAGAGCCCGGTACAATACCTCCGCCTAGCACGCGGTCGAACTCACTAAAGCCACTGGAAAATCTTGGCACTTGTTCTAGGTCGACTTCACTTAGTCGCTGCACTTTGGCTTGGGTTGAACCAGCGAAACCTGAACGTACATGCTGTCTTGCAGGAGTAGCACCAAGTCGTACTTCACTAATCGTGTTCCAACTTCCACATTCTGAACACTGACCTATCCAACGAGGATAGTCTGCACCACATTCGGTGCAGACATAACCGGTCTTTTGTTTAGACTTCGCCATTATGAATTGTTAGAGCTCTGCACGTTTAAGCCTGCTTCAGGGTCGTTATATACCGTTTCGTCGAGCTTACCTTCGCTCTTGCCAATTACCGTAGTCACCATCGCGTCACCAGTAATATTCACTGCGGTACGGGTCATATCTAACAAGCGATCCACGCCAATGATCAACGCGATACCTTCAACCGGTAAGCCTACTTGGTTCAATACCATGGCCAGCATGATTAGGCCCACACCAGGAACACCTGCGGTTCCAACAGACGCTAGAGTAGCGGTAGCCACCACCATAAGGTAGTCAGTGAACTCTAATGGAATACCATAAATTTGAGCAATAAATACGGTAGCAACACCCTGCATAATGGCAGTGCCGTCCATATTAATAGTCGCCCCTAGGGGAACTGTGAACGATGCTACAGAATTGTCTACGCCGAGCCGCTGTTTCACTGTTTTTAGTGTTACAGGAATAGTGGCGTTCGAGCTTGAAATACTAAATGCGAAAACCTGATTACCGCCCATTTTGCGAATGAAGGTAAAAGGGTTCATGCGTGCCATCAATGACAGCAAAGTGGGGTAAACAATAAAGCCATGGAATAACAGAAGGCCCAATACAGTTACAAAATACTTTGCAAGCCCTTGTAATAGTTCGCCGCCCGCCAAGTCGCCAAAAACGCGTGCCATCAATGCAAATACACCATAAGGTGCAACATGCATCAGCAGCATAACCAGCTTCATGATAATTTCATTGACGTCATCGAAAACGCTCTTCAGGCGTTCACCCGGCTTGCCCGCTAACGCCATCGCAATACCGAACAACAATGCAAACACAATAATTTGCAGCATATTGCCTTCAGCCATCGCATCGATAGGGTTTCGTGGAACCATGTCTACCAATACATCCACAAAACTTGGTGCTTCACTCGCGTCGAAAGAGCCCGTGCCCGGTCTCTCTAAACCTACGTTATTACCAGGCTTCACGATAAGTGCAGCAACACTTAAGGCAATGGAAATAGCGATGGCGGTTGTAAACAAATATAGGCCGATGGCCTTTCCACCGAGTCTTCCAAGACTGGAAGGATCAGAAAGCGAGCAAGTACCCACAACTAACGAGAAGAACACCAACGGTACAACCAGCATCATTAAACTGGTGACAAAGAATTCACCAACCACACGGAATACGCCGTCAATCAGGAAAAAATTGACCCAGCTGCCGTCAACATTAAAAGGATTGAGAACAAAACCTAAAATACCACCGGCGATCATGCCGATAAGAATTCTTCCCGTAAGTCCGAGCTTTTTCATGCTCATAAAAACCTCTTTGTCATTATTATTTTGAATACAGTATCACACCAGTATCGAATATTATTCTTGTTCTAAGATAGCCTCAACGCCCGCTCGCGTTAATAGGTGGTAACCAGGCTTAGCTTCCTCATAAATGGCCATAGCTCTCGCTCTGCCCTCTTCTGTTTCCAACAATGCTTGGTAAACAGGACGTAGAAACTTCATGCGCCCCATACTGGTCAGCATTTGACGAACTCGAGGCATTGCCGGTTCATATTGGTTATGTATAGCTATCGGCAACCAAGTAGCAAGTACTTCGTTGTTTTGAGTTTGCGTCAAATTAAACTCACGATCTAATCTCGCCATTTGCTCCGGCGATAAGTCTTCTGGCAACGTGTTCAAGAAATACAAACGCTCATGAATAGACCACTGGTTTACGTCCACTAACGCTTCAATAGACTGTCCAGCAAGCCATACTGTTTGAATCTCATTCACGCGTTCAAATGCTTGCACCACAGGCACAGTTGCTGTTTCTGGCAGTCCCGGTTCATACAACCAAGTTTTAACCTCTTCTACACTCACCACGCCAGGGTATTTCTCCAGCAAGTTCTCGGTTAAGTAAACTTCAAAAGACTCAGTGTCTAAACTCTCAAAGCTAAAGTGTTCAAAGTAACCACGCACAAAGGCATCGAAGTACTCCCGACCAAACCGCTCTTCTAAGAAAAATAAGAACTGCTGCCCTTTAATATAAGGAATGCTCGTAAATACTGTATCAGGGTCTCGTTGCTCCAAAGTTAAGTGCAACACTTGCTCGCGTTCTGGCAACGTTTCTAGCGAGCTACGTAGCGATTGACCGTCTAACATGCGCTCCATTTTAGCTCGCTCTTCCCCATACACAGCTTCCATGATTCGGTTTTCAACATACGAGGTAAAGCCTTCGTTTAACCACAAGTCACGCCATGTTGCATTCGTCACTAAGTTACCCGACCAACTATGTGCTAGCTCGTGTGCTATCAAATTAACAAGGCTTTGGTCTCCTGCAATGACTGTAGGAGTTAAGAACGCGAGTTGCGGGTTTTCCATACCACCCATAGGAAAGCTAGGCGGTAATACGATTTGGTCATAGCGGTCCCATTCAAACGGGCCAAACATCTGCTCAGTGGCAACCATCATATCTGTGGTGTAACCAAACTCGGCAACAGCGGCGTCTATCACTTCCGGCTCGGCATAAATAGCCATACGGTCATCTAACGCTTGAAACTCTAGGTTACCCACAGCAATAGCCATTAAATAAGAAGGAATAGGCTGCTCAGATTCAAATTCATAGTGTCCAGTAATTTCTGGGTTTGGCGTGTTGTGAGCACCCATTAGACCCAGTAAATGTGGAGGCGTAGTTAACTCTGCAGTGAAGGTGAGTCGCTGTGCAGGTGTATCCTGAATCGGAATCCATGTTCTCGCATAATGCGGTTGCGACTGACTGTATAAAAACGGATGCTCTTTACCCGCTGTTCCTTCAGGTGCAACCCAATCAAGACCTGTCGCTTCAGGTGAGGTCGTGTAGTGAATGCGAATTTTCGGCGTTTGATTAGGTAAATCTACGTACACCGGTGTGCCCAACACAGGGTCTGAACTTCCTAACACAAACGTAGTGGCTACCCATGCCTCGTCAACCCATGCTTCTGCCCGCTCTATCGTAATAAACTTAGAGTCTAAAACCATCATGTCGGCTTCTGGCTTCACATACTCTAAATCATATTGCGCGTAGCCTGAAAGCGTCTCGGTTTCAAAGTCTACGTTTAAGTTTAAATGTAAATGGGGCGCTCGTACCTCGTCGGTATTCGCAAAACTATGAAGGTCTTCGGTAGGTGTCGGCACGCGATAATGTTCGGTCGCCTGAAATTCCGCTTCCGGCTGCGCAATGCGCTCTTCAAGCGGCGCAGGTCTCTCAGAGCAGCCTATCAAGGCTGCGCTCAGCAACGTACAGGTTGCCAAATAACTTGTCCATCCACGTACATTCATACCGTTATTCCTTATGGTTAGTCTTGCAATTACACTTCTCGCGTTCTGTGGAACTCAATATCTGGGTAGCGTTCTTGTGTTAACGACAAGTTCGCCATTGTAGGAGCAATATAGGTTAAGTTATCACCGCCGTCTAACGCTAGGTTAGCTTGCGCTTTTCGTTGGAATTCATCCAATTTCTTGGCATCGCTTGAACTTACCCAGCGCGCCGTAGCGACCTGAATATTCTCATACAATGCATCTACACCATATTCAGACTTCAAGCGGTGTACAACCACGTCAAACTGCAGCACGCCCACAGCGCCAACAATTAAGTCGTTCGAAATCATTGGTCTGAATACCTGAACCGCACCTTCTTCAGCAAGTTGCACCAACCCCTTCAACAGTTGCTTTTGTTTCAATGGGTCTTTTAATCGAATACGTCTAAATAATTCAGGAGCAAAATTAGGAATACCCGAGAACTTGAAGTTGTCTCCCCAAGTAAAGGTGTCACCAATTTGAATGGTCCCATGGTTATGCAAACCGATAATGTCACCAGGGTATGCCTTCTCAACAGCTTCACGGTCTCCTGCCACAAACGTCAACGCATCAGCTATACGAACGTCTTTACCCGTTCTGGCATGTTTCATTTTCATGCCTTTCTCATATACACCCGAAACAATACGCAAGAACGCCACCCGGTCTCGGTGTTTTGGGTCCATATTCGCTTGGATTTTAAAGACAAAGCCCGAAAACTTGTCCCCGTCGGCGGCAACTAATTCGCCTTGCTCTGTTGCACGCGGTTGCGGTTTAGGTGCCCACTCCAATAAACCGTCGAGCATGTGGTCTACACCAAAGTTACCTAATGCCGTACCAAAAAACACAGGGGTAAGCTCACCCTCTAGGAAAAGCTCTTTGTCGAATTCATGAGAAGCACCTTTAACCAACTCAATTTGTTCGCGTAGCTCTTCAGCGTAAACACCAATTCGCTCATCTAACTCAGGGTTGTCTAGGCCCTTGATCACGTCTAAATCTTGAATGCGATGACCTTGACCCGTTTTATAAAAAATCGTTTCGTCACGCATTAAATGGTATACGCCTTTAAACTGTTTACCCTGCCCAATAGGCCAAGTAATAGGAGCACACATGATATTCAAAACACTTTCAACTTCGTCTAGAAGCTCTAGCGGATCACGTATGTCGCGGTCTAGCTTATTCATAAAGGTAAGAATTGGCGTGTCGCGTAACCGTGTAACTTCCATCAACTTAATGGTTCTGTCCTCAACACCTTTGGCAGCGTCAATCACCATCAAGCACGAATCCACCGCCGTTAGTGTGCGGTATGTATCTTCAGAGAAGTCTTCGTGGCCAGGGGTGTCGAGTAAATTAATAAGTCCGTCGTGATAAGGAAACTGCATTACCGACGTAGTTACCGAGATACCACGCTCTTTCTCCATTTCCATCCAGTCCGACTTGGCATGCTGCCCAGACTTCTTCCCTTTTACCGTTCCCGCTTTCTGTAACTTCTGACCGTGTAGAAGCACTTTCTCGGTAATTGTGGTTTTACCCGCATCCGGGTGAGAAATAATTGCAAAAGTTCTGCGTTGATCAATGTGTTTTTTTAAGTCGACACTTGCCATGTAACTTCTATCCCAAGCTTCTGTTTGTCTGTCGCGGGCCATCAATAAGGTTGGCGCAAGCGGTTCAATAATTTGCCGTTATATTAGCAGAATTTAGCGTTACATCGCACCTTATAACTTACGGTAAAAGGATTACTTCGTTTCCTTCCTCAGGTAAACTAGCCCCATAATTAAAACAACTTATATAGTCATGAAAGAATACATACAGTGGTTTATAAAAGGCGCCAGCATGGGTATGGCGGACATTGTGCCGGGAGTTTCCGGTGGAACGCTTGCCTTTATTCTGGGAATTTATGAACGATTCATTGCTGCTTTAACCTCTTTTGATGTAAGCGCAGTGCAGCTTTTACTTAAAGGTCAAATCAAGAAACTTTGGCAACACGTAGACGGCACATTCCTTCTGTGTGTTTTTCTAGGCATTCTTACCGCTATATTTAGCCTCGCCAACTTGATTAGCTTTTTACTGGAAACTCACCCTGTGCCAGTGTGGAGCTTTTTCTGTGGGCTTATTATTGCCTCACTGCCTATGTTGCTCAAAAAGGTGCAGTGGAGCGCTTTGCGAGCATTGCTCTTTGTCGTGGGAGCAGTATTTGCCGTGCTCGTCACCGCACTAACCCCCATGCATAACGACCCGTCGTTAGTATTATTTTTTGGTGCCGGTTTTATTGCCATTTCCGCCATGATGCTACCTGGTATTTCAGGCAGTTTCCTGTTACTGATTATGGGAATGTACGCGCCCATCACAGCAGCAGTGAGTAATCTTGAAATCACCGTATTAGCAGTTTTTGCTTTGGGCTGTATCTCCGGTCTATTGGTATTCTCACGGGTACTCAATTGGGCATTGCACCGTGTGCACGACGCAATGCTAGCCGTGCTCTCAGGAATAGTGCTCGGTGCGTTACTACGTATTTGGCCGTGGCAAGTCGAGGGGAACTTGGTCACGCCCGCGCAGTATGCCGAAGTACATACAGAAAGCTATCTGCTTATCGCGGTGATTACGTTTATTCTGGGCGGTGCTTTAATTCAATTGTTGCTTCATTTAGAAAAGTTATTCGGCACCACCACAGAAAGCTCATAGTTCATAGCGAAGAGTTCAAGGGTTACACAAAGCACAATGCTGAGAGCTTGCCTGCGAGCTCTCAACCGCTTTCTTCTCTTCGTGTCCGCACTCATCACAAGCAAGTACTTCATATAGCGGAAGCTGAGTTGGCAACGTACATTGCTCACAGGGTAAACCAGCTTCTCGGGTTTTCACCACGTAGTTAGGTGCTTCACACTCTGGGCACATAGAACACAGTCTCACAGCTAAGTCTTCCGCTGCCTTTTGAATAATTTCTCGACGTTGTGGACAATTCATCGCCCGCAGGTCAGGCTCAACGATTAACGGCCAAGTTAAATGCTCTGCGGAATTCACCAAAAGAGCTCTGAATTGTTCTGGAAAGACACCTTTTAGAAATTCATCTTTCACCGTTAAATTTAACGCCTGCTCCTTTTCTGCTTGGTTCACAAAATCCATCGCTTCACTGTGGCTTCTCAGTGTTATCGTTTTGCCATTGAAAGGTCCCGAGGCGTGCGCGTAAATGACTCGGTCAGTGCTTTTTTGGTAGTAGCAAAGTATTTCTTCATCCCAGTTCATAATGCCTGGCATAGGACCTCCGCCAAACGTACCCTCACTTCCTAGTCCAATGTCCATCCCTGTCACTTCAACCGCTTTTTTAGCCTTAATTAACGCACATTCTTGCGCAGAATTCTTTCTCGCCTTTTCGCCACTAAACGTACCTAATTGGTCAGTGTCCCAATAAGGATTCTCAACAACACGAAGACCCACATTGCGAAGTACCGGCGCAACTACTTTTCCCTTGTCATGCTTAGTCATTAAAACTGCGAATGCCATAACTATTCCTCTACTGCCCTGCGACTTGTAGCCAAGTGTCACCGTTAAAGCGAAGTAAGCTACCGCTGTCTTGCCATTGCAAAATATGCAGCCAGTGATTGCTCACCAAGTTTTGGAGATCTGGATGTTTATTTAACACGCTCTCTATATCTTTTTGCTCTGCAGCAATCACCACTGAGAGACGTTGCGGCGTGTGCAACCACTTACTTCCGTCATGTACCGACTGGCGAGACAGGCCAATACGCAAATCACCTCCATTCCCCTCAAAAACGCCTATTCCACCACCCACAGCGTTATGCAGCAGTTTATTGCCACTCCCGAATTTAAATGGCTCACAAACAGACAAGTTGTATTGCATGTTTATCCAGTGGGCGACCACCATTGGCGCGGTCATGAGTAGCTCTAGAATGCTATTATCAGGGTCGGAATCCTTCTCGTAACCATGCATAAACGCCCTGCCGCCAAAGTCGAGATGTTCAGTTTTAGCGCGAGGCGCAATAACAAAGGCGGCGTTGTCTGCCAGCCCTCGCTCAGGGCGTTGTTCAGACCATCGGGTCGCACGCTTTTCCAATGTGCGCTTTATTGCCTTGTCGCTTTCTAACCCTTCGTTCTGAATTTGATCAGGCTGTTGTGCGGCAAACCGTAACTTCCTACAAAGCAGCGAAGCACGCTCGAGTGTCTCTTGTAAGTTCGTAGAACACTGTTCTGCAGCAGAAATCTGGTCGGTCGTGGTGTTGTGGATAGCAGGGATAAATTGAGTATCTGCAGGAATACTTAAACCACGCTGCGCCAGCTGTGAGCGAACTTCTGTGTTGTTCAATATTTGGCACAGCACTTGAGTATTAATCGCACCACTTTGCCCGCAACAGGCACCACAGTCTAAAGATGCTGCGTGCAAGTTATTCTGATTTTGACTTTCATGCCCAACAAGTAGAACCGTAGGTGCAAACGAATAGATACCTATACCCTTCAAAGCACCGTAAGCAATATCCGTCTGCGCATCCAAGGGCACATCGTTTTCACCTTGATACAGTCTCCACTGACTCACTTTGCTCAAATCGTTCAGCTTATTGGGCTGGGTTTTACCTTTCAGCAATTTCAAGCCATAGCTAATTCCTAAACTTTCTACCATGGAAAATGAAGATGCGGCAGCGCTTGACCACGTTTTCACGCGTGCTTTCCAGTTCAATTTCTTTTTACGACTATTCAGTTGCTGGTTCGATAACGACTCAGAAACATTAACAGCCGGACTCAATAAGCCAGGGAGTTGAGGTCGGCTAAGATTACTGCCTAGTGGTCGATAAGAAATTGGCATCCCAAAAAAGCCGGCAAAACCGAAAGTTTCGATACCCTTGCCCTGCTGCTCAAGAGCTCTTCGCATCGCTTCGGAACGCACATCAATACAAAATACGGCTTGTAGCTGCTTCTTCTCTTCTCCCGTTTCTACTGGTTCGCTTTTACTTAATGTTGTCGCCAGGTGTTGCTGGTAACTGAACTCAAGGGCTAGAGCTCCTACTTCCAAGGCTTGGAAATAGCGTTTATGTACCGCTAAGTCACTCATACTCAATTCTGACTGCTCTTGCCAACGCGCTAGGCAATCGTCAAACATCAGCGCCTCGTGGCGCTGCATGTATTTAAAAACAATCCACTCCCATGCCAAACGAATAGTGAGTAGCTCTTTAAGCTCGTTCGGTTGCACAAAACTGGCGTGCGAAGTATCACCAGTGGGGTGTTGCTCATGCCATTGCCGATAGGCCACCCAAGAGGCCCAACCATGAATGTCGTATAAACAAGCCAAAGCAAAGTCTTCAAGGGCATCGTCAGAAATCTCTAATTCTGAGACCATCATACCCAAAGCTTCTTCGGCATCGGTTGGCAATAGTTCTAAATATTGCCGTACATTCGGTGCGGACAACACGATAGAAAGTCCGTAATCGACACGTGTCACCTCTAACCAGTGTTGGTACAGCGACATTTTCTGCTCGACTTTAGGCTTTTTCAGCATGGCGCGCAGAGACTGAAAGTGAGCAGCGCAGAATTGGCTAATTTGGTGTGTAATCTCCTCTTCCCACTTCATGTAGTGGCGATCTCTAACTGCGTCTACATGAGCAGAGAATAATGGTTGTATGCGCGCAGGTTCAGGTTGACTCAAACATGCCTGCCAATCTTCAAAACTCCCCTCGAACTCGGTACTCACTATCGCTTGCTTCACGCAATCTTTATCGATGGCGCCAGAGGCCAACGCATGTATATATTTTTCAGCCCCCATATAACCGCGCACACCGGCAAGCCTATGTAGCTTCTCAGCTGTTTCCACATAAGAGTTGTCTTTAAAATTCCACCACGGGTTTACCGCGATACTCTTGTCTAAAGGCCACGTAGGAGCAATGCGTGAGCAGGCTTGTAGCACAGCACTCTCTTGTGTGTCAGACCAAGTAACATTGGTTTGAACATTTAACATTATTGGCTACCTCCATTGCTTTGCTCCACGACAACGCCTTTAACGCGCTCTTGATGAATCGGCCATAAGGTTAGTGTTAGTCGTGTCGCCCACTCGTCGATGTAAAGGCCTGCGAAAAGAACCATAGAAAGTTTCTGAGCCCATTGCGTATGTGGAAATTGATGAAGTAGCAAACTCAGAAAGGCTAAAACAAGAACCAGAGTGCTTATCCAGATATCTGCAAGAGAAAGGAAAACCGCCGGAGTATTGACGTGTCTCGGAACAACCCATGAAGCGAGAAACTTCAGACTGAAATACAATGCCACGATGCCCAAGGCGGCAAACAGGTAAGGCACTAATGCGCCTTTGTGCAAAACAGAGTGGCGCTGCGCAATAAACATGGTCACCGCAACCGCCAGCAGCAAGAGCATTGCTAGTGACTCTTGCTTATGTACTCGGAATTGCTCCACTAGCACACTAGACACAAACTGTTGCATGGTAATAATCATCAACACTGTAAAAAGCCCTGCGATCAACCAGTCCCAAACATTTACACGCCCTGCAACGGCAAGGCGACGTACACCCGTTTCATTCACGGCACTGCCAGAGCTTAGAAAGGCGTAAGCTTTATAGAACGAATGCGCAACAATATGCACAACAGCGAGTTCGTACATACCAAGTGCAATCTCAACCAACATGAGTCCCATTTGCGCACTCGTCGACCATGCAAGGCGAACCTTATAGCTTATTCGAGTGGTCATAATAAGTGCCGCAACAATACTGCCCAGCCCTGCAACAACAAGAATCACCCATCTTGCCGCGTCTACCGCAAGCACGATTGGCGCAAGAACAATGAGCAAGAAGCCACCCAGGTTTACGACACCAGCGTGAAGAAGAGCGGAAACAGGTGTGGGGCTTTCAACAACTTGAATAAGCCATCCGTGCGCGGGAAGTTGTGCACATTTGAGTAGTACTGCAACAGCAATAAGCGTCGAGCCTGCTACTATTGCAGGTGCGCTCATGTCTAGTTCTGGGGCACGGCTTAGTAAATCAGAAAGGTAGAAGCTATCGACATGAAAACCGTAGAGAAGAAACCCACCGAGCAGTGAGATCTCGGCAATACGTGCAATGATAAACTTCTTATGAGCAGCAAGGAGTGCGCGCGGACGTTCAGGATAAAACAGTAGAAGGTTATGAACGCATAAACTGATACAAACCCAAGCAAGCCACAAAATCAGTAAGTGGTTACTTACGATCACGATAAAAACAGAACCCAACGTACCAAACAAGTACCGCCAGTACACCGACTTCCGAGGCTCTTCCTGCAACGCAACCTTCGAGAAGTTAATAACCGCAAAGGCCACAACTAGAATCATCAGCAACATAGTGACTCTAAACGGTGTGAAAACAAATAGTTCTGCCATATCCCCTCCTGTAGTGACAGGATTCTTTCAACATCGCAAACGCAAGTAAAATAGATTAAACTTATAAAACACTTAAGAAAATCTTAAGTAAGATATTTGAATATGCAATGCAGAATCTTCTGAGGATTTATGAATCGACTAAATTACAAGCACTTACATTACTTTTGGAAAGTGGCAAGTACCGGAAACCTAACAGAGGCGGCGCATCAACTTCATGTGTCGCAGTCGGCTTTGTCGATGCAAATTAAGAATTTAGAAGAGGCTACTGGGCATCAGCTTTTTAAAAGAGAGAAAAAGTCGCTTGTGCTTACCGAAGCAGGAAAACAGGTACTTGAGTATGCAGAAGTCATTTTCAGCACAGGAGAGTCGTTAGAAACCTTATTAAAAAGTGGTTTTAAAGAAACACAAAAACATATTCAAATTGGCGTGCTCACTAATCTATCTCGGAATTTTATTGAGCACTTCATTCGCCCGTTACTCAGCCAAGACAACTTAAAGATTTCACTGCATACCATCGCTGCCGAACAACTTCTACCAAAGCTTCGTAATCATGAAATAGATCTAGCCCTCACCAATATGGTGCCGAGCGATTTTTCTACAGATTCACAATGGCAGTGCCAGTTAGTATCTCGACAACAATTAGCCATTATTGGCCCACCGGACTTAAGAGAAACTTACAGCACTTTTCCGGACCATTACGAAAATGTGAATTGGGTCGTACCGAATAAATCGACGGAGCTTCGCAAAACTTTCGACGCATACTGCTCCACATTTGAATATACCCCAACCATTAAAGCCGAAGCTGACGATATGGCTATGTTGCGCCTCTTGGCACGTGACAGTGGCTGCCTATCGATGCTCCCACCCGTGGTGGTGCAGGACGAAATTCAAAATGGTTTATTAAAAGTGTATCAACTACTTCCACATACGTTCGAACACTTTTATGCTGTAACTATGCGCCAGCGAATGCAAAACGACACAGTTCGGCAAATCTTAAAAGCAAATTTGAGCCGACACTGAATAAAAGGGAAAACCATGACACAACCGATTAGCACGCCACTTTTGCGCGTTTATATGCAAATTTTTAAAGCAGTAACAGCTGCTTTACCTATTAATTGGCCGAAAGAGTTTAGAGGCACAGGTTCAACAGAACAACTACTGCAGCACATCGTTAGTAGCGGTAATCCAAAGGTTTTGTTGGTGAGCGATCAGAACCTATTAGATGTTGGCGTAGTACAGCCGATTCAAACGAAATTACAAGAACTGGGCTGCGAAACTAAGTTGTTTAGTGAAATTACACCCGACCCACCCATGCAGCAAATAGAGCATGGCGTAAACACATTACATGAATTCGGTGCTGTAGCGGTGCTCGCCGTCGGCGGCGGTTCAGTCATCGACGCTGCAAAGCTAATTGCAGCTCGAGCACTGAACACCAAGCCAGTCCAGAAAATGACTGGATTGTTCAAAGTAACCAAAGGAACACTGCCACTATATGTAATTCCTACAACAGCAGGCACAGGTTCAGAGGTAACCATAGCCGCGGTGGTTTCCGACACACAAGCACAAAGAAAGTTAGCCGTTATCGACCATCGCCTTATGCCCAGTGCAATGGCGCTCGATGCCAACATTATGCTTGGCTTGCCGCCTGCGATTACAGCGGCGACTGGCATGGATGCGCTCACCCATGCAGTGGAAGCTTACATATCTCGTAACGCTACCTCGACCACAAGTGAGCAGTCACTTACTGCAGCGCAAGCAATACTGAGTAACTTACCGGCAGCATTTGAAAACGGAAAAGACACTGAAGCGCGCCAGGCTATGGCAGAAGCTTCAATGTTTGCAGGTAAAGCGTTTACCATTGCGGGGGTTGGCTATGTTCACGCTATCGCCCATAACTTGGGTGCGCGTTACCATATTCCTCATGGACTCGCGAACGCTATGGTTATGCCTTATGTGCTCAGTGCATCTATAAGCCACTGCTCAAAACGCCTAGCAGAGCTAGCACGTACCTGTGGTGTCAGCGATGATAAAGACGACATGAAAGCCGGACTTGCGTTTATCGACCATATTTCAGAGCTCAATCACACGTTCAACATTCCTTTGAAAATAGAGCAACTTAAACGAGAAGACATTCCTGCTATTGCAAAAGCAGCCCGCCAAGAAGCTAGGTTCACTTATGCGGTGCCTCGTTACTTCTCTCAACAGGAAATGTGTAGCTTGTTAGAGCTCATGCTTCCTTAACTCTTAATAGACACCCAAAAATAAAAGGCAGCTTTTTCAAGCTGCCTTTTGCTAAATGCTCTATTAAGACTTGTTTCTAGTCACGATCAGTAAAAACGACTGTTTTGATACCAGCGCATTAATGAACGCTCTATTGCCGTGCTAGCTTGCTGGGCAAGCTTGTCGCCTATTTTCTGCTTTTGCTTGTAGCGAACACGAATCACGTCTTTGTCTTTTACCGCTTCAAGAAGCAAGTCGTCACTAGTGCCAATACGGTCAACTAAGCCCTTATCTACAGCTTCTTGTCCGTACCATACTTCGCCTGTTGCCACCGCGTCGATGTCTAAACTTTCACGGTTTTCTTTCACGAAACGCTTAAACATTGCGTGAATACCTTCAATTTCTTCTTTAAACTTAGAGCGGCCTTTCTCGGTGTTCTCGCCGAAAATCGTTAACGTGCGTTTATACTCGCCTGCAGTAATCTGCTCAAAGTCGATGTCGTTTTTCTTCAATACTTTATGAAAGTTAGGAATCTGAGCAAGTACACCAATAGAACCCACCACAGCAAAAGGAGCAGCTACAATTTCTTGCCCCACACAAGCCATCATATAGCCACCGCTTGCAGCTACTTTGTCTACAGAAATAGTAAGCTTCACGCCCTTATCACGCAGTCGTTTTAACTGCGCAGCAGCTAAACCGTAGCCATGTACCACTCCACCAGGGCTTTCAAGCTTCACTAATACTTCATCATTTTCCTCAATTACGCCTAAAATAGCCGTTACTTCCCGGCGCAAGCTCTCCACTTCTTTTGCGTCCATGGAGCCTTTGAATTCAACGACAAACAATCGGTTTCTAGTGTCGTCATTAGAAGACTTCTCTTTCTTAAACGTTTTCTCAAGCTGCTTCTTGGCTTTACCCGAAGCTAAACTTAAGCGCAGATCATTACTGCTACTTTTCAAGTCATCGGTTAAATTATCAACGTGCAGCTCGCCCTCACCGCCCTTTTGACGTTGTGCAGCATTCACAATCATGCCAATCACAAACACCACGGCGAATACCAAGGTAAGGGTTTTCAGCAGGAAAACGCCATAATCGCTCCACAGAGCCGCTAAAATATCCATCATTGCTTGTCTATCTCTTCTTAAAATTGAATCGCAACATCATACCTGACAGGTTTAACAGCAGCAAAAATAAAGGGCAGGTCACTTTCGTGAACCTGCCCTTTAAATTTTTAGCTTAATTACTGTTTACTGAGGCACCTATGCTTATTGAGGTACTAAGCTCGGGTCAACAGGCAGCATTAGCTGGTTACTTTGCAACCAAACACCAATCGCTTGCTGTTGGTTTGCTGTAGTCGCCGCATCGTCAGATGGGTCTAACAAACCACCGTGACCACCATTGATGTAGCGCGCAGCACCAGACAACGGTTCACCGTCTTGTGAAACGATGGCCGTAGTAATGTTTTGCAGGCCTAGCAAGCGGATAAGAGGCTCTGTACCACCTAATGGATGCGCAGTTGAGTTCGGAATAGTTGCATCACCAATAGCTTCGATTAAGAAAGTTGGCGTTTCAGTCGCAACAAGCGCTCGTGCGTAGTTGATTGGGTCGCCCGGATCAACGATAGACTGAGCCGCGAATTGGAACTGAGCTAACAGAGAGTCACGCGCTGCAATTTCTGCGTCTGTCGCAATACCGCCGTAGTACATTGCATAGTACTGAGCAACTGCACCTAGGAACTGCGGGTTGTCTAAGCCAGGTACGATACCTGAGTTAGTCGCTTCTTCTAGTGCATACGCTTGGAACCCGTCAAAGCTTTGGAACGCTAGTAAGCCACCAATCAGATTACCGAAAGACTGAGACTCAACTAGGAATGGTGCAATACCGCCGCCAGGCATACCTAATGCAGCAGCTTCAACACTGTAAAGTGGGTCTGCAGCAGCAGCGTCGCCTGTCATGCCAGTGTTCGCTAGCGCAACAAAGTTGTGACCTGTAATCGCACCTAGCGAGTGACCTACAAAGCTAACGTCCATACCGTTGATGTTCGCGCCGCCAAAATTAGCTGCACCGTTGCTTAAGCTTAAACGTAAACCAAGCAAGTCAGAAACAGACTGGCGTAGATTGTCACGCGCTGTAAGCAAGCTAGCAAGGTTCAAGTAGTTGGTCGGAGAGCCTTGACCTGAAGTTGCGTTAATTCCGCCTGGGAAACCACGCTCACCGTGTAACGGATGGTCGATAGCTACAGCAGCTTGACCGAATACAGCCAAAGTACCTGCAATTGCTAGGAAGTTCTCTTTTGAACCCGTGATACCGTGTTGGAAAATAACAACCGGCCAACCGCCTGCTGGTTCAGCAATTGGGTCTAAGCCCTGCTGAGCACGCACAGCATTTACCACAGCTACATTAGGAACAGACATTCTCAGTGGAACTGTTTGCACCGTTGAAGGACGTGGAATTGGGTTGTACTTAGTTAACAAGCGCTCTTGGTCCAAGCCACGAACAGAGTCTGGGTCTGTTGCATCGTAGTCTGGGTTGTATAGAGCCACAGGCGCTGCTTCGTAAGGAATAGCACCTGCTAAGTTAGCTGGGTTTGCCAATACAACTGCAGGGTCTAAACCTAAGCCCACTAGAGTTGCTGCTAACTCTTCTTGCGTAATCGCACCAGAGTTCAAACCAATCTGAATAGCTGCAGGGCTAACTGCAGTTGCCTGCCAGCGACCCGTTAAAGGTGCACCAGGGTTTTCAGCAGTTGGAATTGCACTGAAGTAAGGTAGCGTTACTGTACCTGCGTATAAATCAGCAGAACTCGCAATAGCTACGTTAGGGTTTGTAGGGTCGTTTGGTAACTGACCAGCGCCAATTAACGCGTCAGCAACAGTCATACCCGTAGGACCAGCAGTAAGTTGTGGAGCTAGTGCAGGTTGCAACATAAGTTGCTTCACTACGCCCAGTACGTCTCCTACTGACTGCGTCGTGTACGACTTGGTATGAACGATAGTTTCAACGTCTACACCCGCGCTTGCTAATGCACCGCGCTGACTATTGATAATACCTTGTAAAGCTTGCTCTTGCGCACCGCCGATTGGGTCGGTTGAAAGAGGCTTGCTTAAAGTGAAGTAAGTTGTAGACGGCTTAATCGAACGACCTAACGAGTCTACGATTGAGTCTGTAAGCGCTACAACATAGCCCGTTTTAGGTAAGAACGGTACAAGAGGAACTACCGATGCACGACCGTTGCTCCATGCTACTGTGAAGTCTTCACCGTGTGTTAATTCCGCTACGATAGTACAAACCGCACCCTGAGGAACGCTTGTACACTCTTCTACGCTAGTGTCGCCACCCATGACAGCTTGGAACACACGAATACCGCCAGCGGCAGTTACACTACTGCTGTCTACTGTAATTGTTTCGCCAAATTCGTCGGTCGCCAAGTCGAAACCGAACTCTTGTGGCATAGCTGTTGACCAGCCATCTAGTGTACCCAAGGCAACCTGTGGGTCAGCGTAATCTGTTGGGTCGTCTACAGGAATGTTTAAAGTGCCGTCTGTAGTGCCCCCTAACAAAATATCGTTTGGTAAGCTGATCTTACTTAAACCCGGGTCGAATACGACACGGACAGCAGCAGAATTAATTTCTTCATCGGTCACCGGCGCATCAGTGCCGTCTGACAAACAACCGGTCAAGCCTAGAGCTGACGCGACTGACAAAGACAGAAGCAGTTTTTTCATGAGGTTTCCCCAATCCTTGTTGTTCTAATTCTAAGCCCATTCTGGGCATGAGTACGGGCCCACTTTGGGTAATCGTTTACGAGTTTTATACACCGCTAAGCACAAAGATTAAAGGTTTTTCTTAACCTTGGCGCAAAGCTGACTAAGATTCTGTATGTATCTACTGTACAATATGAAGCACTCGAATGCACAAGTACAACTATTAAAGTATAAATTATGTTGAATACACAAAGTTTCCAAGCGTCTGCAGACGCATTACAAAATAAAGTTATTCTGGTAACCGGCGCAGGAGACGGCATTGGTCGTGTAGCGGCTCTAACTTACGCGAAGCACGGTGCCACTGTTATTTTACTGGGTCGCACGGTAAAAAAACTAGAAAGTGTTTACGACGAAATTATCGCGCAAGGTAGTGCCGAGCCAGCAATTATTCCGTTAGACATGAAAGGCGCCACCGAACGCCACTACCAAGATATGTGCGCCACCATTATCGACCAGTTTGGTCACTTGGACGGCATTCTTCATAACGCAAGCTTACTGGGCGTGCTTTCACCGTTCGACCAAATTCAAGCTGATACTTGGAATGACGTTATGCACGTAAACGTAACCGCGCAATTCCTAATGACCAAAGCACTTATGCCTGCATTGCTTAAAGCAGAGTCTCCGTCGGTGGTGTTCACATCATCAGGCGTAGGCAGAACGGGTAGAGCGCATTGGGGTCCTTATGCCGTTTCCAAGTTTGCGACGGAAGGAATGGCGCAAGTTATTGCCGACGAATACGAAAACTCTCATTTGCGTGTGAATGTCATTAACCCAGGCGCAACGCGCACGAAAATGCGCGCTAAGGCATACCCTGCAGAAAATGCAGAGAAGTTAAGAACTCCAGAAGACCTTATGCCTACTTACCTATACTTCATGGCAAACGAAAGTGTTGGTGTAACCGGCCAGTCTGTAGACGCGCAACCTCCGCGCAAATAAACGCGTTAGTCTTGCTCTCGAAGAACAAAACGCAATGGAGCTTCGGTTTGTGTCCAAGCTCCATTTTCCTTTTCTATCAACCACTGTTCTATTGGCTGACTGTAACCCACAGAGAACAAAGTAATGTCGAGCATGTTAGGCTGCTCGGGAACAAACGTTACTCTGATTTGATACGGTGAGGCCAACTCACCCAAGCGCAAGTTTACACGTTGCCCATGATCGTGAAGCTGGTTTTCAAGCTGTACTGGCATCCAAGCATCTGCATCATCTATTTCAGCTCCTGCGGGCAATAACGCGGCTTCTAGCTGAAGAAGGCGAATAGGTTCTAATAACAGAGTTTGTGCCTCGTCTTCCGCAGTAGGTTCTCCTTCTTGATTTAAAACTGTTTCGTCCAAAACCAACTGTTCGCTATTCACCTGAAACTGAGACCTCAGATGCACTTGCTGACCACTCTCATCAACAAAGTAACAACGCTCAGCTGTGCGGCTCCCTACGAAACCATCTGCTCCCTTTTGCCACCTCACTTCACAGCCAGGTAATCTCTCAAAAGCAGATAAATCGCTCAGGCTTTCTTCTTCAAACTCGATAGAACTCGGTAGTGGATATGTAATCTGCAATATACCCTCACTTCGGCTCGGAATCATAAATCGTAATAACTGCCTACGAAAAGGGTCAGTGACATTAGTTATAAAAGATTGTTCAAGCAGTAAGACACGCTCGCCTGTTGCTAATGAAATCAATTTACCGGTTTGCACAATCGGCGGAAAGTTGCCGACAATATCGGGGCTTTCAAACAACGGATGGAAGTTCGAATAACGCTTGGCTAGAAGACCAAGTAATTCCTCTTTTTGAATACTTCTTATATCTTCATTCTCGTCTTGGGCGATGGCCTGGTGAGAAGCGCTAAAAAGAAATATGAATCCAAACAATAAGAAAATGAACTGCTTCATTCGTTTGTCTATCCTAAAAGGTTTACACTGGGTCCATACGTTTGAATAAAACCATGTGCGGTTGCTCAACGTATAAAAGCCATAATTAATGATAATGATGGACTATACCATACAGCTTCAGGCTGTCACGGGGCATATCAAAGGGTCGTCGTTTTATGAGTTTTTACAGGTTTAATTGCTTACTATTTATCCTCCTGTTGTGGACCATATTTAGTTCAGCATTGGCGTCAGCACAGATTCAATTGTCCTCAGAGCAGAAATGGACTGCACTTTCTGTGGTGAATGAAAACACATGGTGGGTAGGAAGCAACACTGGCACTATTTGGATTACAGAAAATAACGGAGAAAGCTTTTCTAAATCCGTTCCCACCGGTGAAACAACCCCCTTGCGCGTACGGCAGGTTCACGCCATTGATCAGCGTCGAGCATTTATTCTTAGTAACGACGGCGAAGGCGACTCTCGATTCTACACCACGCGTAACCAAGGTTTCAGTTGGCAACGTTTGTACCGCAGTACCGGAGACGAAGCCCTGCGCTGCTTCGCAGTCATTCCCGATGGCGAGGGCTGGATATTCGCGGACACGCGGTATGGTGACTGGCACATTATCAGGTCAATCAACGGTCGCAACTGGATTGACTCAAGAAACGGCTTTGCGGGTCCCGTGCAACCCGGAGAGCAACTAAGCAACAATAGTGACCAATGCGCACGTTTTGTAAACGACACCTGGGCAGCCGGAACTTACCACGCTCCTAAAGCCAGACTCATATATAAAAATCGTAATGAGCTAAGATTTGAAGTTGTGGACACGCCGCTGACAGGTGGTTCAGGTGCCGGCGTTCATGCCGTATGGCCTTTTTCCAGTAACAATATTCTTGTAGCCGGAGGTAACGAACAAACCGCAGAACTTTATCGTTACTCAAACGGTGAGTTCACTGCCATAAATACTCCCCCCACCGAACAAGCCATTACTATTTTATATGGTAACAACGAAAGCATTTACGTGGGCAATCAGGAAGGACTGTGGGTGAGTCACAATGAAGGTGAGGAATGGAACGTCGCAGCCACGCAAGGCGTGCAAGCCTTTGACTGTGGCTACGACAATACTTGCTATGCCCTCAGCCTTGAGGGCCAAGTCATTAGAATGTAGCGATAACCGTTAAGCCACCGGCTTTACTCGCATCGCTAATATAGCCTACGGTGTTCGCGTTACCACGAACGAACTCTAGAACTTCTTCGTCACTCTCTAGAACTCGCAACTCCACTGCACGACCAGTAAAGATCAAGCGCGACCAATGTGCTTTCATCTGATCTGGAGAACGGCCTACAAAGTTATTCTCAAACGCGTTTCTTGCATCGCTACCCTCAGGCAAATTCGCAGCAATAAGCTGGCGTGTTTGACCAAGATAAATACGGCGAACAATTTCAGCGTCTACAGCAGCTTGAGTTACCACAGCGCCTTCAGCCATAGCTTTTGGCGCAAATGAAAACCCTGCTACCAACGCAAGCGACATTAAACCGCCAATAATAAGTTTCTGAATATTCATGTCAGTACTCCTTAAAATACGGTTTGAATTGCGAAGGTAACAAGCGTTGCGTCTGTGTTTAACACGTTGTCTTCAGCTGTGGTTACATCCAGCTTGAAAGCTACGCCTGTATCAAAGTCGTAACGCATACCCACTGTGGTGTAATCAATTTCGCTAACCTGCGAAGCAGCAACAGCAGCAACAGTTGGAGCAAGCGCTGCGTATGAAGGTAAACCAGGGATTTGTGGAGCAACAGGAGACGCTGCAGGCAACAACGCGTCAGGCGTTGCTCTGTCGTCTTGTGTTTGCTCGAACGTTACATGCAAAGTTACTTTGCCAAAACGCTTACCCGCAGTGATGTACTGAGATTGTTGCTCAGAAACCAAGCTATCTTTTACTTCTAGCTGGGTAAATTCACCGCCAATAAACCAATCAAAGTTGTCGTACATTAAGCCGAAGCCTAAGAATGTACCTTCGTCGTCGGTTGGAAGTAATGCATCACCCACTTCAGGAACACCGTATGCACCTAATACTTGCACTAAGCCAAGAAGTTGTGGGTCTTGCGTAGCTAAAGTTACAGAGTCAGACATCATGTAACCACCACGTACCGTGAAGTTACCGATGTAAGCCGTAACATTAGCGCCTAGAATGTTTTTAACGTCTGCTTCAACTTCAGAGCCGCCGAAGTTGATGTCACCATTAAAACGACCCGCAACGAATTGTGTGTTTACAGAAGCAGACCCAACGAACGTGCTATTGGTTAAGCTTGCACCCATGTAGGTGTCGAATGGCACACGGTAAACACTCGCAGGTGGACGAACCCAATGATATGTATAACCGACGTCAATTGAGTCAGAGTAACTATAGGTAGGCAAACGTAATTGCCCTGCATTAAGTGTCCAGCTGTCGTTTAGGCGGTATTGTAAGTACCCCCACTCCAATTCTAGATCAAAGTCGTTTTCTGCGCGTCCCATTACCTGAACCGTTGCAGTTAAACGATCAGAAATTTGTGAAGTACCTTGTAACGCGAATAACGTGTCAGGCTTGAAACCTAAGTCGTCGTTATAACCTAGCAACTCTTCATCACTACCAGAAGTGAAGCCAGCACCAATGTTTGCAAAGCCACTCCACTGCACTTCTGCAGATGCTGGAAAAGCAAGTAATGCGGTTAAAGCACTTACAGCAAAAAGTTTACGTTGAAACATACACAGTCCTTAATCGTTAATTTACGGGTCGTTCCCAACTGCGTAAATTATAGACAATTCTCAAGAACTGTTTGTTTGAAAGATTGTTGTTTTTTTAAACGAAGGGGGTGAAAACCCTATTCATTTTGCGTAAAGCTATGTTTAATTTAATGAATACGGTTGTTTTGCCACGCTTTTTCTTTCTCTTTGCGGGCTTCTTCGGCGAGCTTCGCTTGCTTCTTGTCACAAGGCTTGTCGCAATCACATGCTTTGTCCATACCCAACGCACCAATGCCGCCACAACTTCCAGCCAAAGACTTACGTTGTACTAGGACACCAATGGCCATACCGCCGAAAACGATAAGCATAAGAACAAAAGCCAATATTAATGTTTGCATGGACTACCTCACCGTGCTTGAAACGTGCAGTTCCAGTATTTAACTAACCGGAAAATGCACTTTGGAATGCAGGACTAGTATAACTTTTTGGCGAACCGTTTTCATCTAATTGAATCTCTAACGGTATGCTTAGGGCTGACGCTTTCTCTAAAGCAGTATCGGTACCCATTGCAGCGAACCAAGCACTTAATGCAGTTGCCGCCGCAGACGACTCGTGTACCACGAGTATATGCGCCCCAGAAATGGTCTGACTTTGCCCTACCGACGCATCGGCAAGTTGAAGTGTTTCGCCGTTGCTCACATCAATATTCCAAGGCTTCCGTTCTAAGTCGAAACCTCGCGCCCGAACTTGACCATTAATGTCGATACGATAGTTCTCAACATTCATAAGTTCCATAAGATGCGCTACTCGGTCCACAATAAAGCCGTGTAGAACTAACTCCATATCTACTTGAACGTCTTCTGTAGATTTAAATAACTGATGATTCACCACCCGCACTGAAGCTGGTTCATTTAAAGGCGAAGTGTGGAAGAACATCGGCATTTCACCACCAGAAAGCGCATGGGCATTCAACCCAGCAAGTAATAGTTCTTCTAGTTCGCGGGTAAGCACTACGGGTTGCGTACTTTGCCACTGATTGAGGCGAGATATTTGAGAGTCAGGGTATTGGCTTGAAAACTGCTGTTCTAAATGAGCGACTAGCCCTTCAATTCGCCCCTGAATACGAGATTCGGTTTGGTTCGGGTGGGCAGGAACGTAACTCACTTGGAACAAAAGTTCTTTTACTTGGCCTGTAGCAATGCGAACTTCACGGCTGTCGTTGCATGCTGTTAACAGGTTTAGAAAAACAAAGGCTAGCCCCAAAGGAGCTAGCCATTGATTCAATGCTGTCTTAGCCACCGAAGTCGTCCAACATAATGTTTTCGTCTTCGACACCTAAGTCTTTCAACATGTTGATTACTGCGGCGTTCATCACCGGCGGACCACACATGTAGAATTCACAGTCTTCTGGTGCTGGGTGGTCTTTCAGGTAGTTTTCATAAAGTACGTTATGAATAAATCCTGTGTAACCTTCCCAGTTATCTTCTGGAAGCGGATCTGAAAGCGCTACGTGCCATTCGAAGTTTTCGTTTTCTTCGTCTAGCATGTCGAAATCTTCAACATAGAACATTTCACGCATAGAACGCGCACCGTACCAGAAGCTGATCTTACGATCTGTTTTCAAGCGACGAAGCTGGTCGAAAATGTGTGAACGCATTGGCGCCATACCAGCACCACCACCGATAAACACCATTTCAGCGTCAGTTTCTTTCGCGAAGAATTCACCAAACGGACCAGAAATTGTAGCCTTATCACCTTTCTTCAAGCTAAAGATGTAAGAAGACATTTTTCCTGGTGGCAAGCTCATGTCACTTGGAGGTGGCGTAGCAATACGCACATTCAACATGATCATGCCTTCTTCTTCTGGGTAGTTTGCCATTGAGTAAGCACGGATAGTCTCTTCGTCTACCTTGCTTTCAAGGTTGAAAATACCAAACTTCTCCCAGTCACCACGGAATTCTTCCGCAACTTCAAAGTCTTTATATTGTACATGGTACGGTGGAGCTTCAATTTGAATGTAACCACCAGCACGGAACGGTACAGACTCTCCATCTGGAATCTCAAGAACCAATTCTTTGATGAAAGTTGCAACGTTGTCATTAGAGCGAACAGTACAGTCCCACTTCTTGATCCCGAAGACTTCTTCTTCAAGTTCAATTTGCATGTTCTGTTTTACGTTCACCTGACATGACAAGCGCGCGCCTTTGCGTGCTTCACCACGAGAAATGTGGTCACGCTCGGTAGGTAGAATGTCTCCACCACCTTCTTTAACGTGCACAATGCACTGACCACATGAACCACCGCCACCACAAGCGGACGATACGAAAATACCCGCATTCGCCAACGCACCTAACAGCTTTGTGCCAGGCTGAGTTGTGATGGTTTTATCTTCGTCTTCATTGATAACGATTTGGACATCACCGGAAGGTACTAACTTAGAGCGCGCAACCATAATGATTACCACTAACGCTAGTACGATTACCGTGAACATGCCCACGCCAAGATATATTTCTTGCATCGCCTCGTTCCTTATATTCCCACTACTTCTTTACACCGAGGGGTTATTACAGGGATACGCCGGAAAACGACATAAAGCCCAAACCAATCAGACCTGTGCTGATAAATGTAATTCCAAGACCACGAAGGCCAGCTGGAATGTCCGCGTACTTCAGCTTTTCGCGAACCGCAGCAAGTAGAGTGATAGCTAACGCCCAACCTACACCACTGCCGATACCGTAAACGACTGACTCACCGAAGTTGTAGTCGCGCTCAACCATGAACAGTACACCACCAAAAATTGCGCAGTTTACTGTAATCAACGGTAGGAAGATGCCTAACGCGTTGTATAGAGCCGGTAAGAACTTATCTAAAGCCATCTCAAGGATCTGAACCAAGGCAGCAATAATGCCGATGAAGGTTAAGAAACGGAGGAAGCTAAGGTCTGCATCAGGAAAACCTGCCCAATCGAGCGCACCTGGTGCCAAAACAAACGTGTTAACCAAGTTACTTGCTGGTACAGAAAGACCCAATACCACAACAACGGCAACACCCAAACCAATAGCGGTTGTAACTTTCTTAGAAACGGCTAGGAACGTACACATTCCCAAGAAGAATGAAAGTGCGAGGTTCTCAATGAACACAGCACGAACAAACATACTAATATAATGTTCCATGCTTAACTCTCCTTCGCTTCTACTTGTTCAGTGCGGAATGTACGAAGTACCCAAATGAAACCGCCGATAATAAAGAATGCGCTTGGAGGCATCACTAGAAGACCTACTGGGGTATACCAGCCGCCTTCACTTACCAATGGCAAGATTTGATAACCAAACAAGCTACCTGAACCAAATAATTCACGGATAAAGCCAACAGTAAGTAGAACTACTGAATAGCCAAGACCGTTACCAATACCGTCGAAGAAAGACATCAACGGTGGCTCTTTCATCGCAAATGCTTCTGCACGGCCCATTACGATACAGTTGGTAATAATCAAACCAACGAATACCGAAAGCTCTTGTGCGATATCGTAAGCATAAGCTCGAAGAATTTGGTCCACCACAATTACCAAGCTCGCGATAATCGTCATTTGCACGATAATACGAACACTCGATGGAATGTGGTTACGAATAATCGAGATAAACAAGTTAGAAAATGCAACTACCGCGGTTAGTGCGATACACATTACTAATGTTTTATCCATTGAAGAGGTTACTGCCAAAGCAGAGCAAACCCCTAGAATTTGCAACGCGATTGGGTTGTTCGCAAAGATAGGCCCAAACAGCGTTTGCTTAATTTCTTTTGCGCTAGCCATTAGAGAATCGCTCCTTCTTCACGAAGCTTCGCTAACAATGGACCATAGCCATTTTCGCTCAGCCAGAAGTTTAAAGTGCTGTTCACACCATTACTTGTAATTGTTGCACCTGAAAGCGCGTCTACACCGTTAGGCTGTGCACCAGCACCTTTACCTACGGTTACTGCAACATCACCGGAGTCAGTTACTGCAGTTAGGCCTTCAAAGTTTGCTGTCCAGCGTGGGTTTTGAATTTCGCCACCCAAACCAGGAGTTTCTTGGTGCTTGTAGAACAGAATGTCGCGAATCGTTTGTCCGTCAGGCTCTACAGCTAGGAACGCATACATTGTTCCCCATAAGCCCGCACCGCGAATGTCCATAACATAAGTTTGAACATCGCCTTGCTCGCTCATTACTGCAAAAACTGGAATTTCGTTACGTAAGTCACGAACACCAGCAGCAGAAGCCGCTTCGCTTTGCTCTAATATAGCCACGTCATCTAAATGCGTGTCCATTGCTGTTAATGAGTCAAATGCAACTACTTCGCCCGTTTCTTGGTTGTACGTTGCAATTTTCACGCGTGACGCGAAAACATCATTAATAGACTGGCCTTCAGTTGAAACGCCTGCAGTGCTTAAAATGTTGGTTTGCTTCGCAAGTGCAGCTTCAGCTTCTTGCTTGCTTTTTAGCCCAACAGCGGCGCCCGACACGATGATCGAGCACACAAGGCAAAGTGCGATAACAACTGTGAAGGTTTTGCTTAAAGTGTCGTTACTTTTAGCCATGACGAGCAACCCTCCGCTTAATATTCGCTTGAACTACAAAATGGTCGAACAGTGGCGCGAATACGTTAGCAAATAGAATCGCAAGCATAATACCCTCTGGGAATGCAGGGTTTATTACGCGAATCATCACTGTCATGAAACCAATCAGAATACCGTACGCCCACTTACCACGATTTGTGAAAGAAGCAGACACTGGGTCGGTTGCCATAAAGAACATACCGAATGCGAAACCACCAACAACTAGGTGCCAGTACCACTGCATCGCAAACATTGGGTTAGTGTCACTACCAATCCAGTTCAATAGGCTTGAGAACGCGATCATACCAATCAGTACACCACCAACAATTCTCCAAGACGCGATCCGGAAATAGATAAGCGCCAAACCACCAATTGCGATAGCAAGGGTAGACACTTCACCTACAGAACCAGGAATACGACCGATAAATGCGTCCATCCAAGTCCATGCGCCAATCGCTTGCTGACCAAACTCAGCTGCGAAGTTCGCACCACCGTTAAACGCTTCACTCAACGCTGTTGCGCCAGAGTGACCGTCTACCGCAGTCCATACTTTGTCACCTGAAATTGCAGCAGGGAAAGAGAAGTACAAGAATGCACGACCTGTTAGTGCTGGGTTCAAGAAGTTACGGCCAGTACCACCAAATATTTCTTTACCGATAACGATACCGAAAGTGATACCTAAGGCAACTTGCCATAACGGAATAGTCGCAGGAAGAATCAACGAGAACAGTACTGAAGATACGAAGAAACCTTCGTTCACTTCGTGCTTGCGAATTGACGCAAACAATACTTCCCAGAAACCACCCACCGCGAACGTTACCGCGTAAATAGGTAAGTAGAAACACGCACCGTACCAAAGCATTGTGCCCCAGCCTGCGTCTGGCGTGAATTCACCGCCGAACAGGTGGAATAAACTCACTTGCCATACGTCTGCTAATTGGTATGCAGAGTCAGGACCAAGTGCAAGTGATGCTTGATAACCTACGTTGTACATGCCGTAGAACATTGCCGGAAAGGTCATCATCCATACAAGGATCATGATGCGCTTCAAGTCGACATTGTCACGAACATGCGTTGCGCCTTTGTTTGTAGTACCAGGCGTATAAAGAATAGTTGCTACTGCTTCATACAGTGCATACCACTTCTCGTGTTTACCGCCCTTCTCAAAGTTCGGCTCAATCTGCTCAAGATAATTTTTTAAGCTCATGACATCAGCCCTCTTTCTCGATGGTGGTCAAGACATTGCGAAGCAGTGGTCCGAAGTCATATTTACCCGGGCATACATAAGTACACAACGCCAAATCTTCTTCGTCCAATTCCAACGCACCGAGTGCTTGCGCGCTTTCTAGGTCGCCGGCACATAAGTCGCGCAACAACATAGTTGGCAAGATATCGAGAGGCATTACGCGCTCGTAGTTCCCGATTGGAACCATTGCACGCTCTGAACCGTTCGTCGACGCGTTCATGTTGAACAGTTTGCTTGGGCGGAAGTGTCCGGTATAAGCACGCGTTACCGAGTGCATTTCTTTACCTGGCCAAATCCAACCAAAGAGTAATTTTTCGTCACCTTCGTCTAGCACTGAAACTTGGTTATGGAAACGTCCCAAGTATGCGTGCGGGCCACTTGCTTTATGGCCGTTCAAGACAGACCCCGAAACAACGCGAACGTTGCCTTCGTTAATTTCGCCTTGAAGCAATTGGTTCAGGTTCGCGCCTAATTGTGTGCGAACTAAACGAGGGTTTTTCGTAGCAGGGCCACCAAGCGCAATAACGCGTTTCGTGTATAGCTCACCTGTTGTGAACAATTCACCAACCGCAATAACGTCTTGAGCACCGATGTGCCAAACCTTGTACCCCATATCCACGCCTTCTAGGAAGTGAATATGTGTACCCACGTTACCTGCTGGGTGTACACCCGTGAAGGTTTCGTGCGTTACTGGCGCGCTATCGAAATTCAAGTCAGCTTCTGGCGTGCTACAAACGTAAAGCTTACCTTCCGTTAAACGGCTGATTACTTTCAAACCGTTTTGGAATGCTTCTTCGTTTTCTTTAATCGCCAGAACTGGGTCGCCCGCCAATGGATTGGTGTCCATCGCGTTAACGAAAATGGCTTTCGGAGTGCTGTCCAATTCTGGAGAGCGAGAATATGGGCGAGTACGGAATGCTGTCCACAAACCTGAGTCAACTAGGTTTTGTTGAACATTCTCACGCGAAAGCTGTAAAAGCTTGTCTGCGCTGTACTTCTCAAACGTTACTTGCTCGTCACCGTTAATTTCAATAACAACTGACTGCAAAACACGACGTTTGCCTCGGTTAACTTCGATGACCTTACCAGCGGCAGGAGCAGTGAATTTAACACCCGGATTCTTCTTATCTTCAAAAAGAACCTGACCTTTTTTGACCTGGTCTTCAACCTGGACATGCATAGTCGGGCGCATTCCCACATACTCTTCACCTAGCACGGCAACGGTCTTGATGGCAGCACCATCCTCGATAATTTGCTGTGGAGCACCCGCAATAGGGATGTCCAATCCTTTCTTTATCGTAATCATACGCGTTTGCACTACTCAATTTAGGGAAGATTGAAAGCTCAAAATTCGTTACGCAACAGTAATAACCCTGTACTTTACGCGGCAATAGTTTAGCAGTTTTTTACACAGAGCGTCTAGCCAAAACCCCAAAATGGGGTCAGAGCACTTTGGGGTCAGAGCACTAAGTGCTCTGACCCCATTTTAGTTGGTTATTTCGGAAGTGGTTCTTCATCCCTTCACGCTCTATTTACTTCAGCTATTTTTATCTGGCTACAAGGAGGTGAACCTATGGCCAGAAAGCCCCGCCAATCGGATATCGGTATACCGTTACATGTAATTCAACGCGGCAACAACAAAACGAAATGTTTCCTAGAAAGTATGGATTTTGCGACTTATATAAATTGGTTGAGGAAATACAAAGAAAAATATGATGTTTCTATTCATGCATGGGCACTGATGAATAACCATGTTCACTTGCTATGTACGCCACAGAAAAACTCTGCTGTAAGCAAAATGATGCAGTTTCTAGGGACAAGATATGTCAGGTACTTCAATACTAAATATGGGCGAACAGGAACTCTTTGGGAGGGAAGGTTTAAATCTTTCCCCGTATATTCAGATCTTTACCTACTTACTTTATACCGATATATCGAACGTAATCCCGTTGCTGCAGGAATTGTAAATACGCCGGAAGAATATGAGTGGACAAGTTATAAAAGCAACGCACTTGGTTTTAAATCAAAACTTATAACGCCACATCAAAAATACTTAGAGTTAGACAACGTTGATAATGAAAGAAGGCAAAAGTACCAAGAGCTCTTCGCTGACACCATTTGTCAGGAGAAATTAAGGGCTTTGGGCATAAAGCCAGGTGAGATAGGCATAACGCCAGATTAAGAGGGGGTCAGAGCACCAGGTGCTCTGACCCCATTTTAGGGTTTAAAACCGGTAGTAGATGCTAAAGGTCAATGTATCTACGACATCCTCTAGCTGATAACTGCGCCAGCGGAGGCGTACACCGGTTTGCTCTGAAAAAGCGTACGCGGCGGAAACACCGTAATATGGGTCGTAACCTGAAACGGATGTATTCGCGCTGTCGCCCCAAGTAGAAAAGCTACTGCGCTCTCCGTCCCAAGCATAGAGTCCGGCGTCAACACCAAGCTTCAAGCGTTCAAATACTGGAACATCGTGTTGCACGCCCACAGTGTAACCAGCACCACGAATGGCCAATAAGCCTTCAAGCTCAGCAAAAGATTCAGAAGGCGTTGTGGTGTCTACGCGTAGGTTTAAATGCGCACTACCCAAGTCAACATAACCCACCGCTAAGCGCCATGAATCAGCGAAGCTATGCGTGAACTCCACCATAACGGCATCGTTCCGACTACGGTAACGCTGAATAGTCGCGCCAGCAGGTAATGCTTGCTCAATGCCTGAACGGCTAACATCAACGTCGCTGATGCCAGCCCCAAGTTCAATTTGATAATCACCATGCTCATGAGCAACAACCGGTTGCGCCATCAAAACAAGCAAACCTACAACGGCAACACCCATAAAACGCCCTGCATTTCGCACATGGCGCAGCGACGTGAATCGCCACACCATAAGCAACGCGAACAACGCCAAGAACATCGGCGACATCGAGCCTCCAGAAGATTTACCCGTAATCTCGATAGTCTCCACAACACTCAGTGAAATACTTACTTCACCAGAAGCGGAACCACCTTGTGGGTCTTCAACTGTGTAACTCACAACATCCGTACCGCCGAAGCCAACTACCGGCGTATAACGAATCAGTTGACCATCAATAATCTCAACAGTGCCTTGCTGCGCTGAAGCAGAAACTACAGTTAATACGTCATTTTCTGGGTCGTAGTCATTTGCTAGAACGTCGATATCAATCACGCTTCTATCGTCTGACACAACCGCGTCATCAGCCACCTCAGGTAACAGGTTCGAGCGCACCACTACATTGATGACACCCGTACCGACACCACCAGCACCATCACTCACACTGTAAGTAATCGTTGTAGTGCCACCAAAGTTCTGAGGAGGCTCGTAATGGATAAACTGACCATCTACAACCGTCGCGCTACCAAACTGCGCACTCGCTGCAATAATGTAAAGCGCATCACCGTCCACATCCGATGCATAATCAAGCACCTCGATGTCATGGCCAATGTTCCATTTCAAAGTCACATCGATGTCTTCAACTTCTGGTGCATTGTTGCCCGTGTTTGGTACTGCTACTGCTCCCGTTATCGCTATCTCACCATCAAACTCGCCGTCGGAGTCATTAAGGCCTCCATCTTCAAGCGTCACTTGAATACAAACATGCCCTTCATTTAAACCTGGTTGCCACAAAGCACTTCTAGGTGGAGGGCATACACCAACTGTAGTTGAGGCTGATGCAACACTGTTATTCTCATCTTGTAAGAACGAAACCCAGCTTTCATTTACATACAATCTGTACACAGCCTCCGCGGGAATAGAATTCAATTGCGGAACAACAATATTCAGATTACTTTCACCGAGCTCTGATGATGCTTCAAAATCAATTATGGGAGATACAAAGCTGAACTCGTTCTCTTGAGCCATCATGGTCTCAGCAAAGGCCTGGTCGACTATCGCACCGCTATAATTTTCTACTGCAGTGAACGCGGTTTCACCGACACTAAGGGTTACCCATGGCTCTGCTTCCAGAAGTAGTAATTGCTCACTAAATAATTCCATTTGTAATAGATTGACTCGAGAAATACTGTCTAGGAAGTCTGGAATGAAATCACCGTCACTATCGCCAGCGCCCTCAATATTATCAGGTATACCGTCCCTGTCCGTATCAACATCAAATGAAGTGTTGCGCTCAGAGCTCAGATTTCTCGAGTTACGTTCTCCATTGGCTGACCCAGCAGAATACATTGACTCACCTACAGAGCTGCCCGCGCTCATGATAAGTACAAGCGTGTCACTAGCTGCAGGAGAAGTCTTGTTAGGCCGTATATAACGAAGCCTTGTCTTAAATTTGAATCTCGTTCCTTGGTTATAATCACGAGGGTCAAACCTGTAAATACGCTCTTCATCGCTAAAATCCACCCTAATATTAGTTTTCAGAAATCTCGGAGATTCATCGATTAGATTAGGCCCATAAGTTCTAAAAGTGTGTTTTTCCCTATACACCAAAGATTCTGGAAATGCATGAATGATCACTCTAATTTCAACTAGACCACCCTCAGGATCTATTTCAGTAATTAACTGATTATTTTGGTAAGCTTCGAGTTGAACATCCAAGTAGTCAGTTTCGTAAATTAAATTCGCAACTGAATGGGAAGAAGAGATATTTAAACCTGCCTCATTATCCAGAATTACCGTGTATTCACCGATTCGTGGAGACACCTGTTGCTCGCTTTCGCCAGCTTCTTGTTCATCCTCTAGAGTGACCTGACCATTATTTACAATGACCACCTCATCAGTCGGTCCAGCAGTAAGATCACCTTCATATAAAGTGTAGGGAACCACTAAAGGGTAATCAGGTGAAGTACCATTAAGCGAAACGCCAACGTTTGCAACGTTGCCATAGAACCGAATCGTCGGCGCGCTTATAGATATTATAGGATCAATCCAAAGTTCCTGAGTAGCTGTTGTCTCTAAACCTTCATCGTCGATAGCTCGCCACTGAATGTAGTGTAGCCCGGGCTCTCTAGTTCCAGTTGGTCCAGACACAACAACAGAATTCCCTTGCGCATCCGAAGCCTCGGGAACCGGTATTGATGATATTGAGGTATTGAGTCCAGTCGCGTTAATTCTAACTCTTTCCAATGATGAATCGCTAAATACAGGTCCTTGAGGTTCTGGAGGACTTTCAATAGTCACAACAACTTTTGCAGGTTCTTCAGAGGCCCCATTTTCATCTACGAGTCTGTAATCAAACTCGAACCGACCAGAGAAGTTGGCTGGAACCGTCGCAATAAAAGCAGAGCCGGAATCTGAGCGCGTAACATATTGTGGAGTTCCCACTGCATTCACACTAACTTCAGCCCCTGAATGAAAGTCATTTTCTGTGACATTTAAGACGTATTGATTCGTGTCACTGTAGGGTGGTGTATATGTATCTGCGACAGCTATAGGATTACGAGTTCCCCAAATTACTTCAATACCCACCGTATAAGTTGCAGACTGATAATCTCCATCAGTTACAGCGTATGTGAAACTATCCGTTCCCATTTCACGTCCATTAACTTGATAGGTCCACCCTCTAGCACTGTCACTTAAGGTGCCTAGCCCAGGTTCAGATATTAATTTCAAGGTTGTCGTATCTGTGCGATTGGCAATATCAGGCTCAATCAGCAACGATTCACCACCGTCAACATTACTGAAGTCTAAATTTTCTCCTGTCGGAGGCAAGTCATCATACCGAGCAGTTAACGTCACACTCTCTGTAACATTTTCAAAAGAGCCGCCTACCCAACCAGCAAAAACTTTCCCTTGAACTTCAGGAGCGTCCGGTGGAACTGCATCGCCCCCATAAGGAACACTTTGAATATCTCCAATTCGGTTGCCGTCAATGTCCAAGAATTCAACGGTAAACATCCTAATATCCAATTGTGCCGCCACCGATTTATCTTCATCCACAGTTACTGTACACACACCCAATGCAGAGACCGAGTCACAGCCGGTCCAAGTAGTAACAATGCTAGGATCATCTCCAACCGTTAACGATACCGTCGTACCCGCCACAAAGTCCTCAGTACACACCTGACCACAGATGATAGAGCCCGGACTACTAGAAATAACACCGGTTCCTGTCCCATTTTTATTAATGGAAAGGTTATATGTTGTTGGCTCGATCACTTTCACTAATCTAACGGGTTCGGATCTACCTGCATAATCATAGTCAGTAACAAAACCGGCTTCAAAATGAATAGCCCAAGCTCTTTCATCAGCCCTACCAGAATATGGTGTAGACGACCAATAGGCTCTAGGTAACGTATCTGGAAATGCTTGACCATTAATTGTAGGGCTCTCGTACTCGCCAGTAGCTCCACAAGTTCTTTTGTCTTCATTCTGTTCATATTGGCTGCCAATTTCCCGATTAGAACAGAATACTATCGAACGTAATTCATCAATGGTGGGTGCGCGAAAGTTCCCAGGTCTTGTCAGCGTTTGTGCAGCGCTCCAACTAAACAGAGTAGCAGATCCCTCACAAGCCGCATTGTTCCATACCTGTCCCACAGCGCAGCGTTGCCAAATAAGATTATTGACAGTATCTAACACAAGACTTGGATCGTCCTGAACCACGTAACGGTCGTCTATTTCTGAATCAGGCAAAACTGGAACGAACATACCGAACTCAACAGTAACTGTTCTCGCTTGATCAATCCTTACCGAACAACTATCCTGAACCGAATTGTCACAGCCGCTCCACCCCTTGATTGTAATACTTTCACCACCGGTAGTTGCTATTAAAGTGACCCATATAGCTTCGTCAAATTCCACTTCGCAACTAGTGTCACAAACAATAACTCCAGGAATGATTCTTACAGAACCCTCACCAATGATATTTAGGTCCAGCGTATACTGTGGTGCAGCAACAGCGAAATTAGCTGCAACGGTCTTAGCAGCGTCCATCATTACAGTACAGCTGGTCGTTTCAGATGTGCACCCAGTCCAACTATCAAAAACATAGCCATCATCAGGAGTCGCGGTAAGCGTAACCTCAGTTCCTTCTGGGTAAGTTGCCTCACAAACCTCGCCACAGTTAATTTCTGGCGAACTCGTAACTGTCCCGTTCTGTGGCTCAGTGATGTTCAGCGTATAGCTTTGCGGTACAGCCTCGCGCACCAAACGGACATATGCAGGCTCACTGTGCACGACTGATGTTTGAGCTATATTGCCGAAATTGAAATACACGGCATAGACGTCACCCGCAGACGCCGTGCTTGATGTCCAATAAGCTCCATATACATCTGTTGCTGTTCCGGGGAACGCAGTTAAATTGATAGTCGGTCGGTCATAAGTAGAAGAAAAATCATCACAACCATTGGCAGTTCCATTCAAGTTGTATTCACCCGTATTCGAGCAATAGATAATCGTTCTTAATTGATCTCGAGTAGGCAACCCGAAATCACTATCATCATCGGGAAGAAGAATAGCGTCATTCCAATCATTAACACTCGTCGCCGCCTCTGTGCACCGTCCATTTACCCATTCCTGCCCATAAGTACAACGCTTCCAAATAAGGTTAGTCACGGTGTCCAAAACAAGACTTGGGTCGCTCTGAACTTCGTAGCGCCCGTCAATTATGTAACCTTCTGAAGTTGGTATGAACAATCTAAAATTAGCTGCAACGGTCTTCGCAGCGTCCATCATTACAGTACATCTGGTCGTTTCAGATGTGCACCCAGTCCAACTATCAAAAACATAGCCATCATCAGGAGTCGCGGTAAGCGTAACCTCAGTTCCTTCTGGGTAAGTTGCCTCACAAACCTCGCCACAGTTAATTTCTGGCGAACTCGTAACTGTCCCGTTCTGTGGCTCAGTGATGGTCAGCGTATAGCTTTGCGCTACAGCCTCACGAACCAAACGAACTGCTTGCTCAAAAAAGTCAAAGTCAGGTGCTGAAAGACCCGAAGAGAAATCTACGATATAAGCTTCACCCTCAAAGTCTCCCGGTGTAGCGGTCCAGTAGAAGTTAAATAGAGCAATCGCTGGAAATGCTGCACTGTCGATGGCGGGCGAAACAAATGTTTCCGGCTCGCCGCATGGATCGTTTGTACCATTCGAATCGAATGAAGCAGTGTTCGAGCAATAAACAAGTGTTCTAAGTTGTGCCTGTGTTGGGAGCACAAACCCGCCATCCGCGGTTAAATCCAACGCGTCTGCGTAGACATAAATGGAAGGTTCTCCGGTACACGTGCTTCCACTCCAAGTTTGCCCCACACTACAGCGTTGCCATTCTAGGTTAGTTTCTGTATCACGAATTATGCTGCCATCACCTACAACCATGTAACGGTCGCTCATAGTTCCGTCGCCACTACCACCGTCACTAGGATCACCACCGCCCGCAGCAACATCAAACGTTGCGGTTACTGTGGTTGCATCTGAAACCATTACTTCACAGGAGTTTTCGGTTGTATTGTCACACCCCAGCCACCCGACAAACTCTGAACCTGCATCAGCTGTTGCCGTAAGCGTTACCGTTAAATATTGGTTGAAGTTGTAACTACAAGTAGAGCCACAGTTAATACCAGCAGGGCTACTCATAATCGTTCCTGTACCACCACCGTCTGTAGTTACTGTTAATTCTGTTGGAACAAACGTACCCTGGCGAACTAAGCGTGCAGCGAGTTCCGTACTCTTCTCTGTTTCAGATACTTGCCCGTTGCTGAAGTAAACATAAACCCCATCCGTCGCTGATGCCCCCTCATTAGAGGTCCAATAAAAGTCAGAAGCGGTTGTGGGAAAAGCCACCGTATCAATGGTTGGCTCAAGATAAGTTCCAAATACGCCACATTCAGCGTCGTCACCGTTAGAATCGTACTCGCCAGTGTTTGAGCAGTAAACTAATGTTCTTAACTGCTCTTTAGTCGGCAACGCAAAGCCACCATCAGCGACTAAACCTGCCGCACCTGCAAAAGAGTGCGTTGAAGGTAATCCTGTGCACGTACTTCCATCCCATACTCGATTATAACTACAACGTTGCCACTCAAGGCCCGTAACCAAGTCACGAATGACCGAGCCACTTTCAATAGCAAGATACCGATCACCAATGACGTCACTGCTTTGAGCAAAAGATGGATTTAAAAACGAACTAACGAGAAGAATAACCGTAGCAACACGAAGGGCGAATTTCATTGGAGCTTCCTAATTGTATTGTTTTGAGAGTCTCACCTTCATCTCAACCACAATACGAGGAAGTTGTTACTCAGCTTTTTGTTTTTGCACGCACTTATGTGTGCGAATTAGACCAGTCTATAGCGTGTTTAGAAATTGTAAAGATGGGGTCAGAGCACAAAGTGCTCTGACCCCATCTTTGATTTAAGCGAACGTTAAGCCACACAAGGTTTACAGCCCGAAACCACAGCAAAACTACAAAAGTAAGAAATTTACCCAAATAAGCGCAATCGCTTGTCATATGGGACTATCGGTGAAAACAAAACGGGGTCAGAGCACTTGGTGCTCTGACCCCGTTTTAATCTATTGCCTTAAACCCTAATTCTGATTTACCAGCTGGCAACTGGGTCTACATCTGCATCATAGTCAACGCTGTCGATGCCGAAGCCGAATAGGCGCAGAAAATCGGCGTGGTAGCCTTGGTAGTCAGCCAGTTCATGGAAGTTGTCTTGCGTAACTTGGTCCCACAAACCTTGAATTACGGCTTGGGTTTCGTCGTTGGTTTCCAAACCGTCCATACGCAAGCGCCCTGCTTCATCAAGTTCAGGCGAGCCAACATATAACCCTTCGGTAAATAAGCGATACACTTGCTCAATACAACCTTCATGAGTACCAGCTTCTTTCATCACGCGGTACATCAATGAAATATATAAAGGCATCACAGGAATTGCCGAGCTAGCTTGGGTAACCACAGCTTTCAGCGAAGAAACATAAGCGTTTAAACCAAGCTCTTGATAGTCGGCACGAAGCGCTGCTGCTGCGCGGTCTAAGTCTTCTTTCGCTTTGCCAATGGTTGCATGTCCATAAATCGGCCAGGTCAACTGCTTACCAATGTAGGTGTAAGCTGTAGTCTGACAATTTTGCGCCAACACTCCAGCTTCCGAAAGAGCTTTAATCCAACGTTCCCAGTCTTCACCGCCCATCACTTTCACAGTCTGGTCGATTTCGTCTTGGTTCGCAGGCTCAAGCGTTACGTCGTGCACTAAATCTTTGTCGGTGTCATAGGTTTTTGTCGTGTACGTGTCGCCTACGGGCTTCAATGTAGAGCTATACAATTCACCAGACTCAGGGTCTTTACGCTTAGGAGATGCCAAGCTGTATACCACCAAATCTACCTGGCCTAAATCAGCTTTAATCTTGGCAATCGTTTCTTCTTTTAGCTCATCAGAAAACGCATCGCCGTTAAGTGTCTCGGCATATAAACCCGCTGCGGAAGCTTTCTCATGAAAAGCAGATGTGTTGTACCAACCCGCAGTACCAGTCTTGCGTTCAGTCGGCTCTTTTTCAAAGCACACACCAAGAGTTTGTGCGCCGCCGCCAAAACCAGCAACTATTCGAGAGGCCAAGCCATAACCCGTAGAGCAACCGATCACTAAAACACGCTTCGGCATGTCTACTTGTGGCTGCTTCTTCACGAAATCAATTTGCTCTTGAACATTTACAGCACATCCAACTGGGTGCGCGTTAGTACAAATAAATCCACGTATGCGAGGCTTAATAACCATAATTCCCTACTTATTCGCTATTTAGTTTTATAAATTGCAAGCATTCTAACCGAGAACGCCCCAACAAACAGATCAGATGACGTACTAACCTTTCGCACCGCCACCTAAACAATTAGGCGACTGCCGAGCAGACTCTTGCCGAGCCCGCCACTCTTCAGGTGTATAAGTATGAAGCCCAAGCGCGTGCACAGACCCAGCTAATTCATCGGCTAAAACCGTATTTACAGCTTGGTGTCTGGCCACAAGTCGCTTTCCTTCAAATTCTGTACTTACAATCACGGCCTTAAAGTGCGACTCAGCATCAGGCCCGGAAGCATGCATGTAACTTTCGTCTTCAACACTAAGAAAATCCGGCTCAAACTGTGCCTTTAGTTTAGTTTCTATCAAATTTTTCATCGACATATTAAATACCTAGCGCCAGAACTCCCAGCTACTATAGCATGTTAACGCCTCTAACTACTTGCCTAACCTAGAATTTAGAACTAAAACTATAAGCGCACCTACCGATAATATTTGTGTCATAACCTGTCCTTTAAGGAATACTCGCATGCAGAACTTCTGGCAAAGCATTGGCTTCAAAGGCCGCCTAACCACCATGATACTAGCACTCGTTATTGCGTCGGTTTTAGCCGTATCTACGCTGGTTTACGTGCAGTATAGGGCTGCCACCACCAGTGCTATTGAAAACCGACTGGAATCCGCTGGCCAAACTGCCACGAATTCATTTGTAACATGGCTTACAGCACGGCAAGACGAAGTACGCATGCTCGCAAGTTTAGAAGAAACTCGGAACATAGATATCGACAGCTTAGGTGGCATACTTACATCACTGGCGGAAGCCCAAGGGTTTTACGACAGTATTTACATTATTAGCACCGATGGCGTAGGCCTTGTTGGCGTGAAATACGAAAATGGCAGTGCTGTATATGTTCCGCCAAACCAGGCAAGTAGCTTTCAAGTAGCCGACCGCAGCTGGTTCCAAAGCGCGATGGGCGGAAATGACACTTTCTCTAACCCGCTAGTGTCACGCGCTACCGGCAACCGCATTAGTAACGTCGCTATTCCCATTCGTAACAATGGCCGCATTGTCGCCGTGTTCCGCGCTGCGGTAATGCTCGACAACATCACGCGTCAAGTACAACAAATCAGCGTTGTCGGAAACCCAGACATCTTCTTGATGGGTGGTGACCGTAAAGCCATCACACCGTCGCGTTCAGAACGCAATGCAGAAGCGACGTTCCAAACCACGGCTGCCGACGCCATAGCACGCGGCAACTCAGGTATGGACATTTACCAAAACGCAGCCGACGAAAAAGTAGTCGGTATTTACAACTACATCGACATGCTGGGCTGGGGGTTGGTGATTGAAAAACCATACAGTGAAGCACTAGCACCTGTAACGCGAATGTTCTGGACCCTACTCATCTTAGTTTTAGTCATAAGTGGTATTAGTGTCGCGATATGTTTCGCCATTACTCGCAACGTGAACGGCGTACTCGGTGGCGACCCCAACGAAGCGCGGCGTATTGTCAACGTAGTCGCAAGCGGCGACTTAACCCAAGACATCGACTTAAGAGGCGTTGCCGAAGACAGCTTGTTAGCCGCTATCGCCAAAATGCAAGTTCAGCTACGACAAGTTATTACCGACATAAGCAACTACTCACAACAGGTTGCCTCTTCTGCTACCGAGCTTTCCAGCATCAGCGAATCAACAGAAGCCGGCATTCAACGCCAGAACGACCAACTCAACTATGCAGCTACCGCAGTTAACGAAATGAGTAGCACCGCAGAAGAAGTTGCACGCAACGCCCAAGAAGCAGCAACTGGCGCGACCAACGCCACAGAAGAGTCTAACGCCGGACAAAAAGCCGTCGACGAAACCATTGAAAGTGTTCAAGACTTAAATAGTGAAATCAAAACTACCGGCGAAATCATCGATGAACTTAAACGCGACAGCGACCAAATCGGCGAAGTACTTACCGTTATCGAAAATATTGCCGACCAAACCAACCTACTTGCGCTGAACGCAGCTATTGAAGCCGCACGCGCCGGTGAGTCAGGCCGTGGCTTCTCTGTAGTTGCTGACGAGGTAAGAACGTTAGCCAGCCGCACACAAGACAGCACCAAGCAAATTCAAGACGTGGTCCACAAACTACAAAGCGCAGCTACGCGCTCGGTAGACGCCATGGAAAGAAGTCAGGTTAAAGTGGAAGGCTCTAGCCAGAAAGCCAACAGCGCCGGCGAATCATTAAGAAAAATTAACGAAGCGGCTTCCGTTATTAACGACATGGTGCATCAAATTGCCACCGCAACAGAGGAACAAACCGCAGCAACGAAAGAGATTACGGAAAACATTCACGCCGTAGCCGACGTAGCCAACCAAACCGCAGAAACCGTAAGCCAGTCTTCAGAGGCTAGCGAATCGCTCGCAACGTTAGCTGAAAAGCTACAAGAACTTGTACGGCAGTTTAAGGTTTCTCGTTGATTCGTTTTGAGTTAGGGGACTGGCTTCAGCCCGTCCCCACATATCGAACATCTAACACCAATTCAAACACATGGGGTCAGACTGAAGTCAGCCCCCCAACACTTCGCCTTTTCAAGCGCACAAACTAATTACTAGTCGTAGTCACCGTAGTAGTACCCGTTATCGTGTTTGTAACCGAAACTGTCACGGTTGTTGTTGTCGTTACCGTAGGATCAGTTCCCGGCTCGCACAATGGAAACTCGTACTGAGGGTCTTCACAAACCTCTAGCGTATAAACTGATGCATTTCCGGCACTGTCTAAAAGAATGGTGAAGAAACCAGTGCTCGCGGCACCAATACCTGTAATGGTTAATCCCGACAGTTTAGGTACGTTACTAATAATTTGACCCGCATTAAAACGTACATTATCAAAAAATGTCCCTTCGCGAGAAATAGTGCCTTCAATTGTTCCCTGACCTCCTGTTTGAGCTAACAAGGGAGAAGTACCCACAGTAGCAGCAACAGCCAATCCTAAAATTAATTTCTTCATAAAAATCACCTTGCCTCAAAACATAATGTGACAGGCTGCTAAAACAGGATTGAGCCCAATACTCAGGCCTGTTGACTGAGTAAGAGCAGTCATAAATATGCGCCTTTTTAGAAAAAGAGCAAGAAAAATTTGGTTTATATTCGAGCATAAAAAAACCGCGCCGTAGCGCGGTTTTTAACTTTCTGAACAAACAACAAATTAGTTACTAGTTACAGTTACCGTAGTAGTTACTGTAGTTGTGCCTGTTACTGTAACTGTTACAGGAGTTGTTGCTGTAACCGTTGTAGTAGTTGTTGGGTCTGTGCCTGGATCGCAATCCGGAAACTCCAACTCAGGATCTTCACACTCTTGATTCACAATCTGCGCGTTACCAGCACTGTCTAGCATAATGGTAAACACGCCAGTTGCAGACGCAGCCAAACCAGTAAGCGTCAAACCAGATAATTGAGGAAGGTTACTAATGATTTGTCCACTAGCAACTCGAACACCCTCAAATGTGCCCATTGTGCCCTGAGTGCTTAATTGACCGAACGCAGGCGCCATGCCCATCGTTGCAGCAACAGCAAACGCTAAAATTGATTTCTTCATAAATTATTCCTTAGTTTCGAAACATCTAAAGTGATAGCCCGCTAAAGCTATCTTGAGCTCAATACTCGGTTTATCCTGACCAAGTACCTTTTACTATCGGCTTTTCCCACTGAAAAATCAAGGAAAATCTTTACTAACGCTGAAAGTACGGTGCGCGAATATCTGTCAGCGGATACAATGCTGTACTTCTCTGCAATTGTTGTCCTCCGTCTCTGGAAAGCGGTATCCAGTTCGCATTCACTCGCTCTCTAGACGGTAAAACACTAATAAGGTCGAAAGGTATACTAATAAATACACCTTTAGTGAAAGAACCTTCACCATACTCTTCAGATGAAACGTTCGTCAGGTTCGCAAAAGCCCCAACAATTACACCGCTATCGAACCTTTTCTGAAGTTGAATTGCTGCGCCTGTATCACCCGCCAAAAATCTCCCCGCACCAACTTGCAACATAGTGTCTTCAAGCCAAGGCATTTGATAATACCCCGTCAAAAAGCCGGTTGTTGTTGAGTAATCTCTAAAGCCAAAGGCACCATTAAAGTCTCTTTGCTTCACCCAGTTAACATCTAAACCAACGGCTAAACGCGAATCGAGAGGGCGCCACATAACCTCACCGCCAACCCCACCATACATACGTTCAAAAATACCAGCATAAGCCATGCCGTAGAAAGACTCGCTGAATTGATGCATACGAGTAATCTGCATGGAATTGAGCCACACATCATTCAGCATGTATTCCCGAACATAAGTTCTTACACGCGGCAGTGGCAGGTCATCAAAGGCATCGACCGTAAAATTGTACTTGTGGAAATTATTGACCACATTAATACCTATCTGCCCATTAACAAATGTTTGCTCGTCTAGCCAGGTACTTCCGAAAACATTTACACCAAGTTGGTAAAACTGGAATGTTTCAGGTGAGCCAAAATCTTGATCTAGGAACGGAGCAAATCCGAACGTGGGCTTAAAGCTATACGGGCCACCATAAACCCAACGCTCGTCATCATCTCCAGGTCGCATAACGGGCTCGTCACGCTCAAAGACCTCAGAAACATCACTAGGGCTTCTGTCGGGCACCTCATTCTGAACATAAGCGCGGAAATCCTCTACGGGAACCCTTGTAGTCAGAACGGGCATCAAAGACTCTTGTTGAACAAACTCATAAGTGTCCACTGACTCTGGTAATTCGTTTAAGAAAACTCTCGAAGCACGTTCGACTGCCTCATCACTATCTCGTGTGCGAAGCGGATTTACATAAGCTCTAACAATCTCTTCTCCGTTTACAGAGTCTGTCATGACCCGCATACCACTGAAGGCAAATTGGGCTTCAGTCATTCTAGAAACGTAATTCCAACGGACATCATCGAGGCTTCGGGCGCGGGGTGATTCTATTGCTTCCACCCTGTCTGGAGTAATTTTAACCTGGCTCAACGTATTCAAGTTGGTTCTCAGCGTAAAGCCAATCGAGAAAATATCTCCGCGCTCAACGCCGAACTGGATATCGAAGTAATCAGTGACTCGGTAATTCAGACCGATATTCACCGGAGAGCTCGGTGTCATGTCTACACCTGAACGATCTCTTGAATAGTCATTACCTTCATACTCAAGTTTTACGCGTAGTCCCGGGAATGGTGTTTGATACTCCACACCTCCGAAAATTGCCGCAGGGCCGGTGAACCAACTATCAAGTTCAGGGATACCGCCACTTCCGCTTAATCCAGATGTTCTATCACAGTAACTATCCGAAACTTCACAGAAAGGGTTAATAAAGTTGTCGCTAGTGCCCAAGCGACCAAAGCCAATTCCCAAAGTAAAGTCTAACGGTCCCCAACGCTTACTTGCAGCAATATATTCATCACTAAATAATCCTGTTCCTGCAAAATCACGCATTCCTAACGAAATTTCAGGAATATATTCGCTTTCTTCCCACAGGCGAAATTTAACATTAAAGCCTTTATCCGTAAGAACATTTCGTCCACTAAAACCTTCAGAACCACTATATAATCGGTTGGGGATTTGTGTGTAAAAGCCGCCGGCTTCCAACCAAGGCAACACCTGTAAAGTAAAGTTATATCGACGGTATTCTTCCATATCCGTGTAATTAAACGCAGCTTCACCCATCTCAGCCATACGTGCTGTAGGTGTCTGCATAAGGCCAATCACGCCATAGTTAGAGCGTGTAGGTTCCATATCTAAACGTTCCCAATGGAATACGTCCGGAATTCGACCTTCCACGGTGGCTTCTACGCGATTGTCCATAAACTGTGCGGAAGGGTCATGCCAAAAATGTTTATAAAGTTCGGCTATTTGCGCATTAATACCCTCGTAGCGAGAAGGCAAGTTACTCTCTTCAAACCCTAAGAAGAGAATATCACCCGGCATAAGGTGCACAGCTTCTGCGTTATATACCGCCCATGGAACTTCTTTAGGCTGTTCGGCAGGATGCACATGGTAGGCATAGCTCATATCAGCATCAGGCCACAACACGTCGTTTTCTTCATGGCCGAACAAATAACCGCGCACAGTTTGCTGTGAATAAATACGTTGCTTACCGTAACTTTTCGTTAATCCGTACACATAAAAATAGGGTTCACGCTCTGGTAGCGTAAGGTGATAAATACCCGGTGCTAAACGTGGGTTGTTTTCAATAAACAAACGACTAGCACCCAGCTCTGGCGTGCCAAAAGGCTGCCACGCAACTAACATCGAGCTTAACTGCTCACGTAACGAAGCTACTTGCGCAGCACGTTCACGGTCATTTCTGTCTAAGAAGTAAGAGGTAAGCGTTCCTAGTTCAGCTAACACTTCATCTCTTTTTGCTTCTAACTCTGTGTGTTCACTTCGTCCGCCAGCGAGCATCGATAAACGAGCATTCGGCCAATAAATGTCTAACGGCTCTAATCCTAGCTCACGTTCCCACTGGTCTAATGCGGTGTTCAAAACCACATCTAAGCGAACATCGCGGCTGAACTCCATGGTAATGTTGTCGTTTACAATCACTTTGACTGTGGTGTACTCATCAGCGTTTTCTTGCGCATAAGACGTCAATGCAACACAAGTTAAAAGTACGGCGAATATCTTTTCCATCATCTTAGTTACCATCACGCCCTACCCACTTCACTTGCGTTAATTCAATTGCGAATGTATTCGGCATCATTACTTGTTTACTTTTCACCACATGACCGTCGGGTTCAATCCAAAACGTATTGTTAAAGTCCTGACGCGCAAAAACAAAGCGTCCTTCTTCTTCCACACGGTAAACTTGCTTCTCTTCTCCCATGGGTAACATCAAGGTTTCTGGCCCATACACCGTGAAGTCTGAGATAATTGTTTCTGTTCCCGAAGTAACACCACGAGAGTCACCGTCACCTTCCATGTCTATTTGGCGAATCCACTGCGTTGTGCAGTTATTAGAATCGCGTACTAAGCAACGTAATGGATCATCCGAAATGTCCGACATTGCGACTAAATCGCGATCCAGGCCAGAAGTGCTAATAATGCGAGCATATTCAGTAGAAAGTGACTGACGACCTCCCGAAACCCAACTTAAACGAGGAATTTCGTTAGTCCAATCAGCAAATCCAAGAATCACTGCGGTACGCTGTTGGCCCTCGATTTGACCATAGAAAACGGTGTAGGGCATTTGCTCAAGTTCTTCTTGAGTAAAGGAAACGTCTGGGCGTTCCTCAAATGCATACTCAATGGTTTTTCTCGCATCGTAAAAAACCGAGGAACAAGCTCCGAGTAATAACGCGCTAGCGCCTACCACTGCAGCTTTAACTATTGGAAATTTGGAACGAGGTTTCATCATGAAGAAGCTTCTTTTTCTTATAAATTCTAATCGGAGACAAGTGTGCTAGGAATAACCAGGCACTTCAAGTTTTTTGTATCTATTTGCTAATCTAGCTAGCCTTGGTAAGGGGACAGAGTTAGCTTCGCTAGCTCTGTCCCGCGTTGTCACAAACTCAACGTTTGTGACTAACTGTAATATTCAACCACGGAGTGTAAAAAAGACTCCACAAGGTCGCTTTCAAGTGCATTGATACCTGCTGCACCAGCACGGCCGCCGCCAGAAGGATAGCGCGCGCATATTTCGCCGGCTCCTTGTAGATTATTCTTCGGTGCTCGCAAGCTCACGGTATAAGTTTTCCCGTCGGCATTTGGCGTTAAAATAACCACAGCACGGTTTGGCTTTTCATGCGCCAACTGATTACCCAAGGTTCCGCTGATACGCCGCGACCATGCTTCTTGCTCTAACTGCACCGCAATAAGCTCTGGTGAACTAGAAAGTGTGGTCGCACTGTCTGCCAATACCATATCTGCAGCAAAGCCTGCTTTTAGTTTTGCAAACGGCGAGTCGCTGTCATTAATTACATCAAATGGAGAGTCATAGGCATATAAAAGCTCATATAAATCTGCTGGTGCATAGTGGAGATCTTCTAAAGTCGCGCCATAACCGTTGTAATTCAAAAGCACACCTAGCTCTTTTAGCTGCTCTGTATTTTCCCGGTTCAAACCAAATTCGTCGGCTTCGCGATAAGCTACAGCATCAAGGCTATCTCCAAATGCAGCTGTAATAGCCCATAAATGCTCCATACCACCCAAGTGATGGCTCATCAGTAAACCAGTGCATTGGGTAGGTGCAGGATCGATGATACTCATCATACGCTCGTGTTCGAATAGCGTATTTGCGCGGTGGTGGTCACAATAAAATAGTGTGTCTACATCGTCTAAAATGGCTTTTAACGCACCTGTGTTTTTATCAAAAGAGATATCTAACGCATGAACCGTTGAGCCTTTTGCCAGTTCAGGAGAAATTTGTTTAATCAGCGCATTGTCGCGTTTTACACCCGTAATCAGCGTTTGTTGATCACGCGGCACAGGGTTAACCTTGCGTAATTGCAACAAGGAGCAAATTCCGTCAGCATCGCCGTTAAATACGTCTATGTAGTTCATTTTAGCCAATAATCCCTTTCTGGACCAAATAAGAAACAACCTGATCGGCAGCTTCTTCCACGCTCATTTCATCTGTTTTTAAATGAACTTCGGGATTCTCCGGCGCTTCATATGGAGAAGATATCCCCGTGAAATGTGGAATATCACCAGCTCGAGCTTTTTTATACAAACCTTTCGGGTCGCGCTGCTCACAAACTTCTAGCGGTGTGTCCACAAACACTTCAACAAAGTGAGTACCTGCTATTTCTCTAGCTTGTTCTCTGTCTGCAATAAACGGAGAAATAAAAGCAGTGCCTACAATTAAACCTGCATCGGTAAAAAGCTTAGCTACTTCGGTAATACGGCGAATATTTTCAACACGAGAATCGTCGTCAAAGCCCAAATCTTTATTCAAGCCATGGCGCACATTATCGCCGTCTAAAAGATAAGTGTGGCAACCTTTTTCAAATAACTTACGGTCAACCGCGTTCGCGATGGTCGACTTACCAGAGCCGCTTAAGCCCGTGTACCAGAGCAAAGCAGGTCTGTGGCCATTAAGTTGAACTCTGTCGTCATGTGAAACAGAGGTGTTGTGCCAAACTATGTTTTCTTTCATTTTGTTCCTTTCAATCCGGAATCTACTCTACTCGTACGGACCGCTGTGCGGTCTTTTAAGCGCAGGGACTGGCTTCAGCCTGTCCCTTTTCTTTGAATCTTTGCTGTTTCAAGCATTTGGGGACGGTCTGAAGACAGTCCCCTATATCCGCTGGCCCTACGATACATCCAACGGAAAAACCATCGGAATCAGAATTAAACAGCTACCAATATAAGTTAAAGCAACCGGTGTTCCTGTTTGTAAAAAGTGCTTTAAGCGATATGTGCTCGCGTTGAACACCATCAAGTTTGTTTGATAACCATAGGGCGTTAAAAAGCTCGCGGATGCAGCAAATGCAACACCCATCACCATCGGAAAAGGATCAATACCTAAACCCTGCGCCAAACTGTATGCAATGGGAAACATGAGTGCCGCGGCAGCGTTATTCGTGATTAGCTCTGTAAGCAAGTAAGTCATTAAAAACACACCCGCAAAGGTCACGAAAGGTGCGTGGCCCGAAAGTACATCTTTAGCAAAATCACCTATCGCCAATGAAAGCCCTGTTGATTGCATGGCTGAAGCTATACACAACGCACTAGTTACGATGAGCCAGATTTCAACCGGAAAACGCCGTTTAATCTCGTTGCTATTTAAGCATCCAGCAAACAGAAGTACAGCAAGCAGCAATAACGCACCTAAGAACAAAGAAGAGCCTGTAACAACTGTGCCGGCTATCATGGCGACGAAGCCCCAAAGGGTTACACGCTCGCGCCAGCCGCTAAGCATCGAGTCAGGGTTTACCCCACTTAATACGAAAAAGTTCTTGGAAATGTTGTGACGTGATGCAAAGTCAGGGCCGGTAGCGAGAAGCAAAAAGTCACCTGGCTGAAGAAAGGTTTCACCTAACTTTCCTGTAACTCGCCCCCCGTCTCTTCGAACCGCTACCACCGCCGCGTCAAATCGAGCGCGAAAACCGGTACTCTTAAGTGTTTTCCCCACCAATACGGAGTCTTCCTTAATAATTACTTCAGTTAATTGATGGGTGGTTAAACCATTGTCTTCTGCAAATAACGTAAGTCCAGGGAATTGTTTTAACGCCATGACCTTGGTTACATTTCCCGAAAAAATCAATTTGTCGCCTGCTTGCAATACGTCGTACCTTGCAACAGGTCGTATGATTTCTCGCTTTCGAATGATTTCCGCTAGAAATAATTCATCTAAATGACGTATACCCGCTTCTTGAACCGTTTTACCGATCAAAGGCGAGTTTTGAGACACACGAGCTTCTACAAAATAAGAAGACACCGGTGATTCCTTCTCGTGTTCATCAGGTAAAAAATAGGTCATCACAAATAATGCAATTAACCCCGTCACAGTGACGCCTAGTCCAACGAGTGTGAAATCAAAGAACGCGAAGCCCGCATACCCTTTGTCGGTGTACATCGAATTCACGATAAGATTTGTCGATGTACCAATTAACGTGACTGTACCGCCCATGATGGCAGCATAAGAAAGAGGGATCAGTAACTTAGAAGAAGGCACATACTTGTTAGAGCGAACAGCATTTAGCAAAGCTGCAACCACTGCGGTATTGTTTAAAACCGACGACGCTAAAGCCGAAAAACCCATAGTTCGCCAAATACTGCCTGTGGTTGATTTACTAAACAGATAGCTCGAGACTTTTCTTAAAAGGCTCGTTTTTTCCAAAGCGAAGGAAATTAGAATTAACAGCACTAGTGTTGCTAAGCCGGGATTCGCTGCATTTTTCAGCATGGTTTCAGGTGAAACCCAACCAGCTAGTACCGTGACTAGCATTCCTCCACCAAAAATAGCTGGGGCTTTTTGCTGATATTTAATCAGTAGGGCTATTGTGGTTAGGATGAGGCAGACAAGCAGAATCATTGTTTGTCTCCATTGCTATCCTTCGATATTGAATTCGAGATCATCAGCTTTCTTCCAAAAGGGGGTCAGACCCGCGTTGTCGTAACCATTTGGCTACGACAACAAATCCTTAGCGCCCCAGTGAGGGAAGTGTTTGCGGATGAGTTGGTTCAGCTCTACTTCGAACTCGCTGTATTCATGCTTGGCGTCAACAGCTTCAGACTCTTTTAAGGCTGAGTCAATCATGCCAGCACCCACGGTCACATTGGACAGTCGGTCGATAATAATAAACGCGCCAGTTTGCTTGTTGGCTTGGTATGCGTCGAATGCAACAGGCTCAGTCACTTGAAGGTCAACCAATCCGATCTCATTAAGTTCAAGTTTACCTGCTTCGACTTCTTCCAACGTATTCACATCGATTCGATGATGAAGCTTTTCGACCTTGCCGGTAGTTAACTTACAAGTGAACTTCACATAATATTCACGATGCGGCTCTAACGCTTTTTCATGCATCCAAACCAATTTCGCACGCATACGTGAAGACACATGCGGAAGCTCGTCTTTACGCACAATCATATTACCGCGAGAAACGTCTACTTCGTCATTAAGCGTTAACGTGACCGCCATAGGTGCTTGAGCTTCTTGTAACTCACCATCAAAAGTAACGATCGACTTCACGGTAGAAATAGTTCCTGAAGGTAATACACGAATGGTATCGCCAACAGCAATGCTCCCCGAGGCAATCGTACCTTGGAAACCTCGGAAGTCTGAGTTCGGACGAGAAACTAACTGTACTGGGAAACGAAAATCATGGTTTTCAGCGTCAGAAGTAACTTCAATATTTTCGAGGTACTCCATAAGCGTCGAACCACGGAACCAGCTTAGCTGGTCACTCTTGTTAACGACGTTGTCGCCTTTCAGTGCAGAAATAGGTGCAAAACGAATATCTGGAATTTCAAGTGAGCCGGCAAGCTTTAGGTACTCGTCTTGAATTTCTTTATACCGTTCTTTGGAAAAATCGACTAAATCCATTTTATTTACGGCTACAATCACATGCTTTATACCCAATAATGAGCAAATAAAGCTATGGCGACGAGTTTGAACTTGCACACCATGACGCGCGTCTACAAGAATAATCGCTAGGTCACACGTAGAAGCACCTGTTGCCATGTTTCGCGTGTACTGCTCATGGCCTGGAGTATCGGCAATAATAAACTTACGTTTGTCGGTAGAAAAGTAGCGATAGGCGACATCAATGGTAATACCCTGTTCACGCTCAGACTGTAATCCGTCAACTAACAATGCCAGATCCACTTCATCACCTTGCGTTCCCGACTTTTTAGAGTCTTCGGTAATCGCCGCAAGCTGGTCTTCAAAAATCATTTTGCTGTCGTGTAGCAAACGGCCGATAAGTGTACTCTTCCCGTCATCGACTGAGCCGCAGGTAATGAAGCGCAGTAGTTCCTTTTCTTCGTGTTGCTTTAAGTAGGCTAAAATATCTTGTTCAATTAAAGGAGAGGCATGACTCATATCAAAATACTACTAAAAGTAGCCCTCCATTTTTTTCTTTTCCATCGAACCCGCACTATCACGGTCGATTACACGCCCTTGGCGCTCAGATGTTTTAGTTAAAAGCATTTCTTGTATGATTTCAGGTAATGTTGCCGCGTCCGACTCAACCGCGCCTGTTAATGGATAGCAGCCCAAGGTACGGAATCGCACCATACGCATTTCAGGCTTTTCACCTTTCTCTAGCGGCATACGCTCGTCGTCTACCATGATTAAAGTACCGTCACGCTCAACTACAGGGCGCTCTTTAGCAAAGTACAGGTCCGGAATTTGAATATTTTCCATGTAGATGTATTGCCAAATATCGAGTTCCGTCCAGTTTGAGAGTGGAAATACGCGAATGCTTTCGCCTTTATCTACCTTACCGTTATAGATATTCCAAAGCTCAGGGCGCTGATTTTTCGGATCCCAACGGTGATTTTGGTCACGAAACGAATACACGCGCTCTTTCGCGCGAGACTTTTCTTCGTCTCGGCGTGCACCACCAAAAGCCGCATCAAACTTGTACTTATTCAATGCTTGTTTTAGCGCTTGAGTTTTCATTACATCCGTATGCTTGGCAGAACCATGAGAAAAAGGGCCGATGCCGGCTTCCAAGCCTTCCGGGTTTATATGTTCTAATAGCTCAAACCCCATTTCATCCGCCATGCGATCGCGAAACTCGATCATTTCACGGAACTTCCACGTGGTGTTTACATGCATTAAAGGAAATGGAATCTTACCCGGATAAAACGCTTTGCGCGCCAAATGAAGTAGTACCGAGGAATCTTTACCCACAGAGTAAAGCATTACGGGATTCTCGAACTCTGCCGCTACTTCTCGGAATATTTGAATAGATTCGCTTTCTAATGCTTTAAGATGGTTCATTAATCCAACCTATATTCTTGACCTACCAACGCCATTCCCAGCTAGCATGCAGAGAAATACCTGAGTCTACATTAATATCCGTTATGCTGCGTTGAGACGGCATCGTGTTTAATAGCGTATCTTGCCAACCTTGCACGCCTACACGCAGCAAGCTAGCTTTAAACGGGTGTTGATAGGTAATATCAATCATTGCACGCTCAACTTCTAATTCGCTATGGTTTGCAGCATTGCCTACCTGAGGCTCTATGTAATGAGTTCGAACTTCTTCGTTATCCTTACCCAACTCGAACAAACGGACCCGCACTTCTATCCCATTGCCCGTAGAAGTATACCGATTATAACCAAAAACGAATCCTTTCGCGTCTTGCCCCATAGCTCCACCCAAATTCCGGTTGAAGCGTGTATGACCATTAGGGTCGTCTGGGTCGTCGTAAATCACATCCACATTTGAGATTTCAAAAAACACGTCGCTCATTGCTCCGCTACTAAGAGATCCGCCGGCGAATTTGAAATCAAAACCAATTAAGTGACCTGTGTCTCTACGCCCTTTCTGTGAAAGTACGTACTCGCCATAAACTCCACCATAACCCCATGGCGACCAACGGAAGTCTATACTTGCAAATCTATTACGTACCGCACTAGAGCTCTTAAATGTGAGAAAATCAGTAAACGCATCAGAACTTGACTCATCCCGCCCTGTTCTACCGCCCCATTGACCTGTATATCCTAAGCCCATCTCAAAGCCGTCAAATAGGCTATTTGAAATACGAATACCTGCAATGCTGTAGCGCCCTAACGTTTCTGTTTCTTGGCTATTGCCGAAAAATGCTGTGGTATGCCACCAACCTAAGTTCCGCAGAACCGGCAAGTCAATAGGGGCATTATCTAACCGCGTAGCTCGAATGGCTTGAATAGGTCTTGCATTAGAAGAAAATACTAGCGCTTGATCTTGCCCAGGACCCCACCACATAGGTAACTGATCCACGGTTACCCCCCAGTTGCCAAATACGTAACCTAAATAACTTCCATCCATGGTTAATTTATCATCTGAGCTTTCGGGGTCGAATCGTAAGTTAGTGTTCACTCGAGCCACAATACCGCCACGGTTTACTTCGCGTATAAGCGAAAGTTGCCCCTGCTCGTAGCGCGCGTCGCTGTAGCCTACAGCCTCGGCGTAGTCTGTTTCCCCATGGATACGAACAGCTGTATAACCAGCACCTTTGTTGTATTCAAGCGCAGAAACGACCCTTAAATAGGCCTCATATTGTGCTGATGACAACTCAGAAGGTTTGATTAACCGTATATCCCTCGCAACAGACGCCCAACCTAAAGGAAATGAATTCACAGGTCCTTTAATGTAACCACCGTCGGCAAGCATCTGAATACTACTTCTTAAGTGCGTGTCGCCTGCTTCGATAAACGGAGACGCGAAAACTGTCCTGGCGCAAAAAAGCGCCAGAACGAAAACTAGGGTTCTTATTAGAGTTGAACAGTGCACCCTTGCTTACAACCTTGCTATCGCAGCTGCCGCCACCGCTAACTGGTATATAATCTGAGTACTTGTGGCCCATACTTGTGTAGGCTCGCGATAAGTCGAGTCTAGAGGCACTACAATTGTGTCGCCTGGCTCTAATTGCATACGTCCAGAGCTAGCAAACCACCCCCGCTGTTGATGATAAGGTTCAATTTCACCATTCGCGCGAATAATAAACATACGCTCTTCGTCTGCTCTACGCTTCGTACCGCCACTACGCGCTAAGTAGTCACTCACAGAATAACGTTGCTCGTAACGATATGTGGTGGGCATCTGTACTTCACCAATAATCGAAACCGTATTAAGTTGGTTAGGAATATAAAGCGAGTCACCGTCTCGAAGTGTCAGGTCTTGTGCTCTATCGCCCGCCAAAATACTCTCTAAATTAACAACCATTCGCCCTACAGGCTCAGTGCCCTGTAAGTCAGAAAGTAAGCTGTTGAGTTCTTCATAGTTCCCGACTCGACTCCCTTCGGTTAACGAGATACTAGCCAATTCTTGGCGCAAATTCCTTGCCAGTTGAGCTACTCGTTGACGTTCTTGCTCTTTAACTTCCTCACGAGTAAATACAGCCCCCGGAGGGTAAGCATGTTGAGTAAGGCCTCCCGCGCGTTCAACGACGTCAATAAGCGTTTCGCCTCTACGAACCGAATAAGAGCCAGGGAACATAACTTCACCAGTAAGCTCTACCTGCACAGTGTCTTGCCACTCTGGAATTCTAAATACGCTTAAGTGATCACGCGCTCGAATATCGACTCTTTCCACACCTGTAATTGCATCTAGCAAGTTAAACGAAAGGTAATCTGTCATAGCATTACCGCCATCAATCAGTGTTCGGGTAATCTCCGCTCGCGCCAAATAAGCTGATTCTTTCAGTCCGCCCGCGGCGGCAATTAGGTCAGCGACGCTTCCGTTTTCTACTAGCGGATAATTCCCTGGGAAACGAGCTTCACCACTGATTCGAACAAATAATGCACTAGCGTCTGAGGATTCTTGTGAACTAAGTCTAGCAAGCACTGAACGAAGTAATCGTGTCCGCGAATTTGGTGTGTATTCTGATTCTCGTACGGTGCGTATAGGTTGCGCTTCAGAGTCTTGCTCAAACTGCTGTTCGTGCCTTTGTTCGGCTTCCTCACCATCCTCTACTGGACGTACTTCCTCCGGATTAGAAGCGTATTGACCATACCCTGCTAAAGCTCGACGATACTCTTTCTCAAATCGGCTGAAGAACATCACTTGGTCACGCGGTTGCAATCTCAAGTCGTGCTCCATATCTCCACGTAAAGCAGATGCTACGTCGAACTGCAAAACGGTCATTTCACGAGTTTGCTGATCTTCACGAATGACTAGGCCGTAATTTAAATCCGCGTCTGCTTGCAAGTCCTGCGTTGGACTTTTCACAAAATCACTTATTTTTATGCCAGAACGCCACTCATAGCTTCCTGTTCTTGTTGCTGCGCCGACAATAGAAACAGAGTTATCGATAACTTCAGATATTCTTGGCACACGAATTTCATCGCCACCTTGCATAGCTAAAGACAAAGCGCTTTGCGAGGAGACATCCAAGGTTCTTAGAGAACGCTGGCCTCTGTCTGCTCTATGCAGCTGCACAGCATCTGGATATGCAGAAGGTAAAAGGCCACCAGCCAGCTGAATGACATCGTCTAAGCTTTCATTTCCGGTAAGTTCATAAATAGCAGGGCGAACAACCTCACCCGAGATTTTCACCATTGGGCCTCGAGCAGGTATAAACACAGCGTCACCAGGCTGTAAAATCCTGTCTTTTGAAGCATCGCCACGAATGAGCAGATCATACAAGTCAAACCCTGTGACCATCTCACCAGCGCGCATTAAACGAATATCACGCAACGAGGCAATTTCCGTAACACCACCACTAGCAAACAGAGCTTGGCTAATGGTAGTTAACGAACTTACTGTATATGCGCCCGGTTGATATGCCTCACCTAATACAAAAATTTGCATTGAACGAAGCTCGCCCATAGAAACTGCAGCCTGCATACCAATCATGCGCGTACTCACTTGATTGCGCACTAGCTCTTTAAGTTCGTTGTAACTTAAGCCAGCCACCGTAAGCGGACCTAAACGAGGGATTGTGATACGGCCTTCACGATCCACGACAAGGCTGTGGCTTATCGATTCTTGACCGTAAAGCTGCACCATAACCGTGTCACCTACCCCCAACCTGTAGCTACCTGGCACTGGGGCATTGTTTACGGGAGCAAACGTCGTGGGGCGTCCAGCAAAAACGTTATATCCAAAAGGCTTAACTTCAGCTTCTGTTTCCCTTTCTCTATCTGTTCTAGAGCCAGTACGTTCGCCTTCGTAGTCTGACTGAGTGTCTGAAAGCTCTCTAGCCTCAACTGTCGCTGGATCTTGTCTTGCTTCAGTGTTTGAACCAGCTTGCCCCTCAAGCATACTTAAGTCGATGCCGTACTGGCGAGCTAAGGCCTCTTGTTGAGCTCGCGGCAATTGGCGGAACTGCTCTATTTGCGCTTGGGTAATTTGCTGAGCTTCAGCATTCTGACTCAACATACCCAGACCTACTAGGCTAATACTTAAGGCTACGCCCCAAGTGATAAATTTACGCAATACCACGTGCATCTACTCCCTTTTTCTTTATGTTCTCGACAATGCTTGTGTTGTCATTGCCGTTTACGTTCCAAAGCAAATCACTAACCCCTGTAACCGGCTCAAATGCTAGGGGGGCCCTAACTAATAGTTCGTGAATTCCTTGAGTGTCTTGTTCTACGAGTTTTCTTTGTAATTCTTCTATAAAGTTGGAAACTTCGAGCCAACTTAAAGCTAACTCTTTGGCGCCCATAATTCTCTCATGATCTGTCGGCACTACTTCATCTCCAATAAGTAGTTCTTCATAAAGCTTCTCGCCAGGCCTTAAACCACTGTAATGAATCTCGATATCTCCATGGGGGTTTTCCAGATTCTTCACTTCTAGTCCCATGAGTCTTATTAACTTCCGAGCTAAATGATCTATTTTAACCGGCTCGCCCATATCGAGCACGTACACATTTCCACCCGCATCATTTGTCTTTTTAGCATGAAGGCTTCCCATAGCACCCGCTTGGATCACAAGCTGAGCAGCTTCAGGAATAGTCATAAAATATCGTGTAATCTCAGGATCTGTAACGGTAACAGGCCCACCCGCTTCTATTTGTTTACGGAACAGCGGAACAACCGATCCTGAAGAACCGAGCACATTCCCGAAGCGAACCATAGAAATACGCATACGCGGAGTACCTTCCGCTTCTTGTCGTTTAGCAAGCCCTTGCAATACTAGTTCAGCAAAACGTTTTGTTGCGCCCATAACGTTTGTAGGGCGTACGGCTTTGTCCGTAGAAATCAACACAAAGTTACTGACTCCAGACTTTAACGCTGCTTCAGCGGTACATAGAGTACCTAAAATATTATTACGAACCCCTTCTTCTACATTAAACTCAACCAGAGGAACGTGCTTGTATGCGGCAGCATGATAAACCGTGTCGACCTGATAATTGGTCATAAGGCTAGTTAACCGCTCTCGGTTACAAACTGAGCCCAACATGGGTACAATTTTAACACCCAGCTCTTCACAAGAGTTAATACTTACTAACTCACGCTCAATGGCATAAAGATTAAATTCTGCCATTTCAAACAAAATAAGAACCTTAGGCTGTGTTTGCAGAATTTGCCGGGATAGTTCGGAGCCGATAGAACCTCCGGCTCCTGTTACCATGACTACTTTGTCTCTTATGTCTAAGTCTAATAACTTTCTGTTCGGTGGAACAGGGTCTCTACCTAGCAAGTCTTCAATACGAACGTCTTGAAGTTCGTCAATTTTCATTTGCCCGTTAACCATTTCAGACATGCCAGGAATGGACTGAACAGTGATACGGTATGATTCAAGTTGCTCCAAAATTTCTTTTCTGCGTGAACGTGTGGCACTTGGACAAGCTAAAAGTACATGTTTGGCTTTGTACCTGTTTATCCAATGCTGCATTTTATCTGGATTACGAACTCTAAGGCCCATCATGCTAGAGCCATGGAGCGTTGAGTCGTCGTCGACAAAACATGTGGGATGAAATTCAGAACCGTTAGTCAATGCTTGAGCAAGCTGCCTGCCAGCAGAGCCCGCGCCATAGATAATGACAGGCTCTTTTTCTCGGCTCACTCGCTGTTCATACATCGCACGCATCAATAAACGCAATCCACCGACTAAAACCAGCGACATTAGCCCGTAATTAATTACAACGCTAAATGGTATGTTTGTGCCTAATACCCAAATAGCAGCTTCCAATACCAACGCTGAAGTAAGCACTCCTAATGTTATGACTAGCAAGGCAGATAGTGCCAAATACCGAACAATAGCTCTGTATAATCCAAACTTAACAAACAACAAAAGCGAAACCGGAATTGCTAACCCCAGAGCATAAAGTTCGTTACCCGAGGGGATATAGAAAGTTTCATACCTTACACTCAAAGCGAACACATAAGAGAACGTAAGTGCCCAAATATCAATGGACACAGCAACGATCCTTTTCAGTTCTCGAGGTAATGTAGTTAAAGCTTTAATCATCTATTTCATTCTGATTTGGCAGTTGTGTTAAACAATTTAACGTTGAGCTAATGACAGAACTTCTGCCAAAGTATTACAAGCTTTTTTCATTTCACTTTGCGTTAAAGTTGGGTGAACTAACATCATAACACTTGTTTCTCCCAGCTCCCGAGCATTCTTTAATCTTTCAGCGGGCCGATAGCCTGTATCGTCGAACGCCTTTTCTAAATACACTTCAGAACAGCTTCCTTGGAAACATGGCACGCCACGCTGAACTATTTCTTCAACAATTCGATCTCTGAACCATCCGTCAGCTAGCATCTCAGGTTTAATAAAAAAGTAATGTTTGTACTCCGCATGTTCAATAAAGTCCTGAACTTTTACTCGTCTTACCAAATCAAATTCGGCTAACTTGCTTTCTAGTTGCTTGGCGTTCGCTTGTCTTTGCTGCGTCCACTCGGCCATTCGTCTCAATTGAATACGGCCGATAGCAGCTTGCATTTCTGTCATGCGCCAATTAGTTCCGAAGCTCTCATGCAACCAACGAAATCCCGGGGGGTGCTCTTTTTCGTACACAGCTGAGTAACTTTTGCCATGATCTTTGTACGACCACATTTTTCGCCAAAGCTCTTCGTCGTTAGTTGTTACCATGCCACCTTCACCACCGGTGGTCATAATTTTATCTTGGCAGAAACTCCAGGCGCCCACATGTCCAATAGAGCCGACCGAGCGACCTTTATACTTTGCACCATGAGCTTGGGCACAATCCTCTATCACATAAAAACCGTGTTTTTCCGATAACTCCATGATCGGATCCATATCCGCAGGCATCCCTGCGAGGTGGACGACAATGACAGCTTTGGTTTTTTTTGTAATACATTTTTCGATAGTATGCGCTTCAATATTCTGTGAATTTAAGTCAACGTCTGCAAATACTGGTGTAGCGCCTGCTGTGACTACTGAAGAGACAGAAGCCAAAAACGTGCGTGGGGTAACAATCACTTCATCACCCTCAGAAACTTGAAGAGCCCTCAGCGCAAGATCTAAAGCAAGTGTCCCGTTGCCCAGAGCAACAGCATGCTTAGCGCCCGACCAAAGAGCAAACTCTTTCTCAAATTCTCTACATTCCTGTCCCGTCCAGTAATTGACTCTGTTAGACAAAAGTACACGCTTTACAGCATCCCCTTCTTCTTCGGAAAAACTTGGCCACGGTGAAAATGAAGTATTTAACATTGCTTCCTACTATAAAGATTAAATCTATCGAGCTTTGACCATACGAGCAGGAGAACCCACTAAAGTGGTATTCTCTTCTACACATTTGATAGCAGTTGAGCCTGCGCCTATTACTGCGTTTCTTCCTACACTTGTACATTGTATAACGACAGAACTAGCACCAATCCATGCGCCCTCGCCAATTGCCACACCGCCACATAAAGTCGCGTTAGGGCTTAGGTGCGCGCCAGTACCGATTTGGCAATCATGCTCTACAACAGCACAAGAGTTCACAATGCATGCGTCGCCCACTGTTGTTCCGGGGTTTATGATAGCCCCTGCCATCACCACTGTACCCTGTCCCAGCACAACTTTTTTAGATACAACGGCGCGAGGATGCATAAGAACCGGCATAGACACATCGTGGTTTTTAAAAGTTCTATAGAACTTAATTCTGGTAGAGTTATCACCAATCCCTAACGCGACCTCCATACTTGAGGGGTCTTCCTTAAGTAAGTCAATTAAATTTGCGGATGTACCTGAAACTTTGTATTCGAAATTAAAATCTGGACTTCCAAATTTATCGTCGTAAAAGAGGATGTCACTCCAATTACCAAGAATTTCTGCAATATCCGCTATAACTCTGCCATGACCACTTGCTCCAACGATTGCCAATTTTTTAGTCACTTTTTAGACCCTTTAAACTTGGGCATAGTCGCCTCACCTTCGGCGGAAACCCCCTCTCTCAAAAAGACCTTTTTTAAAGTTAGAAACAAAATTTTGATATCAAGCCAAAAACTTTGGTTTTCTACGTACCAAATATCCAACTCGAATTTTTCTTCCCAACTTAAGGTGTTTCTACCGTTGACTTGCGCCCAGCCTGTTATACCCGGTCTAACCTCATGACGACTATATTGCTCCGGCGTATATAAAGGCAAATATTCAACTAATAAAGGCCTTGGTCCCACTAAACTCATGTCTCCCTTGAGAACATTTATAAGCCCCGGAAGTTCATCTAAGCTCGTCGACCTTAGTAAGTTACCAAAACCGGTCAGTCGTTGCTTATCTGGTAAAGGAACACCCGCTTTATCATTGGCATCAAGCATAGAACGGAACTTCAGCATTCTGAAGAGCTCACCATTCAAACCTGGGCGGGTTTGTTTGAAAAGTACTGGTGAACCCAATTTTAACCGAATAAGTAACGCGACTAATAGTATGACCGGTGCTAGAAGTATCAGAGCTATGACCGCGATGATTATATCGAAAGCTCTTTTCACTTTTTTACTCCTAATACCCAGCTCACCCACTCATCTGCCAATATTTCACGATTAAACTGAGTTTTCGCGAGGTGCTTGGCGCGTCCTCCCATTTCCTTTAAAAGCAATCGGTCATTTGCTGCAACTTCCAGACTATCTGCAAAAGCTGACGGATTGCCCGGTTCAACAGTAAAACCGCATTGCTCATTTTTAATATATGCAGCCAACCAACCCGGATAGTTATTTAAAACCGGGACCCCGGACGCAATATAATCGAAGAATTTATTTGGTGAGGTTCCGTCATAAAATGCGGGCACATTAGCTAGTAGCTGCATTCCCAAGTCTGTACTTGCCATTAAACCTGCTAACTTTTTCTTGGGCACGGAGTTATGAAAGATCACATTATCAAGTTCCAGCCGCTTAGCCCTTTTCTGTAACGCAGACTTTAATTTTCCCTGACCTATTAAAACGAGCTTGATATCATTACGTTCGCGCTTTTTTAACTCAGCTGCTGCGTCTATTGCAGCATCTAGCCCATTGGCGATACCATGCGTTCCTGCAAATACCGCCATTAAATCGTCGCTTCGAACTCCCTTTGGTCTCCATGATTGCCCATAATCTTCAAAGATCGACAAATCGCAGCCATTTGGAATAGTACTAATTTTAATCTCGCTTACGCCACGCTTGGCGATACCATTGGCGATACCGGGAGCGAGGGCAATACAACGATGCGCGGAGCGATAAGACAACCACTCTAAACACGACATCGCAAACAGCACCACTGGGTTTGTAATGACCCCCATGGCTTTCGGTAACTCAGGCCACAAATCACGCACTTCAAACACAAATGGTTTACCGCGAAGCCAACGAGCAAAAACACCGGGTATACCAGCCGTTAAAGGTGTAGAAGTAGCGAATAACACGTCATAGTCGTGTCTTAATGCTATACCTATACTCTTCATAGCAAACTTAAAAAAAAGAGCCGCCCGCTTTACGAAACCATCACTATTTGCATATGCTAAGTCAAATTCTATAACGTCAATACCGTCAACTTTGCCCGAACGTTTGCCACCGACAAAGTCCGAACTCAGGCCTGTCTGACCTCCTGAGTAACTACCACAAACCATAGTCACTTGATGGCCTCTATCAATTAACCGCCTTGCCATCTGGTAAGAGCGAATACCCGCAGCCCCCTTCGGGGTAGAAAAATGTTGGTGGAAATATAAAACTCTCATAACTCAAACACTACCTTTGTCCGAACAAACCCTTGTTCTCTAATTTCCACTTCAATCACGATTATGTTGTCAATCTGGAAGTAATAACGAGATTCTAAATCTTCCAGAAGAGAAATTCTGGTTATTTCAACATTAGAGGTAAATATAAATTTGAATTTATCATTTTTAACAATATTTTCTCTTAAACTCCAATTACCCATAGGTAGTCTAAAGCGTAATACAGCTCTGGACGAGAAACCGCTTAGATGATCTGATATAACTAGGTGACTTTCATTAAATTCTACGCACCGATGGTGCTTACAGCCGAACCTATCGAGGTAACTGACAGAAAATGTCTCAAATCCATTGCTAGTAGAAACTACCTTTTTCTCGCCACACCTTAGCCAGTTCCCTAATAAAAACTTGCTAATTCTGGGCATTTGATCATGATAATCGAACTGTGCAGTGTTGTGAGACTCAACGCTTCCAAGTTTTCGTCCTAAATCTCCTTTGGCATTATAACTAAAAGTCCCCCCGTCTCTCAGCAGATTCTCTCCATTAACCCAGAAGTCTAGGTGAAGCGCGTCACATTGGGCAGGTCTGTATTCATAAACAGGGTACTTCAAGAAACATGTAGCTATTTTTGAGTCTTTTAATTCCTTTCGAGCTACAAACAATCCGCTAGCAGGTAAATCTCCAGCATACTGTGAAAATCTGCATTCCGATGACAACCTATTTTTTATTTTGAATAGTTCGAGTAGAATTTCACCTTCAATAGCCGATGGAAAGAGATTCTCCTTAAGAAAAAGTATTCCAGCCAATCGTATAGATGGCCTGAAGTCTCTATACTCTAACTGTTCAATAACAAAAGGGTTTGATCCATCATTTGCACCAAGATTAGGAGCATCCCCGCTTTCTTTGTCAACAACGCACGCTAACCATCTGGTTGCGACTTTACATTTTTCCTGATAACCGAGAGAAAAAGAATTTAAGCTAAAATGTTTCCTCCATATTTCAACCAGAGACAGTGTATTTAAAACAACTCGATGATAAGTAACAGAGTACATGGCAAAGCCACCGTCAGAAAGTACTAATCTGTTTATTCTTTCCTCAAGTATCTTTCTTCCTTTCTCTTGAAGTCTACAACCCTCAATTTTTACTTTGCGATTCTGCCCGAATTGCCTCAACCAAACTCCACCGATAAATAGAGCAGCAGCTTCGGTCACGGCATGATTATTGTCTTGGCTAATCGAATAGAGGATAGTAGGCCTTACTCTTCTGCAGTGGGTTAAGACGAACTCCTCTACTTCTTCTATATCGAAAAAAGAATGCGTTAACGCTGTAACCCCAGTTAAATAATTCAGGAGTCTTATGGAAACTTCTTGCCCACAAACCCAATTTAACCCAGCATTTACCGGGTTGTTTTTTGTCCAATCGGATAACCAGTTTTGCATTGTCCGCAAATACTTCAAATCCCCTGTCATTAAGTAAGCAGAGGACAAGGTTGGCACCCAAGAAAACCTAGAGATATCCCAGACTAGTTTAACATCTTCAAGCTCACTGAGATTAACGTCCGACCAATGTCTCTCATAGTTTTTTCCGTTTACAGCGAGCTCAACGGACTCCTTTTTTACTCTAATTTTTCTCCAGCCAAATTGTCTAAAAAAACCATTAGTCAGCTCTTCTGCGACTTCAATTACCTTAGAATTACTTGGAATAGAGCGAGGGCAACCGGATATAGCTTCTATTTTTAAGCTTGTTCTTAAACTTGTTTCCCTCATTGGAGTGAGCAGCTTAAACACTCCTAATTTGAGTAAAGCTCTGTATAAAACAAAACGAACAACACTCACAACTCCGATTAGGCGAACAACCCTAAGCTTTTGCAAAAACATTATCTAAACGACCTTTATAGATTCTTCATTCATTTGCAACCATAGCTCTAATGCAAAAGGAGCAAAGACATCCCTGTACCAAACAGTACCTTTCTCGGCCTTTTGACTACAAAAGGACTCATAGGCATTAAGTAATTCGTTCCTATTGACTAGTTTTAACTTAAATATAAGGGCGCTTTCAGAGAAAGTATCAAGAACAGTTGAGCGTAACTCTTCTTTTAGCCAACGCTCCTGTGGGCTAACAAACCCCTGTTTGTCTTTACGCCACGCGATTGCCGAAGGCAACATTGATTGAAAAGTGCGTCTCAGTATGTATTTTGTCCATCCATCCCGAATCTTCTTGGATATCTCCATGGAAACGAATACCTCAACGAGTCTATAGTCGAGAAAAGGCAAACGAATTTCTCTTGAAAATGCCATCGACATTCGATCTTCATAATGAGTCAAAAAAGGCACTGAGAATTTCTTAATGTCTTCAACTTGCCTTTTATTCACACTTTGATCCGCCTTAAGGCTTAAATCTACCGCTTTATAATTCTCTAATAGAGCTGTTCCTAGAAGACTACGCTCCTTCTTTCTAAAAAAGCTCGGAAGATAACGTTTACTCTCAAGGAAATTGAATTGATTTATAATACTTTTATTCCTCAAGAAAGATAAAAGTACACGGGCAGCTTTAATGTAGTGCCTTTCTCTAATCAAAAATTGAAAATAAAACGCTAAATACTTCTTGTATCCGCACAGGATTTCGTCCGCTCCTTGACCACTGAGGATTACTTTAATACCAAGTTCATTAGCCTTCTCCATCATTAGATAATGAGCGACGTTCGAAAATGAGCCAAGTGGCGAATCATTATGCCAGGTGACTTTTTTTATCAACTCTAGTTTGTCGTATTTTTCCCAGTCCAATTCTACTTTATGAACATCGGTATTAAGATAGCTCGCCATTTTATCTATAAAATACGACTCATCTTGCAAACTACTAGGAGAAACCACTGACAGAATGTTAAGCTTTTGGCTACTATCAGGCCCTAGTTCTTCTTTCATGGCAGATGCTATCAGTGATGAATCAATTCCTCCTGACAGTGTAACTCCCACGGGCACGTCACTTCTCATCCTCAGTCTTACTGAGTCCAGAAAGAGACTACGTATTTCTGACTCTGATATATTAGAGCCTCTTTCGCAGGCTTCATCCAATTCCCAATAGCTCTTTACATTTAAGTTAAATTTTCCATCGCTCAAGTCCACTTCAATGTAGCTTCCTGCGGGTACAGCTATAATTTCTTTGAAAAAACTATTATTGTTAGTATCTTGAAGAGATTGAGACAAATATTCACCGATTGCTTGGTAATTTAAAGTGAATTTTTTCTTAACAGAACTGGTGATGGCTTTCACCTCTGATGAGAAATATAAGTTGTTTGTACTCTCATCATAGAAGTAATATAGAGGCTTTATTCCCATCCTATCTCTTGCAAGATATAGCTTCTTGTTTTCAAGATCATAATAAGCAAATGCCCACATACCATTAAACATACTTAAGGCTGCGGTAATTCCCCACTTTCCTATAGCTTCTAAAATTATCTCTGTATCAGTTTGAGTTTTAGCTTTAAACGAATCCAGACTTGACGCTATCTCTTTATAATTATAAACCTCACCATTGTATGCAATGCAACCATCCTTCTTGGCGTTGTACATTGGCTGATTTCCATCCTTAGATAGATCGAGAATTGACAGCCTCTGGTGATTTAATCCTAAAAAATTTGTGTTTGCTGAGAACACCACACTCCCTTGGCTATCCGGTCCTCTATGCAATTGAGCTCTCTCTGATGCTGAAAGAAACTCTCTAACTCGCTCTTCAGAATTAGCTATTACTCCCGCAATACCGCACATTAATAAACACCCCTATTAACTTTATATGAAACTAAACCACCTATTAAAACTGGAATAATCGGTAGAACAAAAATTGCGTATGAAAAAAATGACTGAAAAATAAAAATGAGAGTAGAAACGTATAAAATTTTTCGATGTTTATTCGCTGCCTTTCTAACCCCTGTAATGGCTTTAAATATATAAAGATAGAAAAAGACCGTAAAAAACACACCATATTTCGACAACAAAGCTAAGGGTGTGAAGTGAGAGTTTGCTACTTTGAGAGTTTCTCCTTGAGGATCTCGCAGCTCATATACATAACCATTTCCCTTTCCGAAGATATAATCTAAAAAACTCATTTCGCCCATGATTGCATTAATTTCATCGAACCTGCCTGAACTTAATCTCGAATAGTCGCCCTCAACAACTAAGTCGACTGAGTTAGTGATCCGTTTAACCGAGATGTTGTCTGGGTTAGTTAAAGCGAATGTCAAACCCAAGCTAAAAACGATTGGTAAGGAAAGAAATAAAAGTGCCCGCTGACGCCCTTTTAAGAGGTTCATCGATAATAGAACCGAAGTCAAAATAGCGACAAGCTGAGCACGCTTACCATAAAAAATTACCAACCCAAGTATTAAAATGAAAAGAGCTGGGTTTCGAAATAAGAAAAAAGCGGCACCAACCTCTAGAGGCGCTAAAATAGATATTCTAGTGCCTCCGAATAGATTAAATATGATATACACTAGCGGAGCTAAAAAAAGAGCGCCTATTACGGTAATTCTTGTATAATCTATTAAGAATTTGCTGATATTGTTTGTGTAGAAGTAGTGCCGAAATATTACAATTTTTAAAAAAAACAGCAAGGGTAATAAAAAGTCTGTTAATTGGCGTCGAGATATATCATTGAATAAAAGCCCTATGATCAGGGGGGGGATTAAGAGTAAAACCGCAATGTATACAGTCTTTACCGAAACTCTTTTTAAATAAAGTAAAACTAGAACAATATCTAGCAACAAGCTAGCCATTAAAAAATATGAAAGAAAAGCCAGGCCATCTACTATCCTAAAGGCTGAGAGTGGGATTCCAATTACGGAAAGGAAAGGAACTAACGCCAGATACAACCTGAAATATAGCCTCCTAACCATTAAAAGCTTTTCTCTATCAATTCAAACGCATACGTTTTATCAATCGGCTTTTCAATCTCTTTAAGAAACCTTATATAGTCTTTCACGAAACTAGTATACCTATTTAATATATGCTCCTCTAAGGCGTTAATAGACCGGAGATCACCTGTGTACCCTTTGGGTAGAAAATCTGCTTCGATAATCCGTGAGTAACCTGTACTCCTAATAAACACGATCGGCAACCTAGCCAACCAGCAATCAATGGCAATCGATGACCATCGTGTAATTGCTAAGTCAAAATCTTTGAGGTCAATACATTCGCTTGTAATTATGGCTTTATTAAAAGACATGTAACATTCAGAGGATTGCCTTGGGTGAACTTTAATGATAAGCGCGATTCCTTTTGATTCACAAATATTTTGTAGAGAATTCAATAAAGATTTCTCAACGTCCTGCTCCATAGGTTGAGTAAAGTAAACGATACGGTGCACTTTATCATTAAATTCAATTTTCTTTGAGACGTTCAAATGTTTAGGGGTTTCTAAATAACGCAACTTACTAGAAAACCTTTGGTTAAATGTACTCACGCCCTCATACGATATCTTATCCGTAAGCAGAAAATTCTTCCCTACCACAAAGTCAGGCTCTGGCTTTCCAAGCATCAAAGTGGTCTGTATTTGGGTTATATTACGCTCTCCTAATGCTTTTTTGACATAATGCGCATGCGGTGTAAGCATATCAAAAGAGACCATTTTCATTCCTCTACATAACGAAAGCGACTTATAAAGCAATTCCATATCAACCGCCCGCACAATTATTTCTTTAGCGCCATAATACATAGGAAACTTTAATGATCCATTCATAACAGATATATGCGTGTTATCTTTGACGCCATTTGGTCTAAACAATGATAGCAAGCCTTTTATATATTCTGATGCCAAGTCATACATACTCAATTGATTGTTTAAATTCACATGCATCAGTTCCTGCTCTCGCAAATTATTCGAACAACTTGAACGACTCCCAATTTGTTCATAAGACAAAAACTCAAAGCTTTCTGGCCTGAGAGTTGAGATTTTTTGGGCAAATTGAACTTGTATTTTATTTCTTACCAGCAAACCTATTTTATTTTTATCAGGCAGATCCAAACCGAACTTATTAGTACCGGAGCTCCTATACAATTTTCTAACCACGCCCTTAAAGAAACCATATCCGAGTAGTGATAAATTTCTTATATAGAAGGAAAGGAACGGCATAAATGAAGATTTCTTTGTGAATGTAACTACAGCCTTGATATTTTTGGATTTAAAGTAATTTAGTAAAATGACGGGTAAGTAATAATTACTCTTGTAGAAAAATTTACGATTAACTTCCCCCTCCGCTTCGTATGTAAATATAAGTTGATGAAAGTATATTTCCCCAAAGTCAATAAAATCAGGTTCAAACTTTTCAATAGCTAACTCAATCGCACTTAGCCATTTAAAGAGGGGTTCGGCTACTGATGTGTAAAATTGATTCTTTGATGCAAAAAGCTTTGACTGTATTTCTTTGTCCTGATGTTTAACCCAATTAGAAAAGTGAGTATCAAAATCCACCACCAACTCCTCGGAAACGCTTATTGAGCTGACATCTACACAACTTTCCCTTTGATACATTCCTACAGCCAGGTTTGTATTTTTAATGTACTTTTTCTTAAAGTCTATATATAAAACTTTCTTTTCTAAACTCAAAATAAGCTACCGACGCGGTTAATGTTGATATAGCAAAACAAAATGTAATGGGAAGCCAAAAATATGAACTACTCAAATCCTTATTGAATATAATACCAATACAAGTAAGTACAATGAAAGTTGTCAATGACCAACCTATTATTTTAGATCTGGATGAAATCGCAACAAAAAAAGTCATGAGAACAGAATAAGAGAATATAGATATTTTTAACAGTGATACGGCCAAGGCTACACTCCAAACACCTTGAAAGGTTGAAAATAATCGCCCTTCTAGAGAACCGGTCACCCAATTTAAAGGCCAATAGACGAAAAGAGGGCTGCAAGATAATAAAATAACTATACACAGATATTTGCTTCTAAACGCTTTACTCTCTCTAACCTTCTGTAGAATAAAAGGATAAAAGTAAAAGAATACAGTTGTAAGCAGTAAGTAGCCAAACATGGATATGGTATCAGCTAGTTGGTAAACACCCAAGATTTCTTCCGAAACCCGCCAAGACTGTATCACCAAACGGTCCATAACAAGTATCAAGGAGATAATGAGTCCATTTAGGGTCATCAATACAGCAGAAATTAGATACGCCATAAATAATTTTAAATGTAGCTTTTTGAAAAGTTGCTTCAGCGAAGATATAAAAAATGAGAAATCGAAATAAACGTAAATAAGCAGCATGACTGCTTTTGCTACAAGTAAGCTGACGAGATATGATTCTATGTCAGTAACAAACAGGTATATTAGCAAAAGCAAAGTAAATGAGGTAAGTACATGCGCTAAGTTTACTGGTAACAACCTATATTCAACCCGAAGCTTGGCAGATAAGTAGCTGGCGAAAAAAGTGAGGATACTAACTAAGGTGACTTTCAAGATGTAACTACTTTCTATTACTATTAACGCGAGAAGCCATGTTCCAACTGAACCAAAAACTAAAAGTTTAACAGAAGCACTCATCAAACTAGCTTGTGTTTTAGGTGATTTCTTTCTGGACCAGTACTTCAAAATTAACTGTGGAGCCCCGAAAACAGTATAATTTGAATAGGTTATAAATATTATTACTGGCATTAATTGACCTAACTGAGCAGGCCCCAAAGTTTCAGCAAGGATTAAATTAGATAATCCTAAAATTATTATTTCCAAATACTTAAAGATTGAAAATAAGAAGACATTCAAAATACACTACCTTTACGCTGGAAAAATAAAACACACGGATTACTTATGAACTTTTAAAAGTAAGAATGCTCGAATTCGTTAGCAGTAGATCGCTTAGTTTAGCTCGTGATAGTTAACCGTTGGCATCCACTCGGATTCTAAACCTCTAAATTCATGCCCGATAGAATTTAGTCTCAAAAGTTGCCTTTTCGATTCTCACTTTTATAAGCTAATAAAACCAAACTTCCAGTTGCAAGGGATTTTCCTCTGATACGAAGCAGGCATTGTCATGCGTCTAACTAATTTAGTCGCGAACGCTGATCATAGTCGTTATTGACGCCAACAATTAATGCTGACAACAACCTGTTGTGTTAGGCCTCTGAACTTTACGTTCAATTACGCGGCACTTCTCATGCTCTTTAATAGCATGAGATTTTTATGCGCAGCTATAAGATTGCTCCTATACAGAGCTCGCCGCCCAAGTTAGACGTTTTCACTTTACACCCGATATTATTTTATTGTCATTGAACACTTGTGCTTTAGAGGTAATACCTGCAACCTGAAGTGGTGTTCGACTTTCGTCTACCGCAACAGGCATGCAGATACATGTTAGATACACTGAAAACTAGCCGTATTCAAATAGAAAACAGCTTTACCCAGATATAAAATACTCAGCTAACGCCCAGTCCTCTGCTGTGTCGATATCAATCGCCTCAGAACTTCTCAACTGAAAAAATGGAATGCTACTTTCAGTCACAAACGCGCGGTCTCTTTTTAAACTCTCTGGCGCTAAAATATATATTGATCCGTTTAACTCCCAGGCTTGGTTATAGTCCTGTGACCGTTTATTTATGTGCTCCCACCCCATCAGGGGAACCATAGTATCTTCTTCACAATAAAAACACCAAGATGGGTTGCTTGCAGCTTTACTGACACTGATTACCGATTTTTTACCTTTATGTTTAGCAAAAAGATTTACAGCAGCACAGATAGAATGTGGCGTTCTGAAAGGTGACGTTGGTTGTAGTAGCATTACACCATCTACCGTTCCATTTATAGACTCATAATATTTAACTGCATGTAACACCACATCAACACTTGTCGCTGTGTCTGATGCTAGATTAGCAGGCCTCAAGAAAGGTACCGAGGCTCCTGCTTTCTTAGCGATATCTGCAATTCCCTCATCATCAGTTGAAACAATAATAGATTCGCAGCATTTGCTCTCTAGCGCAGCATCTATAGTCCAGTTGATAAGAGGTTTGCCAGCCAATACTTTTGTATTCTTACCTGGTAAACGCTTTGAACCAGCTCTCGCAGGTATGATTGCAATAATCTTCATGTTAAATGAGTTCCAAAAGCCAGCGATTTGATTTTTTGCTAACAAAAATTACGCTTTCAAAGATCTAAACTCAAGATATCGATTTGCGCACGTTTATAATCTTCTACACGACCAATATCCAACCAATATTCATGAATCGGAAACATTAATACCTTGTCATTTCTCTTTATAGCTTGTTCAAGCAAAGTTGGCATATCAAGTCGCTGATTTTCCTTTACAGATTTTCTCAACTTTGGACTGACAACATAGATTCCTGCATTTACAAAGTGGCGCTGGATCGGCTTCTCAATCATTGACGTAACCTGATTACCCTCTCCACTAATAACACCAAAAGGCACTTGATATTCATACTCTCGAACACACATTGTCGCGCAGGAATTATGGCTATTATGAAATTCTAGTAATTTCTCAAAATCGACGTTTGTTAAGACGTCTCCGTTCATGAGAATCATTGGCAAATCGACTATATCGTCTGGAAGTAAGCCTAACGCCCCGCCGGTACCAAGAGGTTCGTCTTCATGCACATAGGTTATGTTGATACGCCATTTACTGCCATCCTGAAAGTACTCTCTTATTTTTTCTGGCATATAGTGGGTTGAAATATAGAAATTAATAAAACCAGCTTTAATAAAGCTTTCTAATACAATTTCAAGTATAGGCTTTTCACCGACTTTGAGCAGGGGCTTCGGGCAGTTGTCTGTTAAAGGCCTCAACCTTGTGCCAAAACCACCAGCCATCAAGAAAACAGGATTTTGATAATGCGTTTGAAGATTTCTATGTTGCCATGTCTCAAGACCTATAACTCTACCTCGTTCAACAATAGGAATCGCGAGAATGCTGTGCTCTTGCATCATCTTCACAGTTTCTCTACGGCTTGTACCAGGAGCAACGGTTAAGGGCTTTCTGTGCATTACTGTTGATACTTGCTCTTCCAAGGACAAATTCTTTAGTATACCGCGCCTAATATCTCCATCAGTAATCACACCGAGAAGGTTTAAATTATCGTCTGTCACCAGCACTAAACGTAAGGCCTCTGAATCCATAACATCCATAGCTTCACGCACTGTAGCCTCAGGTGCTACCAAAATATTTTTCCAGTTATAACTCATAACAATATTGCCTCAACAAATAAATGGCTTAGCAACATAATGCTTTGAATTATCGGATAAGTCCGAAACAACAGTTGACCCGGCTCCGACCATAACGTTCTCACCAATTAATGTTGATTGAATAACACTTGCTCCAGTTCCTATGTGTACGTTATTTCCAGATACTACACCACCACATAATACAGCACCCGGAGCTATATGGTTGTACCTACCAATCATACAATCATGTTCGATGATCGCTCCGGAATTAACAATCGTACCTTCACCAATAAGACTATGAGCATTTACAATTGCACCGTGTATGACTTGCGCCCCCTCTTCAAGACGAGCAAATTCAGATACCATTGCTTTAGGAGATACAACCGTTAGAAACCGATAGCCATGCTGACGAAAGTGCTGCTGTATTTTTTTTCTCAACGAATTACCTGGCATCGAACCAATAGCATTAACAAGGTAGATTTGTTCTTTATCAAAACCAAGCACTGCATCATCCGATTCGTAGCAAGGGATACCTTCAAATACTGTTTTTGCTTCAGGTTTATCTCTTGCAACTACACCCAAAATAGTCTTATCAAGCTGTCGAAGGATATCTATCAATACGGTAGCATGCCCCCCTGCTCCAAGCACTAATACAGGTTTACTCACTAATCAACTCCCCAGACTTATAATCGGTTGAAGCTTGCTTTTCCTGAATTGTCCAGTAGTCATATGGGCTCATACCGTTACCTGGCCTTTTTATCAAGATATTTTGTGCAGAGAATAATTCACCAGCACGTATATCCTGACTCGCGACAATACTTTTTCTTACGGAGTTCATATTGATGATTTCTGAAGGCCTTGGTCCTTTGATACCATCACCTAAAGCTAGCTCTACAGCCCGAACACCTTGCACCATCGACTTGAGTTCTTCAGGGTCAAGTGACGCTCTATGGTCTGGTCCTTCTAGATTCTTATCCACGGTGAAGTGCTTTTCAATTAATCTAGCTCCTCGAGCCACTGCAGCTAGGGGAACAACGATACCTTCACTATGATCAGAGTAACCAACCGTCAAACCAAAAGCGGCGCCGATAGTATCCATCCCCCGAAGATTAATATCATTCAATGGTGCTGGATATTCTGAGGTACAATGTAATATGGTAACTTTTTGTCTAAGTGCTGCTTTACCCTCATCGGAAAAATAAGCTGCTCGAAAAGCATCTATTGATGGGTTAGTGTCCCTCTTGGCTGTGTAGCCGAAAGCTATAACCCCAAGCACGGCTTCAATGTCAGCCAAAGTAGCCATACCAGTTGAAACAATTAAATCGCAACCTGTTCTCGCGTGTTCCAAAACTAGTGGAGCGTTAGTGATTTCACCTGAAGGTATTTTTAAGCGTTTAAGGCCCAGTACATCTACCAAAAAAGAAAGGCTCTCACTGTCAAATGCAGTAGATAGGAATTCAATACCCAATTCATTACAATATTTGATCAACTTATGATGAGCATCGTAACTCAATTCTAATCGCTTGAGCATTTCGAGCTGGGACTCTTTCTTACCTGTATTCGCGGTTTGATAACTGGCCTGAGAGGCTTGTGCGGTAGCTATATTAGCAGCTTTAAATGTTTGAAACTTAACTATGTCAGCGCCCGCCTCAAAAGCTTTATCAACGAGCCTAAACGCAAGATCCTCTTGGCCGTTATGGTTTACTCCCGCTTCAGCGATTATTAATGTTTTCATATAATTTCCTTAATCAGCATGAAAGCTTCCGCCGCAAGGCTATTCGATTGCGCACCTCGCACGCGAGCAAGAGATTCTAAGGCAATCAAACTTCTTGGAAACGGAAAATCCGCTATCTCCGATTCAAAAATTGTAAGAATCTCAAGTTTCTTGTTGATATGCTCACTAATATCGACAAACACATTCGGTTTAAATCCACCATCTTCTGGTTTCATACCAAAATCTGTTTCCGAGATTGTTTCATAAGCTAATATCCGTTTCACAAAAGGATATCGGAATGACTTCGTTGCCGACATCACCGCATCGTATACGATTTCATGATCACTATGGGCATCATTTCGATATGCGGTCAACACCTGTTCGGGCTCTAGTTCCTTTATTATATTTGAGATTGAGGTAATTAGGTGCCCCATAGTCACTTTATCTAGCCCTGCAGGTTCATATCCTAGCTCATGCACTGATGAAAAGGGATACTGCACCGATATCTTATTAATTTCATCTCTTCGGGTCTTCACCCTATCCTTCGAAAATCCAAACTCTTCTTTTACCTGAGTGACTATAAGCCAATGCAATTCATACCCCATAGAGGCATACTTAAGCAATGTGCCTCCGCAGCCAAGTGTTTCATCATCGGCATGAGGAGCAACGACCAATAATTTTTTCATAAATATTCTCCAACTTTCGGCACTGGAGAGGCTTCATTAACTCTTATCCAAATACTGGATTCACCACCACATTTTATAAGGATTCTATCGCTATTATGTTCTACCACCTTACCGGGCTCTATGTTTCTTGGCGCAGGCTTATTCTCCAACCAACTTTTTGAAACTTTTACGTAGGTCTCTTTAAAAATAAATTCTGCATTCGGGTAAGGTGCTGCTAACGCTCTTATCAGATCGTGAATTGCTTTAGCTGGCATCCGCCAGTCAATAATTCCATCTGTCCTTGAACGCTTACGCCAATAGTTTGCAACCGATGAATCTTGCTTTATTACAGAGAACTGAGAAGTGTTCAGATATTCCTCTGTAAGTTCTGCTATCTGTCGTTGCGAGATGTTAAGAATTTTTTTATACAGGCTTCCAGCGCAGTCCTTATCTTCTATTACTATATTTCTTTGATTAATAATAGGCCCCGAGTCAGCACCTTCATCCATAAGAAAAAAAGTCGACGCGGTTTCTTTAAGCCCAAGAGCTAATGCCCATATTATCGGGTGGCGACCACGATTCCTTGGGAGTTTCGCTGGATGAAAGCCGATAACGCCATCCTTAGGAAGATTCAATATAGAAGACCTTAAGATTTCACTCCACCCAATACAATAAATCAAATCAAGTTCAAATCGCTTCAAAAAGGTCTCCGGAGATTGATCGCTTTCATCAACACAAATAAAAGGGATATTGTTTGACCGGCAAATAGGAGTCAAATCTTTGAAATCTGCATTAAATGAGGAGTTACTTCTTGTTACGACAGCAACAACTTCAATACCGTCCATCGCCATTAATGTAGAAAGTGCCAGCCAACTAGATTCAACACAGCCTATGAAACCAACCTGTTTCATGCATCATTCCCCAAATCATAGAATTTCTTTTGAAGAATCCCATCGAGATTCTCATTCGCAAGCACATGGACAATAGAACTCGAACTCCCTCCCCCCCCATAAGGGTTGCTTTGTAACTTACACTCCTCAATAAACTCCTTTGAAAGTGCAAGTTTTATAGCTGTAGAAATTGACTCTCTATCTTCTTCACATTTGATCACAGTTTTACCAGCAATCCGACCTGCTTGCCTTTCCCCTATATCAACCGTGGGGACGTTAAAAGTGGGAGCCTCAATTAATCCGCTAGATGAATTTCCAATTACTGCACTACATCCTTTCAACAAGCTCAAATATCTCAGTTGCCCAAGCGACCGCGCTAAATAGACTCTATCGGAGTTCTCATCCCGAAACCTCTCAAGCATGGAAATAATGCGGCGACCATTTGGATCAGCGTTCGGGTATGAAATCACACATTTATAATCGGGGAATAGTGTCAAGCATTCCAATAAATTAGCAAGAGCTTGGGACTCTCCGTCATCGGCTAGAGTTACCGGATGGTAGGTAACCATAAAGTAGTCTTTTGTCAAGTCAAAATCTAATGAACTGGATAAGTCATCAACATCCAAAAGGTTCATCTTGACAATGTTATCGATTCCAGGTGCACCGACATTAAATACTCGCCTAGGTTGTTCCCCTAGTTGAATTATTCGCTTTCGATAAGTTTCAGTTGCTGCAAAGTGAAGATGTGCCATTTTAGTCAAAGAATGACGAACAGCTTCATCAATAAGCCCTTCAGTGGTTTCACCACCATGAATATGTGCTATTGGAATACGAGACAGCATAGCCGCCTGAGCTACAGCTAAGGCTTCAAATCTATCACCTAAAACAACGAGTACATCCGGCTTGTGCCGTTCGAGTACTTCGCTCGCGTTAATAGTTGCCAGAGCCATGGACTTAGCCACACCTACTGGAGTGTCAGACGATAACAAAAAATTCAGTTCTTCGGTTATACTAAAACCATCCAGTCTGATTTGGTCGATTGTATATCCAAACTCTTGAGACAGATGCATACCCCCTACATACAGTTGAAGTTCTAACGAAATAGATTCTTGTATCTCTCTCATGATCCAGTATAACAGGCCATATTCAGCTCTGGTTCCTGTAAAAACAGCTATTTTTCTCATACAAACCCTCTAGGTGAGCTTGGCAAATTCACTAGTCTCTGTTCAAAATATAGCGAGTTAATCAGGTCGTCAGTATGCGCACTAGCGAACATAGGAAGTCGATGCATGAGCTTCCATATTGGACGAGTCATTACCCCTTGTTCGTTGGTATTGAGAAGTAAATTATCACGTTCTTCTTCACTCTCACAAACTATGGCATTCAGCCAATAATTTGAAACTCCATAACTTGGCTCTTCAACGAAGTGGTAATTCCCGTCTGCAAAGAACTCTTTATAATGTTGAGCAAGTGCTCTTTTTTCAGCCAAAAATAACTCTAATCTCTCCATCTGCGCGCACCCTAGTGCCGCATTCAAATTAGGCAACCTATAATTAAATCCAGGTTCGTCATGGAGGAACTCGTATGGATGCGGAACCTTAGCAGTAGTCGTCACATGTTTTGTTCTTTTTCCTTGCTCCAAGTCCTTACAAAGAACCATACCCCCGCCACCGGTAGTAATAATCTTGTTACCATTGAATGACAATGCACCGAAATCTCCAATCGTCCCCGTGTGCTTTCCTTTATAGAAAGAGCCCAGACTCTCTGCTGCATCTTCCACTAATGTGATATTCCATTTATCACAGACTACTACAAGCTCATCTAACTCTGCCGGGTGACCAAAGGTGTGCATTGGAACAACAGCGCTTATTCGTCTGCGATCAGACTTGAAAAAACAACCATCTTCATCGCGAATAGCATTCTCTGTTAAAAACTCATCCAGAGCTTTTGGACATAGTGACAAGCTTACTTTAGAAACATCCACAAAAATCGGTTCCGCACCCATATGATGAAGCGCATTGCATGTAGCGACAAACGTGAGTGCTTGTGTAATAACATAATCCCCAGACTTAACACCCGCCATATATAGGGATGTATGCAATGCTGCGGTTCCGTTAACTATAGCGACTGCTTTTGGTGAGCCCGTAAAAGATTCAATCTTTCTTTCGAAGTCATCGACATACTTACCAACGCTAGAAACAAAAGTACTTTCAATCGTGTCACTCACATACCTCATTTCATTTCCAGCAAACGTGGGCGCATGAAGAGGAATGAACTCTTTTGTTTTGTATAAATCGCGTATGAATTCTATCAATCGTTCCGTCATGTTAGACCTTACATCTTACTATCAAGGTATTTCCCCGTTTCTTTGTGACCAAATTCCGGAATCATTCTGTGAAATAGCTTCACTAAATCGTCTTTTAGCCATGCTCGCTGCATTTTCAACTCAGTGATTTCACATTCAAAAAACTCAAGAAGCTCAGATTCGTACACGGCATCGTTCTTGATCACTCCGAGATTATTAAAGCGCACCATATCAAGAACCTCTTTTTCAGTGAAAAACTCCTCAAAGTCCTTTTCACCAGTTGTATCACTGGAAGTAAATAAACAAGGCCATTTACCTTCCTCTGGAAGAGTTTTAACTAGTTCTCGAGCTTCATTTTCATCTGTACAAAGATATGGTTCATATCCTAATTGCTGGACGTATTTTGTAGCAATTTCAGCGAAGGTAATCAGATGAAGGGCCTCGCTTAATTTAGGAAAGAAAATATCTCTGTTCTCACCGAATATGCATGACATTAAACACAGTTCACCAGATTCCTGGGGAGTGACAAAATAGCGCTTGATATCGTTCGGCGCGACAATTGGTTGGCGCTTCTGAATCCGTTGATTAAAACCATGTAAAAGAGAACCATCTGAAAATGCGACATTCGCAAAACGAGCAGTAGATATCTCTATTTCCTCACTTCTACGCATAAGAAACATTTCCATAATTCTCTTAGATGCTCCCATCATATTGACTGGGTTCGCAGCTTTATCAGTTGAAACGCAGAAATATTTTTTTGTTCCTTTCTCAATTGCTTGCCCAATGGTTTTGTCAGTATTAAAAACATTCACATCTATCATTCGCATTAAAGTGAACGGATCCTTTTCACTCCGAACATGCTTCAGTGCAGACAAGTTTAATACGTAGTCATATTTTCCGTCAGCATTGATGAACGCATCGTATTCGACAGATCCTATGTCCAGTGCAAATGTTTTAAAGTCCCCATTGATATAACCAAGCGAACTTCTAATATCCCTAACAAGCTCCACCATATTGTTTTCGCTAATATCAACAACATGAAGTTTACGCGGGTTACGTTTGAATATTTCTTTCGTGACTGCTTGACCTATTGAACCAGCACCACCAAGAACCAGAAACGATGACTGGCCAACGATTTGGGTTAGTTCACGCTCACTGCTCTCTATATCTTCCTCAAATAAAGTGGATTCTCTACCGATTAGTTCCAGTACATTGTTCATTCTTTACCCCAAATACCTTTTGTATCAATAGCGAGCCCCTCATGTGGTTGTTCACTGCTCTTAAATTCCCTATGGTCAACCAATAATAGATGAATATTTGCTGTTGATTGAGCAACGCTATAATCAACTAACTCGCATTTCTCAAGTGAGCTTGGAAGATCAGTTATATTTGGTTCCACAATCAAAACTCTCCCCGAATGAGCTTCAGAAACCTTTTCACAAATATTAAGGGCTGGACTTTCTCTCAAATCATCAATGTCAGGCTTGAAAGAAATTCCGTAGCAAGCGATTACTACATCTTTAATGTTTTTGTCTGGGTTGGCTTGTAAAAAGTCCGTCATTGCAATTTTGACTTTTTCGATTACCCAATCAGGCTTGCTGTCATTCACTTCACGAGCAGTTCTAATTAAGCGAGCTCGCTCTGGCGTCTTACTCACGATAAACCAAGGGTCTACTGCGATACAATGACCACCAACACCAGGACCAGGTTGCAATATGTTTACTCTAGGGTGGCGATTAGCGAGCGCTATTAACTCCCAAACGTCGATACTCAGTTCATCGCAAATAATTGATAGTTCGTTTGCAAATGCAATGTTGACGTCTCTGAAGCTATTCTCAGTAAGCTTTGCCATCTCCGCTGTACGTGCATTTGTTACAACACACTCACCTTTCACAAAGGTTTTGTATAGCGCGACCGAGAATTGAGAGCATTTAGGGGTCATACCTCCTACGACTCGATCATTTTCAATTAATTCTCTCATCACGTGACCAGGCAATACGCGTTCAGGACAGTGTGCAATTCTAATATCGGAGTCTTCGCCATGTGATTGTGGAAAAGTCAGATCAGGTCGAGCTTTCGCTAACCACTCGGCCATTTGTTCGGTGGCTCCCACAGGTGACGTCGACTCTAAAATAACGAGATTACCTTTTTCAAGCACAGGTGCAATCGCTTCACTTGCAGATTGAATATAACTTAAATCAGGTTGGTGATTACCGCCTTTAAAGGGGGTGGGCACTGCAAAGATAAAAGCATCCGCAGGCTCAGGGGTAAGCGACGCCTTAAGCGTTCCTTTTTTTACAGCATTAAACACTGCCGAATCTAAATCCGGCTCCACAATGTGTATTTTTCCTTCATTAATCGTGTTTACGGCCTTTTCGTTTACGTCAATTCCTACCACGGTCAGTCCATGAGAAGCGAACACTGCCGCTGTCGGTAAACCTATATATCCCAGCCCGATAACACTTACTTTCTCAAAATTCATATTTTACTTAGCCTTCGCTAAAAAATCTAAAATTCTAGAACAGGCATTCCCATCCCCGTATGGATTGTGCGCTCGACTCATTCTGTCATAAGACTCTTTTGATAAAAGAAGGCTTCTAACTTCAAATGTTATTTTCTCGACGCTTGTACCTACCAATTTAACTGTGCCAGCCTCAACGGCTTCAGGCCTTTCAGTAGAGTCTCTCATGACTAAAACAGGCTTACCTACTGAGGGAGCTTCTTCTTGTATCCCACCTGAATCAGTTAAAATAATGTCCGCACGGTTCATAAGGTAAATAAATGGGAGATAATCCTGTGGCTCGATTAAGTGCACATTATCTAATCCACTCAAGAGTCTGTTAACTGGCTCCTGAACTCTAGGGTTTAAATGCACTGGGTAAACAATTTGAAGATTGTCGTGTTCAATTGCAATTTCTCGTAATGCTTGACAAATTCTCTCAAAGCCACAACCGAAGCTTTCTCTTCTGTGGCCCGTCACAAGGATAGTTTTTTTTGCATCATCCAAAAACGAATAAGTAGATGTTAATTGAGCTTTAATGTCTAAATCTTTCTCAATTTTATCTCTAACAAGAAATAAAGCGTCAATAACAGTGTTGCCTGTGACGACTACGTTGGCTTCTGGCACCTTTTCATCAAGCAAGTTCCTCTTGGATGTTTCTGTAGGCGCGAAATGAAAATTTGCCAAAGCTCCTGCCAGCTTACGATTTCCCTCTTCCGGCCATGGGCTATATATGTTTCCAGTTCTTAGTCCTGCCTCAACATGTCCTACTTTTACTTGTTTATAAAAGGCGGCAAGAGAAGCAGAGAGTGTGGTTGCAGTGTCCCCGTGAACAAGAACTACATCAGGTGCAAAATCGTCAAGGACTTTATCGAGCCCTTCAAGAATTCTAGTTGTCACCTGCGTCAAGTTCTGACCAGGACTCATGATATCTAAATCGTAGTCGGGTTCTATCTCAAATAACTCAAGAACTTGATCTAACATCTCTCGGTGCTGCGCAGTTACACATACACGAGCATCGAAGCGTGAGTCGGCGGTAAGTTCCTTTACCAAAGGTGCCATCTTAATCGCTTCGGGACGCGTACCAAATACACTTAATACTTTCATTGGTTATTAATCTTTTTTCTGGAAATATCTAATGAGAACATACAAACAGGAAAGCATGCCCCCGAGCATTATACCTAAAATACAGATAAACGCTCGCGAAGGCTTAGCTTTCAACTCCGGAACAATAGCAGGATCGAGTGTTCTCAGAATGTACTCAGGACGGACATTAGCTAACATCAATGTTTTGGTTTGCTCTTCAATCAATGAGAAAAGCATCGATTGAGCCTCAGCTAGATTCGTTGCTGAAAGTTGAGATTCCAAATATTGAATGCTATTCGAAGCCTCAGTCATTTCACGATTTCGCATTTCCTCATTTATTTCATTTACCAAGAGCTCCACCCAATTTTTAGCGAGGTAAGGGGAATAGTGCTCTATGCTAATTTTCACCATTCCAGTTTGTGTGTCTTGACTCACCGATAATAACTTTGAAAGCTCTTCATAGACTTCGATTAAAGAAGGTTCCTTTTGTCTACCAGCAGGAGCTTCACGAACCCATTCGTTTGTTTCTGGGTTATAAACTTCTCCATCAAAAACAAGAGTGTTATTCCCACGGTTCCAATTTTCAGCTGCCATAATTGGTGCTTTGAGGTCGTACTTTTCGATAAACCTACCAAGAAACTCCCTTGATTTTAAAACTTCAAGTGCAAGCGCTACTTTCCCGCCACCGCTACCACCAAGATTGACCCCAGCCAAAGCAGCTAACCCACCAAGCTGACCAGGAATATTCATACCACCACTATCCTCAACTGGAGCCAATAGGGCTTCAGAACGATAAATATTAGGCTGGTTGATTGCGTACATAACGGAGCCAACGGCAAATACAAACGTAACCGCGATGATTATCCATTTACCTTTCCACAATGCTATAAATAGCTCTTTGAGATCTATTTCGTCCTCGTAGCGTTGCTGTTGTTGATTTTGTTGTTCTGTCATGAGGTTATTCGCTTTGTTTGATTATTCGGCTTCATGGGGACAGGCTGAAGACCAGTCCCAATTTTGATTGTTATTTGAATTTTAATCTTTTCGGCAAACCGCACAGCGAGCCGTCCCACTTAATTTTTTTGTACTCTATACCTTCAGGCACGCTTCCGCCCGTGGGTTGTGGCTCCCAATGTGCCTTTTTGTTCTTTCTGTATTTTCTTAAGCTTTTGGGGCGAGGCTGAAGCCAGTCCCCATTTCTTACAGACCGCGCAGCGGTCCATTCTATAAATTACAGCGCTCTTAATACGCGCTCTTCAATTTCAATTCTTTGTTGCTTGCCTAGCATGTCTAACAACACTAAACAGCGCTCTTCGCCTTTAGCTAATTGGTAAACAGCTTGTAGCCCTGCAAATGGGCCCTCTTCTACTTGCACACGTGAGCCTGCTTCGAACTGCGAAGAAAAGTTACTTAGTTCTTCGCTGGCTTCTAACTCGATAAGCTGCTGCATAACCTGATCTGGCACTTCCGCGGGTACACCGCCAAAGCGAACAAAGCCGCTTACACCACGGGTACTTCGTAGTGCATTAAAATTTGCTTGGTCTTGATCGACTTGAATGAATAGGTAATTCGGAAACAGGGGCTCGTTCACTGTAGTACGTTTACCACGGCGAATTTTTTGAACTGAAATTTGCGGAAAACAGGTATTAATACCTTGGTTTTCGATATTCAATTTTGCGCGGGCTTCCTGCCTTGCCTTGCAGTGCAATAAATACCAGGCTGACATACTGCGAAATATCCCTCTTCAGGCATGCCGTATTACGGCCGCCCCCTCACTAATAACAAGCATTTGGGCCACACTTTTTTATTATCAGGAACTTAGGAGTTTTTTTGTTCACTCAACTCTCTAAACTGACCCAATCGAGCCCACCAATTCTACGTTATTCATGGCTTGAAATGAAGTGGTCGTGTTTAAAGAAAGCAAATAAATTCGAAAAAAATGTTAAAGGATATATTTGTCGCTGTATATTTTTTGTGCTACCCCTGTATGAGTAGTTTTTAACGTAAATACTTCAATGATTTAACGAAACAAAACGAATCGGCACAAAAGGAATAAAACATGGACGTACAATTCATCCACCACGGTGCCCGCGAAGGCGTAACCGGCTCTTGCCACGAACTTAAATTTCCCCACGGTCGGTCTTTAATTGTCGACATCGGTCTATTCCAAGGTGCTGAAACATCCGGAAGCTCTCACCACAACCGCGGTTCCGCAAATCATCAAGAAGTCGACTTTCCCATAAACCATATCGATGCTTTGGTCATTACGCATTGTCATATTGACCATGTAGGTCGTTTGCCTTGGTTGTTAATGGCTGGGTTTCGCAAGCCTATTTACTGTACTCAGGCTACAGCTCACCTATTGCCCATGGTTATCGAGGATGCCTTGAAAGTTGGTTTAACCCGAGATCGTGGCTTAATTGAAGGCGTTTTGGGCGTAATAGAGCGGTTACTGGTTCCTGTTGAGTTTGATGTTTGGCAGCGGATTGACGCCTTGGATGTTTCGATTCGGTTTCGGCAAGCTGGGCATATACTGGGGTCGGCTTTTGTTGAGGTAGGTATTGGTTCAACATCAATGCCTACTTCAGGGACTGGCTTCAGCCTGTCCCAAGAATCCGACAAAAGGGGACAGGCTGAAGCCAGTCCCCGGGTGGTGTTCTCTGGGGATTTAGGCTGCAAAAACTCGCCGTTGTTGCCGGATCCGGCGCCGTTGGAGCGAGCGGATGTTTTGGTGCTTGAGAGTACTTATGGTGATAAGAATCATGAGAACCGTGCTGAGCGGCAGGAGCGGTTGCAGTCTGTGGTTGAGAAGTGTATGCGCGACCGCGGTACGGTCCTTATTCCAGCATTTAGCATTGGCCGAACCCAAGAGTTGCTCTACGAATTAGAAGATATTTTGTTCCATGAACGCCAGAATAATCCGGACTGGAAAGACATTCTGGTCATTCTCGACTCCCCTATGGCTGCTAAATTCACAGAGAAATACAAAGTGATGAAGTCGCTGTGGGACCAAGAGTCTAAACATCGCGTTTCAGTGAATCGGCACCCATTAGACTTCGAGCGCTTACATGTAATTGATTCACATGATGAGCATCAGCGCATTGTGCATTACCTTCAGCAAAGTGGTGATCCGTGTATTGTCATTGCGGCTAGTGGCATGTGTACAGGCGGGCGAATGCTGAATTACCTTAAAGCGCTACTTCCGGATTCTCGCACCGATGTTCTTTTTGTAGGTTATCAAGCTCAAGGAACGCCGGGGCGGGATATTCAAAAGTATGGACCGCGTTGTGGTTACGTTGAGCTGGACCATGAAAAGGTTTGGATCAAGGCAGGTATTCATACGTTGGGTGGCTATTCGGCACATGCTGACCAACAAGAGCTTATTGAGTTTGTGCAAACTGCAGAACATATTGGGCAGATTCGATTGGTGCATGGGGACTCTGGAGCGAAGTCTGCGCTCGCTGAAAAGCTACGCGAGTCAGGTTATGAAGTCTGTATACCTTAGGTAAAAGGCTTCGGGGACTGGCTTCAGCCCGTCTCCACAGTTCTATTTCGCTGCATAGGTCTGGTAATCCGGCCTATGCTTTAAGAGTAGATTGCTCTAAATGATTTATAACACTATGTTTTTATAACTTAGTTCAAAAACAACCATAAAAAGGACAACTTATGTACGCAAACTATGTTGGAGCCATTCGCCTCCTTCCCTATACGATTATTCCACCAGATTGGTTAGCGTGTGACGGCTCTGTTTACGAGCAATCTAAATATCCTAGTTTATTTAAAGTCATAGGAAACAAATATGGCGGCACCGGTAGTAACTTTGCTGTCCCTGATTTGCAAGGATGTGCGTTATACGGAGTGTCTTCCCCCGCTGAGATTGGAGTTAAAGTTGGAGCCAGTGAAGTTACTTTGACACCTGCACAAATGCCCCAGCATACGCACACACCAGTAGCGTCAGGAGCTGCTGCCAACAGCCCCGCCCAGGCTGAAAAATCATTGTTTGCAACTACAGCGGGACCTGCTGCTGAGATCTATACGGAGTCTACTCCCGGTGTCGCATTGAACTTTATGAGTATCGGCACTTCTGGCAACGATAGACCCCATAACAATATACAACCAAGCCTAGGTTTACAGTTTTGTATATGCGCACAAGGAGAGATGCCAAATGAGTAACCCAGATTCTTACTTAGGAGAAATTCGACTTGTCGCATGGGATATCATTCCCAATTGGTGGCAAAGGTGTGATGGCTCGCTATTACCTTTGAATCAGAATACAGCTTTATTTTCATTGATTAAAACTACATACGGTGGTGACGGCACAACATCCTTTGCTGTCCCTGATTTACGTGGTCGAGTACCTATATGCGTACAAAAACCTTCCAATAACCAACCGCAAATAAACTTGGGACAACTTCTCGGTGAAGAGAGCGTTACTTTGACCAAGGAGCAGATGCCTATCCATGACCATAGTCTCATGATGAGTACTACTCAAGGCGACAGTAACGATCCCGCAGGTCGCTCCATAGGTGCAGCTCAGTTAGGCGGCTTCATTTCGGGTTCATCAAACCAAATTGTTCAGCTTTCGTCAGCAGCAGTTGCTCAAAGTGGTGAAGGAAAAGCACACAATAATATGATGAAGTCTGTCGCCTTAAACTACATTATTTCTCTTCAGGGTTTATACCCAGAAAATGCGCCTCCTATCGGTCAAAGTCTTGCGTTTATGGGTGAAATACAGGCGTTTCCATTCAACCAAATACCTAAAGGATGGCTTGTATGTGACGGAAGCTCAGTGAGTAACAGCGAGTACGGATGGTTATTCAACCTTTTAGGCCATAAATTCGGTGGTAGTGGCGATAATTTTAACCTACCAAATCTTATTCATTGCGCAGCGATAGGCTATGGCCAAGGCCCCAACCTAACAGAACGTGCTTTTGCTGAAAGTCTAGGCGAAAACGAATGCACACTTGAGGTCGAAGAAATGCCGTCGCATGATCACTGGTGGATGATGGCTAATGTACCAGGAACTGAAACGAGTCCTCCACAAAATGGACTATTGGCTAATATTAGAGGAGCCGTTGAGTTTGACACGTCTCCTAACCTCAACAATACCGTTAACATGAACTCAAACATACTTGCTACTAGTGGAAGCTCCGAAGCTCATGAAAATAGGCAACCTGTAGTGGGATTCGTCTACTGCATTTGTACCAACGGTCTTTTCCCTAGCCAATGACCCATCAAGTTTCTAGTGGAGTTCTAAGTAAAAGGACTCCGCTACAATTTGATTTTTAACCACCCCCTGTCTATACCAATAAGTTCAGCCAACGAGCTGATTAAATAATCTACAAAAAGGACTAAACACTATGGAGAATTATATTGGGGAAATTAAACTTTTCCCTTATTCCTTTATACCGAAAGGATGGCTGAAATGTAATGGAGACTTCCTTCATAAAAATGAATTCCCCAAATTACATTCAGTTATTGGTGACCAGTTTGGTTACGATTCCGCACGATTTGCACTCCCCAACCTAAACGGTAGGTGCATAATTGGCGCTAGCAAGCCCGAAGAAAATGGCCTCTCACAAGGCACTTCTAGAGTAACGCTGAACTCATCCCAATTACCCACTCACAATCACTATGCACAAGCTGCAGCAGAAGAAGCAGATACACCGATTCCACAAGAAGGCAGTCTCTGGGCTGAATCCAGCGGACCGAACGCAGGTATCTACGCTGAAGCTACGCCAGACATAGCATTAAACGAAGCCGCTCTTGAGCAGACTGGCGGCAATGAGTCTCATGAGAATATTCAACCCTCATTAGGCTTGGTGTACTGCATTGCATTTGACGGTACGTTACCACCAAGAATAAGGAGCTAAACGATGGAACAAGTATTAGGTGAAATTAGGCTATGGAGTGGTTCGCTAACGCCTAAGAATTGGATGCTTTGTCACGGGCAAGAACTACCCATTTTTAGTTTCCAAGCGCTCTACTCAGTTTTAGGCACTACTTTTGGCGGTGACGGTAAACACACTTTCAAATTGCCAGACTTGAGGGGACGAACGCCTGTCTCAACCGGCGCCAACGCAGGAGAGAAAGAGTTCTCTTTAGGAGAGTATTACGGGCAAGAAGGTGTTTCACTAACGGAAGCAGAAATGCCCAAGCATACCCATACGATGTACGTTTCTGACAGTGAAAGTACTATAAGCACTCCCAAAGGCGCGGCCTTCGGTGTTGGAGCCAACAATGGCTATCGACCTAGCAACGCACAAAATGACGTAACATTGGGTGCTGAGTCAGTCTCAACAGCAGGAGTCGGCGACATACACAACAATATGATGCCTTCACTAGGACTTAATTTTATCATTGCGACAGAAGGCACCTACCCCCCTCGACCACCAGAAGGAGATTCATAATGGACCCATATAGTTTTGTAGGAGAAATTAAAGCACTACCTTACGAAGACGAACCTGAAAATTGGGTTCTTTGTGACGGTAGAGAACTCTCAGCTCAAACATACTCCGCATTATTTTCAATTATTGGCAAGACATACGGTTGGGGTTCGAACGACGATAGCTTCCGGGTTCCAAACTTAGTCAACCGAGCGGTTATTGGACAGGGTAACGGGCCGGGGATAAGGAACATCGGACTAGGAGAAGCTATTGGAGAGTCGCAGGTTACATTATTTAGCAACCAACTACCTCAACACAGTCATGCATGGAAAATCAGTGAAGAGCCTGGGGAGACGTCTGATCCACACAATATGCTCCTAACCAACGTGCAAGGCGCAATAGACTTCAAAAAACCTCCTGTCCCCCTAGAGAAACTTCAGAGATTAAATAAAAGAACTATTTCCTCTACTTTTGAAAGTCAACCTCACGACAATATACAACCCTGTTTAGCGCTCTGTTATTACATTTGTGTTGAAGGAGAATATCCTAGTTGGAACTAAATGAAATAGAGCCCACTTTCGGGCTCTAGTATTCCAAAACAAGCTGTTTGGTTAACCTTTCATATGCTTGCTCTGCGCCTAGTTCAATACTCCACTTTTTTTCTTTGTCGGGGAATTGCTCACTCCGAAATCGATATAAGTTCGGTGTTATATTGCCTGTAGCATTTTTAAGTTGTTCCTTCGAAACCTTAAGATTTAGGGCCTTAGTGATATAAGAAACATAGGCTTCCGGATCATCAATTGCCAAATCATAAGGTACTCCAATAATTTTTTGTATTTTTCTCTCTTTTAATTGGTACTCAAGCGCTTGATGTGAGTCCACGAACTTTTTCAAACTTCGTGTTATTTTGAAAAATTGAAACTTCTTAGATTGATTTGAAAAAAAATTGAGGTTGGAAATTGCCGACTCGAGTGGGTGGCGGATAGGAACTAAAAACACTGTGTTACTTCGGTTAAGCATGCTCCAGTCTATATAATTTTCAGACTTCAACAAACCACGAAGAGATATTTTAACTGCGACAGAGTTAGTCTCGGCTTGCTGGTGTAAATCGCTCAATACATCCTGAGTTAATCCGTGAAAAAGAATATGTCGAGACTCGTAATACCCTTTTGGGTTCATTTCAATTGAAAGGTCGTCACGATACTTTTCGCCATAAAAAGAAACACCCAATAGATTCAGGGTTTGCATTAACAGCGACGATCCTGTTCTTGGGTCAGCAACTATTAAATAAAGCACGTTACCCACAAATTAAGACGGTCCCCAGCTTGGAGAAGTCTCTATTCCGAAATTAAATAACTTCCCTTCGGTTGCCTCTGTTTTCAGACTATCAACTTTAGGTGTCTGCCACTGAGCTTTTGGAATGCTGGCTTCCTGATGCTCCTTTGTCACTTTATTGTCCATTTCGATCTCTCGTTTCGCGCTAGTTTTGTAACACAATTTAGTTATAGGGTAATATTTATATCAATAAGTAAGCACTAATCCTAGGAAGAAGCTCTGAATATTGCAAATAAGTTTAAAGCAGGTCGGTATTTAAAGCCTAATCAGCAAACCGACAATTCAATCATAGAGCTACACAAGTTTGTGCGTAGCAGAGCTCCTTATTGGACACACATACAATTTGTAATGTGGGGAGCATGCTTTCGTTGGTGGCAAATCAAGTCCATACTGCATAACCCCAAAATACGGCAACGCTTCCCTGTAGAAGCAAACACGACTAATGACCTTAGAGAATTAACCGCAATGGGCTTTAGTCCTTTCGCCTATTTTTTATTTAAACTCTGGGAGCACAAACCAAGTGAATGGGCAAGGTTCCTTGCACCTGGACAAGTTCCTGAACTTCACCGGCAATTTAACCGTCCAAACTACCTGCCAGAAAATAGACTATTACAAGACAAACTCAATTTTTCCAAAGAGCTAAAGGCAAAAGGCATTAACACCGTACCCACCGAAGCCGTTCACTCAGAAAGCTTTCAATGGCAACCTGGGTTATTTATAAAACCTAACAGTGGAGCTAGAGGCGAGAACTGTTATTTCACGCGTAACGACAAGCCAGATTACTTATTTGCGGAATTTTCTAATTCTCCTGCTGTTCATCAGTCTGAAGTTTTTGAAGAGCCCTTAAACTTTATTTCACAACCTCTACTGCGGTCTGGAAAATTCGTAAGTCAAACAGGAGATGGTATTCAAGCGGAACGATTACCTGTTATTCGTGTTATTACAGCCAAACAATACCACTCAAAAAATAACGATGCTTTTACTGCAGTGGTTGTTGGTGCGTTTATTGATATAAAAGTTGATGGCAAACACTACCGGCAACACATTTCCAATGGAACTTTTGAATTGGAAGGGAAAATTTACGAGCTAGAGTGGAACTGTATTCAGCACATGGTGAACCAAGCGCACCAAATATTTCCTTCTATGTTTACCATAGGCTGGGATATCGGCTGGTCTGAGGAAATTCTACTCCTGGAGGGAAACGGTAGTTGGGACCCTGCTCCATTTCAAATACTTACACGCCAACCGTGGTTTAACGAAGAGCGCTTAATACTTTACCAAGAACAAATAACAAGACTACAAAAGCTTGCGTGAGTAACGAAGAATGCTCATAGCAATTGATGCTGCGTATTGTGTGCGTTTCCACCTTGATTGGTAACACAATAAATTAAACAACCGCCCTTCAAACATTAACGGTTTTGTCAGCTTGGTTGCCGTTAAATAGGTCGCGTGTTTTTCTACGGTTTTAATGAGCCGCTGAGCTGTCCAACTGCGGTCTGCCCGCGTGAGAATTTGAGCTGGGATTTTTGTACCTAAATTGCGGTTACACAGAGCCCAACACACAATTACAGGTATAACACAGTCTAACTCTTTTGCTTTTTTTAAAACTACTGCACCAGTGTCGTCTAGAGAAAGCCATTGAGAGAAATATAAATGTAAGTCATATAACCATTTGTGTCTGCGAGAACCCATGGCTAATGCGTGGTAGCAAAAGTAACAAAGCTCAACACTATGAAGTTCTTGGTTATTCCAATCAGTCCAAAGCAGCTCTTTATACGCGGTATCTAAACGACTTGGAAAGTGTGTGAACTGATGATGAAGTTCAACTTGAACACCATTGTTACTGCGCATTGGAATGTCTTTAAATCGTTTAATGTAAGCTTCAGGCGTTTTGATACCTTTGTGTGCGAACGAGTCAAACGTCCAATCCGACTGACTTAAAAGTTCTGCGAATCGAACTATGTCAGACTTCGGTATAAGAATATCAATGTCTTTACTCGTTCTTAGCATACTATAGCTATACAGCTTTTGTTCAATGGCACTGCCTTTAAAGAACCGATACGGTATACCTTTCGCATCTAATTTTGTTTTAATTTCTTGCTCTGTTATCCGCTGAATTTTTTTCCGATAAACAAAGTTATTCATCATTTTTTGTAAACGAGGAAAAGCTTCTACATTGTGAGCCAACGGAAACAGACGATGGTGGATCAGGTAAGACTCTAAGTACGGTGCATAGTCCGCGAAATCTAGAACCGGAACGGTTCCTGTCGCAATAGATTGGTTTAACATTTTACTCATTGCAGAGCGGCGCTTTCGGGAAAACCAAGCAAAAGTTTCCACCACTGTAAAATTATAAACGTCGTCTTCACCAAGAATAATTTGGTTTCCCACCAACAACCAAGCATGAGCGTGCATACCACCCGTTTCAGTTTTAACGACGCCCAAAGACACTTGATAATCGATATCGTGCTTTCTCAGCAAATGCGCAAGCAGTGAAACTTGCTCAATACAGACAAAACGCCAAGGGTAGAATTTAGCAACGGTTTTGATGTCTTTCGCAAGTAACTTAGCTTGCTTGAGTTGTTCATTAGAAATAGGACTATGAAGCGCACAAGACTTTGTAGGCTCACCAAAACCTTTAATAACAACTTTACTTTGATTCCGAACCTTGCGACTCCAATAAAAACTGGCCACGCAATATCGCAAAATCGTGCGTAACAACTTTAGTCGACCTCAATTAATTTTTTATCGTGTAAGTTATTCAGAAACGCTATGAGTTCTTGCTCGCAGGTATCTTCCGATACCTCGAATTGCTCAAGCAGCTCACGTTTAATGTCTTCGACACGTTGTGCGCGACTCAGTTTCTCCCATATTACAGAGCCTACACCGTTCAAGTTTAAGTAGTCTTCATGATCAGGTGTCATCATGACTACTTCATTGTCAATTTTACTATAGATAAGATCTTCTTTGACTTTTACGGTACTGTTTACGTTAATCGTCATCCTTTATTACCTTTCCTAGCTTTACAAATATCCAAACCGTTCCATTACGCGCCTATTTGCCGAAGTAATCTTCTGCTGTAAGTCATCACTCAATAGTTCTTTTCCTCGCCCTACAACTCCTTTATTGAAAAACTTCCGGAGCCGAGTCGGTTTTTCCAAAAAGCCATGCTGGCTTTCATTACGTTGAAGGTTGGAAAACGTTGCCAATTGAACAATTTCTTTTAATTGTTCGTCTGAAACATTGAATTCTACGAAGTCGAGCACTTTCCTGTACTCTTCCAACGGTTTATCACATAAGTCTTCGTACCTAACTACTAAGATATGCTTAGTATTCAATGTCCAGCTTTCTACATGCTCTTGCCAGCTACCTAAATGGTACGGTAATGAAATACTGTACTTGGTATTTCCAGACTGATTCCCGCAAAGTGTTTCACATGCGCGCTCATAACCAGTATCCATATGCTCAGAAAACGAAACTGCTACATCAACAGGGTTTCGCACACAATAAATAACCTTCTCTACAGGTAATTCACCACCCGATATTACACGCAGCTCATCTAAAAAATACTGTTCATGTGTTTTATGAAAATGTGTTCTGTTCCGACACATGTTTTCCTTTAATCCGTGATAAATAGCTGTCCGAAATTGCTTACTGTCCAAATGCTTTAATGGAAGCCCTAAAATACTTTCAAGTTGTGAACGATGTGTTAAACCCTCAGAATTTTTGATATTTAAGACTTGCTCAGGAATTTTGCTTTCTTGGGTTAATTGAAAGGCAGCGCTAAGCACAACACGCAACCAGGTGTTTCCAGACTTTGGGTAAGAAGCCAACCAACAGCCTACATTCATAACGTAGCCCTACGTTCTGAAAACTCCATAAATATGCGCGCTACCGTATCAAGCTTCGCTTCTCTTGGCAGTGAAAGCCTATAAATATTACTTTCAGCCGCCAGCTTAGATAGTGTAAAAAAGGTCTGCTTTTTAATATGTTGCTGGTTATATGGTTTATAGACCGAGTGCATTAACGCGTTCAAACTGTCAGCCCCATGTAGACGACTGAACTTCAGCTCTGATTCATTAGAGCTTTCAAGTAGCACAATATTTCTTGGCACTTTATCTTCATGTTGAATAGCTTGCTTTGCTTTAGGAACATTCCACCTGCACCGAGACATGTCACTGGAGTATGGCACAACCTGCTCATTTGGAATGTTGAGCAAGCTTGCAACGACAACTTGAAGATCTACAAACCCAGTTGAAAATATACTGCGCGCTGAACTTTCAAAAATAGTAATTTCGTCACCGATTAACTTTGCGTCGTGCTTTTGCATAAGGTAGGCGGCTAACGAAGACTTACCTACCCCTGTATCAGCACAAAAAATCCAATGTTCTCCTAACCACTCTACTGCAGTAGAATGCGTAACCAATTCACCTTTTTGTTGGTAAAGCATCGCAAACGCAAAGTTCTCTAAATAACGCAGGACCAGCTCTTTACCTTGCGCTTGATTAAGCAACTGAATGCGTATTTCTTTTCCATTTAATATTTCCATTCGAAACATATCAGGAATGAAAAGCCACACATATTGATTACCAACAGCACAATATGCACTATGAACATCTACACCTTCTTTAGGATGTTCAGGGATGTTATGAAGAGAAATAGAAACATGGACTGAAGAAGCAGTGACTTGCTCGGCAAAATCGAGTTCAAGCTCACTCTCAACCGTTAAACCAAGATAGTTATACATTCAGAAATTCTTTGTTCTGTTAAGACATCGTTGATGTTACAGGTTATTATACTTTTTGTGTATTAGGTTTATACTAACACAGTCAGGATAGAACACCTTGCAAGAAACAATTAATTTACATCAAATCTACGGCTTAGCTGCTAATTCTCCCATTGCCATACCAAGCTTACGGCTCAGTAGCAACGTGAAGCCCGAGCTAGACATAAAAATAGAGCCCGCTAAAGATCCTGTTACTCAAGAACGTATAGTTTGTGCTCGAGAAAGCGGCATACACATAAAAATTCCTGATCTCGGTGAAGTTTCAGCAACAGCACATACTTTAACCGTAAGACCTTATCATTCAGGCTTAGAATATTGTGAAAACTTGATTCTAGGTAGTGGTGTTTCCTCTGTGCTTCATCTGCACAATGAAATTCCTATGCATGGCATGGCAGTTGTGCCACCGAACTCAAATGAGGCTTGGGTTATTTTTGGTCGTTCCGGTAGCGGTAAGTCGACGCTTACACTCGCCTTATTACTACAAGGGTTTACTATATTAAGTGACGATTCGATCCGTTTAAAGAAAACCTCGGAAGGAGTTTTCGCGTACCCAACATCGACTCGTTTAAAATGCGAACCTCATTATTTAGAATACATAAAAAACCATTATGCAAAAGCCAGAAGTTCTTTAATTGCACCGCATAAATGCATTGTTGATCTGAAAGAAAATTGTGTTTCTCACCAACCAGTAAAGGTTTCCTTCATGGCACAACTGCTACCTCACAAGAAGGCTCAGCTAAGTTTGCATAAGGTCACTCGCACAAAACAAATGAAGTGGCTGAGTATCAATGTATTACGGCCCCGAGTGATTCGAGTTCTAGAACAGCAAGAACTAATGTTTGAGCACTTTACTCATCTAACTAAAGTGCCTTTTTATGTCATTGAAGCACCTAATTTAAATACTCATCGAAGCCTTATAGATTATGGACAAACCATGTCTAAGCAATTAGAAAATATAAACGCGACTTCTACGTTATGAGAGTTTAGAAATTAAAAGACTCCACTCCCTCGAATAACTTAAGAGTTTTCAACGCTGACACGAGAGGCGTATCTCAAGCCAATTTCTGCTTATTATTCACCTGAGAAACTAGTTCCTTTTGATTGGTATCAATCACCATATACCTATTCCATAGTGCTTTTACGTTTAAGAAGGACCGTTGAAAGTAGGGTCAGCCTCTAGAGGAGTCGGCCATACTTTCCCTTTAGAGCTTTCCACTTTCAGTTCTGACACCAGCGGTGTATTCCATGCTAATTTCTGCTCACCATTCAACCGAGAAACTAGTTCTTGTTGATTTATGTTTTTCGTCATATTTCTTCCTTAATCGTTACTGTTGCTCTCACTTTCAGAAATTAACTCATGCTGGTGATTTGCATAGTCATGCCACAAAGTATCATGGCTAATAACCAATACTGTCATGTTTTTGCTGATTTCAGCTACCAATGAAGCAATATCTCGAGCGCTTTGCTTATCAAGATGAGCAGTAACTTCATCTAGAATCAGTAGCTTTGGTTGTTGTAATAACGCTCGAGCCATTTGAATACGTTGAGCTTGGCCACCAGAAACATTCCGTCCCAACGCACTGATTGAAGAGTCAAGAGAAACGTTATAGCGTGTCATCCAGGAACTTAACCCTACACTTGCTAAGGCTTCTAGTAATTGACTGTCTGAGAATTGATGACCTAAACAAAGGTTATTTCTTAACGATGTACTTAATAAGTTCACTTCTTGCGACAAATAATGAACATGCGAGCGCCAATGATGAATGTTATTGGAACTAAGTACCGTTGAGCCTATGGAAATTTTTCCTTCGTTCACTTCTCGTAACCCTGCCAGTGCGTCTGCACATGAACTTTTTCCTGTGCCAGAAACACCAAAAAGTAAGTTCACACCGTATGGCTGAATGTTAAAATTGACATTTCGGCATAGCCACGCACCCGAGAACGACTGTAACCCTACGTGTTGAACGGAAACACCTTTTTCTACATGCCATTCTTCGGTGTCATTATGCTTAACTTCCAAATTTTTTCGCAGATACATTTTTATGTTGTTCAGCTCTGCAATTTGGGGAAGTAAATGCATAAGCTGCTGACCAGACTGCTGAATGCCACTAACTAACGGCAATAATCTTGCCAAAATAATAATCGCCACCACAGTTTCAGCAAACGAAATAGAAAGAACGTCCAGCGATATATAAGTAAAAGCAACAAGTGAAATAATAACGACGAGCCCAAGCAATAATTGAGTTAATGCAGTTTGATGCTGAAGCCTAAGGCTTTTGTCTTTGAGTTCTTCCACTTCATGACTTGCTTGTCGTTCAAAGTAACCGTCAAATTTTTCACTTTTCAAGAGTCTAGAGTTTGCAAAATGCTCACTAAAGGTTCCATGCAACGCTTCCATAGCATGCAGTTGGCTTTTTCCCATGTCTTTTGAGCGTTTATAAATCGGAAGAATAGCCGCACCGGAAACAAGCACAAAAAGTATAATAACGCCCATTAACTCCAGAGAAAGCATACTCGAAGCCGCTATACCAAAAACAATTAACAAAGTTAAATTTAGAAAGCTATTGGTTAATGTTATCGCTCTTCCAGATGCGTTAACTATGTATACAAGCGCGTGTGTTAGTTTGCTTGGTAACAAATTATGAAGCGCAATCCAATATGAATTTTTCGCAAGACTGTATAGAGCTTCGCGTTCCTGAGTAACTACGTCGTTCTGAAGTTTCGCTACAACCCTGCTATGTAAAAAGCGAATAAAGAACGCCACGCCCACTAACGCACTAAAAACAATTAGAATGTTTAGCGTATCAACAGGAATGTTAAGGGTATTAAACACCCACAACACATTTTGCGTAATCCAATGCAATTGTTCAGGCTCAGCCGCGTTATCTAATAACTCTATGAGTGGCAATATAAGCACGATACCGACGCTTGCCGTCACAACTTGTAGAAAGGAAAGCACCAACGAAACAATAATAATTGTTCTGTTGCTCTCATACGTTTCTTTTAAAAAAAAGAAAAAAGACTTGCTAGAAGTGAGCATTGAAATTCCTATAGGTAACAGCAGTCCGTTGATTAAGTTATGATATAAGTAATTTCGTCGAATTTGCAGACATATTTTGAGGTTTCCCCTTGAGTCATATTTTCTTTTCCACTGACATTTCTGCTCAAAACGTAGAACAAACCACTCGAGATATTCAGCAAACGATCCAAAATTTTCCCTTCGATAATGCCTTTCTACACAAAACAAGCATCGGACCAACGGAGCAAGACTCAATACTTGCGCTTCACCTATACAAAACACATCCAAAACATGAAAATGAACACATTCATGAGCTTGATGACTGGTCTTTGGTGTTAGATGGTCGCTTAACCAACAAAAGCGACATTGTAGAAGAGCTACCCAGTGGGTTTTTAAACGACAAAGCTGAAGGTGGCAGTGACGGCATGGTTATATTGTTAGCTCTACTGCACTGGGACAAGGACGCGATAAGGAAGTTAGAAGGTGAGTTTGCTTGTATCGCATGCCACCGTTCTGGCAGAGTTTTGGCGTTTCGCGACCATATAGGTACTCGCCCTCTCTTTTGTATGTCGAACGCGCACAGCAATACTCTAGTTATTTCAAGTGACCTAACTTACTTTGCAAGCAACCATCAACTTACAGTAGATAAACAATTGCTTGAAGCGACACTATGCGGAACTGCTGGAGTAATCTTTAAAAGTCCATGGAATGAAGTTGAAAGTATTCCGCCCGCACATATTTTAGAGTGGGAAATAGGTAAAGAGCCTAAACTCAGCCAATATTGGTCACTTGAAAAACACCATTTCTCCCATTTGAAAACAGATACAGATTGGCTTAACGCTATAGCACAGCAACATGAGCTTGCTGTACACGAGTCAACCCTTTCTACGACTCCTATAACTTTTCAACTTAGCGAAGGATTAGACTCAGGCTCTATTATTTCACTTGGTGCCTCTCAAGTTGAACAAGCTTTTAGTGTCAGCCATCGTTCTATACCTCCGGCACACCCCGATGCGTTGAAGTACTGGCAAAAAACCTATCAAGAACTAGATGACATTCGTGCCCCATTTCCTCATATACAACCGTTATGGAATGAAGAGTCAATTGATTTCACTAAGGCTTCCGAGCAAATAAGTACACAATTAAAAGTACCCTTTGCGATAGCTACTGAGTTTTTAGGACATCATTTACTTGCCAGTAAAAATGGTTCTCGGGTGATGCTGAGTGGCTGGGGCGGAGATCAAGCCCTTAGCTATCCGGGTTACGCTCTCTTTTCTGAGCTTATACTTCAGCTTAAGTTCGTCAAGCTTTGGCGCCATGCCACCAAGCCCAACGACACATTGCCAAAGAAATTCCTGTCTTATCTGAGAGCATTGAAAACAGGCACTATTTATTTTCTGTTTAGCAAAAACATTGGTAATAAAAAGCCTTATCCTTCACTTATAAAGAACCAGAAATTGCCGTATCGGTTTAAAGCAGAAACCTCTGTTTCAGAACATATTAGATTGAATATCAACACAGACGGGGTTGATTATCGAATAGTTATGGAACAAATAACCGGAATGCAAACAGGGATAGAAACCCGGTTCCCTTTGTTAAATAGAAAATTACTAGAATTAGTTGCGAGTTGCCCCAGCCATCTTTTTTATGATCACGGTTTAAATCGACTTGTGATGCGCAGCATTTTGAAAGATAAATACCCAAACTATTTAAGAGTGCGGCTTAAAGGAGACGTAAACATTCCGTTCCACGAACATAAAAAGCAAATGGATAAGCTCTATGAAGAGAATTTAAAAAGAATCGAACCACTCAAAAAACAAAAGGAGTTTACTGACATTATCGACTTTTCTCGCATGCCCAACAAACTTGGAGAAAATAGAAGCTGGCTTAAGATATCAAAAGAACTCGCGCATTGGGCCAGGATATTTGATAGATAGCGGTCCGTACGATTCTTGCTTCACCTAATTCTTAGCGAACCCTAGAAAAATTCAGCATATGGGGACGGGCTGAAGCCAGTCCCCGTTCTACCCTCGTGCTGAAGCCAATCGCCTATCGAGAAACATCTACCATTGCTGGTCGGCGGTAGCCGCTGTCGAAGAAGCTGAATGCGAAGCCGAGTTGAATGATGGGTTCCATTTGTTCGGCTGGCACGATTACACTGGCCGTAAAACCGAAGCCACCTAGATTGAAGTGAGCATTTGCTTCGGCGTAGAGGTAGCTATTGCGAGAGCTGTCACTTCCACTGATGTACGTTCGTGTATCAGAACTAAAATCACCGTCTATTTCTATGGTTTCGGCTAAATCCCAGCTTGAAAAATCATACGCTTGGTTAATGGTAAGTGAAGTAATTACCCGGTCCGAATAAAAACTCTTCCAGAAGCCAGCACCAATACTAATGTGAGCCGTGTCTAACTCAACTGTTTCTAAATCCCAATAGTTTATAAAGCTTCCACGGTCGACTTGATAGACGTCGAAAGCGTGCGTTCTTCGCCCAGCACTTCCTTGCACGGTGAAATTTAGCGTGTCGAAGTAACGCTGTACGTTTATGACAAAGTCGTCTGAAGAGCCCCAATAATCTATATTTCCGCCATAAGCAGCTTCTTGGAACTCCTGGTAATGCCCGTCAGTTCCCTCTCTCAAATTTGAGCTCATGGGAATACGGTAAGTAGAACTAGGCTCACCATTGCCACGCAAGGTATACAATGCCACTCGCCAGCCATAACTATAAGGCTCGCGGTATGCAGGCGCTTCGTATACACGGCTATAGCGCTGTTCGTTTTGAAGCTCTATTAAATCTTGTTGAATTTGAAAATCTGGGTCGAATCCTTTCTCACCTCTGCGCCCTACTCGTATAGCGTAAGAACCCGCTTCGGCTAACTCTCTGTCGTAGGTGTTGCCCCTCGACTGTATCCAATTGTCGCTGTCCCTGCGAATTTCAAAGACGCCTTCTCGGTTTTCCACAGCCAACGCAAGCGAACCATACTGGCGTGCCTCAAGCTCCGCGTTTACATAAGCGAAAGCTGCGCCTCTAGGAATATTTAACGTTTCGTTTCTGTCTCTGTAACGCTCTGAACGAATGGTTAACCCGTACAGTCGACCAGATTCGAGTGGATGCGTTTGTGGTGAACCTAAGCTTTCGCTACCAATGCGCACGTTGGCGTCTACCGGATCTAAATAGAAATAAACCAGAGCTTCTTCTGCGTTGGTAACAGCCTGCGTGGTATAACGGTCCACTTCCTGGAATCGTTCAATACGCGATCCCGAAATAGTGATGTCTCCTCGACGCGCGACAAGCGAGAACGAGTTGCCAAGATTTGATATGGGTAACCATGCAGTCATACCTCGGCTGTCGGTAGAGAGTTCTGTTTCTTGGCCATTCACCCTTAGGTAGATCTTTGCTAACTGTTGCGGGGTCGCCGTACTTTCATGAATTAACGCGATCGCAATTTGTTTTCCGTCTTCATGCACGATAGGAAGCGCTTTTAAAGCTCGAACACTCGCTTCTGACACCTCTGCAAAATAAGTCTCGAAAGTTGCTTGGCTGCCATTTTGAGTAATAAAACTTTCTGCAAGCACACCGTCTCGATGTGCAATGTTATAACCATCGATAGCTCGTGCAAGTCTTTGTGCAGGTTGGGTGCTGTCAGCTTGCTCAATATAGTAAACAGCATTGAGGCTCGGAGCTTTGCGTCTCGCTTTTTGAGTCAGTGCTGTGACACCTGAGCGTTCAATTCGAAGCCTTACATACCACGTTCCGTCGTTGCGGTTACGTTGCTCGAAATCAACCTGCAAGTTTTCCAGCTCAACATTCGACCAAGAAAACGAAGAAGCTACGAACTCGCTCGTAATCTCCTGATCTTCCGCTTCTCTCAAATCTTGCCGAGTTTCGGTGCGTACATTTACCAGAATCATTTCTGCTAGTTCGTCACGCGCTGCTTGTAGAGCCCGCTCCCGCGTTTCACCGAACCCATGTCCGTATGCGTAGCGGTCGTTTTGCAGACCTATTGTAGTTATTTCTTCTCGGCTGGTTTGTTGAGTATTGCTGTTGTCGCCGAAGGGTAGGCTTGAGCAGCCTGAGCTGACAATTGCGAACGCAATAATAAGGAGGATTCTGTAGTTTTTAGACATTGCTACTCTTTTCCTAAGTGGGAGCAGAAAATGGGGTCAGAGCAAGGTAATTGCTCTGACCCCGAAAGCTCTGACCCCGAGCTTGGGCTATCCATCTTTCCTAGTTTCGCGCATACGCTCTTCGAATTCGTCTAGAATTTCACGACCGGTACGAGCACCTTGATTGCGTGGCATACGCATTCTTACGAACACTCGTGTAGAGCCGTCTGGCAAGCGAATACGTTCTGCTTTGTCGGCCTCAATAGAAGTTACCGTTTCTTGCACACGTGCTTGAACAGCAGAAATAAACGTACCCGAAGTTGCCGGATCGCCTAAGTCTACTTGACCGGCTTGGCGCGCTTCACTCTCTACATAAATAGCAAAAGACTCGGCTAGTTGTGCTTGCGCATTCAAACGTGCTTGTCTTGCTGCTAAGTTTGAGTCGCGGCTAACACCTTCACCAAAGCCGTAAAAGTATGTTTCTGGTTCCGCTTGTACGTCGAACCACTCTGGCCATTCAGACTCGGGCTTCGACGCACAACCTGCAAGCGCAATTGCAGCAGCAGAGATAAGTAATAGTAACTTTTTCATAGCTTTCTCCTTAGAGTTGGCGACGGGCTGAAGCCTGTCCCCTTTTGATCTACCTCAAGCATAGCCCGAACCAACGTAACAACGCACCCGAAATTTGTTAGAAAGTGTATTAAATGTTTCTAATCTTTAATGGACAAGGATTTCGTTCGGACCGCATGGCGGTCTGTACAGTAATTAATCCCGTGTCATCTTTATAAATGAGTCCGTAGATTCATCAAAGCTATCATCACTGCGGTTCTGTATAGCCGCCAACGTTTTCACAGCTATCTTCTTACCCAACTCAACACCGGGCTGGTCGAAGCTATTTAGATTCCAAATAACGCCCTGGGTAAAAACTTTATGCTCGTAAGCCGCGATGATCGCACCAAAACTCTCAGGAGTTAACTCTTTCAACGCCAGAAGATTACTAGGATGCCCACCAGGATAATAATTTCGCGCAGTGCCGTCTTCAGATCCATACGCCATAAGCTTTCTATGTGCTAAGCAATTCGCCACCGACAATTCCTGTTGGTCAGCTAAGCTGCTTTGAACAGCTAACGAGAATCCTGGCCCTTTCCTTTGTAATACCATTAAAAAGTCGGCTGCAAACTTGTCAAAACCTTGGTGTAGATGCTGAAAGAATGCGTGCTGACCGTTAGGGCCAAATGCTCCCCATACAATAGGGCCGGTGGGATAATTTATTGCTTTATTATCTGCAGAACATTGCTTCCCATTACTTTCCATATCCAATTGCTGCAAATAAGAAGGAACATGCAGGAACCGACCATCATAAGGCAATATTGCAAGGTTATTAATGGCTCTTACTTCTCGGTTATACACGCCCAGTAATGCCATAAGCATAGGGATATTTTTCTCAATTGGCGCAGTTGCAAAGTGTTCATCCATGTCTCGCGCACCACTTAATAAGCGCTCAAAAACGTCTAAACCACAACTGATTGCTATCGATAAGCCCATAGCAGACCACAAAGAAAACCTTCCGCCGACACCTTCGTTCATGGCCAATTGGTTTTTTCGTGGTATTCCAAAAGCATCCATTTTTTCAGGGTATGCCGACACCGCAACCAAATGGTTTTGTAGCCAGTCAGACTCTGTTTTTCCGTGTATGTTAAGCCGTTCTAAAGCCCACGTTTTCACGGTATCAACATTAGCAAACGTGTCAGCCGTGCCGAATGACTTTGACGCTACTATAAACAAGGTGGTTTCTGGGTTTAAATGCGGAAGTTCAACGTGAAGCTGCTCACCGTCCATCGATGATACAAAGTGAGTATGGGCGACACGGGCATTTTTGTCGGTAGCAAATTCTTTTAGGGCAAAACTAGACATAAGTGGACCCAGATCAGACCCACCTACACCTATATTCACGACATCTGTAATAGCCTCACCTGTAGCACCAAGCCACTCGCCTTTACGTAGTAATTTAACGATTTCTATAAAACGTTTAGATTCAGCATTATTCAGTACATCACTATTACGACACAGAGTATGCGATACAGGTCGACTCTCTGTTGCGTTAGTGTACTTCCCCTCCAAAAGGCGCGTTTTAATGTCATTAAAGTCATTGGGAAGTCTACGTTGCGCAAAATCTCGAATGTCCTCGTGAGACAGGAACTGGTAACTCCAATCAAAAATAAGCTGATTAAATTGTATTTGCTGTAACGGCACTGTTTGACTTTTCGGCGTCATAAGCCTCTCGCAATAATTGTTTTAATTCTGGATGGCGATTTGCGTACGCTATAAATGCTTGCACATATTGAAGCTTACTCCCACAGTCATAGCTTCGTCCAGTCATGTAATGAGCATGTACCCGCTCAAGATTGAGTAATTGCTCTACAGCATCAGTTAATTGAATTTCATCCCCAGCTCCAGGTGTTGTTGCCTCCAACAGTGCCCAAATTCTCGGTGAAAATACATAGCGGCCGATGACAGCCAAATTTGACGGTGCTTCGCTAACCTTTGGCTTCTCTACCAAGGATCCAATCGGCCCAGATTTACCCGGTTTTAAGTCTAGGCCGTTCATATTAGCGATACCGTATTGGTCCACTTTGTCCCATGGCACCTCACCCACCAAGATTTGACTATTGAAGGTTCGGTGATAGTCGCTAATCATTTGCGCTAAGTTTTCACGAAACAAATTCGTTGTGCTTTCGTCAATAAGTACGTCGGGAAGTACCACTGCAAATGGGTCATTACCTACGATAGGCTTAGCACACAAAACAGCATGGCCTAATCCTCGTGCAATCCCTTGGCGAATATGCATTATTGTAGTTCCTGGTGGCCGAATAGACTGAACTTCTTCTAACAACTGACGCTTCACTCGCTTCTCTAGGGTTGTTTCAAGTTCAAAGCTGGTGTCAAAGTGATTTTCAATTGAATTTTTAGAAGCGTGCGTTACCAATATTATGTCGGTTAGCCCTGCTGCAGCACATTCTTCTACAATAAATTGAATAAGAGGCTTGTCGACTAGAGGCAGCATTTCTTTCGGTATAGCCTTGGTTGCGGGTAACATTCTTGTACCTAGCCCAGCAACAGGAATGACAACTTTTTTTACTGGTGAGGTTTGCATAATTGTTTGCTCCTTCATTCCTTTAAGCGTCACTATGGAATAAATCTCGGGTGTATACTTTTGACTGAACGTCTAACAAAGACTCCGCTAAACGGTTCGACACAATAACGTCTGCTTGTTGTTTGAAGCTCTTTAGATCTTGAATTACAGGCGAGTGAAAAAAGTGAGTTACTGTTAGCGCAGGTTCATACAAAATAATCTCTATACCTTTCGCTTTTAGGCGTTTCATAACACCTTGAACCGCAGACGCACGAAAGTTGTCGGACCCTTGCTTCATAACAAGCCGATAAATACCTACGACCTTAGGATTCAACGCCATAATGTCTTCAGCGATAAAGTCCTTTCGGGTGCGGTTCGCGTCGACAATGGCCTGAATAATATTTTGGGGAACGTCCTTGTAATTGGCGAGTAATTGCTTGGTGTCCTTGGGTAAGCAATACCCGCCAAATCCAAAACTGGGGTTGTTATAGTGCATGCCAATCCGAGGGTCTAAACATACTCCCTCAATAATCGAATGAGTATCTAACTTGTGCACTGCCGCATACGTGTCTAGCTCATTAAAATAAGCCACGCGCATGGCAAGGTAAGTGTTAGAGAACAGCTTTACCGCTTCAGCTTCTGTGTTATCAATAAAAAGCTCTGGAACGTCTTTGTTCTGAGCGCAAGATTTATACATTTGAGCCAATTGACGAGCACGAGGACCGCGCTCACCAATAATAATTCGCGAAGGGTTCAGGTTGTCATGAAGAGCCAGCCCTTCACGCAGAAACTCCGGCATGAATACTAGATTTTGCGTCGCAAACTTGATCTTCGAAGACTCGGTAAAGCCAACAGGTATCGTGCTTTTAATGACGATTAACGCACTTGGATTTAATTCAGTGATCTGCTGAATAACTTGCTCAACTGAAGACGTATCAAAGTGGTTTGATTTTGGGTCGTAGTCGGTTGGAGTAGCAACAATAAAATACTGCGCGCTTGCGAACTCGCTTTCCGCATCGCTCGCGGTTTTCGCGGTTAAGTTCAGGCTTTTTGATTGCAGGAACTCAGTAATTTTCGGGTCTTGAATGGGTGACGTTTTGTTTCGTATTGCGTCAACTCTTGTCGAGTCGATATCGACCGCAGTTACGCGAAATTGGGTAGACAGTAATACCGCGTTTGAGAGACCAACGTAGCCTAAACCAACAACGACAATTTGAGGATTTTCCATACGACTCACGTTTCACGAGTAGCGAACATGAGTTAACTGTTGCAGGAAATTATGAAGCTTTCTTTACAGCCCTCAGTTTGTCACGGAAGTTTCATATTAAAATGCAAATACGCACGCTGGGTAGCAATGCGCCCGCGCGGTGTGCGCTGAATAAATCCTTGTTGAATGAGGAATGGTTCAATGACATCTTCAATCGTGTCTTTTTCTTCACCGATAGCTGCAGCTAGGTTTTCCAGACCTACCGGCCCACCGTCGAATTTCTCGATAATGGCTTCAAGAAGTTTACGGTCCATGTAGTCGAAACCAGCTTTATCCACGTCAACCATATTTAGTGCTTGCGAGGCTACTTCAGCGGTAATGTGACCGTCGGCACGAACTTCTGCGTAGTCTCTAACCCTTCTAAGCAAACGGTTGGCGATTCTTGGCGTACCTCTAGAGCGCGCAGCTACTTCTTTTGCACCTTGCTCGTCCATTTTAAGGTCTAGGAAATGCGCTGAGCGCTTTACGATGGTCGTGAGGTCTTCCACGTTATAAAACTCTAAACGCTGCACTATGCCGAAGCGGTCTCTTAGTGGGCTAGTTAAAGCGCCAGCACGTGTCGTTGCGCCGACCAATGTAAAAGGTGGCAAATCGAGCTTAATTGAACGTGCTGCGGGGCCCTCTCCTATCATGATATCTAGCTGATAGTCTTCCATAGCCGGATAGAGCACTTCCTCAACCACTGGGCTTAAGCGGTGGATTTCGTCGATAAAGAGTACGTCGTTAGGTTCTAAGTTGGTAAGAAGCGCTGCGAGATCGCCCGCTTTTTCAAGAACTGGTCCGGAAGTTGTTTTTATGCTTACGTTCATTTCATTAGCGATGATATTCGCCAGTGTGGTTTTACCTAATCCTGGAGGTCCAAAAATAAGGACATGATCGAGCGCATCTTCACGGCCTCGCGCTGCTTCAATGTAAATTCCAAGCTGTTCAACTACGTGGGCTTGGCCGGTGTAGTCTTCCAGTTTTTTAGGACGAATCGCACGGTCTATCGCTTCATCTTCATTAGTAGCGCTGGCTTGGACCATGCGGTCTGGTTCGATCATTTACGAGTCCTCAAAGCATCGCTTTTAAAGCGGTGCGTATCAATGTTTCTGCATCCATGTCTTCTGTAGCAACTTTACGAATCATGGTTTCTGCTTGATTCGGCTTGTAGCCTAACGCTATTAACGCGCTTAAAGCTTCTTCTTTCGCACTTGGAGCAGGCGCAGCAGAAGGAGTTGAAATTGCAGCACCTGGCAGCCCTGTATCGTAATCGGCACCTGTGAAGTCTTTCAAGCGATCACGCATTTCCACCACGAGACGCTCCGCGGTCTTCTTACCCACGCCAGGAATTTTCACTAAGGTTGTGACGTCGTTATGCTGTACGGTTTGAATAAACTGTCCGGCGCTCATGCCCGACAATATGGTAAGTGCCAACTTCGGCCCTACGCCTTGTGCTTTAATCAATAAACGAAATAAAGCACGCTCGTCTGCGGTGTTGAAGCCAAAAAGTAATTGCGCGTCTTCCCTCACAACAAAATGCGTCCATAGTGTCACTTCAGCACCGGTTTCGGGAAGGTCGTAAAAGCAGGTCATCGGTACACTCACCTCATAACCCACGCCATTCACGTCGATAAGAAGTTCTGGGGGGTGTTTTGCTACGAGTGTTCCGTGAAGTCTACCGATCATTTTTATACCGCTTTTTATTGTTTTTCATTAGCTTTGTATCGTAACCGAGAAGCACTTTTCCGTCTAGCGTTGGGATGGGTCAGTGGCACATTGGAACATCACCGTGGAGACCGCACGGCGGTCCGTACGAAGATGAAAACTGCCGTTACGAACGAGCAATTAAAGTTTGATAAGTGTGTGCGTGGCAGATAGCTACAGCAAGAGCATCCGCAGCATCAGCTTGTGGTTTGTTGGGCAGTTTAAGTACATGCATAACCATATGCTGAACTTGCTCTTTTTTAGCTGCGCCCGTACCTACAACAGACTGTTTGATTTGCCGAGCTGAGTACTCACACACCTCTAAGCCCGCATTTGCAGCGGCGACCATGGCTACTCCACGAGCCTGCCCAAGCTTTAACGCCGAATCTGGATTACGAGCCATAAACACTTGTTCAATGGCGAATTGAGTAGGGGAATACTGTTCTATGAGTTCAGAAACACCCGCAAATATAGTTTTAAGACGCTCCGCCATAGTTGGTTCGCCTTGCGTGGTTGTCGCAACACTTGTCGATGCAGCTCGAATACATCCACTACCCAGGTAAGTCAGTCGACTCCCCTGCTGGCGGATAATACCGAACCCCGTTATACGAGACCCCGGATCGATACCGAGAATGATGGACAAATTTGTTCTCCTTTTCCTTAAAAATGGGGTCAGAGCACTAAGTGCTCTGACCCCATACTATGTTTCCTTGCATGCCCTACGCAACCTGCGTTTCGGCAAGAAATCCTTTAAATTCGTCAAAGTCACGCTAACGGACAGTTTTAACTCTTAACTCATTGACTATATTGGATTTCATCTTCAGTCAGATTGGGGTCAGAGCACTAGGTGCTCTGACCCCATTTTGTCTTTATTCTTCAGAGAGAAGATCCCACGGAATATCGGCGTTGTGATATACGTTCTGTACGTCGTCTAAATCGTCGAGTATGTCGATCATTTTTACCACGGTTTGTGCAGTTTCAACGTCTAGTTCCGCCTTAGTTGCAGGCACTTGAGTTACTTCTGCGTTGTCGGTGGTTAAACCGGCTGCGTCTAATGCGTCTTTTACCGAGCCAAAGTCTTCTGGTGTGGTGAATACATCGATTGCACCATCGTCGTAAGTCACAACGTCTTCTGCACCACCTTCTAACGCGGCTTCCATCACTGTTTCTTCGTTTGCTCCAGGCGCGAAACTGAGTACACCGCGTTTGCTAAACAAATAAGCGACAGAACCGTCTGTACCTAAATTACCACCATGTTTCGTGAAAGCATGACGCACCTCTGACACGGTACGATTTCGGTTATCACTCATGCATTCCACCATTACGGCTACGCCATTAGGGCCGTAGCCCTCGTAGGTGATTTCTTCCATGTTGTCCGCATCGAGCTCGCCCGCTCCGCGGGCAACGGCAGTGTCTATAGTGTCGCGTTTCATATTGTTCGACAAAGCTTTGTCGATAGCGGCGCGTAAACGAGGATTGGTGTCAGGATCAGAGCCGCCTTGGCGAGACGCCACAACTAGCTCTCGTATCAATTTGGTAAAAATCTTACCGCGCTTAGCGTCTTGCGCAGCCTTGCGGTGCTTGATGTTTGCCCATTTTGAATGTCCTGCCATGTTTCCTCCGTTCTTTAAGATGGGGTCAGAGCACATTGTGCTCTGACCCCAAAGTGCTCTGACCCCAATTTTATTTTTCTACGACTTTTATTCCCAACTCTTCTAGCGCTTCTGGGTTGGCGTAGCCTGGTGCGTCTGTGAGTACACAAGCGGCTGTTGTGGTTTTCGGGAATGCAATCACGTCACGAATACTGCTTGCACCAACCATCAGCATGACCAAACGGTCGAGGCCAAATGCTAACCCTGCATGCGGAGGTGTGCCGTACTTCAAAGCTTCAAGCAAGAAGCCAAACTTCTCTTTCGCTTCTTCTGCGCCAATACCTAATATTTCAAACACAGCAGATTGCATTTCAGGGTTGAAAATACGTACCGAACCACCGCCAACTTCACAGCCGTTCAATACCATGTCATAAGCATCAGAAAGCGCAGCTGCTGGGTCTGCTTTTAACTCTTCAGGCGTTACACCAATAGGAGAGGTAAACGGGTGATGCAGCGCTGCGTAACCACCTTCATATTCTTCAAACATTGGGAAGTCGACAACCCAAAGTGGCTTCCAGCTATCTTCAACAAGCTCAAACTCTTCACCCACTTTCAAACGCAATGCACCAAGTGCTTCGCTGACCACGGTAGCGTTGTCAGCACCAAACAATAGGATGTCCCCGGTTTCAGCACCCGTACGCTCTAAAATGCCGTTTACGGCATCTTCAGGTAAGAACTTAAGTACCGGCGACTGTAAGCCTTCCATGCCAGCGTCTTTATCGTTCACCTTCAACCAAGCCAAACCTTTGGCGCCGTAAATGCCTACAAAGTTCGTGTATTCGTCGATTTGCTTACGGCTTAATTTCGCTCCACCTGGCACGCGCAATACAGCTACTCGACCTTTCTCGTCATTCGCTGGCCCTGCAAATACCTTAAACTCGATGTCTTTCACTAGATCAGCTACGTCTACAAGCTCAAGCGGGTTACGTAGGTCGGGCTTGTCTGAACCAAAGCGACGCATAGCTTCTGCATAGCTCATCACAGGGAAAGAGCCCAAGTCGACCTCAAGAAGCTCGGTAAACAACGAACGTACCAAACGTTCTGTGGTGTCACGCACTTCTTGTGCACTCATGAACGTTGTTTCGATATCAATTTGGGTAAATTCTGGTTGACGGTCTGCTCGTAAGTCTTCGTCGCGGAAACACTTCACGATTTGATAGTAACGATCGAAGCCCGACATCATCAGCAATTGCTTAAACAACTGCGGCGACTGCGGCAAAGCGAAGAATTTACCGTCATGCGTTCTAGACGGCACCAAGTAGTCGCGAGCACCTTCAGGGGTTGCACGAGTAAGCATTGGTGTTTCGATATCTAAGAAATTTTCACCATCTAAGAAACGGCGCACAGCACTTGAAACTTTAGCGCGGAAAACTAGCTTTTCGTTCATTTCTGGGCGGCGCAGGTCAAGATAACGATAACGCAAACGCGACTCTTCACTCACCTGTGAGTTGAAGTCGATAGGTAGCGGAGCCGCTTTGTTTAAAATAGTGAGTTCCGACGCAATAACTTCGATACGTCCGGTAGTCATACGGTCGTTCACTTGACCTTCTGGACGCGCACGAACTTCACCACGCAACTGAATACAAAATTCTTGGCGCAATGTATTTGCAAGCTCAAACATGTCTTCATGATCAGGGTCAAACACTACTTGCACAATACCGCTGCGATCACGCATGTCGACAAAGATGAGTCCGCCTAAATCACGGCGACGATGAACCCAACCCGCAAGCGTAACCTGCTGACCTAGAGCGTTTTCAGTAACCTCTCCACAATAATGACTGCGCATGGTGTTTTTATTTCCTGTTTTCTGACTTCAATAGTGTGTGCAATATTTGCAACGTAATGTCTTTAAAATAGCTTTGTAAACTAGCGCAATAGTATACGATAACGAACGCCTAGAAGTCACCCGCAAGTGGCTCAAGCGAGCACGTTCAGGTACAATTCGCCCCATAGTTACAAGGATTTTGATTATGAACTTTTCTCGCGACTCTATTTATGCCAAACCTTTAGGGGAAGTGGCCGACTTTTCGTTCGACGAAAATGTTGCCAACGTATTCCCAGACATGATCAGCCGCTCCGTTCCTGGGTACTCCACCATGGTTCAAACAATTGGTCATTTAGCGGGTAAGTTCGCACAACCCAACAGCTATATATACGACTTGGGCTGCTCACTAGGTGCCGCCACCATTGCCATGAAACAACATATTCAAGCTGCAGGCACCCAGATTATTGGCGTCGACAATTCAGAGGCAATGGTTTCGCGTTGTCAGTCGAACGTAAATGCGTGGAAAGGCGACGTACCGGTAACCATTCGCTGTGAAGACATTCTAGACACTGAGTTTCAACCTTGCAGTGTAGTTGCCATGAACTTTACGCTGCAATTCATTCCTCCGGAGCAGCGTGAGCAGTTAATCCGGAAAATCTACGATGCCCTATTGCCCGGCGGAATTTTTCTGCTTTCTGAAAAAGTACGCCACGAAGATACACAAGCAGAGAGTGTATTGAACGAATTACACCATGATTTCAAACGCATGAACGGTTACAGCGACTTAGAAATTAGCCAAAAGCGAGCCGCGATTGAAAACGTAATGCGTATCGACACCCCAGAAAAACATATAGAACGATTGAGCAATGTTGGTTTCGATACGGTGCAAAATTGGTACCGCTGCTTTAATTTCACCTCTTGGTTTGCCATTAAAAGCGAGCAAAATAAATGAGTCAGTTTGATGCTTTTTACCAGCGCCTTATTGAAGCAGGCATGAGTCATTGGTTGGAAACCCTCCCTGCAGCTTTAAAAGACTGGTCGCAAAACCGCCGGCATGGCGAACTTAAAAAGTGGGAAAAGTTGGTGAGCCAGCTTCCCGAAGTCACGGCCGAAGAAATTGATATCGCACATAGCGTGACTCTGAAGACACAGAGTGACGATCCGAAAATAAAGGCAGTTGAGCCTCTTCTGAAGCAGCTCACACCTTGGCGAAAAGGTCCATTTCATGTTCTAGGTGTAGACATTGATACTGAGTGGCGCTCTGACTGGAAATGGGACCGCGTAGCCCCGCACATTGCTGACTTACAAGGGCGTAAAGTTTTAGATATTGGTTGCGGTAGTGGCTACCACATGTGGCGTATGAAAGGTGCAGGCGCAGATCTTGTCGTCGGCGTAGACCCAGGGCAACTGTTTATGATGCAGTTTCAAGCCATCCGCAGATTTATGCCTGAACAAATTGCTCGCGATGTTGAATATCTACCATTGGGCATTGAGCACTTACAACCGGTTAAAGCGTTCGACACAGTGTTCACTATGGGTGTTTTATACCACCGTCGTGAGCCGTTCGCTTTCTTACAACAGTGTGTAGATCAATTGCGCTCTGGCGGCGAGTTAGTGCTTGAAACCTTAGTTGTAGATGGTGACGAGAACACTGTGCTTGTTCCTGGCGAAAGATATGCACAAATGCCGAATGTTTGGTTTATCCCAAGCTCAAAAGCTCTTTGCCACTGGTTATCTCGCCTAGCACTAACCGACATAAAAGTTGTGGACGAGAATGTGACCTCATTGGACGAACAAAGGAGCACTGAGTGGATGCAAGGCCAGTCTCTAGCTGACTTCTTAGACCCAACTGACCCGAGTTTAACCGTGGAAGGTTACCCAGCACCGAAACGAGCAGTGATTACCGCTACGAAAATCTGATCGGGAAATTGCGCAGCACCCGTATGGACCGCTGTGCGGTCTCCACGGAGATGTTTCAATATGCCACTGAGTTTCTGCTCGAATGATAGCTCACGTCAGCAGACCGCACAGCGGCCCGTACGAACGTTATCGGGTTTGCTAAGCTTAAGCCTGTCCCCATGTGCTTACAACCGATGCGGATCGTTGGCAATTTCTAAAAGATATTTCCCATAAGAGTTCTTTTTCATGCTTTCAGCAATACGAACCAAGTCACTCTTACTTAGCCAGCCGTTGTAGTACGCAATTTCTTCTAATACTGCCACTTTGTAGCGCTGACGTTGTTCAATGGTTTCAACAAACGAAGAGGCCGCCAATAGGCTTTCAAAAGTGCCTGTGTCTAGCCAAGCAAATCCGCGCCCTAGAAATTCCGCATGCAACTCACCACGCTCTAAATAAGCTTGATTGATACTGGTAATCTCCAGCTCGCCACGCGCCGAAGGTTTCACATTCTTCGCGATTTCTACAACGTTATTGTCATAAAAATACAAGCCTGTGGCGGCATAGTGAGATTTTGGCTTTTCCGGCTTTTCTTCTATGGAAAGTACTCGCTGCTCTTTATCAACTTCAATTACACCAAAGCGCTCAGGATCTTTTACTTGATAACCAAAAACTGTGGCTCCTGACTTTCGTGCTATCGCTCCTTTCAGTTTGGGCATAAAGCCTTGACCATGAAAAACATTGTCACCCAGAACCAAACAAACCGAGTCGTCCCCGATAAATTCTTCACCGATAATAAAGGCTTGAGCGAGTCCGTCTGGGCTTTCTTGAATAGCATAGGTAAACGACACACCGAAGTCGCTGCCGTCACCCAGAATACGTTTGAACGCGTCTTGCTCTTCTGGCGTGGTAATAATCAAAATATCTCGAATACCGGCAAGCATGAGGACAGATATCGGGTAATACACCATCGGCTTGTCGTAAATAGGCAATAACTGTTTAGAAATCCCCTTCGTGATGGGATAAAGCCTGGTTCCCGAACCGCCAGCCAATACAATACCTTTCATATTTATTTCCCTATTCCCAGTCTTTGCAATTGGTAAGATTTATCGAGTATAGCTTGCCACCACCAAGTGTTATCCAAATACCAACTCACAGTTTTATGAATGCCCTCTTCAAACTTCGTTGAAGGTACCCAGCCAAGCTCTTGTTTAATTCTAGTAGTATCTAAGCCATAACGGACATCATGCCCCGGACGGTCATCCACAAAAGTAATAAGGTCGCTATACTTCTCAACACCCTCTGGTTTTTCTGGACGTAACAGCTCTAAAGCATCACAAATGGCATGAACAACCTCGATATTTTTAACTTGGTTGTTGCCACCGATATTGTATGTGCGTCCGGGTTTACCCTCAGCTAGTACGCGATATAATGCTTCTGCATGGTCTTCAACAAATAACCAATCTCTGATTTGCGCGCCGTCACCATAAACCGGTAAAGGCTTTCCGCGCAGTGCATTCAAAATCATCAGCGGAATTAGCTTTTCCGGAAAATGATACGGACCATAGTTGTTCGTGCAATTTGTGACTACCGTAGGCAAACCAAAAGTCCGCTGCCAAGCTCTCACTAAATGGTCTGAACTTGCTTTAGAAGCAGAGTATGGACTGCTGGGCTCATAAGCTGCGTCTTCATTAAACGCGGGTTCTTCGAGCGGTAAATCACCAAAAACTTCGTCTGTTGAAATATGATGAAAGCGAAAGCTAGCTTGTTGAGTAGAGCTAAGCTGGGCGTAATATTTGCGACTTGCTTCCAGCATTTGATAGGTGCCGATAATATTCGTATCGATAAAGTCTTTCGGACCATCAATAGAACGGTCGACATGACTCTCTGCAGCTAAGTGCATCACTTTGGTAGGCTGGTACTTCTCGAATACTGCACTTACGCTCGCCGCATCGCAAATATCCACTTGTTCAAAGTGATACTTATCGCTTTCAGCGACTGATTTTAAAGATTGCAAATTACCGGCATAAGTCAGCTTGTCTACGTTAACAACATGAGCGGTAGTTTCGGAGATAAGATAACGAACAACCGCCGAGCCGATAAACCCCGCACCACCAGTGACCAGTATTGTTTCCATACCCACGCCTAAGTTATTGCAATAATTATAATATCGGGAGCATAACAGATTTTTTTAGCGGGAGTTGTTCGTGGGAGAGAGATTGAACTTACGGGACTGGCTTTCGCCTGCCCCAAATGCCCCGATCACGACCACAATTCCGACAAAGGAGTGTCAGGCGAATAGTGATGTTGTACCTGAGCCTGAAACAATTCCGCCGTTGCTAGTGCGTCGGTAAGCGCATTGTGCGGACGATAAAAGGGTAAGCCGTAACGCGCACGTGAATCTGCCAAGCGAATAGACATTGGAGGCTGTTTCTTTAAACGCTGCCAAAAGCTTGTTTTGTTAGCGCGGTGAAGTCCATGCTCAATCTCCATGGTATCGATAACCGGGAACTCAATACCTTCACCTATACGCTCTCGCAACGCTACGTCTAAGAACGTGCGCTCAATCGCCTTATAATGAACAATCATTATGTGCCCCGACATAACTTCTAGAAGCTCATCAAAGGTTTCCAATAGGTCGGGGGCGTCTTCTATTTGCGAGTGGGTAATACCGTGATAAACCACCGACTCATCTGCCATAGCTTTTCGTGGTTTCGCTAGCCAATGTTTGCCCTTGTTCGCGAACACACGCTCAAGAGTCAGCGGTACAACACCAACACTTACAATGCCGTGCTGCTGGGGGTCTAAGCCAGAAGTTTCAAAATCTAGCGCGAGAAATTTCACGTCGCGCAGCGGCGTGTCAGCGTTAGGGATGGTCGCAGAATAAAAATGCTGTAAATGGCTATTTCGCGCAGAACCCGCTAATTCCTGTAACCTTGCAGGCCAGTTGATTTGAGATTGCAGCGCGCTTTTCAATTCTCGTTGTCCTAAATACATGCACTAACTTAGGGAATATCTGAACTTTAAGAATTTCTGGGCATTGCTTAAAATTTGAAATGCATCGCGCAAATTCTTTCTTTCAAAGTCCGAAAGCGCTTCCGGCTCTACGTTGTTGTCTGGTATTTCACCCTGAGTAAGGGACAATGCTTGATGACGAATTCTCACCATCGAAATTAGTTCTAGTGCGTCTCTTAAGTCAGGTCCTCGCCCGGGCGTTAAAATACTTGCGTCAACCACATCTTCCAACCGCGCAAATGAGTTACGCTCTTTCGAACCAATCGCTAATGCATGAACGCGAATTAAGTCTGCTACTGGGGCTGTGCCGCGGCGTTTGGTATTTATAGCGTTATTGTGTTTTCCGTCTTTCTCCATGACGAAATCTTTGAAAAAACCTAGCGGCGGCGTTCGTTGTAATGCATTCCTCGCCATACAGGCCAGAAAACGCTTATTCTTTGGAGCTTTCTGACGAATCAACCTGTTTAATTGCTCAGCAAAGTCTAACTTGCCCCATACACCGTCTAAGTCGAAAAATATTGAGCTATGTAAAAGCCGTTCCGGCGTAGGTTCTTCAATCCAGTCGTCAAAATACTCTTTCCAGACCCGCAAAGGTTGGCGCCATTTCTTGTTCGTGGCCATAATGTCGCCAGTACAATAGGTGTAGCCACAAGACGCTAAGCCGTCACTCACAAATTGAGCCAATTCCAGAAAATAAGCATCGTGCTCTTTTGGGTTAAAACTATCATGTAAAATCATGGCGTTGTCTTGGTCGGTCACAATCGACTGCTCGTCTCTCGCCATAGATCCTAAAGCTAAGAAGCAATAAGGTACGGGCGGAGGCCCAAGCTTCTCTTCACCAAGCTCTAATAAACGTTGCTTGAAACTACGTCCAATCACTGCCATTGATGAGCCAATCATTCTTGAGTTTGCGTCTTCATCAACCATTTTCACAAACGTAGCTTTCACGTCGTCTTTAAGTGCTTCCAGTTCTTCCACCGTGGTGGCGCGGAAAATATTACCCACCACAAATAAACTGCTTTTGGATTCGTGGCGAACCACGTCTGAAAGCGCTACAACGCCAATGGTTTTGCCTTTCTTGAGTACGGGCAAATGGTGAAGGTTACTACGCAGCATCATCAGCATCGCTTCAAAAATGCGTTGATTATGCTGCACGCAAACGATGCCTTCAGACATAATTTCTTTTACCGCGGTTTGATCGCTCAAACCGACAGCTAACACTCTTTTGCGCAAATCTTTGTCGGTAATAATACCTAAGGGCTTGTCTGGGTCTTCTTGGTCTTCTTCATATATAAGCAACGAACTCACTTCTTGTTCAGTCATCATTTCCGCTGCTTCTCTAATAGAGCCCGAGCTTTTCATACCGATAGGCTCTCTATATACCAATGTCTCTATCGTGGCCGTTAGCATGTCATTGGCGCTAGCACGGCGGTCAAGCGCTCGCTTTAAACGTTCGCGATCTTCAGTTTCCACCGCGTCTGCAAAGCTTTCATAGTCGTCGAATAACCGATTAAATTCGGTTCCAGGAACGAGATAGATTAAAGAGTCTTCTAGTGAAGTGACCGGATACCGTACTTTGCCATTGCGCAGTAACCCGGCTTCACCAAAAAAGCCACCTGAGCTTAAACGGTTATATAAGTCGCCGTTGCGATGATAAACCTCGACCGCGCCACTTCGAACTACGTGTAAGTCTTCAATACGTTGTTGGTAGGAAAGGATGTCGCTACCTGCCTTAAAGTAGGCGACATCCGTAAGTTGAGATAATCGCTCGACTTCCTCGTCTGGCAGCTCGTTAAACGGAGCGTGCTGTTTGAGAAAGTCGAGAATTTCTAGGTGTTCAGCTTCCATCTATACCGATCTAGGCTCATCTAAAAGCCCCTTCACAAGTGCTATACAACTCATAAGTAGCACAATGGTAAACGGTAGTCCGGCTGAAACTGCCATAGCTTGTAGCGCAACCAAGCCGCCGCCAAGAATAAGCGCGATAGCCACAAGCCCTTCGAAAGTACACCAGAATACGCGTTGTGGTGTAGGTGCATTTACCTTACCACCCGCCGAAATGGTATCGATAACTAACGACCCCGAGTCTGACGAGGTTACGAAGAACACGACTACAAGCACGATACCTACGAATGAAGTAATGGCTGTTGCAGGTAACTGACTCAACATTTCAAATAACTTGAGCTCGAGTGCAACATTGGCAACGCTCTCGAAACCGCCCAAGAATTGAGTGATCGCTGTACCACCGAACACGGTCATCCAGAATACACAAGCGATAGATGGAATAACCAATACTGCCGTTAGGAATTCACGCACAGTTCTACCACGAGAAACACGCGCAATGAACATACCTACGAACGGCGACCAAGAGATCCACCATGCCCAATAGAATGCCGTCCAGCCTTGTGAGAAGTTCGCGTCTTCGCGTCCCACAGGATTAGACAGAGCCGGTAGGTTCACCACATAAGCAACAAGGTTTTCAAAGAAGCCAGTTAGAATGGCAATCGTTGGACCGACAATGATAACGAACAGCATCAGTAATGCTGCAAGTATCATATTGATCTCTGAAAGCCTTTTAACTCCAGCTTCCAAGCCAGCGACCACTGAAAATAGAGCTATAGCTGTTATACCGATAACCAGTACAACCTCCATACCTACACCTTCCGGCGTGTCGAACAAGAAGTTCAAGCCAGCTGAAGCTTGCGCAGCGCCTAAACCAAGCGACGTTGCCAAACCAAATAGCGTAGCGAGTACGGCTAGAATGTCGATGATGTGACCCGGCCAACCCCAAACACGCTCACCCAATAGTGGATAAAAGATTGAGCGAACCGTGAGTGGTAAACCTTTGTTAAAAGAAAAAAGAGCTAAACCTAGCGCAAGCACTGCGTAAATTGCCCATGGGTGCAGAGCCCAATGGTAAATCGTTGCAGCCATACCTAAACGGCGTGCTGCCTCTGCGTCGCCTTCTGCACCACCTAGAGGAGCCCAGTCAGAGCGCAAACCAGTTTCTGCGTCGATTGCAGTACCGCCAAAGGAGCTTGAGAAATGCGAAATCGGTTCTGAAACCCCATAAAACATAAGCCCGATACCCATACCGGCAGCGAACAACATGGAGAACCAACCAAGATAGTTAAAGTCGGGCGTAGCTTCCGTTCCCCCTAACCTAACTTTACCTAATGGTGTGAAGATAAGAACTAGTGCTAACACCACGAAGATGTTTGCAGCACCGATAAAGAACCAGTCTAAGTTTGCTGTGAGCCAGTTACGAACGCCTTCAAAAAGTGGCTGTGCCTTTTCCTGAAAAATAAGCGTGAGCGCCACAAAAGCTATAACTGCTAACCCAGATATTAAAAAGACCCGATTGTGGACGTCTAATCCAAAAGGGCCGAGTTTAATTGCGATATTGTCTTGACCTACCTTGTAGTCAGTTTCAATGGGTGTGACTTCTCCGTCAGGCTTGAGTGGATCGTTCTCGTGCTCCGTCTGACTCATAGTTTTCCCCTTTTTCTTAGAATTTAAGTAATGGTAGCAAAGATTTACAGAATCGAAAGGGTATCTCGAAGATTATCTGTATTTGATCTAACGGGCGATGGTATTATTAAGATCAGAAAGGAGGCGGTATGTATTTTTCAACTAAGAACATTCCAGAGCTGCAACAATACTCTCCAAGGGAACGAGTTGCGCAAGTGCATTTAGCGGCAAAATCGATGCCTTTCAGCCGCCGTGCTGTGGCTGTAACGCTAAAGGCTTTGGTACTTATAGCACTGTTCTGGTCGCTTCTTTACATTCCTGGACTAGCATGGAAAATCGTGGCGCTCATAGCCGCAGGACTTCTGTACCCGCTGGTACTATTCCCCATTACGCTAAACCTTGCAGTACCTTACTTACCTAAAAAATAGCTTTGGTTTACGCGTGTCAGTGCGTGCGCTTTCCGCTGTTGAGGTAATAGCTATTCAGGCTTGTGCTAGGTATTAGGTCACGTATCAATGACTAACCGATGAGGCTTGCGAGAATCTGCCACAGGGACGCCGTGAATACATCCATGTAGGCTTCTCTTCGACATCCATGTCTCAGAGACCCTGTGGTCAGAAACCTCGCAACCCTCTGACATCGGTTAGCCATTGCATCTGGCATCATCAGTGCAATCAAATAATGAGACACGGCATTCACAAGGAGCATCGAGCACCTCGTGAATGCCAGGAGTCCGCTCCTTTTTCTTGATCTGGTACGTATTTAACGAGCTAGCCTTTATAATTGTTCTCGCAAGAAGAGCGCCACTCAACGACCCACACTACTCGCAATTCAGTTATTTTAATGAAGCTTTAAAGGAAATTTTGCGGACGAAGATTGGTTGATAAAAACAAATTTCGAACCAGAGGCTTGGCTTTTGGCATGAGAGAAGCACTCGATGTGCTTTTCTCATGCCGTGACTTTTATTAATTAGTGTTGATAATCCCTGATGCAGATTTTTGTTCATGAAAAGGGATTTCGAGGCCCTGATCACAAAGTGTTGGAGGCATGGATGCCGGAAATCAAGCGTACATGGATGTACTTGCAGCGTCTTTGTGACAGGGCCTCGGAAGCCCCATGAACAAAAAACTGATACGTAACCTCATGCCTAGCACAAAACCAGCTAGCTATAACCACCACCGTGGATACCGCACAGCGGTCCGTACAAACAGATTCTCGCAACCCTCATCGGTTAGCCATTGCTACGTGACTGGATACCTAGCACGACCACGATCGTCCGACTTATCATCCGTGTTTGGCAATCGTGACCAATGTCCCCACATTTTTAAGCTCTATGGCTACATCTTCATCTAGCTTGAAGCTATGCTGGGCATAATGAGCCTGAGCCCAGATACCCAGTGCCAAATCAGGCTTATGCTCCGTAGAAAGACTCAGCTGTTCTCCAGCAACCGAAGCGTACATGTCACCCGTATTGCCATTCACCCAAACCGCCACCACGTCAAAAGCAGAACGAATACGAGAATGACAGAGCTCCGTGTTCATACGTTCCAGCAGGTGGTGAGGAGCTCGAAGTAAACCGTCTTCACCCGACATACCCTGCCGTACAAGCGGGTTAAGCAAACTTTTTAGAACCAGCAGCGCCAGCACATTCTGACCCGGTTGACCTTGAGAGTACGCCATAAACACCAAAGCTTGGTTGTTAGGGAAACGGTGGTAGTCCAACAGAACTTGGTCGTATACGCGCGGGCAAAGCTGATGAGAAATTTTGCAAGCAGGTAACTCTAGTGCACCATTTGGAAGTAAGTCGTTACGCAAGCGCTCGAACATGTCCTCACTTTGGAACAGCACATCAATGTGGTCGTCGAGCTCCCAACGCTCGCGCTCCCAAGCATCTTCTAAGCTAGTTCGTGTTAGGCAGTTCTGAATCGCCGTATCTAGGATGTCTAATTGATCTATCGGTTTAACTAGGTAGTCCCATGCACCTAAGCGCACAGCTTCACGAATATCTGATATCTGTTGAGAGCCGGAAATAACGATAACCGGCAAAGAGGAGGTTTTAAATAAAAGGTTTTCCAGTACCTCAAGCCCCGAGATTTTAGGCAGCATAAGGTCGCAAAGCACCACATCGGGGTGTTCAGATTGGCATAACGCTAGACCTGTTTCTCCATCTTCCGCTGCAAAAACAAGGTAGCCTCGCTGTTCAAGGAACTTCTGTACGATACCGCTGAATACCGTATCATCTTCGATGACGAGAACCTTACTTAGGGACATTCACTGGACTCCTGCACACAATGATTACTATGAGCATTGACCAGTATCTGTTATTCGTCAATTTTCCAAGTGGAAATATTAATTGCCTTCTGAACTTGTTTCCTCGGGCTCGCTGCCCGTTTCTTCAGGCCAAGAAGACTCCCATTCGCTCTCCCAGTCGTTATTCCACTCGTCTTCCCAGGTGTCTTCTTCAACCGGCGGGTTACCGTCGTAAACTTTGTCACGCCAGTAAGAGAAATAAGCTTCACGAACAAAAGAGTATTCGTCTAAAGAGTTGTCTAACATCGGTTCTAGCTGCTTCAGCTCAATGCGCTGTTCAAGCCCACGGAACAAGAGACGCGCTGCAGAAACCTGCCAACTGAGGACGGGAGCAGGCCAAATAAAGTCATCAACAAAGTCGCCACCTCGGTCGGCTAGCACAGTCGGGCCTGCCGCCGGCAACATAACGTAAGGGCCGGCAGGCATACCATACACAGCTAAGGTTTCACCGAATGTTTCTTTTTGTTCTTTAATGCCCCACTTATCGGCGACATCAAAAAAGCCCAACAGACCGATGGTACTGTTAATGGCAAAGCGCCCTACTGTCGTAAAGGCGTCTTTCATTTTCAGCTGAAGAATATTGTTTACGAAACTAGCGGGCTCGTTAAGGTTGTCTGTCATGTTGTATAAACCACGACGAATCGGTGAAGGAACGTGCTCGTATGCGTTCGCTACCGGCAAGATCAAGTAAGGATCGAGCGTATCACGGTTGAAATCCCATAACGGACGGTTGATCGACTCGAAAGGGTCACGAGGATCGGAGAAGTCAAAGTTTGGCTCGTCTGTTGTGCTTGTGGTAACGCTATTCGACACGGCATCAGTGACTTGAGGACCTGTTTCATCCTTTTCTTGATCGGGCATAGAAGAGCAGCCGCTTAATACGACTACTGCCCATATCGCCATCCACGCCATACGAATCATTACATTATCTCCGTAATGCGTAGGCTTACTGTTTGACTGCTACCGCCTTCCACTAGCACCGCTCTTGCTTCCATATCACCTGATTGAACGTTCACTGTACCAGATGTGGACACACGCGCGCCAACTAGCCAGTTTTCAACACTCGACAACGTCCGCTCCGGCGTCATCGCATTCTCATCGGTTAGTGTTACCGTAATTGGGAAGTCAGCAACTTGCTGACGGTAGACGGCAACTGGAACACGCGGGCCGTCTGGCTCACGTACAAACACAAATAATGTGCTTCCAGGTCGAAGTTCGTTGCGTAGTTGCTCACTAATGTCGACGTTCACGGTTAGAGTAATTACCGAACCATCTGCACGTGCCCTGGAATCGGCTAGCGCTTGCTCAATAGTCGCATATCTCGGGTCTTCTGAACGCATCATTCTCAATGTTAACTCAAAAGCCTGAACTGCACGGTCGTAGTCTCCCCGTTCAAACGCTATAACCCCTAACAAACCAAGAGCCTCTAAATTACGCGTATCCTCTTCTAACACTTGGCGAATATATCCGGCAGCTTGCGCTAAGTCATTGTCGCTACCCGAAACAAGTAACGCTTGGGCATACATGACAAGATTAGAGTGGTCTTGAGGGTTGAGTTGGCGTGCTTTTTCAAACGACTGTAATGCTTCATCAAGGCGATCGAGTTGCACCATCATGCGACCGTACATGCTCCAAGCGCCTGCGTCAGGTCTTGCTTCAAGCTGCTGTCTCAAACCTAAGGCAAATAGCTCCAGTTCTTCTCGGTTAACACCTTGCCCTGGTTGCGTTCTCAATAATTCAAAGCGTGACTCTAGGTTAGCAAGCGCTTCGTCTGCACTACGCTGTTGTTGCCATGAGCCGTTAAGCAGGTAGATGCCCACAGAAGAAACAACGAGCACCACAAGAATCCAAACCACGGATGCGCTTTTCTGTTCCACTTGCTCGTCGGGGTCGTGTACGTCGGTCACAAACGTTTTCTTTAATTCACGCTTCGCATTCGCAAGGTCTTTCTCATTCAATAAGCCTTGGTTAAAGTCTTCCTCTAACTCTGCTAGTCGAGACTCGAAAACAGCTCTATTGGCCTGCATCGTCGACAATGCTAATGACTGCCGTTTACGCGCAACCACCACGATAGCAATAGCTAACGACAGCAAAAGAAGTAGCGCTACAACCCACATTATGTTCGTTCCTCGTTGGTATTTGACGCCTGCGAAACTGAGTTATCCGCATTATTTTTCAAAATGGCGTTAATTTTCTGTTCTTCTTCAGGAGTAAGGTCTTCAGCTTCAATATTTGCGCACTGCCTTTTATTGCCTTGCGCCTGAAAATAAATCACTAAAATACCGATAAGAATGACCGCTATAGGGCCAAGCCAAAGGATCATGGTACTATTTTGAAAAGGAGGCTGGTAGTGCACAAAGTCGCCGTAACGAACCTTCATAAAGTCGATGATTTGCTCGCGACTCTGCCCTTCCATCACCATTTGATAAACCAACTGGCGCATATCCTGAGCTAGCGGCGCGTCTGAATCTGAAATCGACTGGTTCTGACATTTTGGGCATCGCAATTCACGAGTTAACTCGTTAAACATTTGTTCTTGCTGCGCCGTTTCAAAAGCATAAAACTCGCCTTGAGCAAAGGAATAGCCAGCTGTGAAAGCTGCCCATAACACGGCTAGAAAAATGCTTAATTGTTTCGCTCGATTCAACATTCAGTTACTCCTGCCCATCTAGCAAACTGTAATATACAGGGCCCACTTCTTCACGCCATACACGAGGATTAAGATCACCTACGTGGCGGTAGCGGATTATACCTTCTGCATCTATTACAAATGTTTCTGGGGCGCCGTACACACCTAAGTCGAGGGCTAACAAGCCCGACTGGTCAAATAAGCTAATTTGATAAGGGTCACCCAGCTCTTGTAACCATTGCACAGCGTCAGCGCGTGAGTAGTCTTTATAATTCAGTCCGATGATATACACGTTTTGTTCTGACTGTAGCTCGTTCAAAAATGTATGTTCGGCATAACATGTCGGGCACCATGTCGCCCACACGTTTAAAAGCACCACGCGTCCGCCAATAATAGACTCGTTATGCGAACGGTCGGGTGCGTACAAATCAGGCAGTTCAAATTCGGGAACAGGCTTACCCACTAGCGCTGAATCTAGCTTTGTCGGGTCGGAAAATAAACCGCCGAAGAGAAACACGCCCAGTAAAATAAACGCAAATAAAGGCGAGAGGTAAATCCAGAACTTCAGTTTACTACTCATGCTGACGCCCCTTGTGCCGAAGCACCTACACTCTTTTTCTTCAAACGGTAGCGTTTGTCTGAAGCTGAGAGTAGTCCGCCCAGCGCCATAATGACACCACCCATCCATATCCAACGCACAAACGGCTTGATGTGAATGCGCACGGCCCAGCTACCGTCGTTAAGTTCTTCGCCCATCGCAATATATAAATCTCTAAACGGATTCACTTGCAATGCAGTTTGCGTCATTACCTGGCGTTGAATCGTGTAAAAACGTTTCTCACTGTCCACTGTGTCGATCAGTCTGCCATTTCGCGTAATTTCAAACGTCGCCACTTCACTTACAAAGTTAGGCCCTTGACGCTCTCCAAGTTCCGTAAAGCGAAACTCGTAACCCGACTCTGCAAACGTGTCGCCCGGTGACATACGTACGGTGCGCTCTACTTCATAATTTTGTACTAAAGCGATACCAATAATTGCCACGGCAAAACCTAAGTGCCCGAGCACCATGCCCCAGTGGCTACGCCCCAATTTCACCAAAGCCTCGGGTTTATTTTCGCGTTTAGCGACTCTTTGTCTAAGCTCCTGAACAGTCGACGCTACAATCCAAAGCGCCAAAAGCAAACCTAGAACAGCCATACCGTGAACTTCGTCTGCAATAATTTTAGGCAGCAGCGAAGCTAGAATAACAGCAGACATGAGCGCTGTAGCTAACGGCGTAATGAGCTCTTTAAAGCCTTGTCGGCGCCAGCGAACCAACGGTCCTATCCCCAATAAAATGGCAAACGGTATCGTGATGTATACGAATACTGAATTGAAGAATGGCTCACCAATTGAAATCGAACCCAAACCGAGTTGCTGGTGAATCAGTGGTAGCAGCGTTCCCAACAGCACAACCATGGTAGCTGTAACTAAAAATAAGTTATTGCCTAGCAGCAATACTTCTCGTGAAAATAATTCGTAACGCGTATGACTTACCACTTTCGAGGCTCGAATAGCGTACAGCAACAACGAGCTACAAATAACAATGGCAAGGAACGCCAGTAAGAACATGCCGCGCGTTGGATCTGCCGCGAACGCATGAACTGAAACTAATACGCCAGAACGAACTAAGAACGTGCCCAATAAGCTTAAGCTAAAGCCCGAAATCGCCAGCAATACGGTCCATGATTTAAACGTACCGCGCTTTTCCGTAACAGCTAACGAGTGGATTAACGCAGTGGCAACTAACCAAGGCATAAAACTCGCATTTTCAACCGGGTCCCAGAACCACCAGCCGCCCCAGCCAAGTTCGTAGTACGCCCACCAACTACCGACCATGATGCCAAGCGTAAGGAAAATCCACGCGGCTAATGTCCATGGTCGAGACCAACGCGCCCAGGCCGAGTCTAGGCGGCCTCCAAGCAACGCTGCTATGGCGAACGCAAACGCGACCGACAAACCCACATAACCGAAGTACAGTAAGGGCGGATGAATAATCATGCCAGGGTCTTGAAGCAAGGGATTCATATCACGCCCGTCTACCGGAATGAACGGAATGAGACGGTCAAACGGATTCGACGTCAGCAACATGAACAAGTAGAAGCCAACGCCTATCATACCCATGACAGCGAGCACACGGGCCGCAAATGTTAAAGGTAAACGAGTCGAATACACCGCAAGCGCAGCAGCCCAACCTGCCTGCACGAGCATCCACAGTAAGAAGGAACCTTCATGAGAACTCCATACTGCAGTAATTCGGTAGTACCACGGTAAGGCGGAGCTTGAGTTCGAAGCGACATAAGCAATTGAAAAGTCGGCTACGAGGAAGCCCCAAGTTAAAGCAATATAAGAAATGAGGGTAAAGACAAACATGCCGTACGTTAGCGGTCTTGCTAATGACATTTGCCCGCCATGCCCTTTATATGCGCCCCAAATAGGCACAATGGCAAGTAGCAAAGAAAATGCGAACGCGATAGCGAGTGAGAAATGACCTAACTCAGCGATCATAACCGCCTCCTGAGTTTTCTTCTTCTGAGCTCTCGTCGTCATTTTCCCGCTGCCATGACGACGGTGGCACATGCTCGATGTTATTCAACTCACGCGCTAATTCAGGTGGCATATACTCTTCGTCATGTTTTGCTAACACTTTACTTGCGACGATTTTAGTGGGCGACACCAACGTACCTTGCGCAACAATGCCCTGCCCTTCACGGAATAGGTCAGGAAGAATGCCCTCGTACTCCACGGTAACTTGCTCGCCACCATTGTCGATTAAGTCAAAAGACACATGTAGGTTGGTGTCTAAGCGTTCTACCGTTCCAGGCACAACCAATCCACCCACACGTAGGCGCTGCCCCACCTCTGGAACAATTTTGCTGTTACCTTTCCCCTGAACAATTTCGGTGGGCGTATAAAACAAGTCGATATTTTGTGAAAGTGCATACAACACTAGGGCTGTAGAAAGAGCTACAGCGCCAATAATGGTTCCAACAATCGTTAATCGCTTTTTACGTCTTGGATTCATGATGAACTACTACTTTGTTGCTTCGCCTGTTGAATTCGTTTCGCTCGTGCAGCCTGCGCCTGCACTTCTTTTGCCAGTTGCTTGCGTTTTAAGCCAGCATTCAATGCAAGTAAACCTAAAGCACCGAAGGTTGCTGCCATAGACACCCAAACATAAACACCATACCCACCCATAGCGAAAAAGGCGCTCATTGATTCAAATTGAAAGTTCATGATTGCCCTCCTTCTGCTGTGTGACCTGTAAGTTCTTGCTGTGCCCATGGTCTTCTGATTTCACGTTTAAGAATTTCGTTGTTCAAACGCATAATCACCAGTGCGCTACTCACTAATAAGAAGCCTAAGATGCAAGTAAGCAACGGCCATAACATTTCGTCAGCGATACTTGGACGCTCTAAACGCGTGATTGCTTGGGTGATCGTGGACTGCTGGTGCAATGTATTCCACCAGTAAACCGAGTAATGAATAATTGGAATATTCACAACACCAATAAGTGCCAAAATACCTGCAGCTTTAGCGCCCGTGCGTTCGTCTTCAAATGCTGCGTAAAGCGCGAGCACCCCCAGATACAAGAAGAACAGAATAAGCTGTGAAGTAAGTCTTGCGTCCCATTCCCACCAAGTGCCCCACATTGGCTTACCCCAAACAGCACCTGTGAATAACGAAATGAACGTAAGAACAGCACCTACAGGCGCTATTGCCAGAATAGCCCACTCGGCAGTTCTTATTTGCCAAACAATAGCGATAAGTGCGGCAATAGCCATACCCACATAGAAGCCCATAGACCACATAGCGGCAGGTACATGCGTGAAGATAATGCGGTAGCTATCACCCTGTTGGTAATCCGCGGGTGCAAAGGCTAGACCCCAAATGATGCCAACGGCCAGTACGATAATGCCAGGCACCGCAAACCAAGGTAATAATTTTTGATTTAAACGGAAGGTTGCTTCCGGTTTTGCATAAGGGTGTAACCAACGCCACATATTAATTTACACTCACTCGTAAAGCTGCATGCACCGCGAACGGAGACAAGGTAGTAGTTAGAACTAAAATAGCTCCCATAAATGCCAGAGGGCCTAGCGCTGGCAATCCTGACGCCGCAGTTTCTATAGCAGCAGTCGCAAAAATCAATAACGGCACCAAAAGCGGTAGCAACAATAAACTCAGTAAGGCTCCACCTTTATTCAGGCTCACCGTTAATGCCACGCCTATAGCACCTACACTACTTAATACTGGAGTTCCTAATAAAAGGGTCATCCATAACGTAAACCAAGCTTCCTGCGGTAAATTAAGCAACAAAGCTAAAAGCGGCGCTAAAATTAATAATGGCGCCGCGCTAAGTAACCAGTGCACAAAAATTTTGCCCACAATAGCCCATTCAGTAGCCACGGGTAACAACAGCATTTGCTCTAAAGCACCGTCACGAAAGTCGTCACGAAACAAGCGTTCTAAACCGAGCAATGCAGAAAGAAGCGCCGAAACCCAAATAACACCGGGCGCAATTCTACCAAGAATTTCAGGTTCTGGACCAACACCCAATGGGAATAAGGTTATAACCACCAAGAGAAAGATAATAGGGTTCAGCAAGTCACTGCGTTGACGCATGGCAACACTTAAATCGCGCTTTATTAAGGCAGTTAAAATGGTTGCCGTGCGTATTTTCGCCATTAGTGCTGGTACTCCAATACAATCTGAGAAACCGCACCTTTTAATTGGCTTAATGCTTGGTGTGAGGTCATAAGCACCGCACCACCTTGTTGCAGGTGTTCGTCGAAACGACCGTGCAACAGTTCGATACCCGCCGTATCAAGTGACGTAAACGGTTCGTCTAAGATCCAAATTTTAGCGGAGCTACACCATAGTCTTGCTAATGCTATTCTACGTTGTTGTCCTGCAGAAAGTTGCTGTGCGGGAATGTCTTCTAGCCCTACAAGCCCGACCGTTGCCAACACATCATAAGGCGGCTCTTCAAAAGGCTGCCCCTGCGCTTGAGCAAAAAACATCAGATTCTCAATAGCCGTTAACTCTGGTTTTACACCAGCTTTGTGACCAATAAACAATAGATCTTGATGATAGGCCGTTCGACACTGCTCAATTGATTCGCCTTGATACTGAATCTCGCCCTGCTGTAACGGCAACAACCCAGCGCATATTCTAAGAAAGGATGACTTACCCGCACCGTTCGGCCCAACAACCTGGCATAGCTCACCACAGTTCAACGACAACGACAACGCCTTAAAAAGCGTGCGTTCGCCTCGAACAGAGGTGACTTGTTGAGCTGAGAGCAGTCCTGCCATTTCGTTCCAGAATCATCTATGAAATTGGGCGGTATGCTACCATAAATAACTAGTTTCAATAAGTACTTTCAGCAGGTTGCAAGTGCCGCTATAGTGAGGATATGGACAGTTTAAACGCAAGCCAAATACGACAGTTACTCGGCCAGCTGCTCACGCCCGACCCAAGTAAGTTTCTTAAAGCTAATGCTGCAGGGACTTCGGGTCAAAGCCCAGCCTCGGGTTTGCATCAAGCTTTAAGCGGTACAACACAACTACAGTTACCGCCAGCGTTACGTCAAATTTTGGCGCAGGCACAATCGCCGGCAGACGCTTTGAAAAGCCTTCAAGCTATGAAACTGTCTGCAGAAACACCTCCTCAATTACGCGCCATTGTTGAACAAGTGCTTAGTTCAGCCAAACAAACAACATTCAACAAAACTACGGTAAACCAATGGTTCGGGCTGAATGTTACCGCGCTATTGAGCCAGCCTCCGGTACCAAGCTCCTCCACAAGCTCAAATAGCTGGTTGCAACTAATGGTACCGCTGCTGCTTGTTGCGCTGAAACAAGGCGGTGCCGCCAGAGCAGAGGGAAAATCAACACCAAGCAATGCACTGGGTAATGCTTTGTCTCAATTATTTGGCTCTGGGAATAACGCACAACAGCTATTACAAAGCCTTCGCGAACTACAAGGTGCAGTACAACAAGCACGCTTAAGCCAAATTCAACTGGCTGACTCCTTGGGTAGAAACGAGCCCGACTATTTTATGAATATCCCTTGGCACGTTGAAGACGAGCACCGCAATATTGAATTGTTACTGCAACGTAGAAAGAAACAACGACAGCAAGAAGAGGGGGAAGACGTATGGTTGCTCTCTTTAAGGCTAAACGTAAACCGCACAGGGCCAATGCTTGCGCGAGTGCGTTGGGACGGAACTGAAGCGCAAGTGACGATTTACACGGACAACGAAACAGCAACCCGTTGGCTACGCCCGCACTTAAGCCATCTGGAACAGGAACTGCAAAACAAAGGAATTAACTTAGCATCGTTGGCAACGCAGACAGGAAGAATTCCAGCAACACTGGCGCCGGACCCCAACCAGTTGATTCGGGTGAAAGTATGAGCGGCTCTAAAAAAGAAAAAAAGGCGGTTGGCTTAAAGTACGACGGTGTCTCGGCACCTACTGTTGTGGCTAGAGGTTTTGACGGACTTGCAGATGAAATTATTGAACTTGCCAAAGAGGCTGGAGTGCTGGTGCATGAAGATCCGGAGCTTGCTGACTTTCTTGCAAAGCTTGAGGTAGGTGACGAAATTCCTCAGGAAGTTTATGTGATTATTGCAGAACTAATAGCTTTCGCGACATGGCTTAATCTTAAGGCTTAGTGTGTACGGTGATGGTTGTGGTATCAGGCTTTTAGGTTTGTGCTTGTAATTGTGCTACGTAGCAACCCACGGTTCATAAGGCTACCGGACTCTTGGCATTCACTAGGTGCTCGATGCTCCTCGTGAATGCCGTGTCTTTAAATTTGTTGGTGTTGATATTGCCTGATGCAATGGCTAACCGATATCAGAGGATTGCGAGGTTTCTGACCGCAGGGTCTCTGAGACAGGGACGTCGAAGAGAAGCCCCCATGGATGGGTTCACGGCGTCCCTGCGGCAGATTCTCGCAAGCCTCATCGGTTAGTCATTGATACGTAACCTCATGCCTCGCTATCCACAGCTCAAAGCTAACAACCATCACCGTGCAGACCGCACAGCGGTCCGTACGCACGAACTAGGTTTCAGCTCTGTATAAACTGAAGACCAACTCAGCTTCAGCGCGGGGAAGCTCGCAAGCCTCCATCACTTCCTCAAGGCTAGCACCTTGACGCACCAACTTTGCCGCACGTTGGTAGAACTTACTCGCAGGATCCTGCTCCGCAACTTCACGAATAGCAGACTCTTGTTCTTTGATCGCTTTTAAAAGCTTCTGGTGAGAGGCCAAAAGGCCCGTGTATTTGTCGGAAAGCTCATTCAATTGCTCCTGAAGCTCGTCGCGTGATTGCGCACCGACTTTCAGTTCCGCACGAATCGCACTAAATTCTTCTTCCGTAGCAGCTTCTAGTGCTTCATTTTGCTTCGACTTAATACCACGCAGTAACTTCAACAATTCCTTCTGTTCGTTATGCGTTCGCAACTGAGCCATGATTACCACAACAAAACCAGCCAGGGCGGCTAGCGAGAGACTTAAAGGTAACCATTGACTCAAAATTGCATTCATAAATAGCTCTTACAGTTGAGAAATTTCTTCCCACTCTTCGTCAGTTAGAAGTTTATTAAGGTCAACCAAAATAAGTAGCTCGCCGTCACGGTTACTAACGCCCTGAATAAAGCGAGCGCTTTCTTCCGTACCAATGTTCGGCGCACTGTCAATTTCCGAGCTGCGCAAATAAACAACTTCTGCGACCGAGTCGACCATAATACCGATAACTTGCTGGTCTGCCTCGATGATCACAATACGTGTATTGTCGCTCACTTCACCAGGCTGCAAGCCAAAGCGAATGCGGGTGTCGATAACGGTAACCACATTACCGCGCAGGTTAATGATACCCAGTACATACTCTGGAGCACCTGGAACCGGAGCTATTTCAGAGTGACGCAACACTTCTTGAACTTGCATCACGTTGATACCGTAGGTTTCCTGTTCCAATTGGAATGTCACCCACTGAAGAACCGGATCGTCTCCGTCTGCTGCGGTGGCTTTTTGCTTCAAACTGCGATTGTCTTCACTCATGTGATAGTCTCCCAAACACATTTAACCCTGTCACAGGTCTTTCAATTCTTACTTATACAATAGCTTATCGTCAGGAAACAGGATCCCCTGAATGATGTTTTTCACTATTGTCTAAACCCTGCTCTAAAAGCTGAACAAGAGCTTCCGTGTCAACCAGTGCGCACATCTTCTCTTTTACAATACCAGCAAGCCATGGGCGCTTGCCTTCGCCAGTGCGCCATTGCACTTCTTCAGGTTCTAATTTGTCTGTAGTCACCAAGGTTTCGCAAGCTAATCCCCAGTCACTCTCACCTAACATCACAAGGTACTGATAATTTAAAGATTTTGCCAGTTCTTCGGTATATTTTTCCGGCATAACCCACTGAGCTGAATCTACAACGTTCAGTTGTTCTTCACGTAGCGCCATCATCCCCAAATACCATTTTGGCTTACCGAACAGTGGCTTAGGCTCCTGCCAACGATGAATACCACCTAAACTTTTTAGTGGAACAGCCAAATTTAAACCAGCGACATTAAAAAACAACGCTTGAAACGGCTCTTCTTTAAATTCCGCCATATTGTCAGTTGAACTAGGTGGTGGTGGCGGAATTTCTTCGCGCGTCTCCAAGTAAGTTTCAACTTGATGCTCAATTTCTTCCTGAGGATCGACCTGTTCTTCAACCTCAGGTTCGGGTTCTGGCAAGGGTTCTGGAGCAACTTCAGGCTCTGGTTTAAGCGCGTCTTCAGCCAAGGCCTTTTCGGAAGTAAGTTCTTGTTCTTCCTGCTCGGTTTCTTGCGACTCTTGTGCTGGCCCTTTCTCTAATAATTGCTCAACAGGCGCGCGGGTAAGTGCATCTAACGAGTTAGGCTGCTCTTCTTCTAAAAGTGCTGTTAAATACTCGCGCATGGCGAGATCGCTAGATGACTTCTGACTCATAGTTACAATGGATCTTTTTGCATTAATAAAGTTAATAATTGGGTGTATGCGATCACCCCACGGGCCTTCGCCATATACATCGACGGTGGTGTTTGCGCCGCACTTGCGTCTCTAAACTTGGTGTCGATTGGAATCATTCCCGACCACACTTTGTTGCCGTGTTGCTTCGCTAGTTGCCGGTACGCATCTAACGACGCTTTCGTGCGCTTGTCGTACATTGTCGGCACTATTGTTACCTGGTGGTCTTGGCGCAATGATACTTTGACCAAGTCGAGCGTTTGCAACATTCGGTCTAAACCCTTTAACGCTAACGTTTCACACTGCACAGGTACTATGACTCTCCGGCATGCAGCTAGGGCGTTTACCATGAGCACACCTAACACGGGAGGCACATCGATGAGCACATAGTCGTAGTCCATCCGTAGCTTTCGTAATGCCCTACGAAGCACTAAGCCCATACCACTTTTTCCGCCGAGCTTTCGGTCTAGTGTTGCCAATGCCATGGTAGCCGGCAACACATCAATATTGTCGAATTTAGTGTGTTGAATTGCGCCTTGCACGGTTTCTCTATCGACGTCGGGTCCGGCAAGGAGGATATCGAATGCGCTCTGTTCTAACTCTTCAGAATCGATGCCAAAGTAATACGTTAATGAAGCATGAGGATCGAGGTCGATAAATAAAACACGATGTCCGCGCTCAGCTAACAAACCACCAAGTGAAACAGTTGTGGTTGTCTTACCTACTCCACCTTTCTGATTGGCAATCGTCCAGATAACCATAACTGAGGCTAGCTCTTCTCGAATGCTTTAATGATGTGGTTCGCAACGTCTTGAATTGGAATATCTCGCTCTGAAATACCGGCGGCGGCTACAGCTTGCGGCATTCCATAAACCACACAAGTGTCTTTATCTTGCGCCCATATTGTTGAACCTTGTTGTTTAAGCATGCGACAGCCTTCGCGGCCATCAGCGCCCATTCCGGTCAAAATAATACCTAGTACATCTCCGCCATAAGACTTCGATATGGAAGCAAAAGTAAGATCGACACTTGGACGATAAGTGAGTTTGTCACTGTCGTCGGCGCGAATACGCAACTTGCCACTACCACTGCGGCCTTCTACCAGCATTTGCTTTCCGCCTGGAGCTAAATAAGCATGTCCTGGCTTTAATACGTCGCCGTCTTGAGCTTCTTTCACGCTAATTTTGCAAAGCCCGTTTAGCCGCTCTGCAAATGCTTTAGTAAACGCAGCTGGCATATGTTGCACCAACACAATGGGTACAGGAAAAGTAGCAGGCAATGCTGTGAGCACCGTTTGTAACGCAACCGGCCCACCCGTAGATGTTCCTATCGCAACTAATTTAAACGGAGTCGACCTTGCAACTGCTGGAGCTGCACTGGTACTTGGTCTAGCTTCTGTTGCTGCAGGACGAGAAACCTGGGTTGTTCGTGCGCTACGGTCAAACGGACGAGTCGTTGGCCGCTCTGAAGGTCGAGCGCTAGGCGTACTTGGTGAGGGTGTAGAAAAGCTTGAGCGCGGGGTTCTCCCCATGCCCTTTCTACCAATTTCGGCAACACGCGACTGCAATACTTTGACCGCATCGCCACGGTTTCTTGCGATGTCTTCAAATTTCTTCGGTAGGAAATCAACGGCACCCGCATCTAGTGCGTCTAGAGTTGCCTGCGCACCTTCATGGCTTAGTGAGCTGAACATTAAGATAGGTGTAGGCCGTTCCGCCATAATCTTACGAACGGCACTGATTCCATCGAGGACTGGCATTTCGATGTCCATGGTAATGACATCAGGGCGCAGGGCTCTTGCTTGCTTAATTGCCTCTTCGCCATCAGCAGCAGTCCCGACAACTTCTAATTGATCGGAATCGTTTAAAATCTCTGTCACACGTCGGCGAAAGAAATTCGAGTCATCAACAACTAATACTCGGATGGCCATGGGTTCCTTTAACGTCGCGAATAACGTTTAGCGTATTTCTTCAATAAACTTGGTACGTCGAGAATTAATGCAATACCACCGTCACTTGTTATGGTCGCGCCAGCCATGCCCGGAGTACCCTGAAGCATTCTATCTAGAGGCTTAATGACAACTTCTTCTTGACCAATCAGTGCGTCTACAACGAAGCCAACTTGTTGCGTGCCCAAAGATACCACCACAACGTGGCCTTCAGACTCATCGAAGTTAGGATCTTGCTTCTTGTTCAACCACTTACTCAAGTAGAACATTGGGATTGCTTTTTCTCTAACAATCATAGTGAGCTGACCGTCAACAGTGTTGGTAAGCTCTAGGTCTACATTAATAATTTCGTTCACCGCAGCAAGTGGTAACGCGAATACTTGCTCACCCACACGAACCATTAACGTTGGTAGAATAGCGAGTGTAAGCGGTACTTTAATTTCTAGGCGTGTGCCTCTGCCCAATTCGGAGTCAATGCGAATTGAACCGTTCAATTGGCTAATTTTGGTTTTCACCACATCCATGCCTACGCCACGGCCGGATATGTCAGAAATCTCTGCCTTGGTTGAGAACCCTGCGGCAAAGATTAGGTTATAAGCTTCTTCGTCGGTCATTCGAGCCGCCGCATCCGCGTCTAAAATACCTTTACCGATCGCAATATTCTTTAGTTTTTCTGCGTCCATTCCTGCGCCATCATCGTCGATAGACAACAAGATATGGTCACCCTCTTGCGAAGCGCTTAATTTCACCGTACCCATACGAGATTTGCCGACTTTTTCACGTACGTCAGGCATCTCAATACCATGGTCTACAGAGTTTCTAACTAAGTGAACCAATGGGTCGGCAAGTGCTTCTACAAGGTTTTTATCTAGGTCGGTGTCCTCACCGTAAAGCTCAAGCGTAATCTCTTTTTTCAAGCTACGCGCTAAGTCACGTACTACGCGTGGGAAACGTCCGAATACTTTCTTAATCGGTTGCATACGCGTTTGCATTACCGCGCCTTGCAAGTCACCAGTTACCACGTCTAGGTTAGAAATAGCTTTATTCAGCTCTTCGTCTTCTGAGCTACTGTTCAATAACAATAAACGGTTACGCACCAGGACAAGTTCACCGACCATGTTCATAATTTCATCGAGTCGACGAGTGTCTACGCGAACAGTAGTTTCAGCCGGAGGCGCTGTAGGTTTACCTGCGTCCTTCTTGGCTGGAGCAGCTGGTGCTTCCGCGGGTTTACTAGCTGCAGGTTTCGCAGCAGGCTTAGCTTGTGGCTTCTCTTGAGGCTTGGCTTCACTCTTCGCAGCCGGCTTAGCAGCTTGTTTGTCAGCTTCGAACTTACCTTCGCCATGAAGTTCGTCCAACAAGGCTTCAAATTCGTCGTCAGAAATATCGTCGCCACCACCACTTTTAGCCTTCGGTTCAGCTTTCTTCGGTGGTTCTTTTTTCTCTGCAGGTTTCGGAGCACCTTTACTACCGTGAAGCTCATCAAGTAACGCTTCAAACTCGTCGTCACTTATTTCGTCGCCACTGCCAGATGCCGCAGGTTCTTTTTTCTCTGGAGCTTTCTTTTCAGAAGCTTTCGCTGCTGGCTTACCGCCGCCGTGTAATTCATCTAGCAATGCGTCAAATTCGTCTTCGGTAATTTCATCGACGCCACCTTCACCCGAAAGCGCATCAATTTTACCCGACTCGTCTGCTTCCGCTTCTGGCTCTTCGGTTGGTGTTTCTTCAGTTGCGTCTTCAGCACTTGCAGAGCCATCGCCTGGCATGTGGTCGCCCGGCTCACTCAAAATAGTTAACGCCTGAAGTAGCTCTTCAGAAGCTGGTACAGGTTCTTCGCGAGCTTGTACAGCAGCAAACTGCTCGTTGATGGTATCCAACGCTTGTAGAATAACGTCCATAAGCTCAGGATTGAGCTGTCGGCCGCCATTTCGCATGGTGTCAAAAACGTTTTCAGCACCGTGGCATGTGTCGACGAGAGCGTGCAAAGATAAAAACCCTGCACCACCTTTAACCGTGTGAAAGCCTCTAAAAATGGCGTTCAGCAAATCACGGTTATCAGGATCATTTTCGAGTTGAACAAGCTGTTCAGAGAGCAATTCCAGAATCTCTCCAGCCTCAATCAAAAAGTCCTGTAAAATATCTTCGTCGACATCAAAGCTCATCGGCTGCTCCTAAAATCCAAGGCTAGAGAGCAAGTCGTCTACGTCGTCTTGACCGGTGACTACGTCATCTCTCTCATCAGGATTGATGACAGGACCCTCTGGGCCTGTATCAGTCTTCTTACTCTTAGATTTACTATCGGCATGTTCCTTCGCCGCTTTATGATAATCTTCACCAAATATAGTCAATAATGAAATTAACTGATCTTCAACTTCCTGAACTAATTCAATCACTCGGCGAATAACCTGACCTGTTAAGTCTTGGAAATCCTGCGCCATCAACACTTCGGTAAGCAGAGTGTGTAAGTGAGAACTGCGTTCACCAGAACGGCGAATAAACTGGTCCACCTGATGGCACAATGCTTTAAATTCAGATAATTCGATATCGCGGCTCATAAGGCGTTGCCATATCGGTTGAATGTTATTCACCTCGGTGCTTATTTCTTCAGCAAGCGGCAACGAAGCTTCTACAGCGTCCATGGTTCTATTTGCTGCGTCTTCTGTTCGTTGCATTACATATTGAAGTCGATTCTGCGCGTCAGGCAAATCATCTTCAGTAAGCGAAGACAAGCGAGGGTCTTGCAAAAAATCTTGCAACGAGTCATGAAGTTGACGTGTTAATTTGCCAATAGAATCAAACAGTTCGTCTTGCCCTGCTTCAGCAATTTCACGAACTAATTTATCTGCGTCTGCTTGCTCTTCTGCTTCAAGCAAGCGCACAAGCTCTTTCGCTTGCTCTAGGGTAATCGTTCCGACCGGTGGGACCATTACGTTCTCCTCGTCGGATTAACCTAAACGCTCGAATACTTTGTCGAGTTTCTCTTTTAGCGTTGCCGCTGTGAATGGCTTCACAATGTATCCGTTTACGCCTGCTTGAGCAGCTTCGATAATTTGCTCTCGCTTAGCTTCGGCTGTAACCATCAATACTGGGATGTGGCTTAATTGCTCGTCCGAGCGAATCGCGCGGAGTAAGTCGATGCCCTGCATTCCTGGCATGTTCCAGTCTGTAACTACGAAGTCATATTCACCGTTCTGCAACATAGGCAAAGCAGTGCTTCCATCGTCAGCCTCTGAAACATTCTGGAACCCTAGGTCCCGCAGTAGATTTTTAATGATCCGCCGCATCGTCGAGAAATCGTCTACGACGAGAATTTTCATGTTTTTATCCAAAGTACCCTCCAGTGAGGCTGTTCCGTTCTTGTTAACAATATAAGATTTACAGTTACTTACTCAGTCCAAGTGCGCATTCTAGACTTTAATCGCGCCATGGCCTGACTATGAATTTGGCTTACTCTTGATTCACTTACATCGAGCACTTGTCCAATTTCTTTAAGATTTAATTCTTCATCGTAGTATAGCGAAAGAACTAAAGCTTCGCGCTCAGGTAGAGTTTTTATTGAATCCACAAGCGAGCGATGGAAAGCACTTTTTTCAATATCAGCAAACGGTTCGTCTTTGCTGGCGTCTTGCGCACCCGACACTAACACGTCTTCAGACACGCCTAAATCTTCGATGCCAATCATACGCCCAGACATAACATCATTCAAAATATGATGATATTCGTCGAGAGGAATACCAAGTTTTTCAGCAACTTCTTGGTCGCGTGCATCTCGGCCTGTTTCATTTTCCACTTGGCGAATTGCGTCTGCAATCATTCTGCTATTTTTATGAACCGAGCGCGGTGCCCAGTCGCCACGGCGAATTTCGTCTAACATCGCGCCGCGAATTCGAATGCCGGCGAAAGTTTCGAAGCTAGCGCCCTTTCCATGATCGAAATTCTTAGCTGCTTCAAGTAGGCCAATCATTCCTGCTTGAATTAAATCATCAACTTGAACACTGGCTGGTAATCTAGCCACCATATGGTGGGCAATGCGTTTAACTAAGTTGGTGTGAGACTCAACAATTTGTTGCTGCTGGCGAGCTTCTGAAACGTAGGCTGCAACTTTACTCATTCGCCACCCCCTGCGTTTGCTCGGACTGGGCTACTAGCTGCTCAATAAAGAACTCTAAATGCCCCCCAGCTTGCGCTGGAATCGGCCAGTTACCAGCTCGTTGCGCTAGAGCTTTGAATGCAAGAGAGGCTGGTGAGCGTGGGAAGCTTTCAACCAGAAGTTGTTGCTTGCGTACTGCTTTTCGTAGGTTTTCGTCGTACGGGACAATGGCAGCCAATTCGAGTGCGACATCCAGGAACCTGTCGGTAACCTTGGTTAGCTTGCTATACAAAACTTGGCCCTCGCGCATGGTTCGCACCATATTCGCGACGACTTTAAACTTGAAAACACCGTGCTCACGGCTAAGTACTTTAATCAGAGCATAAGCATCGGTAATGGAGGTGGGCTCGTCACATACCACAACCACAACGTCTTGGGCAGCGCGCGCAAAGCTAAGCACCATATTGCTGATACCGGCAGCGGTGTCCACAATAAGTACATCGAATTCTGTTCTCATGGTCGAGAAGGCACGAATTAATCCCGCGTGTTCTTGCGGGGAAAGCTCAACCATAGAGCGTGTACCTGAAGTTGCAGGTACAATTTGGATACCGCCAGGCCCTTTCACCAGAATGTCATCTAACTCACATTCACCAGCCAAGACATGACTTAAATTCTTTTCGACGCGTAAACCTAGAACGACGTCGACATTGGCGAGACCTAAGTCGGCATCAAGCACCAACACACGCTTTCCCTGACCGGCCATGGCAACCGCCATATTAAGTGAGACGTTGGTTTTACCAACCCCACCTTTACCACCAGTCACTGCGATGACTTTGACTTGATTTCGTTTCATCATCCGCCTTAAACCGCTTGCTTGATCGTTCACTGCTGCACGCCCTACCTAACTACTCGATAATAGTGCCAGTTTGGTGTTTCTACCACTTTGAAATTAAAATTCCGAAAGCGACACTTCCTGTTCCCACTCTACTTTCTGCGCTAGGCGCTCTGCAGAGAGCTTTTCAGCACGCTTAATTAAATCGCCTGCATCTGCCACTTTAATATCTTCTGGCACTCTCTGTCCATCTGTAAGATAACTTATTGGCAACGAGTTTTGAATGCTGACACTTAACGACTCGCCAATACTTAAGCATTCGTCGATTTTCGTCAAAACACAACCCGCTAAAGGTAGTTTGCGGAATCGCTTTACGATCTCGTCTTGAACTGTACCTTGAGATGTTGCAGATAATACCAGATATGGACGAATACGTAACCGAGTATTGCGCACAAGTGTTTGTAGTTGTTCACTTAACCGCATATCTCGCTGACTCATGCCCGCGGTGTCGATTAACACCAACTTACGTTGACGCAATTGCGCCAATACAGCATTAAGTTCGTCTGCGTCTTTCGCAACTTTCACTGGACAGCCAATAATACGACCGTAGGTTTGCAATTGTTCTGCCGCAGCAATTCGGTATGAGTCAGTCGTAACCATAGCGACACTGTCTGGGCCATAACGACGAGCAAAGCGGGCCGCAAGCTTTGCTACAGTTGTGGTTTTCCCTACGCCTGTAGGTCCAACCAATGCAACTACCCCCCCTTTACGCAGGATATCGTTGTCAGTGGTATGAATTTGTCCTTGAACTAATTCTAAGGTTTGCTCCCAAGCTTCTTCTTTAGAAAGTTCTTCAGGAATGAAACAAGAAAGCTGGTCTGCTACTTCGTTCGTGAAGCCAAGCTTTTCTAATTTACGGATAAGTAATGCACGCATGGGTTCTTTGCGTTCAACTTCTTGCCACATAAGGCCAGAAACTTGGTGCTCTAATAAAGAACGTATGGCTGTCATATCTGAGCGCAAGCTATTCATTTGGTTCTCTTGCGCTTGGAAACGAGCTGCCACTTCTTCTTCATTGAGAATATGTGCTTCAGGTACAGCTTTACCAGCCACATGAGCTACAGGCTCAATCGCTTCTTCAATTTCTTTTGCTTGCTGTTCTGCAATAGATGCTGGAGCCTGCTCTTGTTGAACAGAAGGTTCTTGTTCCGCAGCCAATTGAGCAGAGGACTCTGCTTGAGGCTGCTCTTCAGACGCGCCAGATTGTTGACGTTTCAGTAGCGCATCTAAAGAGTCTGCAATTGCCTGCTGCTTCTCGCTACCGCCTTTCAAGTCTGTAGGTTCTGCTGGAGACATCGGTTTAGGTTGGGGCATAGGGGCTGTTTCAGGATCAAATGCCGCTACCAGCTCTACGCCGCCATTCACCGACTTATTTGACATGATTACGGCCTCTGGGCCCAAAGTTTTCTTCACTTCAGCAATTGCCGAGCGCATATCTTTTGCAAAAAAACGTTTAATTTTCATAACCTATTCTCCAAACCGAAACTGATGTTCAGTATCTCGGGTTCCCCTTTTAGGTTAGCTTCCTAACCTATTGCCCAATCGAGCTTACGATGCGAATTTGCTTATCGTCAGGTATTTCCTGGTACGACAACACATGTAAGCCTTGCAAGCTGCTTCGAACAAAGCGTGAAAGCGTAGTTCTCAACATTCCTGAAGTTAATAGAACCGATGGTTGACCATTCATTTCTTGCTGCTGATGCGCTTCTTTCAAGCTTTGTTGCAACCGCTCTGCAAGTCCTGGTTCGATTCCAGCACCTTCATTACCTGCCATTTGTAGCGACTGATGCAACATCTGTTCCAGTTCTGGCGCCAAAGTTATGACAGGAAGTTCATCCATGCCACCGGCGGCTTCCTGCACAATGAGGCGGCGCAATGAAATACGAACCGCAGCGGTCAATACATCTGGATCTTGGCTTTTCGGACCGTACTCAGCGAGAGTTTGAATAATGGTTCTGAAGTCGCGCACAGGCACCGCTTCGTTTAACAAGTTTTGCAGCACTTTGGTAATAGCCGACAGGCTCAGTACATCAGGAACTAACCCCTCCACCAATTTAGGTTGTTGCTTAGCAAGCAAGTCCAGTAACTGTTGTGTTTCTTCGTGTCCAACTAATTGCGCCGCGTTGTTGGTCAGGATTTGACTCACATGAGTCGCAACTACCGTAGCCGCGTCTACGACCGTGTAACCTAATGTTTGTGCGTGCTCGCGGTCATCTGGCTTAATCCAAACTGCATCTAAGCCAAAAGCTGGGTCTTTAGTTGCTTCACCTTTCAGCTTACCGAACACTTGTCCTGGGTTAATAGCCAATTCCCAGTCTGGGCGAATTTCGGCTTCACCAAAGGTTACCCCTAGCAAGGTAATACGATATTGGTTCGGTCCTAAATCTAAGTTATCGCGAATGTGCACTGGAGGAACTAAGAAACCAAGCTCCTGCGAGAGCTTCTTACGCACGCCTTTAATCCGGGCTAATAGTTCGCCACCTTGGTTCTTATCCACCATAGGGATAAGTCGATAACCCACTTCCAAGCCGATAGTGTCGACTTGATGAACATCGTCCCATCCAATTTCTTTAACTTCATGGTTTTGTTGTTGAGTGAGTTCGGTATTCTGTTTCACCAACTCGCCTTCTTTCTCAACTTTAATAGACTTCAGTCGGAAATAAGCACCGCCTATACACATGGCTGACATGGTTAAAAATGCCAAGTGCGGCATACCCGGCACAACACCCATAATAAATAGAATTGAACCAACAATAATAAGTGCTCTAGGGTTACCCGCGAGTTGCAGGTTTAATTGCTCACCCATGTCTTTGTCTGCATTTTCACGGGTAATCACGATCGCGGTAGCAGTAGACATAAGGAGCGATGGAATTTGCGCGACAAGACCGTCACCAATAGTAAGTAATGCATACGTTTCGATCGCCATTCCGAATGACAAGTCATGTTGCAGCGTACCAATTAAAATACCACCAACAAGGTTAATACCTAAAATGAGCAAACCTGCAACCGCGTCACCTTTCACAAACTTACTGGCACCGTCCATGGAACCGTAAAAGTCGGCCTCTCGGGTTATGTCTTCACGCCGCGTTTTCGCTTCTTCCTGGGTGATGAGCCCTGAGTTCAAGTCCGCATCAATCGACATTTGCTTACCAGGCATCGCGTCCAACGTGAATCGCGCCGTAACTTCCGAGATACGCCCCGCACCCTTGGTAATAACCACAAAGTTGATAATAACGAGAATTAAGAAGACCACGATACCTACAGTGTAACTACCACCGATAACTACCGAACCGAACGCTTCGATAACATTACCTGCCGCGTCGGCGCCGTTATGACCGTTAAGTAACACCACCCGCGTAGAGGCGATATTCAGAGCGAGGCGAATAACGGTAGCAATTAGAATGACAGTAGGAAATGAAGCAAACTCAAGAGGTCTGCGGGTATATACCGCGACCAACAAGATCATCATGGAAAGCGTAATACTGAACGAGAATAATGCGTCTAGAATGAGCGGCGGCATGGGTAAAATAACCATCCCGAGTATTGCTAGAATCGCCAAAGGCGTACCTGCCCCTAACAGGTGCGCTTTGTTATTCTCATAAAAACCTTTAATGGCTGCGAGTTGCTGCATAGCCCATGATTCCTGTATCTGTCTGCCTAAATACCTAGATAATGTGTGGTGTCAGAACCTTGACTCCACGGTGCACAAGTACAGAGTATTCAAGAATCGAGCCAATCATTTTACGGCAGAAAACAAGCGCTTTAAGACGATGATGCTGAGCATTGCTGTAGTCGCTCAGGTCCGGGTATGACTTCCCAGTAACCACTCCAATTGCGAGCATAAGGTTGTTGTTCTGCAGACCACTGCCAAATCCAGCCTGAACCGCTACTAGAGGCGCTCCATGCTGACACATTAGGCATCTTGCCTGATTGCTGCCATTGCGTAAGTTTAGAGAGACGCTCGAGTTGAAATAGCCTGAGTTCCTCTTTTTGCTTTTGCAACATAACAATTTGACTAAACGCCTGCTCTAACACTACCGCGCCGGCAGCCCCTAGTGTCATAGCAACCATAACCTCTGGCAATGTGAATCCAGCCATATGTTTTAGATGCTTCATAATAGCCAAAACACCTCACATTCTTCGCCTACAGCTAATACTTTAGAGCGGCTCAACCGCGCACCAGAGCTGGTTACTGCCTCTAGTTCTATGCGTATACATTCAAAGTCGTCACTTGCAAATTCTGTGTCTAATGCGGAGTCGATGAATTGCTCGCACGGAACTTGACGTTTCGCTGCTTCGATTTTCGTGTCTGAATTGTTGTACCAAGCTGGAGGCCAGCTACTACCCTCATCTATAGCCGCTGCAGCTTGAGCGAATAAAGATCTAAGCTGAACCTGCAGTGCTACTCTTTCAAAGTTAGATATTGTTGTGGCGATAGCTTGGCGCTCTTCATGCAACCGAGTAGCAACCGCCGTACTCGCGATAGCCAACAATAGGAGCACCACAAAAATAGCGCTCCCTCTAGTTTTTAGTGCAGAGGCCATGGCATACACACCTCTTCTCTTTTTCTCGGCTGCTCACGCGATGCATACTCAAGGCAAATCGAGGTCAGTTCAGCCATAGGCTTCACCGATAGAGTCTTAAAGCGGACATTATGCGTGTCATTCAACGCTTGCCAGCCACGACTATCGCACTCGCTTTCTGCAGGCCTCCATTGCAGAGCATTATTCTTTACACGTACCCCAAATGAACCATAGAGCAAGCACTGGTATTGCTGTTCGAACTGCCACGAATCGATGTTGGTCATCGAGTTTTGAATATCGCCCCATAACCAATGCAACCAGTAATAAGCTAAGTCCTCAGCGCTAGTAGTTCCCTGGTGGTTCGTTGCTACATAATTTACGGTCCAAGACACCATCGCAACCGACACCACGGAAATAAGCGCAACCGAAAGCATAAGTTCGGTGAGCGTAAAGCCTTGCGCATGCTTCAACAGTGATCCATGGCAGGAAATAGCTGCCCTGTCTGACACGAGCGAATACGACCAAGGGAGCTAACAACAATACGAACTTCATGCTGCAAAAACGCGTTGTGAGCCAGCTTTAAAGTACCGGAACTAAAAGCAGCCATTCCTCTGCCTTTAGAAAACTGAATTGAATTACCTTGCGAGAAATTACTAGATATCGTTAACGTTGCCGGTCGCATGAAAGCTTGATGTGCGCAATCACTAGATTCTGAAGCATCGACCCAAAAACATGAATCGTTCCACCCTACCCAATAGTCTTGATGACGTTGTATAGAAAATGCCTTCGCTTGTTCAATAGCCCCGACAATTTGGCTGACCATAGCCGCGAACTTTTGCTTGTTTTGCCAATGGTGAAAAACGGGCACCGAAATGCCCGAAAGCACTGCCATAATAGCGACACACGCCATGAGTTCTATCAATGAAAAACCTAGTCCTTTAACCACACATGCCTCCTTGCATGCTCAAGCTGTACGAATAACTAGAGCACTAAACTTAGTAGCTAGAGTTTAGAACAAAAGGTTTTTCAGAAATGACGCATAAAAAAACCGCCCGAAGGCGGTTTCTTGAAACTCATATTAAACTAAATTATGCGTAGTTCCGGTGGTATGGAAAACGTCACATTTTCTTCACGGCCCGAGCGCTCTTCAACTTCAGCTTGAGCACCGCCATGTTCGCGTAGCCAGTTCACAACTTCCTGCACAAGCACTTCCGGTGCAGAAGCTCCGGCTGTGACAGCAACTGAAGTACAACCCTCTAACCACTCCGCATCGATACAATCTGCGTTGTCGATAAGGTAACCTTTTGTTCCCATCTTCTCAGAAAGTTCCCGTAAGCGGTTACTATTGGAACTATTGCGCGCACCTACGACTAACATTAAGTCGGCGTCAGCAGCCAGCTCGCGAACCGCATCTTGGCGGTTTTGGGTGGCATAGCAAATATCGTCTTTGCGCGGTCCTTGAATTGCTGGAAAGCGTCCGCGAAGCGCATCAATAATGTCTGCTGTGTCATCTACCGAAAGTGTTGTTTGGCTCATATAGTGCAGCTGAGAAGGGTCTTTAACTTGCAGTTTAGCCACGTCTTCTACTGACTCAACAAGATATATTCCACCGTCTTCACTGAAATACTGCCCCATCGTGCCTTCTACTTCCGGGTGGCCCGAATGACCAATGAGCACACACTCTTGATCGCGACGACTCGCACGAGTAACTTCCATATGTACCTTTGTCACTAATGGACATGTGGCATCGAAAACTTTCAACCCACGTTGAGCAGCGGCGTCGCGCACTGCACGGGAAACACCATGAGCACTGAATATAACAATCGCGTCGTCAGGAACTTGATCAAGCTCTTCAACAAACACCGCACCTCGCTCACGCAAGCCGTCTACTACGTGCTTGTTATGAACAACTTCATGGCGCACATAAATAGGTGGCTCAAATAATGCCAAGGCTTGCTCTACAATGGTAATCGCGCGGTCTACACCAGCACAAAACCCACGCGGATTAGCAAGAATAATCTTCATGCAGACTCCACACTTAAGATTTCCACTGCAAAGGTCACTTTATGCCCTGCCAGTGGATGATTAAAGTCAACGGTAACCATTTGACCATTCACTTCACGAATAATTCCCGGCACTTCACGTCCGTCTGGCTGCGTGAAAGCAATGATTGAACCCACTTCCGGAGGAGCGTCGAAAGAAAAACGACTGCGCTCGACATGATAGATGTTCTGCGGGTTCGGTTCACCAAACGCGTCTTCAGGTGGCAGTGTAAACTCTTCTTTGTCGCCGACCTTTAAGCCCATTAAACATTGCTCGAAGTTGGGGGTCAGGTTGCCGTCGCCAATGGTTAATCGCGCAGGCTTACCATTTACTCTTGTGCTATCTGCAGCGGAGCCGTCCTCAAGCTTCAGGTCAAAGTGCAAAACTACACGACTGCCTGCAGCAATAGTTGCCAGTTCAGTCATTTACTTGGCCTCTTTACTACTTAATAAACTGTCTAGAATCATCAGCAATGCGCCAACAACAATGGCACTGTCGGCAACATTGAATGCTGGCCAGTGCCAACCTGCCACATGAACGTCTAGGAAGTCGACTACAGATCCCAATCGAATACGGTCGATAACATTCCCTACTGCACCACCGATAATGAGTGCAAAGGAAATGTTCACACGCTTTAGGTTCTCCGATTGACGGCGTAACAGCACCAGTAAAAGTACACTAATCACGATAGCAATCGAGGTGAAAAACCAGCGTTGCCAGCCGCTGTGGTCAGCTAAAAAACTAAATGCTGCGCCATAGTTTCGTACGTGAACAATATTAAAGAACGACGTAACCTCTATACGGTCCAGCATTAAAGCTAGATTGTTCAGGATCCAAAGCTTAGTGACTTGGTCTGCTACTAATATTAGTGCTGTAATCCATAAAAACTTAAGCCCAGATTGCTGCCAAGTCTTAGGCGCTACTTCTGCATTCGACATTATGCGAAAATCCTCGACTCACCGTCGCCAGCTACGTTAGTTACACAGCGGCCGCACAGTTCTTCGTGCTCTGGGTTCACCCCAACGTCTTCACGGTGATGCCAGCAACGCGCGCACTTCTCGTAAGAAGTTCTTAACACGCCAACTTTTAAGCCTTCAATTTCTGTGCTTACCGCTTCTTCCGTTGCATCAGAAAGAGATGCCACCGTAGCTTCAGAAGTAAGTAGAACAAAGCGCAGTTCATCTTTTGCTGCTTCCAATACCGCCTTTAATTCGTCTGAGGCAAACAGTGTAACTTCCGCTTGTAAGGAACCACCAATCTTGTCTTCTTTACGCGCCATTTCTAACGCTCGGTTCACTTCACCACGAACTTCTAGTAGCTGCTGCCAGTCTTGGTTACGCATACTTGTTTCTGTGTCTACGTTTGCTGGCCAGTCTTTATACCAAGTCTCAGTAAATACATAATCGCTGCGTTGGCCTTCCGCTGGTGCTGGCATAGATTCCCAAATTTCTTGCGCTGTAAAGCTCATAATTGGAGCCATCCAACGAACAAGTGCTTCTGAAATATGCCAAAGCGCGGTTTGACACGAGCGTTGTGCAACACTGTCTTTCTTCGCGGTGTATTGACGATCTTTAATAATGTCGAGGTAGAAACTACCTAAGTCAATTGAACAGAAGTGCATTAACTTCTGCACTACCGTTAAAAACTGATAGCCGTCGTATGCGCCTAGCAACTCTTCTTGCAAAGCTTTTGCACGACGAACAATCCAGTGGTCAATAGCAACCATGTCTTCCACCGCAACTTGGTGCTGACTAGGCTCAAAACCATTCAAGTTCGCTAATAAGAAACGTGCGGTATTTCTGATTCTACGATATGCGTCTGCCGAACGTTTTAAGATTTCATCAGAAACCGTCATTTCTGCGGTGTAGTCGGTTGATGCCACCCACAGTCTTAAAATGTCAGCACCTAGCTTGTTCCATACTTCTTGTGGTGCAACCACGTTACCTAAAGACTTAGACATCTTGCGGCCATGGCCATCCACAGTAAAACCGTGAGTTAACACTTGCTTATACGGTGCTTCACCTTTTGTAGCAACGCCTGTTAACAAAGAAGACTGGAACCAACCGCGATGCTGATCTGAACCTTCTAAATAAAGGTCTGCTGGCCAAGCTAAATCTTCATTCTGAGCAAGAACTGCATAGTGCGTTACACCTGAATCAAACCAAACGTCTAACGTATCTGTAAGCTTGCGGTACTGCGCAGCTTCTTCTCCGAGTAAGCTAGCAGGGTCTAGGTCGAACCAGGCCTGAATACCCTCTTTTTCGATAAGTTTTGCGACTTGTTCAAGAAGCTCACTAGACTTAGGGTGCAAGGCATCTGTTTCTTTATTTACAAATAGAGTAAGCGGCACACCCCACGTTCTTTGACGTGAAATACACCAGTCTGGTCTGCCATCAACCATGCCTGCGATACGTTGCTCGCCCCACTCCGGAACCCAACGAACGGCTTTAATTTGTTCCAAAGCTTTTTCTCGTAAGCCTTCTTTTTCCATGCTAATGAACCACTGTGGTGTGGCTCGGAAAATAATAGGAGTTTTATGGCGCCAGCAGTGTGGGTACGAGTGCTCATATTGTTCATGATGAACCAAACATCCCGATTCGATCAGGCTATCAACAATTGCTTGGTTCGCTTTGAAAACGTGCTGCCCGGCAAATTCCGGAGTGTCAGCCTTGTATACGCCGTTGTCGTTTACAGGGTTGTAAACTTCTAGGTCGTACTTTTGTCCGACCATAAAGTCGTCTACACCATGCCCAGGTGCCGTATGTACACAGCCTGTACCCGAGTCAGTAGTTACATGTTCGCCCAGAATGAGTGGAACTGTTCGCTCCTGCAACGGATGATGTAGGCGTAAGTGTTCAAGGTCGGCGCCCTTACAGAAACCTAACTTGTGGTAATCGGTGATGCCATAACGTTCCATGGCTTGAGTAACGAGGTCTGTGGCAAGCACGAGACGCTCAGGTTTGTCACCTTCAACTTGTACCATGGTGTATTCTAAACCGGCAGCAAGCGTAACGGCCATGTTCGCTGGAATCGTCCAAGGTGTTGTTGTCCAAATCAGTACACTTACAGGACCCTCACCTTCGTGCCCTTCTGGGTGACTAAATTTGCTGACTAACGTTTGCTCGTCTTCTGCAAAAAAGCGAACATCGATTGCCGGTGACTGTTTGTCTTTGTATTCAACTTCAGCTTCTGCAAGCGCTGAGCCACAGTCTGTACACCAATGCACGGGTTTAAAACCTTGGTGCAAATGACCACAGTCCATAACTTTACCGAGCGCACGAACAATATTAGCTTCTTGCTCAAAATTCATGGTTTGGTAAGGGTTGTCCCAGTCACCAAACACGCCTAAACGTTTGAAATCCTCGCGCTGGCCGTCGATCTGAGTTTGGGCATACTCACGACACTTTTGACGAAACTCACCAGTGCTTAATTTTTTACCTGGCTTGCCGTACTTTTTCTCGACAACCAATTCAATGGGCAAACCATGACAATCCCAACCAGGGACATAAGGGGCGTCGAAGTCGCTTAACGTTTTAGACTTCACAACCATGTCTTTAATAATTTTGTTTACCGCATGACCGATATGAATTGAACCGTTCGCGTAAGGAGGGCCGTCATGCAAAATAAACTTTTGATGACCTTTTTTCGCGGCTCTAATTTTTCCGTAAAGATCGTCTTGGTACCACTTCGCCAGCATTTGCGGCTCTCGGTTGGCCAAGTTTCCACGCATAGGAAATGGCGTATCAGGAAGGTTTAGAGTGGATTTATAGTCGCTCATGCTTATGCCCGTTGCCCTTAATTTAATCTAAAATTCTGCTCGCGCCATCTTAACGATTAACGCGCTTAGTTTCACGCTAAATTGGCTTTTCAAACCATGCCAAAGCAGCTGCTTTATCTTTACTAATTTGTTCTTGAAGTGCCTGTAACGATTCAAACTTCTGTTCTTCACGAATCAAATGCTGGGGATACACACGCATTTCTTGCCCGTACACGTCTTCAGCGAAATCGAAAATATGTACTTCTACCTGCGCTCGTTGGCCTTCAAAGGTTGGGCGATAGCCGATATTTGCCACACCCAACCATTCTTGTTCATTAATCATCACTTTTACTGCATACACTCCGTGTAAAGGACTATGCAATCTCTTTAACGGTATGTTTGCAGTAGGGAAACCGAGTTTCCGACCATTTTTTTCGCCATGACTTACACGACCAGAAAAATGAAAAGGATGCCCAAGCATTTCTGCTGCATCCTGGAATTGGCCTCGAGCCAAAGCTTCACGAATAAGAGTACTTGATACGCGTGCGTCTGACTGGCGAAAACTGGCTGTATCTGAAACTTCAAAACCAAACTTCTTACCCGCTTCTTGCAACATTGTAAAGTCGCCTTCACGCCCTTTACCGAATCTAAAGTCGTCGCCAACAACTAAATGTTTAACACCTAACTTCTCAACCAGTACATGCTCAATAAAGTGCATTGCTGGCTGCTGAGAAAATGTAGCATTAAACCGGGTGCAAATTAGGTATTCTAATCCTAGCGGAGTCATTAACTCGTACTTCTCGCGCCAGCGCGTTAAACGAGCAGGAGCTTGAGCTGGACGAAACAATTCCAGCGGCTGCGGCTCAAAAATCATAACTGCAGCGGGCACGCCATAAGCCTCGGCGCTTTCCTTTACGCGAGACAGCACTGAACGATGCCCAAGATGGACACCGTCGAAGTTACCGATAGTCAGCACACAATGCTGATGCTCGGTACGAATATTATGTAAACCACGGATTAATTTCATAAGCGCGCGATTATAGCGAAATCGCTACAAGGATTCAGTAGTTTTAATGCCGATTTAAGCGGATTTAAGATGATGAGGACGCCCTCCAACTAAAATCCATGTCACTGCAAAAACAAGTGCACCACTTGCGACCAATGCTGCTAACCAACCGATGCGTACAAAAAACTCAGCGGCCAACCATTGTTCGATATTCGGACTACAATACTGAACCGCCCATGCCATGGCTAATGCAGCAACCACTACACGCAAAACAAACAACAGGGTGGTCCGTGGCAACAATAGAACTTTTTCTCGATACAGTACGGCGCCAAGCAATAATGCGTTAACTGTGCCCGATAGTGCCGTAGCAAGTGCCAACCCTACATAGCCAAATGGAATCGCAAAAATAATGTTGAATACCATGTTGGCGACCATAGCAATAATGCCGTACTTGACTGGCCGTTTAGTGTCTTGTCTTGAGAAGAATCCTGTTGCCAAAACCTTCACGAGCATAAAACTCAATAAGCCAGTGGCATAAGCAATGAGCGCTAAAGATGCGTAATTGGCATCACTTGCTAAAAATTCACCTCGCATAAATAGCACCATGAGCATAGGCTCAGCCAACACGATAAGACCTGTCATAGCAGGAACACCAAGAATCACAACCATGCGCACGCCCCAGTCTAATGTTGCAGAGAACTTCTCCGCAGACTGGTCTACATGGCGCGCCGAAAGCGCAGGCAAAATAACCGTAGCAATGGCGATGCCAAATAATCCTAGAGGAAACTCTAAGAGCCGGTCGGCATAATACAACCAACTAATTGAACCGGTTTGCAGGAAGCTGGCAATTAACGTGTCGAACAACAAATTAATTTGACTGACCGACACCCCAAATAAAGCCGGGATCATAAGCGTTCGAATGCGCACTACACCTGGGTCGCGCCAACCCCATTTCGGTAAAACAAGAACTCCTGCTGCACGCAAAAAAGGTAATTGGAAAAAGAATTGAACAGCACCACCTATAAACACACCAAGGGCTAAACCGATTTCAGGCCGTTCAAGATTTGGAGCTAACCATAAAGCACAAGCAATAATAGATACGTTAAGTAACACCGGCGTAAAGGCAGCAACACCAAAACGGCCTAAAGTGTTCAGTACAGCACCGGCTAAAGCTGTCAAGGTAATGAAAAATAAATAAGGAAAGGTGATTTTGAGTAACAGACTCGCCAACTCAAACTTAGCCGCTTGCGGGCCGTCATTCCAGTAGTCGAGGAACCACCCCATACCGAACAATGCAGCGACCACTGGCGAGAGCACCATAGCGACCAAAGTCACGATACCCACAATAGTACCTAAAGTACCGGCCGTTCGGGCAATCAATAATCGCGTTTCGTCTAACGACTTGCCACGATGATACTCGGTTAAAACAGGTACGAACGCCTGTGCAAAAGCCCCTTCAGCAAAGAGTCGGCGTAGGAAGTTGGGTATTTTATTCGCGAAAAAGAATACGTCTGCTGCTGCACCCGCCCCCATTAACCCAGCAATCACTACATCTCTGGCTAGGCCTAAAACCCGCGAGAGGAATGTCATTACACTGACAATAAAACCTGAACGAAATAGCCTTGGTTGTGGTGCTTTTTCTTGCTGCTCGACTTTTGCCGTCACTAGCGTGTGTCCCTTGATATGAAGCTGTTTTTTGCGTTCAGATTAGCATGCGACCGCACAGCGAGGAAGAGTTCACCGGACAGTACTTGATCACGAGTATGGTTATCGGAGATAATTAACCGTAATTTATTGCACAAATAAATCGGACATTTATTGACTTTTGAAGCGGAAAAAGGCATAGTCCACGACCTTAAATTTCCGGTTCAGTTTTAGATTCATTTTCAGGAGTTAACCTTGGCTAACATCAAGTCTGCGAAAAAGCGCGCGCTTCAGGCGGAAAAAAACCGTCAACATAATGCAGCACGTCGCTCTATGATGCGCACTTACCTCAAAAAAGTAACTGCGGCTATTGCTGCAGGTGAGCAAGCAAAAGCGCAAGAAGCTTTCGCTGAATTAACCCCAATTTTGGACCGCTATGCGACCAAAGGGCTAATTCACAAAAATAAAGCGGCACGTCATAAGAGCCGTTTAAGCGCAAAAATCAACGCGCTATCTGCATAATCGAAACTTCGATTAAAGCATTTGAAAAGCACCTTCGGGTGCTTTTCTGCTTTCTGAGACTTAGCGATCGTCTTCTGCGTGGCGATATAAAGAAATGAGTTCTGCGATGGTATGAGGGGGTTCACTACAAGAACCGTCTCTAAAAGGGCTGCAACCTAGCTGCTCGTCCATACGCGCTACCACCATGGCAACACCCAAGGAATCTAAGCCAGACTCCTGAAAACTCGCATGCGGATTAATATCTGCGACTAACTCGTTACCGGTCTGCGCAGCCACTTCTTCCATGCATCTAACAAGAACTTGTTCTATTTGGTAAGTGCGTGTGCTCACAATAATTCTCTTACATCTTCTTGCTAACAACTTCGCAACACTAACACGGACTGGATAAAACGAAAATATTTAGGCTTCAATTTCCGAGAAAACTAGCCCCGTTAGGCTATTGCTGTTATAAAAGAAGAAGTCATCAAAGCGAGCCAAAACCATGTTTGATAATAAGAATATTCTAATTACCGGCGGCACCGGCTCTTTTGGACAGCGTTATACCGAGACGCTCCTCAAGCGCTACAAACCTCGCAAAATAATTATTTATAGCCGCGATGAACTTAAACAGTTTGAAATGCAGCAGCAGTTTGACCATCCATGTATGCGGTATTTCATTGGCGATGTTCGCGACAGAGATCGTCTGAACCGAGCTATGTACGGCGTAGACTACGTTATTCATGCGGCTGCGCTGAAGCAAGTCCCCGCAGCTGAATACAACCCTATGGAATGTATTCGTACAAACGTAGACGGTGCAGAAAACGTAGTTTGGGCTGCTTTAGACAATAACGTAAAGCGAGTCATCGCACTTTCTACCGACAAAGCAGCTAACCCAGTGAATTTGTATGGCGCAACCAAGTTATGCTCTGACAAGCTGTTTGTAGCTGGAAATAACATGACCGGAGACCGTGCAACTCGCTTTGCCGTAGTTCGTTACGGAAACGTTGTTGGCTCTAGGGGGTCTGTTGTTCCGTTTTTCAGGAAGCTAATTAAAGACGGAGCAAAAGATCTCCCTATTACTCACCCAGATATGACTCGCTTCTGGATTACACTTCAGCAAGGCGTCGACTTTGTTTTGAAAAACTTTGAGCGCATGCAAGGTGGGGAGATATTCGTTCCGAAAATTCCATCAGTAAAAATAACTGACTTAGCTAGAGCAATGGCGCCAGACTTGAAGATGAGAGAAATAGGTATTCGTCCGGGTGAGAAACTCCACGAGATTATGTGCCCGTCAGACGATAGTTATCATACATTTGAGTTTAACGACCATTTTGTCATTGCACCTACAATAAAAATGTTTTCCGGCAAACTCGATTACGCCAAAAATGGTCTAGGGGAGCGAGGAAAGCAGGTCGAATTAGGGTTCGAGTATAACTCAGCAACTAATCCAGACTTTTTGTCTACAGAGCAAATTCAAGACTTTAATATTCTAGCAAACGCATGATTCCATACGGTCGACAAGATATATCTGAAGAAGACATAGCTGCGGTAGAGAAAGTTCTCCGCAGCGACTTTCTGACGCAAGGCCCAATTGTCCCAGAATTTGAGCAAGCTATTGCAGACTATTGCCAAGCTAGTTTTGCGGTAGCCGTGAATAGCGCGACTTCAGCATTGCATATCGCATGTTTAGCCGCGGGCGTAGGCCCCGAAGATACGGTTTGGACCGTACCCAATACGTTTGTTGCTTCAGCAAATTGTGCCCGTTATTGCGGTGCCAAAGTCGACTTTATAGACATAGACCAACAAACTGGCAACCTGAGTATTCATGCCCTTTCAGAAAAGCTAAAGCGCGCAGCACAAAACAATAATTTTCCTAAGGTAATCATTCCGGTTCACTTCGGCGGCGCCAGCTGCGACATGAAAGCCATCCATGAGCTCGCCAGTCCGCACAATATCCAGATCATTGAAGATGCCAGTCATGCCATAGGAGGCAAATACGAAGGGCACCCCGTCGGCAAATGTGAATATTCCGAGATGACCGTGTTCAGCTTTCATCCAGTCAAAATTATTACGAGCGCAGAGGGTGGAATGATTACCACCAACAATGCAGCGATGGCGAAGCGCCTTACTGAACTTCGTAGTCATGGCATAACTCGAGCTCCTGAAGATCTCCCCGAAAGCGCTGAACCGTGGTACTACGAACAGCAATCGCTTGGCTTCAACTATCGAATGACTGAACTACAGGCAGCTTTGGGATTAAGCCAGCTCCAGAGGCTCGACGAGTTTGTTACCAAGCGAAATGAGATTGCCTCGTTTTACCGTGCTCAATTTGAAAACACACAGATAGGTTATTTAAAGCTCGAAGAGCAAGTATATTCCTCTTACCATCTATTTGTGATTCAGGTAGATAAAGCAATTCGTCGGGCACTTTTTGAAGAATTAAGGGCGAACGATATTGGAGTTAACGTGCATTACATCCCTGTGCATTTCCAACCTGACTTCAGACAGTTCGGCTTCAACCGTGGCGACTTTCCTAATGCCGAGCATTACTATGACCAAGCCATCACCCTGCCTCTTCATCCAAACCTTACCCATGAAGAGCAAAAATATGTGGTTGAGCAAGTTATCAAGCATACCGAGAATTTAAGTTCATAAAATGCAATTCAGAGACTTTCGCCACCAAATCGAACCCGACGAGCAGAAACTTACGGAGGGGTTAGAGGCAGCCAAACATAGGTTTGAAGACAATCTAGCGCTACTGCAACTGCAGCAGCCGGAATTGGTGAAACAGCTGAAGAGCTATGCACTAAAGCATGACACCTTGTGCATAGACAGAGCAGGCGACGTTCAACTTCTACTCTCACAGTCCATGACTTTCGCTTGGCCTCCCAGAGAATATGAAGCTTCTTATGTCCAAATATGCAATAAGCTGAGCGAGAGTAAAGCTAGTTTGCTGGCTATATCGTTACAGCACAGCGGCGCAAATGTTCTTTCTCTAATTGCCACTAACCACGCTCCTGTAATACTCGTTTATGTATCTAGCTTATCAGAGCTTTATGTAAGCTTGCATGCTCACGATTGGAGAAAGGCGTTTACAGGGTCCCAGCTCATTTTTCAAATAGGCGGGACCATTGAGCAAGTGGAACAGGATTTAGAGACGCTAGAACAACACGGTTTAAGTGTAAAACCATGTACGGTCATCCAAACTCTAAGCAGTGACGAAGAAAGTGAGGCAATTTGGCATTTTGAGCAAGCATTGAACTGGACCTATGACTGCGATCCGAGTTTGCGCGTACATACGCATAAATTTAAGGACCTGTGTGAATTTGAATTATTGAACACCCTTATAGATAACCTAAGGCATAGTTCCATAGCTTATGAACAGCCTTGGACTCTTATTTTGGTTGGAGCCTCCGCCAGCATACTTAAGCACGCGATACACAAACGAAACCTAACGCGTATCGTATTGGTGCACCCTCATCAATCTTTCGCTGAAGACGCTATTCAAAAGGCTAATGAACTCGGTATAGAAATTCTCTCTATCAATGGAAGTGAGTCAGAGCTTCCTGGAAAACTATTTCTTGCATTAAACTCGCTTTCGAAAGCGCAGCATTCATCACTTAGAATTTATCAAGGCGATCCTTCCAGCGCTCTAGAGCAGTTACGCCAGTTATGTGAGCTAGAGTTAAGATATTTAGTTCAACCGACAACCGGTGTACAACGGCTTTACCAGTCTGCTTTGCATACCACCCAAATAGAGCAAAACGTACTTACTCGCAGAAGTCGCTGGCCCGAATCAGGAAATGGCAAAGTTCCTGCTCTCATATTAGGTAATGGGCCCTCACTGAAGAAAATCATTCCGGAATTACGCAAGGGTGCATTTGCTGGATATTTAATTGTCTCTTGTGGTACAGCAATATCCACTTTAGCTCAAGAAAACATCACTCCACACCTGCACTTGGAGTTGGAATATTTTGCAGGTCACCTTTCGTCGTTACCCGAAGCGTTTTATTCAGAAACAACATTTGTAGGTCCACTCGGGTTTAATCATAGATTACGTTCTTTATTTCAAAGGCAAAGAAGTTTTGTTATCGACGGGCATCCGTTCGATGAAGTAGTGCCTCACATTCCAGATGACGCCATCCGTGTAACCGAAGCTTTTCCAACGGTCGCCAATTTGGCAGCAGAGTTGATGCCCAAACTAGGTGCTGACTCGGTATTCTTAGCGGGAATTGATTTGGCATTCAAAGGAAGCGAACATCACGCAGGTGGAGAGATGTATGAACAAACGAGCTTTGAACAATACAAGCACAGTTCAGGTGGAGCGATTGAAGCCGTAAATGTTGACGGTCAACTGGTTCACACAAAACGAGAGTTTATATTTTCAGCACAACAGCTAAAAAAGATTATCCAGCAAAGCCCTACTGCTCAATACTTTTCTATAAGTGAAGGCTTACCTTTGGGGGCTGAAGTCCTGAAGCAAATTCCCGCCAATAGAGCGCTATTCGACGCTGAAATTACCCCCGTTTCTCGCTGCACAATTCAGTGGAGTCAGTTAGGTTACAATTGCGACTCAACTGCTTATTTCGACGAACTTAAAGATATATGCCTAATGCAGCCAGAACTTGCGCAGCAACATTTGTATCGCCTATTGGAAGATTCTGACACTCAGATTTTGAGCTCTAACCACTCGAAGAATATAGGACGGTTTTGGTCTGCGAGTTTAATCGCAAGCTTAGCTTCTCTAATGCTACGACATATAGAAAAGAATGAGCGTCTGCCAGATTCCTTAGAAGATAAGCTTAAAAATCTAGCGCATCTTGTTCTTCTTTACTCAGCAAAGATTTAACCACTGTGCTGTCAAATGCGTCTTTGTCTTTAATCCAGTCTTTTCTTGTGAGTATTAGAAAGTCTCTATAAACCTCAAGACCCTTTTCGTAATACTCAATCGCTTGGTCATTATCTTTAGCTAAGTAAAGTAGTCGAATTAAAGCAGAACTAATGAAGTGGGCACTACTAAAAATCAAATAGAACCAAATAGACTGGTCTCGTTTGTAGAGTTCAATTAAGAATAACTTCTCACGCTCAAGCTGCTTTAATGCTTCTTCTCGCGTAGTCACAGGCTTTTCGTGAAGCTTCCACAACTCATCCATTTCTGGCAGTACTTTATCTTCCGCCTCTCGCGCTTCGATAGCTTCAACCACAGTATCAACTTGGTCTCGAGTAAACAGTTCATCTCTCATGGCTTGCTTAACGTTGCTTTTCGAGAGGTTTGCTTGTTCTTCTATTTCCACGAAATGTTTAGGAATGGACCCTTCGATAAACGCCCCATCACTAGTATTTACAACCTTAATTCCATTCGATTTACGAAGTAACTGGGTCATAATTCTGCAAGCTAACTGGAACTCATATTTCGTTCGAATATTGCCAGAAAGATTGCCGTGCACAGGAATGCCCTCACCAGCAATTTCCTCATAGTCGTGCCAACTTTCATCACTGTCCTTGTAGTAAGCACTATTCTTAGAATGATGATGACCCACACTTTTAAAACCTAAATCTACTCCCGTTAAAAATAGGTTTTTGAAGCCGAGGAAAATGACCGCAGATACAGCCATGTTCGTCACTGTTGGGTAGCAGTAATCCAGAGTTGCATAGACTTTCCGGTGTTCCGCATACCGAAGAAATGCCTCAGTTCCGGCTTCACCATGTTTAAAGATCATGAGTTGTTCTTTGAACAGAGCAACTGTGTCAGGATGAAGTGACGCTAATGAGAGTAGAGAAATTTTCTTTAACCACTCGCGGTCTGGTATCTGCGTGATCCACTGATAAGTAGCTCTGTTTTGTTCAACTTCCGTGTGAAAGTCTGGTGTGATACCCGCTTCATAAAGAGGTTTCAAAGCGGTACCACAAGAAATAATTAGAAACTCCGACTGACGCTCTTTAAGTAGGTCGATAGTGTCGTCAAGCGAAGGCCCGTTCCCAACAATCATCACAGGCGTTTCAGCAAATTCTGGGCTGATCTGGGCACCATGCTTAAGTACCTCGGCCCCTCTTTTTAAGTTCGCTTTAGTGTGGGAAATATTAAACCTAACATGGTCAAAGTACTCGCTCAGCATCAAATAACTTTCGAAGTCTCGTCGCAGTTGGTTGATGTGAGGCTGCATACTTGGGTAATACATTGGGCTGAAGAAAAACGCACTTGCGGTTAGATAGCCACCCTCAGAGTGAAATTGACTAAACATATCTTCCTGAATGTAAGTACCGTCGTCGCCCACATTGATATATAAATGGGTTCCCCTCTCTCTTTGAGCAGGAAGGATTTCATGCCAAGGCGTGGTAAATAAAGACCAATATAAAAATTCAGGGTTCGGTTCGTAAATATAGAGTGACTTGATGTCGTAATCGTCAAACAATTGCTCAAGTGGGTAACCTAAGCCTAAACCAAACCAAATTAAGCTACTCACTGTGTCTGGAATAAACTGACCATCAGTTTCAAGCTCTTCAAAGAGTTTGCCAAAAAAGCGGTTACAGCGGAAATGCCTGTATTTCCATAACTTCCCACCTTTATACCCAGCAAACATGTCATTTCTATTCGGCTCTTCAGAAAATGCTTGTATAGCCTGGCTTGCCAACTCTCTGGGGTTTGCATGATACAAAGCTCCAAAACGTTGCTCATGGTAAACGTTAAGTTCGCCTGAATCGTCGATAAACGCCTGCCAATACTGAGGGGTATAATCCTTAAGTTGTTCGTATATTTCCGGAAACTGCAATGCGAGAGCTTCGAGATTCTTTGCCTTCAGCGCTTTCATTTTAACAATTTTTTCGCGCGCGGATTCTTTGTCTATAGAAGAGCTAACTTTTCCTGCCCTAAAAGGTAAGTAGTGCGTTACGTGATCAAGCGAAGGTAACTGTACCTGACCATTAATTAACGCATTAAAGTTAAATTCCGGGCCAAGCAAATAGTCGTAAACCACATCCATCGCGGGTTCGTGGTAGTGCTTATATAAATGCACCTTGGTCGAACCAAAAGCTTCATGAAGTTGCTTTAGATCTTCCCCAATATTAAGGCCGTTTTGACCTATCTGTAAAAATAAGCGAATGCCACGTTTCTCTGCGTCTAGAAGCATTTTCTTCCAGTTCGCAATCCGGATACTGCCCCTGAAGAAATCTAAGGTTGGCTCGTAAATAATGACGTTTTGCGGTGTGGTCATCTCGAGAAGATGCTCCAACGCATACCCTAAACCCAGACCAAACATCACTACAGTATCTGGATTTTCAGTCAGAGGCTCCATCGGTATAGCTGGCACAAAGCCATTGCTTTCGGGCATTTGGTATGAGCGAAGAAGCGGCTTCGCAGAGGCCTGCTCGCCCACTAAATTAACTACGGGCGCATTTTCTAAGAATTGGTTTATATCTGCTTTTGATTCTTGTTCTGGGTGCAATCCATAGACGACCTGACTGTTGCTACGACTCGTTAAATTGAGTTCGCCTTCCTTGTTGCAAAACAACCCGTAATCGTCGATAACAGACTCTTGAAAGGCCACCGCTAGGTTCGGCATTACAACTTGAAATGCCGCTCTATTATCTTCAAAACGCTTGGTAAGAAAGCTTTCTAGTTGTTGTTCTAGACGGTCTTGCTCAGATTTATCTTCAGAAAGGTGGTAACGAATCGTTTTTAGCATAATTAGTATAGTTTCTTAGCTTTTCGTCCTTGCGCCAATTCAAGCAATATTTTTTTAGTTTGCTCTCTTTCGCGCATGGCTTGCTGAGTCCAGGTTTCTATTTTTTTCTGTGTATCTCTAAGAAAGCGTAAGGTTTGGTCGTCTGGTTTTTCGCCGCCAAGATCAGCAAAGAGGCTTTCCAGCCTCTTTTCATGTGTTTCAAGCTTCGCAGCGACAGTTTCCCGTGTATCTTCAGGGTCTGCAAATAGTTGCTCAATTTCGCTTTGGAGTGACTGAATAGCTTCTATATGTTCGGCTATTTTGTCATCGTTCATTAACCCATCGCCTCTCGCTCGCTCTGCATACGATATCCTTCTTCTTTCGCTTCTTCAGGTATCGCATCCCAACCTTCTTTGATTTGACGAACAATGTACATGGTTCTATCAATTTTCTCTACATCATTATCAAGGCTTACGTCAGTAAGCTGATCCATAATAAAAGCATAAAGATCATAAAGGTTGCTTGTTACGTCTGCCTTAACATCTAAATTCAGAGCGCCTTGCAATGCAGACACAATCGCTACTGCTTTGGTCAGGTTTTTTGCTTTTTCCTCATGATTTTTGCGCTCAATTGCCCCTTTCGCATAGGCCATTTTCTCAAGAGCCCCTTGCAGTAACATTTGAATGACACGATGAGGATCTGCAGTTGCTGCCTGATTGCTCACACCTACCGTCTTATACGCTTTCAAACCTTTGTTATACATAAGGGTACCTCAGTTAAATTAGGTCAATTAGGCCTAAGCCATGCCCAATTGAGCAAACATCATGTTTGCATTGCTTTGTAAGCTAGTAATTGTGCTGTCGAGCCCAGCGAATCGCTTGCGCTGAGTTTCTTCATAGTTTTCAATGTAGCGCTCGAACGCTTCGCGCTCGTCTTTAATTAGCTCTTGTTGACTTTGTACCGCTTGTGAGCGAGCTTGCAATAAACCACCTGACTGACCATATTGAGTCACGAGAGTGTCTAATCGGCTAGCAATACCATTTTCGCCAGAGAACATTTCAGCTACAGCGTCAAAGTTTTCTTCTAAAGCATTTGTTAATCGTTGCTTACCTGTGCCCTGGTCGCCAATCGAGTCAGAACTGAATTCCAGCTTGCCGTCGCTGTCGAAAGTGAGGCCAATCTGGAACAGGTTATTAATTTCACCGCTACCCGTGCTACCCGCAACAATAGAACTAAATGTCGACTGAATAGAGCGCACCATTGAGTCACCGATTAGAGGACCACTTTTGCTCTCTCCGTCTTCCCCGGCAGGGCGATATTTCGTACTGTTGTTAATCTCATCGATTAGCTTGTTATATGCAGAAACAAAAGATTCAATTGCAGACTTCACGCCCTCAGCGTCGTAGTCTACGCTAGCGTCTATTGCTCCCTCAGTACCGGTTTCTCTTAATACGGTAATCGACGTATTTTGAATGGTATTTTCAAAGGTATTCGTCGAACTAAATGCCTCGATACCATCGATACTAATGCGGGCATCTGCAGCGCTATCTTCTGCATCGATTGTCATACCTGCAGGTCCTGCACCCGTGGCTACGGTCGATACACTATCTAATTCTTCATTATCATTCGAAACGATAAGCTCTTTGTCTTCTCCGGTTTTATCCGAAGTAAACACCAATCTCGTTTCTGGTGTTGAGCCGCCCGTATTGATTAAGCTAGCACTCACACCGAAATTATCATCAGATTCATTAATCGCTCTTGCTATGTCTTCCAAAGAAGCATTGGCACCCACAGCAACGCTAAACGAATCTTCTCCGTCTTGAGTTGCGAATGTTAGGTTGCCTGAAGCGGTTGTAATTTCTTGGTCTACACCAGTGAAAGCACCAGACTCAGCTCGAGTACCTCGAGCTAAGTCCAGCACTTCTATACTGTAGTTGCCGCGTGCAGCAGAACGAGAAGATTCCATGGTGAAATAAGGGTTATCACTGTCAGGATTACTCACAGTAGCAGCGCGCGCTTGCATCCGGTCTGGATCGCCAAGCGTATCCAACGGCGTGCGTAACGCATTCATTGCAGAACGAAGCTTACCAATTGCAGAAATTTGCACTTTGGTTTCGTCTTCGCGCTTATCTAATGCCGCAATCCTAGGCGCTCGCTCAGCTTGAACTAGCTGTGCGAGTAAGTCGTCCAAGGCTAAGCCTGAACCAATACCTAATGATGAAACACCCATACTACACCTCTTTAGATCTTGCTATCGATGAGAACACCAACAGCTTTGTCGACCCCATCTCCCATTTCTCGCATGCGAGACACTAACCGCAGAACATCTTCACTAGGAATTTGACGGATTTTCTCGCCAGACTCCTGATCCAACACAGAAATCACGGTACGTTGAGCTTCGTCGTCGACCTTAAACTGCAATTGGCGATTAGTCACCTCAAGCACTTCATTTAATTTATCGACAACTTCCCCGATTCCTTTAGTTTCCAACGGACTTTCTTGCTCTTTCTCAGACTGAGACTTCGCAGCTTTTTCCGCTTGACCACGGTTAGATCCATTTAGACTTTCTGCCAGCACCTCTTTCCCACGAGCCTCTGCGGTTTGTTCTTTTTGAACGTCACTAAGAGGACTCTGTGGAGTCACTTTTGCGGCGATTTCAATACTCATATTGACCTCCCAACTGCAACTAGTGCTGGCAGCTATCTATTAAACTATAACGAGTATAGTTTAAATAGAATAGCTGCTACGCATTACTTATCCTAAAAGGCTCAATGCTGCCTGAGGACGCTGGTTAGCCTGGCTCAATACAGACAGTGAAGACTGCTGAATGATCTGGCTACGCGTTAACTCAGCTGTTTCTGCTGCAAAGTCAGTGTCTTGGATACGTGAACGAGCACCAGTTACGTTTTCGCTGATGTTAGTCAAGTTACGAATCGTAGACTGGAAGCGGTTTTGAATCGCACCAAGATCCGCACGCTCAGAACCAATTGTCGAAATAGCGTTGTCAATTGTATCTAGCGCAGAAGACGCTGAAGCAGTAGATGAAACGCTAACATCGTTAATACCAAGACCAGTCGCGTTGAACTGCTGGCTCAATGTAATTGAAATATCTTGACCTGAGTTTGCACCCACCAAGAACTTCTCAGAGAAGTTACCGTCAAGCAATTTCTTGCCTGCGAACTCAGTGTTAGAAGCGATACGGTTAATTTCTGTTTTCAGTGCTGACACTTCTTTTTGAAGTGCTGCACGGTCAGCAGTTGAATTGATACCGTTTTGTGACTGAACAGCCAACTGACGAATACGTTGAAGTGAAGTGGTCACCTCTTGTAATGCGCCTTCTGCAGTTTGAGCTACAGAGATACCGTCTTGAGCGTTACGAACCGCTTGGTTCAAACCCATGATTTGAGAAGTCATACGGTTTGTAATCTGAAGACCTGCTGCATCGTCAGCTGCGCTGTTGATGCGGAAACCAGATGACAAACGTTCAAATGCAGTACCAAGTTGGTTGCCTACATTATTAAGGTTACGTTGTGCATTCAAAGATGACACGTTCGTGTTTACGTAAAGTGACATAATTGTCTCCTTTAACAAGCTAAGCTTGTTTGCCGTTTCAAATAACTTAACCGTCAAAATAACAGTTAAGGTTCCCCTACATCTGAATGTATCGGCACGCAAAAAAGACACTTGAGGAAAATTTTCGCTTTTTTGGCAATTTTTTTCCGAATTACGGCAATTGTTGCCGTAACTACTTGAGAATTAATAAACTTTACTGAGTAAAAAATACACAGAAAATTGCGCAAAGTGTTAAAATAACAGCGTGATAAGGCTTAAAACGAAAAAAATCACTCAATTTAGAAAGTTGGCACGTGTTTCGCTTAAAGATAGATGTCTGATAGGAAATTGACGACGAACATGTGAAATAGACAAATATTTGACGACTGTCTGCTGGCTGATCCGGGTGCCCCCCTACAACCTCCTTTCTCGGGTCAGCCAGTTCTTTTTTGAACTACCTTTTGAATTACCCAAGTAAACGAAGTACCAATTCCGGCAAACGATTCGCCTGCGACAGTATTGAAATGCTCGCTTGTTGCATAATCTGCATGCGTGTCATTTCCGCTACTTCTTTAGCAAAGTCAGTGTCGCGAATACGCGAGCGCGCGCCCGTGATTTGTTCTTGGTTTTGGCTTAAGGAACGAATTCTTGATTGAAAGCGATTTTGCAACGCACCCAAATCTGCACGAGCACCACCAATAGTTGATATAGCACCATCGATTCGATCGAGTAATGAAGAAGCTCCTGCAGTACTCGACACAGAAATATTGTTAAGGTTTAAGCCTGCCTTGCTAAAAGCTTGGTCAGTTAAATCAATGTCAATTGTTTGACCGGCATTGGCCCCAACCAAAAACGAAGCATTAAAGTTTCCATCTAAAAGTTTTTTACCTGCAAACTCAGTATTGCTAGAGATCCGATCCAGCTCTGTAGTCAGTTGGGTAACTTCTTTTTGCAGTGCAACTCGGTCTTGCGTGCTATACGTTCCGTTCTGAGCTTGTACCGCAAGTTGTCGAATACGCTGAAGTATCGTGGTGCTCTCTTGCAAAGCACCTTCTGCAACCTGTGCCACAGAAATACCGTCTTGTGCGTTGCGAACGCCCTGCGACAATCCTTGGATTTGAGAAGTAAGGCGAGTGCTAATTTGCAAACCTGCGGCATCGTCGGCTGCGGAATTGATACGGAAGCCAGAAGACAGGCGCTGCATACTTTTATCTAGCGCAAGACTAGACATGCCCAGCATACGCTGTGCACGTAAAGACGATAGATTTGTATTGATAAATAAACTCATGCCCCTGCCCCGCTATTGCGGACCTTTGATTTGCACAGTGCTGTCTCACCGTTCAAATCCCCTACGGTTATTATATCGTCAATTTGTCGGGTTGCTTTAATAGAATCGGCAAAAATTGCCGTATTTAGAGGTAAGTGTTTGCCGTCTAAAAAGAAAAATGCCAGGCCCGAAGGCCTGGCGAATATTCTCTGACGAGAGAGAGAATTTGGAGTCTGCCAGCTACTTGGGGTGCCCCCGGAGAAACCTCCTTCCCCAAGCAGCCGACTTCCAGGGTGGGGTTTCCCCCAAACTTAAGTCCTGCTGCTTACTCTTAACCTAGAAGAGATAGAGCTGCCTGAGGACGCTGGTTCGCCTGACTCAGAACGGTCAAGCTAGCCTGCTGCATGATCTGGCCACGAGTTAACTCGGCAGTTTCTGCAGCGAAGTCAGTGTCACGAATACGTGAACGAGCACCTGAAACGTTTTCACTGATGTTAGTCAGGTTACGAATCGTAGACTGGAAGCGGTTTTGAATCGCACCAAGGTCTGCACGCTCTGCACCGATAGTTGAAATCGCATTATCAATAGTGTCTAGCGCAGATGACGCTGACGCAGTTGATGAAACACTCAAGTCATTGATACCTAAACCTGAAGCTGAAAAGTCCTGGCTCAAAGTGATTGAGATATTCTGGTTAGCGTTTGCACCAACAAGGAATTGCTCTGAGAAGTTACCATCAAGTAATTTCTTACCAGCAAACTCAGTTGTAGACGCGATGCGACTGATCTCTGTTTTAAGAGCCGATACTTCTTTTTGAAGTGCAGCACGGTCAGCAGTTGAGTTGATACCGTTTTGAGATTGAACAGCCAACTGACGAATACGTTGAAGTGAAGTGGTCACCTCTTGTAATGCACCTTCTGCAGTTTGAGCTACAGAGATACCGTCCTGAGCATTACGAACCGCTTGGTTCAAACCCATGATTTGTGAAGTCATGCGGTTAGTGATTTGCAAACCCGCAGCGTCATCGGCCGCACTGTTAATACGGAAACCTGATGACAAACGCTCAAAAGAGGTAGTTAGTGAGTTGCTTGAGTTCATTAACTGGCGCTGACCATTTAATGAAGAAACGTTAGTGTTTACATAAAGAGACATAAGTCCCCCTTCTTTTCGTTTGGCTCCCGTAAAGGGAAGAATCTGTGTGTTTTCTAGGGCATCTTCATGATGCTCACACAAGTTATCGGAAGGGGGTGGCAACTCTTTAGAAAAAAACGGCAATTTTTTGCCGCTTTGCCGCTTTTCTATAATTTATTGTTATTTTTCAGTGACTTAATCCATATATATTTTTTAAGCAAACAGCTTAATGGTTCTTCCCAGCGCCTTCTTCAGCTTGTAAATAGTACTGTTCGATACTAATTACACCGTCGTTCAATAAGCGTTGATAGACCATGCCAGCGAATGCGAATGTGTATTCGCCCAGTGCCAAAAAGACCGCAGGGGCGTCTTTATCTGAGTCGTCATATACCCATTGGCCGCCGTGAAATCTGCGGAAAACTTCTCCTACATACGCACCGAGCATATTACATACTGTGAAAATCAACTTCGAATCATGTAAATCTTCACTGTATTCAGAGCGAATAAGAAGAATCAGTTTGTCCACCTGTGCAACACTGCTCGCGCTTGAGTCCAGTTCTACTGAAAACTCTTCTTGAGCAAATCTAATTGCATCTTGTGCAGAGTCTCGCATTAGGGTTTCAAGTTCTTGCGTAGATATCGTCATGTGTTGTCCTTGATTCAAATTATTATGAAATCAGTTTATGAGGTATAGCTTCTGAATACAATTAAAGCGTCAACTTGGAAGTAAAATATAACGGCAAAACGAGAGACGGCAAATATTGCCACTTTTAAGCACTTAACAAGAAAATTCAAATGAAATGGGTATAACTGATAAAATTTAAAAATAGCAAGGGGCAAAAGTTGCCGTTTTTTAGTTAGGAATAAATACAAAAATGCCGGGCCTTCCTGGCCCGGCAATCTTGCCGTAACAAGAGAGCATTCCTTACTCTTTTTGGGAGTATTATTATCCCAACAGTGACAACGCTGCCTGAGGACGCTGATTTGCTTGTCCCAAGATAGTTGTACTTGCTTGCTGGATGATCTGGTAACGCGTCAGCTCTGCAGTTTCCTTCGCAAAGTCAGTATCCATGATGCGTGAACGCGCAGCCGTTACGTTTTCCGAAATATTGCTCAGGTTTCGGATAGTCGACTGGAAGCGGTTTTGGATAGCACCCAAGTCTGCGCGAGCTGCACCAATAGTAGAGATCGCGGTATCAATTTGGGTAAGCGCAGAAGCCGCGCCATCAAAAGAACTCACGCTAATGTCACCAATATTCAAGCCGCCCACACCAATTGAGAAGCCATTTCGAGACAAGTTAACTGAGATCGTTTGACCTGCATTCGCACCTACTAAGAAGCGCTCATTGTAAGTTCCGTCTAAAAGGCTCTTACCGGCGAACTGAGTGGTTGAAGCAATTCGGTTCAACTCGGTTTTTAGTGCCGACACTTCCTTTTGCAAAGCAACGCGGTCAGCCGTTGAGTTAATCCCGTTTTGTGCTTGAATCGCTAACTGGCGAATACGTTGTAGTGCATTCGTAGATTCTTGCAAGGCACCTTCAGCAACTTGTGCTACCGAAATACCGTCCTGCGCATTACGAACCGCCTGATTCAAACCCATGATCTGTGAAGTCATGCGGTTTGTGATTTGTAGGCCAGCCGCGTCATCCGCTGCACTGTTGATTCTGAAGCCTGAAGACAAGCGTTGGAAAGACTTATCTAACGCGTTGCTTGAGGTGATTAATTGTCGCTGAGCATTCAACGACGATACGTTGGTATTTACATATAAAGACATAACAGCTCTCTCCTGATTTCTCGTCAGATGTAAGGCTCTTTGCGGCCCTTTAATCATTATTTTGTTTGTACAATTAAGTTATCGGAGATATCTGTATTTTCTTTAGCCTTTTTCACCTATAAAACGTATAAAAACGAGGTTTATCTCATGTATTTACAATCAAACACAAAAAAAAGCCCTTAAACGGGCTTTTTGGTTTTAATCAAAAGTGTGCTTCCTATCGAATAAAGTCAAACAAACTCAATCTTGTAATTCGAGTAAAGGTCGCTTGAGCGGCCTGCAGCGAGACATCTTGTTTTGTAAGTTCAGTCATCGCCTCTGAGTAGTCGACATCGGCAATTTTCGAACGCGTTTCTCGGTTAGAAATTTCTTGATCGGCATTAGTTAAAAATGCATTTTCTAGAACTTGTAAACGACCACCGATTTTAGCTCGTGTAGAAGCCAATTGTGATTGCCCGCGATCTATATTCTCTAAAGCGTCATCTAGCTGAGACTGGAAGGTATCGGACGTAAGGCCCTCGGTTTCCAAGGTTTCAATGAAACGATCAATAGTAGTCACGACATTTTGAGTTGGCTCACTTAAACGAACTTCAATGCTATCGCCTGCTGCCAATGTTCCTTCTAAGTTCAACTCTATGCCTTCAAAAACCATAGGTTCGCCAGGTGTGTACGGAGTTGGGCCGCTTACGGAAGTCACAGGTGTTTGATTGATACGGAAAACTTCAATGTTGGTTCCGTCGAAGTCGATACGTAATGCATTGTCTGCTGGCGATTGAGTTTTGTCATATTGAGCTCCGTGGAAGCTATCAAAAGCATCACGATCAACCACACGAGCATTGATATCACTCACTCCGCCAGTACTGTCTGCAAATCTTAAAGTGCGATTCGCTTCGACATTTTGAAACGCTGAACTACCCGGCTCCAAACTGGTCACACGGAGCGAAGGAGAAAGCTGAACTTGGTTCCTTCCATCGTCTCCGTTGTAATCATAATTTCCAGTCACGGGGTTTTTACTAAACGACTCTGTACGCTTCTGGAAACCCGAAAATAGGTAGTCACCGTTCTCATCTTTAGAATTCATAAGTCCTAAAACTTCGTCACGAATTCCTTTCAGTTCTTCTGCCAAAGCTTTTCGGTCTTGCTCGTCGTAAACACCATTACCGGACTGAACCATTAGCACACGAGCCCGATCTAGACCGGTGGTAATACTACTGAAAACCGATTCACTTCTCTCCAAGCGATTTCTTAATAGGTTAGAATTACGCTGGAACTGCTCGTTTTGTGAAATACGATCGTCCAAACCCATAACTTGGGCTTTACCAACCGGGTCATCTGCAGGCGTAAGAATTTTAGTTTCACGAGCAATTTGGTTCTGCACATTCACAAGCTTGCGCTGTGCATCAAGCACCGCATCTAAACCTCTAGAATATAATTGGTTCGTTGGAATACGCATAATTTACTACCTCGTAGAATTCAGTAAGGTATCGAAAATTTGTTGAGCGATGGTAATAATTCTAGCCGACGCATTGTACGCCTGTTCATATTGAATAAGGTTTGCAGCTTCTTCTTCTAAGCTGACACCCGCACTCGACTCATAGAATTGTTTCGACTGTTCAAGCATAGCGCCAGAAACCACATCTGCAGTTCTTGCTTGCGAAACTTTATTACCTACGTCAGAAACCAAACGACCATAACCTTCAGTTAAAGTCATAGTGTTGTCTACCGTGATGCTTTCTGGGTTTCTGCGTAAAACACGTTCTCTTTGCAGTTCTGCTAAGGCCAACCCGTTACTGTTGTCGTTAATGGCCCCAGTATTGTATTCAATTGTGAACACATCGCCCGCATTAGGCTTTCCTTTTAAGCTAACTTCATAGTCTGCGTTGCCTAGTGCAGGTATTTGACCAAATAAATCGTTCATATCAGCAGTGTTATGAGTAATCACGGTACCGTCGTTTTGAACGATTTCTAGATTATGCTGCCCTGCGGTAAAGCCCAAGTAATTGATTTGTACCGGAGCCGCATTACTCAAAGCATTACCAGTAAAGAAGTTTCCAGTAGCAGATAAACCTTCTAGCTCTAATGTTCCTTGACCGCCATTATTCGCATTATCAGTGACGCGAACCGGAGACGCTAATGCAATGTCTTCAGGGCGAGTAAACGCAAGCTGAATATTGTCAGCAGCATTTTTAGTAGGCTTAACCAAGAACCGATCGCCTGCAGCGAAGGTACCGCCGGCAAAATCAATCGTTAAACCGAAGTCTTCACCACCGCCATTTGGTGGTGTAACGGTGTACGTTGGATAGTCACCTGGGTTACCAATGATGTCACCGTTGTAGTCTACTGGCATCACACGATAGGTATTGGCGGTTAGCATTTCTATTTCGAAATTATTCGCGACCAATTTGTCGAGTTCGCCTGCAACTAAGTTCACATTAACCTGTTGGTTCGTTCCCGTATTGGCTGGAAATGGAACACCTGAAACTTGCGACCCATTGAAGGAAAACATGGGTGAACCTAATTCATCGTCAAGGTCCATACCAAGCTGCTGCTGTTCATTAATAGCGTCTGCGAAGCCCAACGCGAGTTGACCTAACTTCATCTGTGTAGGCTCAAGAACCTCAGCTCGATAGGCAAGTAAACCACCCAGCTGACCACCAACTTTAAGTTCATCAATACCTTGCTCTAATAGGTTTCCGCCTGATCGAATCTGCGCGACAAGCTCTGGTCTGTCTTGGTCTGGCTCACCTTTCAACGCCATCAAGTTGTATGTGCCGTCTTCTAAAACTAAGGCTTGCCCTGTAGAAAGGTTTACTCGTAAGCGACCATTTTCATCTTCCAAAGTGGAAACGTTCACCAACTCCGAAAGTTCACGAATTTTTTCATCGCGTTCATTAAGTAGAGTGTGTCTCTCACCGGAAGATGCGTTCTGACGAATAAAGTCGAGTTGCTTATTAATGTCACCAATCGACTGCGCCAATGTATTGGCTTTAGACACAGTAAGCTCTAGCTTTTCATTGAATAACCGTTGTTGGTTATTCAGGTAGCTATTCATATCTTTAATCTGAGCTAATGTAGAATCAGCTTGCCCTAAAACTAAGTCGCGCTGTGTAATAGAAGCAGGGTCGTCGTTAAGATCCTGCATCATCGCAAAAAACTTAGTAATGGCAGAGTTAATGTTAGCCTCGTCATTACCCAACATAGTGTCTACTTTGCCAGACTCTTCTAAAAATGATTTGGTGTAGCCGTTTCTAGAAGTATCTGTCCAATACTGACGCTGGGTAAACTTGTCCAGCAAACGCTCTACTTCAACTCGGTTGATGCCGCCACCAAATGGCGACTCTTGGTATACAGAACGCTCTCGTACATAACCAGGCGTATTGATATTGGCAATGTTATTACCGGTAACCTGCAACGAACGCTGATGACCTTGCGTAGCCTGTGTTCCAATTCTGATTAAATCAAATGACATAAGACAACCTCACTCACAAGCCAAACTGTTCGCGGATCATTTGCATCGCATCGCTGTTCATAATGCGCTTCAACTTGTTCGCATACTCTGGGTCGGTGGCATAACCTGCGTCCTGCAAACCTTCCACAAATCGAATTGCGTCACGCCCTGCTTCCAACGCCTGTTCATAGCGCGGGTTACTCTGTAGGAAGTTGACGTAATCTCTAAAGCTTTCCGCAACCGACTGATAAGCTCTAAACTGAGCCTGCTCAGAACGAGCAACCGTTCCATCGAATTCAACGGTTCTTGTCGCGGCACGATCACCGTCCCAACTGCGATCAGCTTTGATATTAAATACGTTATTACTCGATTCACCGTCTGAGCGAGGGACAACATATCTTCCCCATCCAGTCTCTAGCGCAGCTTGAGCTAATACTGGTAAAGCCGAAATATTTGCCTCGTCAGCTGCTTGCTGTGCATACGGAGCAAGGCGTTCTAAAAACGCTACAGGATCTCCTGCCTGCCAAGCGTCGCCATTTTCAGTTAGACGAAGTGAAGACACACGAGCAGGTGTCGGTTCATCTTGGTCATAACGCTCAACATAATTACTTCTTTCATTCTGGTTGCTTTGCATCGGTGCTGGGCTATTAGCGAACTGTCGAGTTCGCGCTAACTGCTCACCGAATGAAGCCGTTGGCAGTAATTCCGCTGGGGTGTACTGGTCATTACCTTGCGGACTTAACTGTTGCACAATCAAGTCAGCAAGCCCTAAGCTTCCTGATTGCGAGAGCTCTACCGCCATTTGCTGATCCTGCATATCCTGGTAGAACTTGGTGTACTGCGTGTTCAGAGGGTTACCTTCGGCAAATACTTCATTTGCCGAACGCATGCTCGATAATAGTTGATTCATGAATATCGATTCAAAGTGCTTTGCGGCCTCGCGTAATGCGCTCTGATCGTTTTGATTATTCAAACCACGGCTACGAAGCGAATCAAGTCCTTGCAAGTCGTGCACAAAACCTGCGCGCGCCTGCTCTAAGGTATGATTCGAAAGATTGTCGTTCATAGCATGGTCTCCACGAATATATCGCGATTAAATAATGATTAGCTCGCCGTCGATAGCGCCAGCTTGCTTCAGTGCTTCGAGCACGGCAATAATGTCGCCTGGAGCGGCACCAATCATGTTGATGGCATTAATAAGTTCATTCATAGACACGCCTGGGTCGAACCTAAACATGCGAGCATCTTCTTGCTCTACGATAATTTGCGAGTCTGGTGTTACCACTGTCTCACCTTCGCCAAATGGCTCAGGTTGGCTAACATCAAAGTCTTCAGTAATGGTGACTTGCAAGTTCCCATGGGCCACTGCAGCAGGATGTAAGCGAACGTTCTGACCGACAACAATGGTTCCTGTTCGGCTATTCACAACAATGCGCGCTGGTGCTTCACCTTGCTCCACCTGAATATTTTCAAGTGTCGACAAGTAGCTCACGCGTTGGCCAGGATCTCTTGGGGCAATAACGCGCACAGAAGCGGCGTCTACTGGAACAGCACTTTCTGGCCCAATTAAACCGTTAATCGCCTCTGCCATATAACGGGCAGTAGTGAAGTCAGGACGATTCAAATTAAAGGTGATGTAATCTGTGTGCGCGAAGCCAGTTTCTACTTCTCGCTCGACAATGGCACCATTAGGAATGCGGCCCACAGTAGGCGTGTTAATCACAATACTTGAACCATCTAAGCCCTGAGCACCAAAACCTCCAACCACAAGGTTGCCTTGTGCAACAGCATAAATTTCGCCATTAGCACCTTTTAGGTAGGTTTGTAATAACGTACCGCCTGCCAAACTTTCGGCGTCACCTACAGAAGACACAGTAATGTCTATCTGCTGACCTGGCTTAGCAAATGCAGGAAGTTCTGCATGCACAGCTACAGCTGCAACATTGTTTATTTGTGGTCGTTGGTCTGCAGGAAGGTTAATACCAAAGTTCCCAAGCATGGTCCTAAATGACTGGTCGGTAAACGGGGTTCGTTCGCCTGTACCTGGTAAGCCAACCACTAAGCCATAACCTAATAACTGGTTCGGGCGCACCCCTGCTACCGTAGCAATGTCTTTGATTCTTTGAGCTTGAGCCAAAGGCGTAATTACGCTAGAGGCTAAGAGCAGCAATGCCAATAGTCCTGCTTGCTTTTTTAGTTTGCGCATATAATTCAACATCGTTACAGCCCTCTTAGAATGGCCACCAAGGGCCATTAAAGAAACGGGTTAACCAGCCTTGACGCTGATTGTCTGCCAAACTACCCGTTCCTGAATATTCAATGCGTGCATTCGCAACTCGATTAGAAAGCACTGTATTTTCCGAGCTCACGTCTTGCGGACGAATAATGCCGGTTAGGCGAATATATTCTTCACCGTTGTTCAGCGTCAGCCACTTCTCACCACGCACAATAAGGTTTCCATTCGGTAATACGCGTATCACCGTTACGGTAATGTCACCCTCTAATGTATTGCTTTGGTCTGCCGAAGAATCGCCTTCAAAACTGCTACTGCCATCTAATGAAGCAGACAACGAATAGTCACGGAAAGTAAGTTCTTGGCCGGCAATCGTTGGTGTAGGCAGGTTAACGTTCGTCGCACGCGCTAAGTCCGTCGTTGCACTTTTAGAGGCAGACGTAGATTCTTGCAGTTGCACGGTAATAATGTCGCCGATGTCTCTGGCTTTAATGTCAGAGTACAAGCTGTTTTCAGGACCATTAAACAAAGAGCCATTGGGTGTCGCCGGCTCGACCACAGGCTCCGGGTTTGCCGGAGCATAATACGGGTCGTCAGGCATAGGTCGTGGCTGCGGTGAACTTGCACAAGCCAGCAACGACATTGCTAAGCAACACGCTGACATCAATTTAAGTATACGCATCACAACCTCACTCAACTTATAGCTGCTGAACTGCAAAGCCAATCATCTGGTCGACAGACGAGATTACTTTCGAGTTCATCTCATACACACGCTGCGACTCAATCAGATTAACCAGCTCTTCAGTTACATTTACATTCGACGTTTCGAGCGCACCTTGAGTGATACTACCCATACCATCTACACCTGGAATACCTTGTAGTGGAGCGCCACTAGAAGCCGTTTCTTTGAATAGGTTTTCACCCATAGGCTCTAAACCAGCTGGGTTAATAAATGAGGCCATATTAATTTGCCCCACAACCTGGTTACCGGCTTGTCCTGGCAATGTCACAGACACCTCACCGTCGCGGCTCACCGTTAGTGAAAGCGCATCTTCAGGCACGTTAATCGCGGGGTTCAAAGGATAACCCGCACCAGGGGTTACTATTTGGCCTTCATCGTTCAACGAGAATTGACCGTTACGGGTATATGAAATACTTCCGTCTGGCATTAAGATTTCAAAGAATCCTTTGCCGTTGATCATCATGTCCAGCGAGTTTTCAGTCGTAATCATATTGCCCTGACTGAAGTTCTTCTGCGTAGACACAACACGAGTACCCGCACCTAGCATCAAGCCAGAAGGTAATTCGGTGTCTTGTGTAGACTGGCCACCTGGCTGGTTAATGTTTTGGTACAGCAAGTCTTCGAAAATAGCTCGACTTTTCTTAAAGCCAATCGTACTTGCGTTCGCAAGGTTGTTTGACGTTACAGAAATGTCGCGTTGCTGTGCGTCAAGTCCTGTTTTACTGATCCATAATGCGGAATGCATAGTCCACCTCCGTCCTCGAATATCATGCGTAATTGTGCAATCAATTCAGGTTAGAAAATTCTCATCAATTGCTCAGAACGTTGGTCATTCTCTTGAGCGGTTTTCATCATTTTCACGTTGATTTCGTAGTTACGTTGCAACGAAATCATGTTTGTCATTTCCTCAATGGCGTTCACATTACTGCTCTCTATGGCGCCTTGCTCAATGCGAACAGTGCCGTCTGCAGGTGAAAGGCCACCGTCTTTCATTCGAAATAAACCGTCTTGCAACTTTTCTAAGTCACGGTTTACGGGATTAACCAACTTAATGCGGTCTACCGTTTCGATAACGTTTTCTGGCGCACCCTCTGGTCGAACAGATATCGTTCCGTCGTTACCAATAAATAACCCTGCGATAGGAACCGGTACAAAAATAGGACCATTTTCACCTAACACTGGTTGGCCGCTGCTAGTTTGCAGCATGCCGTTGGCGTCCATTTGCAAATTACCATTACGGGTATACGCTTCGTTCCCGTTGGCATCTGAAACCGCTAACCAACCCGGTCCACTAACTGCCACATCTAAGGCTCGGCCGGTAGTTCGGAATGCTCCATCGGCAAAGTTTTGCCCTGGTCGCTCGGTCATAGAAAACACGCGAGTGGGCAAGCCCTCGTTATAAGCCTGCATTGCACGCGCTTGTTGCAAATCTGCTTTAAAGCCCGTGGTATTGGCATTTGCTAGGTTGTTTGCACGCAAAGCAATGCCATTCATATTCTCTTTGGCACCGCTCATAGCGATATATAGCAAGTCATCCATACCTAAGTCCTCGACGAAAATTTGTCACTTTCCGCAAAAAAGAATGCGGCTAACAAATAAAATGCACAAAACATGCCAGAAATAGAAAGATGAGCGAAAATGAGGGGGATAAAAAAAACGCGCGGCCAAGCCGCGCGTCGCAGTGCTATCACTGCTGAAACATTAACGAACCTGAAGTACGGTTTGTTGTAACTGAGAATTTACTTCTAGTGCACGTGAGTTAGCCTGGAAGTTCTTCTGCGCAATAATCATGTCCACAAGTTCTTGGGTCAGATTTACATTAGAATTCTCCAGAGCTGAAGACTCAATAGCACCATAAACACCGCTATTCGCTTCACCGGCAATTGCTGTACCTGAATCAAGCGTTTCACGCCATTTCGTACTACCAATTTGCTCTAAACCTTGCTCGTTCGCGAAGTTAACCAAAGCAACACGACCTAAGAACTGAGTGTCACCGTTTGAATACGCGGCAGCAATCTGGCCAGACGCATCAACTTCAACACTCGTTAAGCGACCCACAGTAGTACCGTCTTGGTCTAAGCTAGTTACTTCGAAGTTTGAAGCATACTGTGAAGGAACAGTTGTACCCGTTTCATTCTGGAAATTAATTTGAATGTTTTGGCTGGTGTCCGCACCATTCGCTAACAACGCTGGTGTCATATCAAAGTCGACCGGCGGGAACGAAACCGCAGGCGGTGTAATTACAGGGTTACCGCTGGCATCAAAGGTAATACGTGTACCCACGTTACCTGCAGCACTGGTCGCACTTGGATCAGGTGTATTTAAGTCAACTTGCTGACCGTCAAATGTAGCGTATACATCCCATGTATTCGGGTCACGCTTCACAAAGTACATATTCACAATGTGAGATTCACCTAATGAATCGTACACAGTAGTTGAAGTTGACGAGTGATATGTAGACGGTACCGAAGGATCGAAGTTAGACGCACCTGGTGCAGTTTCCACGATAGGTGTTACACGAGCATCCACGTTCATTGCAGTATAAATGTTGCTTGTTTCACTAGGTGCACCTGCAACATCTGGAATACGTACTGGCTGCATCGTACTTACTGCAACAGATGTTGTATCACCAGAACGGCGGTCTACTGGGAATGTTTGCAGGAAGTTACCTTCGTTATCCACAATAAAATTGTTTGGATTCAGTTTAAAGTTACCTGCACGCGTATATGAAAGGTCTTGCGAAGTAATGCTAGGAGATGTCGCAAAAAATCCATTACCTTTAATCGCCATATCTAGCGCATTCTCGGTAAAATTTAACGTACCTTGAGCGAACTGTTGTGCTACCTGAGAGGTTAATGCACCGTCACCTGCTTTAGTACGGTTGTTCGAGAAAATTGACGACGCATAAACGTCAGCAAATTCCGCGCGAGACTGTTTAAAGCCCGTTGTTTTTACGTTCGCGATATTGTTCGCCGTTACGTCTAAGTCTTTCTGTGACGCGGCCATACCACTTAATGCAATATTAAAAGACATAAATCACCTCTTCTCTCTCGCGGAAGCTTTAGCCGCCGCTCGTAATTTGAATCACGTCTCTTAAATCAACGCGACCAATCGATTCTAAATTCAGGACAACGCCTTGGGCGCCACCCATGCTGACACTTTCAACAAACGCATAAGAAAGCGCTGGAAGTGCTTCCGCTTGTTCACCCATGCGTCCAGAAGCTTCAATGACATAATCGCCATTTGGCGCTTTCGAGCCGTCAGGTAAAGTACCGTCCCATTCAAACGTGTGCTGACCCTGTGGCATTTGTCCCATATTGACCGTGTGTACTACTTCGCCTACTTCATTTTTAATGCGAACGGTTACGTCTTGGCCGGTTTGTGGCAAAGAAACAATGCCCTCTACCGGTTTTTCACCGTCAAAGTAAGCTACATCGGAAGGAATCAAGACTTTCTGGCCTACTAAGCCTGAAGCCTGTAGTGCTTGATTCGACGTCATGCTCTCGGCAAAACCTCTGAATTCATCTGTAAGCTGAGTAATACCTTCAGCCATTGTGAAGTTCGTCATTTGCGCGATCATTTGATCGTTCTCTACGGGCTTCGTAGGATCTTGTTGCGCCATTTGCGACGTCAATAGCTTAAAAAAGTCTTCCTGGGAAAGCTTTTGGTCATTCGGATTAGCCGCTTGTGCGGTATCCTGCTCTCTCCAGTACAGCGACTCTACTGCAGCGTTCGATACATTATTCATCGGTTTTACTCCGCTTTAGACTATGCTCTCTGACCCATGCGAAGTGTGCGGCTTAATAACTGCTTTGCGGTATCCGCTAGCTGCACATTGGTTTGGTAAGAACGCGAAGCAGACATCATGTTCGCCATTTCTTCCATCACATTCACATTAGGCTTATATATATATCCGTTGTTGTCAGCCATCGGGTGGTTTGGTGAATATTCCATAACCAGTGGTTTCTGACTTTCAACAATTCCCAGTACCTGAACACCCATGCCGCCAGAATTTGCCATGCTTCCCTGACCAGGTTGGCCGTTTAAAGCTTGTTGCAACTGAGGCGCGAATACAGGATGACGTGCGCGATAAGTTTCACCTGCTGAGCTACTTACCGAGTTTGCATTCGCCAAGTTACTCGCCGTGGTATTTAAACGAACGCTTTGTGCACTCATTGCAGTGCCCGCTATGTCTAATACGTTATAAATACTCATCGTTATTGTCCTCCTAGCGCTTTCTTGACCCCAGATACTCGACTGTTTAGGAATTCAAGACTCGCTTGGTACTCTAATGCATTTCGTAGATACAAGTTTCGTTCCACCTGTACATCGACGGTGTTACCATCACCCGTATCTGGTTGATTTGGAACACGAAATTTCTCACCTTCAGGGCTTCTTAGTGTCACAGTGAAGTGTCTTTCGTGGGTTTGATTCAAGGAGAAGTCTTGCCGCTGTTGCGCGTTTGCCAGGGCAGTTCGAAAGTCAATATCTCGAGCTTTATAGCCTGGAGTGTCTGCGTTAGCGATATTACTAGCCAATACTTCCGCTCGCCGCTCTCTTACTAAAAGAGCGTCAGGATGTATACCTAGCGCGTTATTCATATTGATCGACATAAATTTGTCTCCTATGTAGCTACAGGAGATAAGAGCAATATTTATGCCAAGTTATGCACGTAAAATGTATTTTAGAAGGGAGAGATGTCTTCGCCGCAAAGCGGCAAACCTTGCCGCTTATTACCGGTTAGCAGAGTACAACGGTTAGGTTTTGCGGCGATACAAAATACCGGGGTTGCAACGAATCATTTCAAAGTCCTCATTAAGACCAGATATAGATTCAGATGCCCCAAGCATCAAATAGCCGTGAGGCTGCAAAGAAGAACGAATTTGCGTAAGAATTTTCTTTTTATTCTCAGGTGAGAAGTAAATAAGTACATTACGACAAAACACGATATCGAATTTTCCTAACAACGTGTAACTGTCGAGTAGATTCAAATGCCTAAAAGACACCATTTTGGTGACTTCTGCTTTCACACGCATTTTTTTGTCGTCGGCAGGCTCAAAGAAACGCTTTTGTCGTTCAGGCGTTAACCCCCTTGCGAGCGCTAACCCGTCGTACTCGGCTTTCTTCGACTGCTCCAACACCTTATTGGAAATGTCTGTACCCACGATATCTAGCCCTTGGGTTAAATGCCCTGGGTTTTTACTCTTGTATTCAAGAAAGCTCATGCCAATGGAATACGCTTCTTGACCAGACGACGATGCAGCAGACCATATTCTTAAAGGTCGCTTTAAGTCTTTAAAATCTGGAAATATTCGATTCTTGAGAAGCTCAAACGGGTAAACATCTCTGAACCAGAGCGTTTCGTTCGTAGTCATCGCGTCGAGTACAGCCGAACGCAGAGCGCGCTCACTGAATTGCATCGACTTTTTAACGAGCTCAGAAAGTGAGTCAATATTAAATTGATTCATTAACGGAGCTAGTCGACTTTTAACCAAGTAGAGCTTGTTCTCACCAAGCACGATACCGCACTGATGTTCCAAGAATTCTCGAAATTGGTCGTATTCGGTATTTCCTAATTCGCGATTCGACACGTACTGCAAACCAACCTATTTTGATTATTCAGAGACCGCAGCTGCTTCCACTTCAGGGCCTAGCCAACGCTTAACGGCACCTGCGAGTTCATCAGGGTGAAATTTCGCAATGAAGTCATCCGCCCCAACTTTCTTTATCATCGCCTGATTAAACACGCCACTCAAGGAAGTATGCAAGATAATATGCATATTTTTAAGATCAGGGTCAGCTTTTACTTCTGCTGTTAAGGTATACCCGTCCATCTCCGGCATTTCAATATCTGAAACCATTAATGGTACAACTTGGCTAATGTCACCCCCAATTTCATCTGCTTTGCTGCGCAGCCAGGTAAGTGCCTCTTTCCCGTTTTTCATGGTTTCCATCGGAATTCCTAACGGCTCTAGCGCCCGTTTTATCTGATTTCGGGCAACTGCTGAGTCGTCCGCGATAAGCAAGATAACCTTGCTCCAGTCGCGATCTCCGGTTGGCGCTGAGCGAAGCTCTTCGCTAATTTCGGTGTTGGCAGGTGAAATCTCCTCAAGGATTTTCTCGACGTCAATTATTTCTACCAACTCATTATCTATTTCTGTAACCGCAGTTAAGTAGCTTGTTTTACCAGCGCCTTTCGGTGGTGGCATAACATCTTCCCACTTAATGTTCACTATTCGCTCTACACCTTCAACCAAAAAGCCTTGGACCGACCGGTTGTATTCGGCGATTACAATAAAACGGTTCTGGATGTCTTCAATGCGCTTACCCGAGGTTGCCAAGCTTAAATCGATAACCGAGATGGCTTGTCCGCGAATATGCGCAACACCGCGAATAAACTTATTGCTATGGGGCATTGCGGTGAGCTTAGGGCACTGCAGCACTTCTCTTACTTTAAACACGTTTATACCAAAGCGCTGACGACCATGAAGTCTAAATAGCAAAAGCTCCAGTCGGTTTTGCCCCACTAATTGAGTTCTTTGGTTTACAGAATCAAGGATGCCAGCCATGGTGTTCTCCATTTTTTGCAATTCACCGCGCCAAAATTTTATCGGCACAGCCTTTGCATTAATTCTTAGCAGAAATAAGTAAATGTTTAATTTGCAGCAAAAAGTACCTTATTCATCGTCTTAAATGACGAAAACTTGACAGTAAGTTTCTTAGATTGGTGCTTTATCAGCCATCTCAGTCTGCATTTCAAAGTATTTTACTTAGTGTAGTTCAAAGTTTGATTAATAAAACAGCATTATAGAGGATCGAGATCATGAAAAAGCTAATCTTTTTGGTTTTCATTGTTTCAATACACTACTCGGTTCATGTTCGAGCACAAGATACAACAGTAAACGACGCGCATAACCTGGTGTCTGCGCAAGACATTACTGAGGCGGCAGAACAATATATTCGAGGTCAGTTAAACGAGAACAATGGGCGCATTGAAGTTGCAGCACATCGCCTCGACCCTCGCGCTCCAGAGCGCCACTGCGAACAGCCTCTAACAGTAGAATTGGCGAATAACCAAAATTTAGATCGACAAGCTACAGTTCAAGTCGCTTGTGCCGATAACATAAACAACTGGCGTATGTATGTGCCGGTAAGAATAGCACGCTTACAGCAAGTCTTAGTTGCCACCCGTACGTTAAGTAATGGTCATGTTATAAGTGCAAACGACTTTGAGATGCGAGAAGTAGACACCCAGCAATTAAGAGGTTCTACGTACACAGATTTGAGCACCATCATTGGCGCCAGGTTAAAACGCCGTGTACAAGCGTCTGAAGCCTTGCAAGCTCGCGATATGTGTTTTGTATGTAGAGGCGAGCAAGTCACCATTATTTCAGCTATCGGTAACTTAAGAATCGAAGCGACAGGTAGAGCACAACAAGACGCGGTATTGGGTGAAACCATTTCGGTGATTAACACCCGAAGCGAAAGACGTATTCAAGGGCGTGTATCAGGAACAGGACAAGTCACAATAAATCAATAGGTTATAAAACTTGCACAAAAAAGTTTTATTTTTTGTTAAAGTATTCAGTTCTCGCGCCGATAAACTGGCTGTAGAGGATCTATTGTAGGGGCAAAACAATGGCTATAGACAAGTTAAATTCAAATGTAAATCAAGCGCTGAACAATGCGCGTGCCGAGCAACAGTCTCGCGCAGCACAGCAAACGACACCCAATGCGACTAACGCTCCGCGTCAAGACGCAGTGTCTCTTACGCAAAACGCACAGCAGTTAACTCAGCTACAGCGTAAAGCGGCGAGCAACTCAGGTGTTGACCAAGAGAAAATTGATCGCATCAAGAAAGCAATTACAGACGGTTCTTACTCAATCGACGTGGAACGTTTGGCGACAAAGATTGCCTTCTTTGAAAGTGACATGTTTGGTGAAGAAGTATCTGAAGGATCTCGCGGTCGTCGTTAATATATGACAGCCCTAATCGACTTACTTCAATCTCAACTGGAACGCCTTCAAGCGATCCACCAGCTGCAAGAATCAGAAGTGAAAGCGCTCGAACAACGCGATGCCCCCGCGTTAGAGCGTATCACCACTGAAAAAACCGAACTTCTCTCCGCACTAGAAACAACCGATAAAACTCTAGCGGAGCATCCCGAACGCGCGCACCTGGAAGAAAGCCCAGACCTCATTACATTACGAGAAAAAATCGCTGAATTGCTTACACAAGTGCAAGCTCAGAACGAGGCGAACGGTCAGTTAGTTCGGCTTACGCTAGGCCGAATTCAAAACCTAAAACAGCAACTACAAACTGTTCATGGAGACAACGCCACAACCTATGACCAGAAAGGAAATACCCGAAGTGGGTTAAGTGGAAAAGGCATTAAAGCTTAACGCTCAATGCCTTTTGTAGGTTCTTATTCTGGGTGTTCTTACATTAGTAATAGATAACGTTTCTAACGCGCTGAGGGCGAGAAGTACTGATATAAAGGTTATGTACACGCTCGAAATCGATTCTTAACTCTGTTGCATAGTACTCACCGACAGGGTAACTGCGAACAACTTCTGCACCACGAATTAAGCCGCTTACTTGCGTGCGAAACGAGTCACTTTCGATAAGCATGTCACTTACCTGTGTTTGTCCGTCTAAATAAACGCCTTGAATTTGCTCTGCTAACTCACGATATGCTTCTAAGCGTGAAGCTCGAATGGCAAGCAAAATGCGTTCTTGTTCATTGTCAGACTGTTGATTAGCAACTGGCGCATAACCTGTTGCCGTCACTACAGGAAAGTCATCTGGTGTTTCTGTCGTGTATTCGACATGACGGGTCATGCTTGAACACCCTACCATTAAAGATAAGGCGACACCGCCTACTAGGGTTTGTAGTGTTTTTTTACGCCCTAATTTCATAGCTAACTCCCGTCTGAAATTCATGTGTACTCTTATCGGCACAAAATCTGCATGGCTTTAGCAGAATTTAGATATCGTAGAGCGAGTGTCAAAAATGCGGCAAAAATGGCTTTTAATTATTCAGCTGAGTCTTCTTACAGCATTCATCACATTTACGTCTACACCTAGTTTTTCGGCACAATGGTACGAAACTCAAGGGTGGGCACCAATTATTAATGGTGACTTAGAAGGTGCTCGTGAAAAAGCTATCGAAAACGCCCTACGCCAAAGCTTAGACCTTGCCGGTGGGCAAATTGAAAGCGTAGAAGAAGTGGTAGACGGTGTTATTACTGGCCAAAGTATTCAATGGCGAAGTCGCGGCAGTATAGAACACGTTGAACTTGTGCGTGAGCGTACCAACGGAGAACGCCATGAAGTTACACTTCGAACGCTAGTGCAACCTCAAAACGCGAGTTGCGGCAGTGCTCAATTTCAGCCCACAGCTGTACTCACTCATTTTGAAGTTATGGACGACAGCCAGCTTCGCCACGGTGCAATTGACGATATCCCATCTGCGAGTGCTTTTCGCTTCAGTCGACTACTGGGTCGCCATAGCCAAAAGCTAAATATTCAGCACTTCCTAAGTACCCCGCAAGGTTTAGTGCAGCGTATGCGCGCACCCGACAGCACCGAACTTGAAGACTGGGCAAGGCACGTGGGTTATGAACACGACAGCCAATATGTAATTGCCGGTATATTTCACGACTTAAGTGCAGAGCCCGTGAGTGGTGCAAACTTAACGTTTTGGCGCCACCCCAACTATGAACGTCACTATGAACTCAGTATTTATCTTATTGAAGCAGCAAGCGGTAACTTGATCACGACCGCTAGCGTAAGTGGCACTGCGCCATGGCAATTTGAGTACAACGAACAGGTTAATGTGAATAGCGAGTCGTTCTGGCAAAGTGCATTTGGCGAACAGCTCGAATCCAAAATGCGTGACGTAGTTTACGGTTTTGACGAAAAGTTACAGTGCGAGCCATTAAGAGGTCGTGTGGTCAGAACTCAAAGCGATAGTGTATTCATTAACTTAGGTACTCAACACGCTATTTCAGAGGGACTGAGTGCCCGTATATTACATCGCGGTGGATTCTTCGACGCGCAAGGCCATTACAGAGAGCAATGGGTAGTTAACCCGAACAGCTTCACCGTATCGCAGGTAAATGGTAGCTCAAGTACGTTACAAGCTAGCGAATCTAGCCACACCTTGGGTGTACAAGTTAGAGACATGGTTGTTTTTGAATAAGCCTTACTGACCGCGAGCGAGTACCTGGTTTAACGCCAGCTCTGAACTACCTGACTGCTTATACTGCTGCGCCAGAAACAATTCCGCGCAAGCAATAGCGTCGGCTAAAGCATGATGTTGGTGATAATTAGGTAAGCCGTAACGCTGGCAACACGTATCGAGCTGCAGAGACTTTCCCGACAATACTGCATTTTGGCGGTTTAGAATTTTTCTTTCTGCGCGCAAAGTGTCATACCACCCCGCAGGTTGCCAAACCATACCCTGCGCCCGCATAGCGTTCATTAATAAGGTTTTGTCGAAAGCAGCGTGATGTGCAACTAAATAGGCCCCTTGTGTTGCTTCTCTTAACTGTGAGAGTACATCTTGAAGCGGTTCACCATCTTGAATATCGGCGTGAGTAAGCTGATGAACCACAGCACTTTGGTTCAAGTTCAGTTGCTGCTGAATAACCTGATATTGCCCTTTTCCCAAAGCTACAAACGGCGGTTGAATAGGCACCCAACCTACGCTCAATATTTCGGCTTTTTTGAGATCAGTGCCATTGCTTTCACAATCAACCGCAAACCAGGGCTTACTGCGCCAGTCGCCACCTGATGCGAACCATTGCTTCCATGCCGCCATTACAATTGACGACCAAACTTGAAGCCCATAGCTTGCTGAGCGTCTTTAACCACACGAAATGCTGCTTTTAGCTGACGTCTTTGCAAGGTACTTAACTTTTCGGGCGCTATAGAATTGCTCGGCTGACTCGCATTCGACTTATAAAGCTGAGAATGAATACGTAAGTGCACCAAAAACTGCCACGCTTCGAGTAAGTTCTGATTATCTCTGTCCGTAAGCCACTTACTTCCTTTCAATTGCTCAAAGCGGTCCGGAATAGCGGCGTCTGTAATCTCTTCGGCAATGCTATACAGACGAACAATATCGTTCACTATAGCTATACCGTGAGTTTTAACATTAAGGTATTCCCCCGTTTCGTCATGCTTCGTTCGAAAACGGTTGAACAACCCAAGCGGCACTGGGAGTGTAGCGATATGTCTAGCTATATTTGCCAAGAACACGTCACTTTTGCCAATTTTAGCCACTTCCTTTCTGTGCTTTTTATAAAGCCTTTCACTTCCAGCAATGGCTCGGCTATCAAAGAAAATCATAGAGTTCAAAATAGCGTCGGGAGTTGGCGAGCGCACCCATTGCTTAAACGTGTCTTGCCACTCGAGAGTCGTCATGCGCCATTTGGGGTTCATGGCCATCACATTGCCTGGGCACAAGGGAATACCCGCTGCGGCTAGTCCTTGGCAAACGTCTTCTGCTAACTTGGCAAACCAATTACGCTGCTCTTCGGTAACTTCATCGGCTAACAGAAGACCATTGTCTTGGTCTGAGCCAAAGGTTTGATCAAAACGAGCCTGCGAGCCGAACGCTAACCAAGTGTAAGCGCATGGAGCACTACCATGTTGTTGCTCAAATAACTGAATAAAGCGACGGGTGAGCGCATCGGTTAACGACGCCAACAACTTACCCAATGAAGCGTTGTCTTTAATTCGACTCCCAAAACTATGCAAGTACTCGGGTATCTTCAGCGCCTCGGAAATTAGCGCTTCTCGAGTAGTTGCCTTGGATAAAGCATTGAGCAGCAGCACTGGTTCACTGCGCTGCTGTTGCATGAGGTCGGTGACTGTTACCACACCTAGTACTTCGTCTTTTTTACTCAGTACCGGTAAGTGGTGAACATTGTGTTCTCCCATTACCGTTAAAGCATCGAATAAGCTTTGGTGCTCATACACGGTGGCTGGCGACTGAGTCATCACCGCACGTGTGCTCACCGCTAACTTAATGCCTTTCGCGACAACACGCGTTCGAATGTCACGATCGGTAAGAATTCCTCTTAACTGACCATCTTCAACCAACAACAAGCTAGAAACGCCCTCTTCAGCCATAATTTGAGCCGACTCTTGAATAGAGGTTGTTGGTGAAGTTTGTACGGCCGAGCGACGCAAAACCTCTGAAATAGGTTTTATGGTCCAATCGACAGTTTCTTTCGCGTGAGCTTCACTAAGTAAACGCTTGCCGTGAGCATCCACAAAATACTGCTCAAAAGCAGTGCTACGTTTGCGCAGTTCATGAAAAACGTCTGCTTCCCATGTCCACACAATTCCGTCTTGAATCACCTCAATGCGATTGGCAGCCTTACGGCCAGTAAGTAAAGATGGGAAGCCAAACAGATCGTCAACTTCTAATCTAGCTAACGCTTGGCCTTGCGGTGTTACGAGGTCGTATGTTCCGCTTCGCACTAAATAAAGTAACGACTTACCGGAACGTACAATGTCTTCTCGGCTTTCGCGACTGAGATACATCGCCTGCATATGGTTAAATGCATAGTCGAAATCCGCCTCAGACAAATTATCGAAAGGCGGAGTTTGAGCGAGTGTATCTCGGTCGCTAGCCATATGGTTTAATGCAACTCTTCTAAGCTTCCTACACCCATATGGAACAGCGTGAAGCTATAGATATCTGCATATTGTTCGATAGTTTTAGACACCGGCGTACCCGCACCATGTCCAGCATTCGTTTCAATACGAATTAACTGAGGCGTGTCGTCGCTTGCCTTTGCTTGAAGTTCCGCTGCAAACTTAAATGAGTGCGCCGGAACTACGCGGTCGTCGTGGTCGCCTGTAGTGATTAAAGTTGCAGGATAACTCACATTTTCCTCAACATTATGCACTGGCGAATAACCTAGCAAGTAATCAAACATTTCTTCACTATCTTCCGACGTGCCATAGTCATAAGCCCAGCCAGCACCCGCTGTAAAGGTATGATAGCGAAGCATATCAAGTACACCCACCGCAGGAAGAGCTACCGCAAACAACTCGGGGCGCTGCGTCATTACCGCACCTACTAGCAAGCCGCCATTCGAACCACCGCGAACGGCTAAACGATCAGAAGACGTATAATCTTCCGCGATCAAGTACTCTGCTGCCGCGATAAAGTCATCAAATACATTCTGCTTTTGCATTTGCGTGCCTGCATCATGCCAAGCTTTGCCGTATTCACCGCCGCCACGCAGATTGGCAACCGCATAAACACCGCCCATTTCTAACCAAGCCGCATTTGCCACGCTAAAAGACGGAGTTAAGCTAATATTGAAGCCACCATAGCCGTACAAAATAGTTGGGTTAGTACCGTCGAGCTCTAAACCTTTCTTATACGTAATAATCATCGGAACCTGAGTACCGTCTTTCGAGGTATAGAACACTTGCTTCGACTCGAATTGGCTTGAATCGAAGTCTATTGCTGGCTCGCGATACACTTCAGACTCACCCGAGTCTGGCTGATACGCATAAATGCTAGATGGCGTGCTGTAATTAGTGAAGGTGAAATACAATGTTTCATCTTCACGCTTGCCACTAAAGCCACCTACACTGCCCACGCCCGGCAACTCAACGGTACGAATATGCTCACCCTCGTAGTTGTATTGCTCGATTTGAGAAATGGCGTCAACCATGTACTCCGCAAAGATATAACCGCTACCGGTGCTCGGGCTCAACACATTCTCCGTTTCCGGAATAAAGTCTTGCCAATGCTCTGGAGTTGGATTGCTTGCATCAACAGTAACTACACGCTGATTTGGCGCGTCTAGGTTAGTTAATAAGTACAAAGTAGAGCCACGAGTGTCTAGCACGTACGTGTCTGACTGATCGTGATCAAGCACTGTTGTTAATCCCGCTTCTGGGTTCTCTAAGTCACGAATGAACATCTTGTTCCCAGACGTTGAGTTCGCACCATAGATAAACAAAAAGCGATTGTCTTCACTTACAGAAGCTTGCACGTAGCGGTGTTTGTCGGCTTCTGTACCACCAAACACCAACGCATCCTCAGATTGTGCAGTGCCTAACTCATGGTAATAAAGTTTATGTTGATCTGTTTTCGCAGAAAGCTCACTACCTTCTGGCTTGTCGTAACTTGAGTAGTAAAACCCTTCGTTCCCAACCCATGAGATACCGCTAAACTTAACATCAACAATAGCGGGCTCTAATTGCTCACCCGTTTCAGCGTCAATCACAATAATCTTACGCCAGTCACTACCACCTTCTGAAATTGAGTACGCGGCAATAGAGCCGTCTTCAGAAAATGTTAGCTGTGCTAAAGACGTTGTCCCATCTTCACTAAAGGTATTCGGGTCTAGAAAGACCTCAGGCTCTTCACCGTCTTTTTGACGATACACAACATATTGGTTTTGCAGACCGTCGTTACGATAAAAGTAGGTGTAATCTCCCTCTTTAAAAGGTGCACTCACTTTTTCGTAGTTCCACATTTGCGTTAAACGTGACTCAATATCTTCACGATAAGGAATCGCTTCTAAATGCGCGAAAGTCACGTCGTTTTGCGCAACAACCCAAGCTTCAGTTTCAGCGCTTCGGTCGTCCTCCAACCAACGATATGGGTCTGCAACATCACGGCCAAAATAGGTGTCTATAGTGTCACCTTGGCGCGTTTCAGGATAAGTGATTGGCGCATATTCATTCATAGTTACTTCTGAATTTCCTTGTTGCTCGTCGGAAGCAGGTGAGCAAGCACTCACCAACCCAACAGCTACTGCACTTAATAATAAATGTTTCATTGTGCCCTCTGGCTTTGTCTACTGTTGTTATTCGAAAATTGGCGTTTGCGAAGCACCCACAAGGTCAATCACAAACGCATATTCTTGCGCAACTTCCTCTAAACGAGAGAAGCGACCAGACGAACCACCATGTCCCGCATCCATATTGATACTAAACACTAATGGATTATCGTCTGTTTTCAGATCACGCAACCTTGCTACCCATTTGGCAGGCTCGAAGTATTGAACTTGAGAGTCATGCAACCCTGTAGTCACCAAAAACGCAGGGTAATCTTGCGCGCTCACCTGATCATATGGTGAATACGATAGCATATAGTCGTAGTAAGGCTGATGTTTCGGGTTCCCCCACTCATCAAACTCATTTGTAGTTAACGGAATACTCTCATCGAGCATCGTGGTTACTACATCTACGAACGGTACATGCGCAACAATTCCGGTATAAAGTTCAGGTGCCATGTTTGCAACGGCACCCATTAATAAACCACCAGCACTTCCTCCCATAGCAACCACTTTTTGCGGATCAGCGTATCTTTCTGCAACCAAAAACTCAGTCACATCAATGAAGTCGGTGAATGTGTTTATTTTATTGAGCATCTTGCCGTCTTCATACCATTGACGTCCCATCTCTTGACCGCCACGAATATGGGCTATGGCGTATACGAACCCGCGGTCAACCAAACTCAACACACTTGAGCGAAAGTATGGGTCAGAAGAAGAACCGTAAGAGCCATAGGCATATTGATAAAGAGGCGCGGTTCCGTCTTGCTCAAAGTTCTTATGGTGCAATAACGTTACAGGAATTTGAGTTCCGTCATCGGCTGTCGCCCATACTCGCTCGGTAACGTAGTTGTCTGAGTCAAAGTCACCTACAACTTCTGTTTGCTTCAACTCAACTTGCTCACCTGTTTCCATATCAAGCGCATAGGTAATAGTTGGCGTAGTTAACGACGAATAATTGAAGCGAAGTTCTTTCGTGTTCTGTTGGTAGTTCGTAGAAAACGACATGACATAAGCTTCTTCGTCGGTTTCAATAAACACGCTTTGTTCCAAGTCTTCCCATGGCGCCACACGAATACGACGCAAACCTTCACTGCGTTCATTAATCGCTAAATAATCAGAGAACACTTCAATACTTTGAATCATCACATCTTCGCGATGAGGAACAACAATTTCCCAATTGTCACGGCTACCTATCTCGTCGGCGTCAACTTTCATAATTCTGAAATTCGGCGCGTCCCAGTCGGTGGTGATAATAAAGTCACCTTCAAGGTGGTCTACGGTATAAAGCACATCGCGCTCACGCGGAGCAATAACCTGTAATTCACCGTCCGGCGTGTCTGCGTCGAGTACATGCACTTCGCTAGACACCGTGCTCTCTAGATCGATAACGACATAGTCATGATCAGTGGTGTTATATACCCACATATAAAAGGTGTTGTCAGTTTCTTCATACAGCAACTCTGCCGAGTCAGCAGGTGTGCCCACTTCATGTTTTAATACACGGGTACTCAGTAAGGTTTGCGGGTCGTTTTCAATCACGAACAATGTTTTATTGTCTTTTGCCCAAGCAATAGCTGCCGACAAGCCAGTTAGACCGTCATTGTGCTCTTCACCCGAAGCAATATGACGCACGCGCAATTCATATTGGCGTCTACCACTGGTGTCGACCATGTAGGCAAGCCATTGTTGGTCAGGGCTCACTTCCCAGTTACTCACAGAGAAGTATTCAAATCCTTGCGCCAACTCGTTCACATTCAGTAGGGTTTGCTCTTGCCCAGTTTCCAAATGTTTACGCATATAAATAGGGTATTCCTGCCCTTCTTCATAACGTGTTGAATAACTGTAGTCGCCCAACGGATAAGGAACAGACTCATCGTCTTGCTTAATTCTTCCGATAACTTCTTCAGTAACACGCTCTGTTAGCTCAGAGTAATGAGCACGATAGCTGTCGTAATACTCATTTTCCGCCTCTAAGTAAGCAATAATCTCAGGGTCTTCACGGCTGTCGTCACGTAACCAATAATATGGGTCAACGCGATTACCTTGCGGCGACTCTACTGTATAAGGCCTTTGTTCAACATCAGGCGGTGTAACTTCAGTTTGCATAGACTCCGAGCTCTTTTGTGAGCAACCAGAAAGCGCAACGACAAATGTCATTGCACCCAGCCAAGTTGCGCGCGATACGAATCCGTTTATTGTATTCATTTTATGGTCCATCTCCTAGTTAGTTCACCTAGACTATAACAACTAGGATTCAAGGCAAGCGCCAGCAACGAAAGGTTACAAAAAAGCCGCTGTTCGAGCGAACAACGGCTTCTCATTACACATATTTATCGAGTGCTATTAGTGGCCAGTAGCAGCACCTGAACCTTTCGGATAACGAATAGACTCAACCATTTCTTGAATTTCGTCTGGTGCGTCGTCAGTAAATTTCAGCACCACATTCGCTACGATAAAGTTAAGGATCATGCCCACTGTACCAATACCTTCAGGGCTAATACCGAACAACCAGTTTTCTGGTGAATCAGCCGCAGGGTTGATGAAGCGGAAGTAACCGATATACGCAAGAGTAAACACGATACCTACTACCATACCTGCAATTGCGCCTGTGCTGTTCATGCGTTTATGGAATATACCCATAATAATCGCAGGGAAGAACGAGGACGCGGCTAACCCGAAGGCGAAGGCGACCACTTGGGCGACGAAGCCGGGCGGATTAATACCAAACCACGCTCCTATAACTACCGCCACCAAGGCTGCCACACGAGCATAGATAAGCTCCTGCTTGTCGGTTATGTCTGGCATTAACGTTCGCTTCATCAAGTCGTGAGACACCGAGCTCGAAATAACGAGCAACAAGCCTGCCGACGTTGATAACGCTGCAGCCACACCACCGGCAGCTACCAATGCAACCACCCAGTTCGGTAACTTCGCAATTTCAGGACTTGCTAGAACAATAATGTCAGCGTCTACACGCATCTCATTACGCTCATCATTCGAATAGAACATACGACCATCACCGTTCTCGTCGTTCCACTCGATAAGACCTGTTTGCTCCCAGTTATTCACCCAACTTGGTGCATTTTCATATTCCACACCCTGCTGAGCTTCACCGTTAAGCGTATTCAAGATATTTACTTTAGTGATCGAGCCGATTGCAGGTGCAGTGGTATAAACTACAGCAATAAATACCAAAGCCCAGCCACCAGAACGACGTGCATCACGAACTTTCGGTACAGTGAAAAAGCGAATAATTACGTGTGGTAAGCCCGCAGTACCCACCATCAGAGCCATCGTAATTGCAAACACGTCTATTTTCGACTTCGTGCCCTCAGTGTAGGCTGCAAAGCCCAACTGTTGAGACAACCCGTCTAAACGCTCAAGCAAGTATGCTCCTGAACCATCGGCTAGTGTCGCGCCAAAACCTGTTTGCGGTAACACATGGCCTGTCATTTGAAGGGTAATAAATACGGCTGGAACTGTGTATGCAAATGCGAGTACGCAATACTGCGCTACTTGGGTATAAGTAATACCTTTCATACCACCGAGCAAAGTGTAGAAATACACAAGAGCCATACCAATCAATACACCGGCGGTAATGTCTACTTCCAAGAAGCGGCTAAACACTACGCCTACACCGCGCATTTGGCCTGCAATGTAAGTAAACGACACAAGAATTGCACAAATAACCGCAACGGTACGAGCAGTTTGTGAATAATAGCGGTCGCCGATGAAGTCTGGCACGGTAAACTTACCGAACTTACGCAAATACGGAGCCAAACAAAGCGCCAGTAGTACGTAACCGCCAGTCCAACCCATCAGGTATACACTTCCGTCGTAACCTAGGATTGAAATAAGGCCTGCCATTGAAATAAAGGAAGCTGCAGACATCCAGTCAGCTGCAGTTGCCATTCCGTTTGCAACAGGAGGAACGCCGCCGCCTGCAACATAGAAGTCTGTCGTTGAGCCGGCACGAGCCCAAATCGCGATACCGATATAAAGGGCGAATGACAATCCCACGACTATGAATGTTAGAGTTTTAATATCCATCGTGATTATTCCTCATCCACTTTGAATTTGCGATCGAGCTTATTCATCTGCGAGATATAAACGAAAATCAGAACGATAAACGTATAAATCGCACCTTGCTGAGCGAACCAAAAGCCCAACTTAAAGCCGAAGAAAGTAATGTGGTTAAGTACGTCAACCAAGATGATTCCAAATCCGAAAGAAACTAAAAACCAAACACTCAAAAGCTTGAGCATAAGTGAAAGGTTTTCCTTCCAGTAAGCTTTGGCATGGTCTGCTGATTCAAATGCCATAATGTCCTCCTGTGAGGTGTTGTTCACATTTGTTGTTTTTTTGACCGTGACAGTATTGTCGGGTTTTGCCCATTAAAAAATTGGACTTTGGTCGAATAGGTAGAACGCCTAATTAATGTGGTATGGTCAGAAGCACTCAAACAGGGAATAAGAAACACAGAATATGCTTACAATTCTTATTGGTAGCGCCCTTATTTATATTGCGGTGCTCTTTGCTATCGCCATTTGGGGTGAAAACAAGAAGTCTTTCGGTTACAAGCTAAGTTTGCATCCGTGGGTATATGCCCTGTCTCTCGCTATTTATTGTACGTCTTGGACTTATTACGGTGCGGTAGGTAATGCTGTAAACGGTGGCTGGAGTTTCTTACCGATCCTACTAGGCCCAACACTACTCTATATTTTCGGGCTACCTATTATTCGTAAAATGGTGACCATTTCTAAGCGCCACAATGTCACCTCCATAGCCGACTTTATTGCTTCCCGGTACGGCAAAAGCCACCGAATGGCACTAGTTATTACGCTGATTAGTGCGGCAGCTATTATTCCGTATATCGCTTTACAATTGAAAGCTGTGGGCAGCACCTTTGACTTCTTGGCAACAACACCGGTTGAAAGCAAAACAGACTCTTTTAAAGAACTTACAATAGCCATACTTATGGCCATGTTTGCCATAGCTTTTGGTACCCGCAGAATCGACCTCACGCAATATCGCAGCGGTATGATGCTCGCCATTGCTTTTGAGTCATTGGTAAAACTTCTCGGCCTATGTGCAGCTGGTGTATTTACTTGGTGGATTTTTAAAACGCAGCCCACTACAGAACTGTTATCAATAACACGCACTACCAATTGGTCTTTCGCAACCTGGCTTACTCCAGAATTTTTATTGCAGTTACTCATGGCTGCTGGGGCTATTTTATGTTTACCGCGCCAATTTCATGTCAGCGTTGTCGATAACGTAAAAACCTCTCACTTGGATACCGCACGCTGGCTTTTCCCACTTTATTTAGCACTGACGGCGGCTGCCATTAGTGCTATTGCTTGGTTTGGACAACCGCTAGTTGGCAATTCAGTAGGCGGCGAAGTGTATGCGTTAGAAGTACCCCTACAAGAAAATGCTATTTGGCTAGCAACTATTGTATATATCGGTGGTATTTCAGCTGCCACAGCCATGGTCATTATTGCCACGCTAACGTTAAGCACGATGTTCAGTAACGACGTTATTTTACCCATTTGGTTAGGGCGTTCGGGTCAGCGCATGAAAACCACGGGGCGCTTTTATTCAGGCGTTACCACCATCCGCCGTATTGCGATTGTAGTTATTCTTATTCTCGGATGGCTCTGTTACCACCTATGGATGGCTAATTTTAACTTAGTCAGTATCGGCTTACTCGCGTTCTCACTTGTACTGCAGTTAATACCCGCACTTATTGGAGGGCTGTACTGGTCGCGCGGACATGCTCAAGGGGTATACTTGGGGCTGCTTACAGGTCTTGGCGTATGGGTGTTCCATATTCTTGTGCCACTAATGCAAACCGGTAGCCACGAGCACGAAACCATAATCACCTTCGGAACGCTATATTCATTGAGCGCAAATGCTTTGGCGTATGTTGTATTTAGTTATTTAGCGACCCCTTCCCTACTCGACAAAATACAAGCTACTGCTTTTGTTCATCCTCGAACACAGAAGCATCAAGTCAGCGAAGAAAAAGCGCCTAAAGCACATGTGAGTGACCTCATTGTTTTATTGGAAACATTGTTAGGTGCGCCCAGAGCAAAACAATTGCTTTCCCAATACCAGTCACAAGAGCAACTTTCTCCGCAAGATCTAGTCACTCGCCCTTTTATTGACTATGTGGAACGCGCAATCGCTGGTGTGATTGGTGCGGCAAGTGCGCGCTCATTAGTTACGGCCGCATTGGCAAACCGCCAACTCAACTTAGAAGAGGTGGTGAACTTCTTCGACGACACCACTCAAGCTTTAAAAACGCAACAGTCGATTATGTTCAGCTCATTGGAAAACCTTGCGCAAGGTATTTCAGTGGTCGACCAAGAATTGCGTTTGGTGGTATGGAACAAGCGCTACCTGGAGTTATTTGACTACCCTGAAGGCATGGTACAACCAGGTAGGCCTATTGCAGATCTCATTCGCTACAATGCGGAGCGAGGAGAATGCGGTGTGGGTGAAGTAGAACAGCTTGTAGATAAGCGCTTACGCTATATGCAAGAAGGCTCACCACATCGTTTCATTCGCAGACGTTCAGACGGGCGCGTCATAGAAATGGTGGGTAACCCGCTACCCAGCGGCGGATTCGTAACCAGTTTTACCGACGTAACGGAGCATATTGAAACCCAACAAGCGCTAGAAGATGCCAATATCGACCTTGAAGCTAGAGTGAAGTCACGCTCCAGTGAAGTTCGTGAAATCAACCGCGAGCTCACGGAAGAAATTGAACGCCGTAGGTTGATCGAACAAGAGCTACAACTAGCAAAAGCCGAAGCGGAACAGGCCAATGCGAGTAAGACCAAGTTCTTGGCGTTGGCTAGCCACGACATTCTTCAGCCGCTAAACGCCGCCCGCCTGTACCTTTCAGCAATTGACGAGGCGGCGGTAACTGTTGAATCTAGGCCGCTCCTTTCCAAAGTAGAAAATGCACTCGACTCTACAGAGAACTTGCTGAGCTCGCTGTTAGCCATCGCGAAAATGGAACAAGGGGCGATGCTGCCGCAGAAAAAGCATGTTGCTCTGAAAGACATCCTTGAGCCTCTCATTGAAGAATACAATGTGTTAGCGCAAACATCGCAAGTGGCGTTCAGGGTTAAAACTTACGACGCAGTCGTACATACAGACCCAACGTATCTGCGCCGTATCGTTCAGAACCTGCTTTCTAATGGTATGAAATACTGTGAACAGGGTCAGGTTTTACTCACCGTACGCAAACGCCAACATGCAGTTGAAATTCAAGTTTGGGACACGGGACCTGGAATTCCAGAAGGTCAGTTCACACAAATTTTCGAGTCTTTCGTGCGTTTACATAAAGGTTCAGTGAGCGGCGTTGGCTTAGGATTAAGTGTCGTCAAACGCATGGCCGACCAACTCGACTATCCGATAAAGCTTCGCTCTACACTGGGTAAAGGAAGCTGCTTTAGCGTGACCGTTCCACTAGGGGACGCAAATCAATTAAGCATAAAGCGACCCGCGTTTACGCGTTCAGATGCCTTGAAATCTTCTATGCATATTCTTTGCGTGGACGACGCTCAAAGCAACCTAGATGCGCTGGAAGCGCTACTGCAAAAATGGGGACTGAAGTGCATTCGTTTTCAGCAACCTCAGCAAGCCATTGAGTGGGCAAAGTCGAACGCCCCAGTAGACGGAATGTTACTCGACTATCAATTAGGTGACGACGAAATCGACGGTATAGAGCTTGCCCAGACACTTCGAGAAATATGGCAAACCTCTGTGCCAGGGGCACTGGTTACCGCAGTACGTGAGCCGGAAGTTAAGCAACGAGCACAAAGTCAAAAGCTCGCTTACCTCAACAAACCGGTGAAACCAGCACAGCTGAAATCGTTTTTGAAAATACTAGAGCGATAAAGCGAGGGCCTTTGGAAATGCAAGCAACATCCTTGTTGCCTGCCGACCCGTAGATATAGCCTCGATGCCAAGCAAGTTTCCATAGCGTGGCAAGCAAAAAATATCTTGCTGAACATCGAGGCTTACTCATACCTTAATGCTAATTATTCTTATTTGCAATAGTTGTTGAGAATTATTCTTATTTGATGAGGTTTATTCTTCGGGAGGGTCGAGCTGTAGCCTCTCAGCAAGTAACACGGCTTGCGTTCGGCTGTAAACGTCGAGCTTACGGAATATTGCGGTCATGTGTGCTTTTACGGTGGCCTCAGTAATTCCCAGTTCGTAGGCTATTTGCTTGTTAAGCAAGCCCTCATGAACATGGAACAGCACCTTGTATTGCTGGGGTGTAAGAGTCGCCATTTTTTCGGCGAGTTCACGGTCTTCACTCGACACTTCTTCAAGTTGCTCTGAAATCGCAGCAGGCACCCACTCTTCGCCTTCGAGTATTTTTGAAATAGCTTGAGCAATTTCTTGGGAAGGTAACGACTTGGGAATATAGCCTAGGGCACCGAAACCTAAACAACGACCGATGACATGCGCATCTTCAGTACCTGAAATAATAGCTACAGGCAGTGAAGGGTAGTCGTTTCGAATACGAATTAAACCGTATAAATCACCCGCTCCTGGCATATGTAAATCCAGCAGAATAAGGTCATATTCGTCGGAGCGTTCTAACTTAAAAAGAATAGCGTCCAGTGTGTCAGCTTCTTCAATAACTAAATCATCAAAATGTTTCGCGAGCGCTCCTTGCAGAGCCTCGCGAAACAAAGGATGGTCATCAGCTATCAGTAGCTTAGTTTGTTGTGTCACGTTAGGTACTTACCGGTTTAATCGATTCTCTATCAATGAATCTACCACAGACGGATCAGCCAAAGTAGATGTATCGCCCAGAGAATCAAACTCGTTACACGCTATTTTGCGCAAAATACGACGCATAATTTTACCTGAACGTGTTTTAGGCAAGCCTGGAGCCCACTGCATGAAGTCTGGCGTAGCAATTGGGCTTAAGTCGGTACGTACCCATTGCACGAGTTCTTTCTTAAGCTCGTCGCTACTCTCTACACCGTCTACCAGAGTCACGTAAACGTATATGCCCTGCCCTTTCAAGTCATGCGGGTAACCCACCACCGCAGCTTCTGCTACTGAGTCGTGAGCAACCAAAGCACTTTCAATTTCAGCAGTTCCCAAACGATGTCCTGAAACGTTAAGCACGTCATCTACCCGGCCAGTTATCCAGTAGTCTTCACCGGCATCGTTACGCGAGCCATCACCGGTAAAATAGGTGTTTTTATAGGTACTGAAGTAAGTCTGTTCGAAACGCTCATGATCACCCCAAAGCGTTCTAGCTTGTCCAGGCCAGCTGTCTAGAATAACTAAGTTACCCTCTACAACATCATTACTCGCCTCAAGAACATTACCTTCAGCATCCACTAGAGCCGGACGAATACCGAAGAAAGGCTTCATTGCTGAACCTGGTTTCAGTTCTTTCACAGAGCCAGGGATAGGCGCAATCATGATGCCACCGGTTTCTGTTTGCCACCAAGTGTCTATAATTGGGCATTTGCTATTTCCGATCGTTTCGTAATACCACTCCCACGCTTCTGGGTTAATAGGCTCACCTACACTCCCCATAAGTCTTAAACTTTTACGTGTACTGCCTTGCGCCGCAGTTTTACCTTTCGCCATTAAGGCTCGAATAGCAGTTGGCGCGGTATAGAGAATAGTTACGTTATGCTTGTCGACCACCTTGCCGATTCTAGACACGTCAGGATATGTAGGAACACCCTCAAACATTAGCGTTGTAGCACCGTTCGCTAGTGGGCCGTACACAATATAAGAGTGACCTGTAACCCAGCCAACGTCTGCTGCACACCAATACACGTCGTCTTCTTGTAAATCGAAAGCATATTGGTGAGTCATCGAAGTCCATACCATGTATCCGCCAGTGGTATGCAACACGCCCTTCGGCTTACCAGTAGAGCCGCTGGTATACAAAATAAAGAGTGGGTCTTCAGCGCTCATTACTTCTGCTGGGCAGTCGGCACTTTCTTTACCTACAATCTCATGCCACCACAAATCGCGCGGCGCGGTGAAATCAACTTTGTTGCCTGTATTTTGGAACACCACAACATGCTCTACCGTTGGACAAGCATTACCTTCTAGCGCTTTATCCACGTTCACTTTTACTGGGAACGTTTTACCACCGCGACGGCTTTCGTCAGAGGTAATTACGGCTTTAGCACCACAGTCATTCAAACGGTCAGCAATCGCATGCGGAGAGAAGCCTGCGAAAATTACGGAATGAACAGCTCCAATACGAGCACATGCAAGCATAGCTACGGCAGCTTCTGGCACCATCGGCATATAAATGGCAACACGATCGCCCTTTTCAATACCCGCCGACTTCAGCGCATTAGCGAAGCGACACACTTTTTCATGCAGCTCTTTGTAAGTGAGTGAAGACTGAACGTCGACTTCGTCGCCCTCCCAAACGATAGCGTTTTTGTCGCCTCGTTCAGCTAAGTGACGGTCTACGCAGTTGTAACATGCGTTTAAAGTGCCGTCGGCAAACCATTTGATATCTACATTGCCTTCAGCAAAGCTTGTGCTTTTAACTTGAGTGTACGGAGAGAACCAGTCGAGTCGCTGCCCGTGCTCGCGCCAAAATGCTTCCGGGTCTTTAATCGACTCTTCGTACATCGACGCATACTTTTCAGGGTTCAGGTGGTTTACGTACTGTTGGTCTTCACTAAGTTGAATGGGTTTCACTGACATCGTATCTCTCCTCTACTTCTGTGCTCAATTTTATACCTTACACCTTAGATCATTGGGATTCGACTATGGTCTAACCCATTAGACCAATGTCTAGATTGTTTCCTCTCTATTTCTAGTTCATTTTTTAGGCACATTAAGTGAGCAGTAACGTATCCATTTTTGTCCGCGATTAGCGAACAACGTACGAGGGACTATCATGCAATTAACAACGATAACAAAACATTTGCGTACACTGACCTATGCTTCTGCAGCGGCTTCATTAGTCGCGCTTTCACCCGCGGCATTTGCCGACACCGAATTCGACTTTGGTGGTTATATTAAATTCGATGCACTAACCACCACTACTGACTCTGGATCATTAGGCGCGAACAACATCGGGCGCGACTTTTACATTCCCAGCTTAACGCCGGTGCTTGGAGCTGGAGCTCCTTCAGACAGTAACACGTACACCGACTTCCACGCGCGCCAAAGCCGTTTATGGCTTAAATCGGCACACACATTTGACGACGGTACAACCATTCAAGGGCATGTGGAAATAGACTTTATCGCTACACCTAACGGCGACAAACGAATTTCGAACTCATACACGCCTCGTTTGCGCCATGCATTTTTCAAATACCAGAATTGGACCGTGGGTCAAACTTGGAGTAACTTCCAAGACCTCGCTATCTTACCGGAGTCGGTCGACTTCATCGGCGTAACTGCAGGTACCGTGTTTAACAGACAACCTCAGATTCGTTACACAGCGGGTAATGGTTTCGCTTTTTCTGTTGAGCAACCTGAAAGCACAGTAACGCCTTATTTGGGTGGAACAAGCCGAATTACCACTGGCGACAGCGCGATGCCCGACTTAACCCTAAGTTATCGTCACTCTGGTGAAAGAGTTCACTATGGCATCGCTGCAATTGCTCGACAAATTGAATACCAAGACACAGCTTCAGGCGTAGACAGCAGCGAAACAGGATTTGGTGTAAACCTAACTACCAAAATTAAGTTCGGACAAAATGATGTGCGAATCGGTTTAGTTACAGGTTCTGGGCTAGGACGTTACGTGGGTCTAAACGCCACAAATGGCGCGGTGCTGAATGCGCAGAACGACCTCGAAGCCATCGACTTAACAGCCTATTCATTTGCCTATCGTCATGTTTGGTCAAGTCAAGTAAGCACTAACTTAGTGTTTTCGCGCATTGATATAGACGACCACACAGCGTCAACTGGCGCAGCCGCAAGCGAGAGCATGCAGCGTGTTGCAGCTAACGTGATGTACAGCATCAACGAACGCTTACGTGTTGGTGCAGAACTAAGTCGCGCCAGCAGAGAAACCTACAACGGTGGCGAAGGTAATCTAGACCGCTTACAACTAAGCGCGCAATACAGCTTCTAAACTTAAAACCAAAGATGGGGTCAGAGCACTAAGTGCTCTGCCCCCATCTTTTATTTCCTCAAAGCTACGCTCCATAGGCTTTTAGGCTAGATTTACCATTATTTTTATTGAGCTTGCTATTCTCCTCATTTTTATCTGGAAGCTCTTATTTTTTATGAGGTTTTTGAAAATCCCTCAGGGGGTCAGAGCACTTGGTGCTCTGACCCCATTTTTTGTCTGCTTCTTCATGGCTATTCTGATAAAATGTTGTCGGTCTGAAGTGGGAGGGAAGCATGAAGGAAGACGAAGCAGATATCTTTCGCGAATTAATGCAAGACGTCACTCCGCTCAAGCAAGAGCCGGTTGCTAACACCCGTTATGGTGTGGAAAAAAGTGAAACACATGCAGCCCGCAGAGCTGCAGCAACCGCCATCGAGAAAAAAGATCCAGGTGAAGGTTTGTCCGATCAGGTACACGAATGGGTAGAACCAGACGGTATTATTGAATGGCGTCGACCAGGCGTTCAAGACGGGGTATTTCGGCAACTTAAACGCGGAAAGTATCCTGTCGACGCAGACTTAGACCTTCACCGCATGCGTGCAAAACAAGCGAGAAGTGAAGTGGCTCGTTTTATCGCAGACTGTTACCGACGAGGCATTCGCACTTGTCGCATTGTTCACGGCACAGGGAAATATAGCGCCGAGCAACCCGCGTTACTCAAAAGCCTATGCAACCAATGGTTGAAAGACTTAGACCATGTTCTTGCTTTTCATACGGCTCAACGCCAGCATGGAGGTTACGGAGCAACCTATGTCATGATTCAGAAAAATATGCTGAGTAAACTAGAAAACCGAGAACAGAATCGTAAACGATAAATTTGGAAACTTGATCATGAACCGTCTTTTACAAAGCTTATTCATAGCCGCCGGAATACTCATAGCGCAGCCGGCATTAGCGCAAAGCAATTCCGAAACGCCTGAAAACCTCATTATTATCGTGGGCGACGGTATGGGCATGCCATACACGACGGCTTACCGTTATTTTAAAGACGGTAGAGGCATGACATCAGCCGCCGACATTCGAGCCACCGCCCTAGACCGTCACTTAGTGGGTCTTGCGAGTACTTATCCTGCAGACGACACCCTAGTCACTGACTCTGCTGCAGGTGCCACAGCTATTGCCACCGGTGTTAAAACCTATAATGGCGCAATCAGCGTTAGCACTCTGCGCGAACCTTTAATGACCATGATGGATTATGCCAAAGAACATGGTTTCCTGACTGGTGCCATTGCAACTACACGCGTTACGCATGCAACCCCCGCTTCATTTTTTACGAACGTAAACTCTCGCCGAGAAGAGCATGAAATTGCGCGCCAGTTCGCGCAACAAACAGAAGCAGGAAGCTGGAAGTTCGACTTACTTCTAGGTAGCGGAAGTAGCTATTTCCGTTACGACACAGAAAACGGTGAACGTGTAGATTTACTTGCAGACATGTCATCTCAAGGTATGCACGTTATAGAAGATATGGACGCATTATCGGCTCAACAACAATTGCCTTTGACTGGCCTGTTCTATGAAAAGAACTTCCCATTTGTTATCGACGATAAGCCACGCCTGCGCCAAATGGTTGAAAATGGAATTCGCTTGTTAGAGTCCCAAGACCAACCTTTCGTACTTCTCATTGAAGCGTCGATGATTGACTGGTGTGGGCATGCCAACGACATCGCCTGCGCTATGCATGAAATGCAAGATTTAGAGATTGCCTTCGACTGGCTTGCAGACTACGTCGAAAGTGTAAACGACACGATGCTGGTGATGACCGCTGATCACTCTACGGGTGGTTTAACATTAGGTGCTGACGGTGAGTATCAATGGCGTGCGGCGCAGGTAGCGCGTATTCAACACAGCTACAGCTATATCGAAACGCAGCTTATGGACTTACCTGCCGTGGATTGGGACAGCTTTTTAACCGAGCATATGCCTTTCCCACTTAGCTCTGAGCATCAAGCCGAGTTTGATCGCATTAAAACGTTGGAAGGTGGCTTTCAGCAAAAAGCTCTACACGATCTTCTTATTAGCATCGTTCGCTTTCATACAGGTTCAGGTTACACCACGTCAGGACACACCGGCGAAGACGTTCCTGTGTACGCAGTAGGGCCATGGAAACATGAATTTCTCGGTTTCCAAGACCACACCGACATAGCCAACCAGTATATTGAATGGATTCAAATGCGCTCTGAATGAGCGCATTTTGACTAGGTCGCGTAGCTTATTTCAAAGCTACGCGAGCGTTTCTAAATAACCGCGTCCAAGCACCGTCTTCTTTCCAAGCATCCGGATACCAAGAGTTCGCTACAGCTCTGAACACACGTTCAGGGTGAGGCATCATAATGGCCACTCGACCGTCTTTACTCACCGCACTTGTTAAACCACCAGCAGAACCATTCGGGTTTAACGGGTATTGCTCAGTAACGCTTCCAGTGTTGTCGATGAAGCGCAACGCAACACCGTTACGTTTCGCCAATGAAGCTTCGTCTTCCGCCGAACGGAACAACGCACGACCTTCACCATGAGAAACAGCGATAGGCATTTTTGAACCTTCCATGCCGTCAAACCAAGGTGAGTTTGTATTTTGCACCTCCACCATGGCTACGCGAGCTTCGAAGCGCTCGGAGCGGTTCGTGACAAAATTAGGCCAATCTTCTGTACCTGGAATTAAGTCGTGTAGCGTTGACAACATTTGGCAACCATTACACACACCCAACGACAATGTGTCGCCGCGGTTAAAGTAATTCTCGAAAGCTTTGCGTGCATTTTCATTGTATAAAATAGAGCGCGCCCAGCCTCCGCCAGCACCGAGTACGTCGCCATACGAGAAGCCACCACAAGCAGCGAGTACTTGCATGTCTGTTAAGTCTACGCGACCGGCAATAATGTCACTCATGTGAACATCAACAGCTTTAAAGCCTGCTCTGTCGAATGCTGCAGCCATCTCATAGTGCGAGTTCACGCCTTGCTCACGCAAAATCGCAACTTTAGGCGCTACACCTTTGTTAATGTATGGCGCTGCAATGTCTTGTGCTGGATCATAAGTTAGGTCTGCGAACAGTCCTGGGTTGCTTGCGTCTGATTTAACTGCAAACTCTTCTTTAGCACACTCAGGGTTGTCGCGTAGCATTTGCATTTGGTGCGTAGTTTCAGCCCAAATCGTACGCAATGTTGAGCGCTTAGCTTGGAACACTTGCTCCCCTTCTGCTTCAACAACAACTTCATCTGCTTCGGACACTTCACCAAGTTCAACCACCATTTCTCCCATACCGGCAGCGGTGAAGTCTGCCCGCAAGCTTGCAAGGGCGTCTTCCGACACCTGCAGTACAGCTCCAAGTTCTTCATTAAACAAGAATTCCTGCGGATTCGCGCCTTCTGGCGTGTGCACACGAACGCCACAATGACCTGCGAAAGCCATTTCGGTAACAGTTGTTAAAAGTCCGCCGTCTGAACGGTCGTGTAGAGCAATCAGTTGCTGCGCAGCAACCAGCTTTTGCACCGCATTGAAGAACACCGAAAGCACTTCTGGTTGGTCTACGTCTGGTGCAGTATGTCCAATCGACTCATAAACTTGCGCTAACGCAGAGCCGCCCATTCGGTTCTGTCCACGTCCAAGGTCTAGCAACACTAGCTTTCCACCTTGCTCGGGTTTTAATTGCGGAGTTACCGTTTTGCGAATATCCGTTACGCGTGCAAATGCGGAGATAACAAGGCTTAACGGCGCAGTCACTGATTTTTCTTCGTCTTGCTCTTGCCATGCCGTTTTCATCGACATCGAGTCTTTACCTACTGGAATAGTAATTCCAAGCGCAGGGCAAAGCTCTTCACCAACAGCTTTGACTGCTTCATATAAACCGGCATCTTCACCAGGGTGACCCGCTGCCGCCATCCAGTTTGCAGAAAGCTTCACACGTTTTAAGTCACCAATTTCGGTGCCCACGATATTCGTTAAAGCTTCGCCCACAGCCATACGCGCTGAAGCCGCATGGTTAAGCAACGCAATTGGAGTGCGCTCACCCATCGACATCGCTTCACCGGCATAGCTGTCGAATGAAGCTGCGGTTACCGCGCAATCTGCCACAGGTATTTGCCATGGGCCAACCATTTGGTCACGCGCAACTAAACCAGTTACAGAACGGTCGCCAATGGTAATTAAGAAGGTTTTCTCCGCAACAGTAGGCAATCTGAGCACGCGCTCAAATGCTTCGTTAATATCTACATTTTGCGCATTAAATGCGTCACCTTTTGCACTGCTGCTTTGCACGTCACGGTGCATTTTCGGCGCTTTACCCAAAAGAACATCCAGAGGCATGTCTACTGGGTAATTATCAAAAACTTCATCATAAAGCTTCAAGTCACGCTCTTCTGTCGCTTCACCAACAACCGCAAAAGGCGCTCGCTCACGATGACAAATCTGTTCAAACAATTCTAAGTTTTCAGGTGCTACTGCCAGTACATAACGTTCTTGAGACTCGTTACACCACACAGCTACTGGTGGCATTCCAGGCTCGTCATTCGGAACTTCGCGAAGTTTGAAACTACCGCCTTTGCCAGCGTCGTCTACAAGTTCTGGTAATGCGTTAGAAAGCCCACCTGCGCCCACGTCATGGATAAATACGATCGGGTTGTTTTTACCCATTTGCCAGCAACGGTCAATAACCTCTTGGCAGCGACGCTCCATTTCTGGGTTGTCTCGCTGCACAGAAGCAAAGTCTAAGTCTTCGTCAGACTGACCCGATGCCATCGAAGAGGCAGCACCGCCCCCAAGACCGATGTTCATAGCAGGACCACCTAGCACGATAAGCGGCGCACCATTCGGAATTACGCCCTTCTGCACGTGCTCTTCTTTAATGTTGCCTAGGCCACCAGCAATCATAATCGGCTTGTGATAACCACGAACCTCTTGTCCGGCAAAGCTATCTACATTCGCTTCGAATGTACGGAAATAGCCAAGCAAATTCGGACGACCAAATTCGTTATTGAACGCCGCGCCACCCAATGGGCCTTCCGTCATAATTTGCAGAGCGGTAACAATGCGGTCTGGTTTGCCGTAATGCTTTTCCCACGGTTGTTCAAACCCTGGAATTTGCAGGTTCGACACTGAGAATCCTGTAAGACCCGCTTTCGGCTTAGAACCGATACCCGTTGCGCCTTCGTCACGAATTTCACCACCAGAGCCCGTAGCAGCTCCAGGGTATGGAGAAATAGCCGTTGGATGGTTATGCGTTTCCACTTTCATAAGAATATGAACCGGCTCGCCATGGTAACGATACTCATGTTCACTATTCGGATAAAAACGCCCCGCCATGCTGCCTTCCATAACTGCAGCGTTATCTTTGTATGCGCTCAACACATAGTCTGGTGTTGCTTCGAATGTGCGCTTAATCATTTTGAACAACGATTTGGGCTGTTCTACACCATCAATCGTCCAATCCGCGTTGAATATTTTATGGCGGCAATGTTCAGAGTTCGCTTGCGCAAACATATACAGCTCAACGTCGGTAGGATTACGTTGCAGCTCAGAGAATCTTTCAACAAGATAATCAATCTCGTCTTCCGCAAGTGCCAAACCCATTTCAACGTTGGCAGTGGCTAGTGCTTTACGCCCACCGCTAAGAATATCTACGGTTTTTAAATGGCCAGGCTTTTGCTCTGCGAACAACACTTGTTCTGAAGGCACTTCTGCAACCGCGACTTCTGTCATGCGGTCAAAAACAAATTTTGCAGCATCAGAAATTTGGCTATGTTCAACTCCGTCAAAACTCCACACGACACCGCGCTCTGCGCGTTGAATCACGGAAAACCCACAGTTATGAATAATGTCGGTAGCCTTCGACGACCATGGTGAAATTGTGCCTAGTCGAGGCAAGACTAAGCGTTGGTCTGCGGTGAGCTGAAGGTCATGAATGACTTCGCCGCTAAGAATAGCCGACAAACGCTCGGTGTCTTCTTTTGAAAGCGCTATATCTGGCGTTTGCCCATGCAGAAAAAAGACTTGTTCTGCACGAACTGCTTTACATTGAAAACCCGCTTTATTCAGCGACGAGAGGATTTTTTCGGCTTTAAACGAAGATAGAACAGAGGCACCTTGAACTATGATCACGCGCTTGGCTCCAGCTAATTGTTGGGGGAGTTTAGATGGGCGAACATTATACGTGTTTATGCAACAATTTGCGACAATCAAGCTTATGCAAATCACCTCATTAAATGATATAAATAACCAAAGACTGATTATCGTCCATAAGTTCCAATGCCGGTGGCTATTTTTATCTCAGTCCACAACGGTACTTATAAAAGATAAATAGTCTCTAATGAAACTTTGAAACGGAAAAAACTATGCAAATTAACGTGAGTAAGCCAAGGTTATGGCGTGTTCTCGGAGTATCGTGGATACTCGCGTTATTGATTGCGTGTACACCAGACCCCATTGAAATGTCTCGTTTAGACAAAATTCAAGAACGTGGGGTGCTGAGAATTGGCACGCTCATGAATCCCACCAATTACATGGTGCGCAATGAAGTTTCTAGTGGTTTTGAGTACGAACTCGCGCAAGGCTTAGCGCAAGAATTAGACGTAGAACTTGAAGTCACAACAGCTGTAGATTTACGTGAACTTTGGCAGCTTTTAGACAGCGGTCAAGTCGACTTCCTAGCTGCAGGTTTAGACGTTACCGACGACCGACGCGAACGTGTCCGCTTTTCACCTGCCTATCACCATATCGAGCAAAAACTTGTGTATCTGCAAGGCTCGCGCGACCGGCCCAGAGATTGGTCTGAAGTGAACGGTAAAATTCGCGTGGTCACACAAAGCAGCCACCAGGAATTGCTTACGCGTATTCACAACCTTTACCCGCATTTAGATTGGACTACCACACACCTGTATGACAGCGACGAACTACTCGAGCAAGTCATGGACGAAACTGTCGACTTCACCATAGTCGATTCGCACCATTTAGATATTAAGCGCCGCTATTACCCCGACCTGAGCGTGGCATTTACCGTACGCGAGAACGTACCCTTGGCTTGGGCGTTTCCTCAAGAAGCGGACGACAGTTTATATGCATCGGCCATTGAGTATTTGGGTGCGCGTCATAACAGTGGTTACATCGACAAACTAGCCGACCGTTACTTTGGTCACGTGGAAGAATTTAACTACGTGGACACACGCTTATTCATTGAAGCAGTAGAAGAGCGCTTACCAGAATATTTACCGATGTTCCAAGAGCATGCAGGCGACTTAGACTGGCGTTTGTTAGCGGCAGTAAGTTACCAAGAGTCTCACTGGAACCCATGGGCGCGCTCGCCAACAGGTGTTCGCGGCATGATGATGCTTACTCTACCTACAGCTCGCTCAGTCAATGTACGCAGCCGACTAGACGCAGAAGAGAGCATTCGCGGTGGCTCACAATATTTAGCGCGCATGAAACAACGCATACCCGCACGCATAGCAGAACCAGACCGTACTTGGTTTGCACTTGCGGCATATAACGTGGGACTTGGTCATTTAAATGACGCGAGAATCATCACCGAACGCCAAGGTGGCAACCCGGACTACTGGGTAGACGTTCGAGAGCGTTTACCGTTACTGCGCCAAAAACAATACTATCGAACCACTCGTTATGGCTACGCTAGAGGCGACGAACCCGTAAGATATGTCGGTAATATTAGACGCTATTACGACACGATGAGATGGCTTGATGAACAGGGTCGGATACCTTATGGTGACTCTGATAGCAGACAGGCGAACAATATTGTGTTGGAGGACTAATGCGAATTGTAGGCAAACGTTTTAAACGCAACGAAAGACGTCATCAACGCAACCGCAAACAAGCCAAACGCATTGTAGAGCGCAGGCAGAAGTGGTTTCACCTTACAGAGGGCGGAGCCAAGGGGCGTTCTACTCCGGTTTGTCTAGATCCTGAGTATGTTGAGATAGCTGGCGCAGACGCTTCTTCTGAGCGCGGCGATGCTTAAAAAAATCGCTTAAAATTGTCGCGCACTCATCTTCGAGTACACCGCTTTCCACCTCAACTTGATGGTTCAGCGCGTCGTGCTTGACCAAGTTCATTAAGCTTCCCGCCGAACCTGTTTTCAAGTCATACGCCCCAAAAACCAAACGACTGATACGACTATGAACGAGTAAACCCGCACACATCGGGCATGGCTCTAAGGTGACATACAAAGTGGTATCTTCAATCCGGTAATTACCAATAACTTTGGCAGCTTCGCGCAGGGCTATCATTTCCGCATGAGCGGAAGGGTCGAGCTGAGTAATTACTTGGTTATGACCGCGCGCAATAACCTCTCCACGATGCACCACAACAGCGCCCACAGGAACTTCGCCAATAGCTTCGGCTTTTTGCGCTTCAGCTAACGCCTCTTGCATAAAAGCTTGGTCTAGCTCTGTCATCCTGGGTTTAGTCCTTGCCATTGCACGAAGAAGCCTGCAATTAAATAAAATACAATGGTCATGCCTGCTGCCAACATAGCGTACGGTAACTGAGTACGCACATGCGAAATATGTTCAGCACCGGAAGCCAATGAAGCGATAATAGTCGTGTCACTAATAGGTGAAGCGTGGTCGCCAAAAATACCACCCGCTAAAGCAGCACCAATAAGCAGCGGTACAGGCATTCCCAAGCCCAGAGCCAATGGTATAGCTAAAGGCAACATGAGGGCGAAGGTTCCCCAACTTGAGCCTATGGCAAAGGCTGTAACTGCCGAGAGAATAAATACTAATGCAGGCAACAAATACACCGGCAAACTCTCGTTAATGAGCTGAGTAAGGTATTGCCCCGCACCTAGAGTACGCGTGATGTCTCCAAGCGCAATAGCGAGCCAAAGAATCACGGCAAGGGGGAGAATTTTAATCACCCCATGGCCAATACCGTAGGCAATTTTATTCGCAGATTTCGGAAAACTGATAAAGGTTCCCACTATGGCAATTGCAAGGGCAATGTAAATTGCAGTGAACACGCTGAGCATGCCGTCGCCTTCCACAAAAGAGCCTTCGCCAGTTACGAACAGCATAATAGGTACCATAAGCACCATAAGCGCCAAAGAAGCAATTACCGTAATGGTGGCTCGCTTATTCACAACGCTATTTGCTGTTTGCGCGATCTGGCTTTCTACGTGAGCGCGTTTTGCAGCAACTTCATACTTTTTCATGGGGCCAAAGTTCCAACCACTCCATGCCACCCAAAGCGCCAGAAATAGTGCGAATACCGCGTATGCATTAAGCACCACAGAAACAGCAAGCGTAGTTAAAGGGTTTTCTATATTCTGTTGTCCAATTAACCCCAAGTTAAAAGCACCCCATGCATTTAAAGGAATCAGAATACATACCGGCGCACAAGTGGAGTCGATAATATAAGCTAGCTTTTGGCGGCTCATGCCCAAGCGGTCATAAATAGGCCGTGAGGTAGTGCCCGAAGTCATTATAGAAACGTTAGACTCAATGAAAGTGACGACGCCTAGAATCCAAGTAAACAAACGCGCACGTCTAGGGCTATGCACCCACTTCTTGTTTTCAAGTGCCTGTACAAAATGTTGAAACGTACCGCCTTGCTCAAGAACGCCAAAAAGCGCTCCAATGGCTAAGGTAAATCCCCAAATTAATATATTTCCGGGGTCTAAAAGCTTTTCATGCAAACTTAATGCGGCAGAAACGGCTCCAGCAACAGCGTCGTACTCAAGCCATAGATAATGCGCCAACAGCACCCCACCCAGTAAGGCAATAATTACACGGCGTGTTGCAATAGCCACAAATATTGCCAACAAAGATGGAAGCAGGCTTAACCAACCTAGTTCTGTACTCATGAACGAGCCTTATTTTCTCTAAACAGTAAAAAACCGCAGCAACTGAAACATAATGTTCTCAAGCGCGGTTCTCATCATGCCACGATTATATCACGAAGAAAAAAGGCACAGGTTAAGGGGCGGTAATAACTTAGAAGCGTAGGTTATAAGCAGCTAACAATGAAAGGCAGATTCACTTTGCCAAAGCCGAGATACAAGGCTCGCTCCAAAGATTAAAAGATACTGGTATAATCAGATTCTATTGCTAAGGCTCAGTGCCCTAGTCGCGATTTTAATTTGAAAACCACAAGCTCATAATGGGTAACCCTTTCTGAAATAAACGAAAAATGGACCATCCAAAGTATCACTGTCGATTTTTATCGCGCAATTTTCAAAATCGGAAAGATCACTAACTTGATAACCTCCAAAAGCAACAGGGCTCATTGTGCGCTCAGATGAGGTAATATTTCCCATGTGACTAGATTTAAATTGTTTATAAAAACCGCTTTCACAGCTAAAATGAACATCAAAAGTGCTTGCGCTGGTCGTTAAATCATAAACAACCCTGACCTCATGTCCCCCCAAATAATTGTGGGAGAGGCTCAAATTATATGTTTCGTTAGGATATAGCATCCCAGACCACAAAACATCACGAAAATCACTCGGTGTATAGAAAACAGACGCTATAAACCCCACAACGCCCCCGTACTCGAAATGCTTTAGTTGCCATTTCGAATACCAGTGCAAAGGTGAAACAATGATTACTAATACTAGAATCAGGATGTACCATTTTGAAGTTTTCATTGAATTCCGTACCTCAAGTCTCGCTGCATATTGTCATAAATCCGCAATACCTCTTGAACATAATGCTGGCAATTATTAGTTGCTAAATTGTATTCAGGGCTAAAGTAAGTTTGGACACGCTCCTCAGCGTTTTTTAATAGTTCGTCGTCGTATTCCTTTGCTTCACACTGATAGCGGTCATCATCGTCTTCTTGAACAACACCAGGTCCAACTACGGCGTCGGTTTCTGAGAAATAACCACTATTTTCACCATTTTCATAGAAAATTTGATCGTGACGGAAGGGACCCCACTGCTTGTTAAAATCCATTAATGGTCGACTGCAAATCTGTGCCAACCCTAATGGATCGATAAGGTTTACGGGGTTTCCTCCAACATAAACATAAGTATTAAAACCACCCGCAAGCCCAATCGGGTCGCTCTGCAAATACCGTCCTGTTTCGGGGTCATAATCACGATTGAGGTTGTACCAACTCTGCTTTTCGCTGTCCCAGTATTGGCCGGGACAAAATCGTATGGAACGATTTTGAACATGCGAAGCATGGCCCGCATGGGTGAAGGGCAGGATGCCCGTAATCAAGCCGATATTAAATGCGCCAATAGAGCTAGAAACAACGTTTCTGACTCCAAAGGTTGTTGGCTCTGCTCGCCATACTACACTCTTGGAGCTGTTCGTAATCGCTTCAGGACGACCTAGATGGTCGGTATGCACATAATAAAGGGTTGTTCCTTTGATATACCCGACCAAAGTGCCACCGAAATAGATGTAATACTTGGTATACTGGCCGTTATTGCCTTCTGCCAGTAATTGACCGCTAGGGGAATAGATGAAGTCTGTGGCAGTTGCCGCACCGCCTGACTTACGAACACGTTGCCCTAATGCGTTATATACATAGTTTGTCGTTAGACTCGACCCTGCACCATATTGATATGTCATGCTCGCCATTCGGTTATCATCGTTGTACGTGTAGGTGCGTTGAAATACATTGCCGGCTTTATGTATAAGAATCACCCTGGAATCTCAGGCTTAAGAACTTGAATGTTATATTCTCGACCTTGGAACACGATAATTTTATCTTCTTCGGCTTCAGCTCTAAAAGACCCAATAGCTTTACCATTTGAATCAAAAACTCTCACATAAGAGACTGGTTGCTCCTCCACTTTATTCATAACTAACCAAAATATTGCATCATCATCACTGACTCCAAAATATGAAATCGGTTCATGGTCTATCCTCTTAATCTCTCTTAGATTGGAATCAAAAAGATAACTGTTCTGAACAATATGGTGAGCGCTTTGACCCACTACGAGAATCCTTTCCTCGTTTTCCAAAAGGACGACCTCCCCTTCCATCGCCGGTGAAATCAATAGGTTTTCATCTTCGGTTACTGACAAAAAGACGGTAGCTCCCTCGAAATTACTTATTGAATACTTAGATACTCCCCAATTCTCATTAAGAATTTCTAATTGGCAACTTTCTGGAGACACTTCGAGAATCTTCAAAATATTGTCATTACAATTTGATACACCACTTTCAGCGCCCAAAAATAGTGAAAGGCTCATCAAAAGTTTATTAACTACAGCCACAATCCCCTCCGCTATCAACCCAATCATTACCTTGGTGTGGATTGGAATGCATGCTATCTGTTTCGCCGAACATACTTGTCGCTACTCCATTACTGAGAGGGGACTGAGTTCCGGGGTCTACAATACCCCCAGACGAGTTTCTTCTTTCATGGTGTACATGAGGACCTGACGAGCGTCCATTTGTTGGATCAGCGTAGCTGCCAATCACATCTCCAACATTCACAATAGTACCTACCGCTACAGTTGAACCTGGGTCCATATGGCCATATTGGTCATACGTTTGACCATCACTGTTCATAATGGAGATTCTCCACCCTAAGCCAGTGTTTGGATTATTTGGGTCCTGATATCCCACTCGAAACACTCTCCCAGAAGTTAAGGATGAAACTTCTCGACATAGTCCTAGCTCATCAAAGAATATCAATGGATTCCCCTCTACATAAGCATAAGCATTCATCCCGCCAGCAAGCCCAATCGGGTCACTCTGCAAATACCGTCCTGTTTCTGGGTCGTAATCTCTGTTGAGGTTATACCAACTCTGTTTTTCACTATCCCAATATTGACCTGGGAAGCCGATATTAAATGCGCCAATAGAGCTAGAAACGACGTTTCGTGTTCCAAAGGTTGTTGGCTCTGCTCGCCATACTACACTCTTTGAGCTGTTGGTAATCGCTTCTGGACGACCTAGATGGTCGGTATGCACGTAATAAAGCGTCGTTCCTTTGATATACACGACCAACGTGCCACCGAAGTAGATGTAATACTTGGTATACTAGCCGTTATTGCCTTCTGCCAGTAATTGACCGCTAGGTGAATAGATAATCTCTGTGGTTAGGTTATATCATGAACGCATTGCAAACCGAAAGCATGGACCTCGTGGTAACTGTTGAGGAGTGTCAACGATTGAATGAAACGAGTCTTTAGAAGTTCAAAGTCTATGAGGATGCGAGGAGCTGATTATCACTCAGCAGTTGAAACAACAGGCGATATGAATTATTTCCTAATAAATGATCGCAATTGGGGGCGTCAGCATCAATTTAACGATTAACTTCCGCCGGCAAAAGCAGAGACGCTAGCAGGCTCAGCCAACCTAAATCAGAACTCATTAAAAATTCCTAATTCCTGGACAAGTATATAGGCCCCCACGGTCGAAACGTGGTCATCGTCGTAGTATAAAGGAGCTCCCTGAAAATGCGCAAAACAACGTTCTTTCCGACGGTCACAAAAATACTCGTGAGGAAAAACCTGCTGAAGTTGGTTTGGGAATTGTTGCGCCACTTTAGCAACCGTATCCATAACCCCTTGGTTTCTCGTCATGTAAGACTGTAACGAAACTGACGCACTATAGCGATCGAGAGTTCCTTCATGCACATAAAGACTACGCAACTCATCTCCCACATTCCAACCCATTTCGGGCACAGAGTGAACGAAAATAACGTTATAATTTGAATCAAGGAGTTCTAAAAGAATGCTTTCTAAACTAGCGCTTAACGCTTGCTCATGACCAAGTGTTGCTGTTTCGGGGGTTGCAAACACTTGATACTCTTCCGGTTCTAGGCCTCCCTCACCGTTATTAAATCTTGTTGCGCTAAAGTGAATCCCCCAGCGCGCATGAATAATCAGCTCTTTAGGCAGCGCACCGGCCCTAGCTGCTTCGAGTATATGCCCACGAAACTGTTCACATTGAACATCCTTCTCTCGCGCGGGACTTCGTACGGCGAATTCAAAAGGAGGGCAACCGCTCATAGTCAAATTCATCCCAGTCAGAGTATGCTCTTCAGCTAGGGTTTTGACTGCATCCATCAGCACCATGGCATGGCTATCACCAATCACCGCAAAGTCGGCATCAGAAGCAAGGTTGGGCATCCCGAACACACAATGAGAAGTCAGTTGCTTTGCCCGTAATGAACTATCAATACAGAGGTCATTTTCGGGTAAGTACCGTTGCGCCTCGTCAATTTGAGCCGCAACGAACCCCGTCTGTGGTGCTGCGCACGCAACCATAGCTAAAGCAATAAAGCCAAGCCAACATTTGCGTACTAACAACAACTTACTCCCACTCAATGGTCGCAGGAGGCTTGCCCGAAATGTCATAAACCACACGAGAAATGCCGTCGATTTCGTTGATAATGCGGTTCGAAACGCGTTCCAACAACTCGTAAGGTAAGTGTGCCCAACGAGCGGTCATAAAGTCGATGGTTTCCACAGCGCGTACAGCAACTACCCAGTCGTACTTACGTGCGTCGCCCATTACACCAACACTTTTCACGGGTAGGAATACCGCAAATGCTTGGCTTACTTTATGATACCAATCGGCTTTGTGAAGCTCTTCAATGAAAATTGCGTCGGCTCTGCGCAATAAGTCGCAGTATTCCTTTTTCACTTCACCTAACACACGAACGCCTAAGCCTGGCCCTGGGAATGGGTGGCGATAAAGCATGTCGTAAGGCAAGCCTAGTTCGAGGCCAATTTTACGAACTTCGTCTTTAAACAGTTCGCGTAATGGCTCAACAAGACCCATCTTCATGTCTTCAGGTAAGCCGCCTACGTTATGGTGCGACTTAATCACGTGTGCTTTACCCGTTTTAGAACCTGCAGATTCAATAACGTCTGGGTAAATAGTACCCTGTGCTAGCCAATCAACTTCCGTTAATTTCGAAGCTTCTTCGTCGAACACTTCAATAAACACTCGGCCGATAATTTTACGTTTTGCTTCTGGCTCATCTTCGCCTGCAAGCGCAGACAAGAAACGGTCTTCCGCGTCAACGCGAATAATGTTCAAACCAAAATGGTCACCGAACATTTCCATCACTTGCTCACCTTCGTTTAAACGAAGCAAGCCGTTGTCTACAAAGACACAAGTAAGCTGAGAACCAATAGCACGGTGCAAAAGCATAGCGGTTACAGACGAGTCTACTCCGCCCGACAGGCCAAGAATAACTTTGCCACTACCCACTTGTTCACGAATGCGTTCTACCGCGTCGTCAATAATCGATGCGGCGGTCCATAGCTTTTCACAACCACACACGTCGGTTACGAAATGCTCGAGCATACGTAAACCTTGTTTGGTATGGGTTACTTCCGGGTGGAATTGAACGCCGTAGAATTGCTTTTCTTCATTAGCAATGGCTGCATGAGGGCAAGTGTCCGTTTTCGCAACAGTACTGAAACCGTCAGGAATTTCGATAACTTTGTCGCCGTGGCTCATCCAAACGTCGAGCATTGAAGCGCCGTTGTCGCCAATAGCATCTTCAATTTTATCGAATAGTTTACAGTCGCCTGTGCGCTCTACGCGAGCATAACCAAATTCACGCTCTAACGAACCTTGAACTTTACCGCCCAATTGCTCAGACATCGTTTGCATGCCGTAGCACACACCTAGAACTGGCACGCCTGCGTTAAAAACATATTCTGGCGCACGAGGGGAGTTCGCTTCAGTTACACTTTCAGGGCCACCTGAAAGAATAATACCTTGCGGGTTAAAGTTGCGAATATCTTCTTCGCTTACGTCCCACGCCCAAAGCTCACAATACACACCAATTTCGCGCACACGGCGTGCAATCAGTTGCGTGTATTGAGAACCAAAATCAAGAATCAGTATTCGATGCTGATGAATATCTTGTGTCATGCGCCTCAGCCTAGTCTGTAGTTAGGAGCTTCTTTTGTGATCTGCACGTCGTGTACGTGCGACTCACCCATACCCGCAGCTGTCACCTTCACAAACTGAGGTTTAGTGCGGAGTGTGTCGATATCTGGGCTGCCCGTAAGCCCCATTGCTGAGCGCAAACCGCCCATTTGCTGGTGAATAATGTTGGCAATTGGACCTTTATACGCGATGCGTCCTTCAATGCCTTCAGGTACTAACTTGTCAGCCTGGTTAGAAGACTGGAAGTAACGGTCTGAAGAACCATGGCTTTGGTTCATCGCACCTAAGCTGCCCATGCCACGGTAAGACTTATAGTAACGACCTTGGTAAAGCTCTACTTCGCCTGGAGACTCTTCAGTACCAGCCAGCATACTACCCACCATGACACAGCTTGCGCCAGCAGCTAGCGCTTTCGCAATATCACCTGAGAAGCGAATACCACCGTCGGCAATGACTGGAATACCGCGTTCTTCTAGTGCCGCTACTGCATTTGAAATCGCGGTAATTTGCGGAACACCACAACCAGTAACAATACGGGTCGTACAAATTGAACCTGGGCCAATACCTACTTTTACGGCATCTGCGCCAGCGTCTGCCAAAGCAATAGCGCCTTCTGCAGTTGCAATGTTGCCGCCGATCAATTGGATATCAGGAAAATTGTCACGAACCCAACGTACGCGGTCGAGTACGCCTTGAGAGTGACCATGAGAAGTGTCGACTAGAATAACGTCTACGCCAGCTTCTACCAGTGCCGCTACGCGTTCTTCCGTACCCGCGCCAACACCAACTGCAGCGCCTACACGCAAACGACCTTGCTCGTCTTTACAAGCATTAGGTTTGTTCGCTGCTTTCTCAAAGTCTTTTAGGGTAATCATGCCATTCAAGCGGTGCGCGTCGTCGACCACTAGAATTTTCTCAATGCGATGCTTGTGCATTAAGCCAAGAATTTCTTCACTGCTGGCTTTATCGGTTACGGTGATTAAACGCTCTTCTGGCGTCATCACGTCTGCAACGCTGCGGTGGCTCGAATCTTCAGAGCGCACATCACGGCCTGTAACAATACCGACTAAGCGGTCGTTGTCGACAACAGGGAAGCCGTGAAAGCCGTGCTCGTGTGCAAGCGCTTTAATTTGCTGTAGCGTAGTGTCTGGCGTAACGGTTACCGGGTCAGACACTGTACCGCTTTCATATTTTTTCACACGACGTACATGAGCCGCTTGCTCAGCAATGCTCATATTTTTGTGGATAAAACCCATTCCACCTTCTTGCGCCAGCGCAATGGCAAGCTCAGCCTCGGTGACTGTATCCATAGCCGCAGATACAAGAGGTATTTTTAACTCAATTTTGCGTGTTAAACGCGTATTAAGTTTGGCAAGATTAGGGAGCACGGTAGAATGTGCGGGTAGGAGTAACACGTCGTCAAACGTGAGTGCTTCTTGTGCAAGTCGTAACATAGCAACATCTCTCACTTAGGGAACCGCATGGGCTTAATGTTGCGGCGGTATTTTACTCATAGTGGGCGTTGCAGTAAACTAAAATTTTCTTAATTTTTGTACAAATTTCACAGGAACTCCTTTCATGCAGGACGCTCGCGACATATTTACCGTTTCCAGACTTAACCGAGAAGTGCGCGGGTTGCTTGAGCAAAATTTCCCATCTGTTTGGTTAGTAGGGGAAATTTCAAATTTCTCTCGCCCAGGTTCAGGGCATTGGTACTTCACTTTAAAAGACGAACAGGCACAAATTAGCTGCGCTATGTTTCGTGGAAATAATATGCGTGTGCAAGCTCAGGTCGCAAATGGCATGCAAGTTATGGTGCGAGCGCGCATTAGTTTGTACGAGCCACGCGGTAACTATCAGATTATTGTCGAGCATCTAGAACCTGCAGGTGTCGGCTTATTGCAGCAACAATATGAAGAACTCAAAGCCAAGCTCGCCAGTGAAGGGTTGTTTGCGCAAGAACGAAAAAAGCCGATTCCTTCCGTGCAAAAACTTGGCATTGTTACTTCAGCAACCGGCGCAGCTTTAAAGGACGTTCTTGCCGTACTGCGTCACAGAGATCCAAGCATTCATATCATTGTTTATCCTGCTCAAGTGCAAGGTACAGAAGCACCAAAACTCATTCGCCAAGCATTGGCCACAGCGATAGCCCGCAATGAAGTAGACGCCATATTGCTTACCCGGGGCGGTGGCTCGCTGGAAGACTTATGGGCATTCAACGATGAGCAGTTAGCGCGCGATATCGCCAATAGTCCAATACCCACGCTAAGTGCCGTGGGCCACGAAATTGACTTTACCATCGCAGACTTTGTTGCAGACTTGCGAGCGGCAACACCTTCGCAAGCAGCAGAACTGTTAAGTGCAGATCGCCAACACCATATTCAAAATCTAAACTTACTGCGTCAACGATGCTGGCGAGCTCTAAATCATATTCTTAGCAATGCCAAGCATAAAGCGAACTACCTGCAATCGCGCTTGATGCCGCTGAATCCGAAATTCCGTATTGAGAGGCAAGCACAACAGCTGGACGAACTTTCGGCTCGTTTGCAACGCTCGATACAACATAGGCTTCGCCAAGAACAAACAAGAACGACCCAATTACAACACCGTTTAGGGCAGCAACACCCAGAGCGCGCCATAAAAGTTGAACAAGAGCTTGCACAAAAACGAGAGCAACGCCTGATGAGTAGCATGGTTCGGCTACTGAATGAAAAGCGCCGGAACTTAACTTCCCACAACCAAGCTTTGCATTTGGTTAGTCCGCTAAATGTGTTGAACCGTGGCTACTCACTCACCTTTGACGAGAACAATAAAATTGTTAAGAAGGTAGACGACCTGCAGATAGGAAAGTCGATTGAAACCAGGCTAGGTCAAGGCAGAGTGGTAAGTACCATTACCGCAATTAAACCGGAATAGGCATAGAGTAAGTATAAAAAAGCCGCTTGCTTAACTCACAAACGGCTTTTGTGTTTCTGTTCTACGATAAACAGCTCGAAGAACTAATCGTCTTTTTGAATATGCACATCCATTTGTGGGAACGGAATGCCAATACCGTTTTCATCAAGCTTGTCTTTAATTTTTTCTAAGTTTTCCCACATGTACGGCCAGTAGTCTTCGCTTTTCACCCACGGGCGAACAATAAAGTTTACTGATGAGTCACCCAATGCACTTACTGCCACATTTGGCGCGGGAGTCGGCAAGGTACGCTCGTCTGCATTTATGACGTCTAGCAACACTTGCTTAGTTTTTTGCAAATTAGCACTGTAAGACACACCAATCACCATATCTACACGTCGTGTTGGCTCTTCCGTAAAGTTAGTAATTTCAGAGCCAGTAATGCGTGAGTTAGGCACAATCACTTTTTTATTGTCTGGTGTTTTTAGCACAGTGGTGAATAGCTCAATTTTTTCCACAGAGCCTGCAATACCGCCTGCATCTACGTAGTCGCCCGACTTAAACGGACGATAAATCATAATTAGCACGCCCGAAGCAAAATTAGAAAGCGAGCCTTGCAATGCCAAGCCAATAGCTAAACCGGCAGCACCTAAGATGGCAATAAATGACGTAGTTTGAATACCTACGTGCGAAAGCGCCATAAGCAGAGCTGCGATGACGATAATAGTGCGCACGATAGCCGCAATGAACGACACGACGGCATTGTCTACTGAAGACTTACCCAGTCGTTTCGACAAACTGCGCGAAATAAACTTAGCGAGCATAAATCCCACAACGAGGATAATAAGCGCAACTGCAATTTTTCCGACAAGAAGAAGTATGGCTTCTTGGTTCTCTTCAAACCAACTTAAAACGTTATCCATTTATGTTTCCTCGTTTGTTGTAGCTTTGTTTTTCGTAACTTTGTTCTTCGTAACTAAATAATTCGGTTTTAGCGGCTTTCTGCACTAAATATGTATTGCCCCTGGCTGTTAGGGTTACCCACCATGCGTAACGCGTCACGTATCACTTGAGGCGCCTGTGCAGTCGGCTTTAGGTGTCCGTTTAAGGTATAGCCAGTGTTGCTTAATTGTAGATTAAAGAAAATACCTAGCATATTGTCTTCTGGCATATTCAATACCACCTCTCCAGAGTCGCATTGAGCCGTGACTTGGTAGTCGCCCACGCTTTCCCAACTCTGTCCAATTCGGGTGGTTACATCAAACGCTCTGCCTTGTCCTTTCAAAGCACTACATAGCGGTTGGCCCTGATTAAACTCTTCAATATGCAATGTGTACTCCCCCCGAACAGGGACCAATGCCGCAGCGGGTATGTCTAACCAGTTTACGGTTTTCTCTAAGTCACCACGAACCATAAGTTCTTCCACACTAACACCAGACATACTGGCATTCACATAGCCATTGAGTGCAAATGGATTAGATTGCCCGCTCTGTACGCTCACCTTGGTGGCTAACTTTCCGGTGAATAGCGCTAACGGGAATATTTCCCATGCGATGTTTTTCACCACGCGCCCCTGCACTTGAACGGTGTCCACTGTCCCATTCCATATAGTTCCCGTTACACCTGAAATGTGTACCGATTGCGGAATAGGTGCCCAGTGAGTGACCATACGTGCGGGAAGGAACACCACCAACGCACCTAGGTAAACAATAACGACTAAGGAAATTAACTTAAACTTCATCCTGCGGCTCTTACCTGTAATTTACGCACACGAACACGGCCCGGCTCATTCGCCGAAGACACGTCTACACTTTCAATAATAACGCCAGCAGAACTTAGCCGTTCTATGTACGCAAGTACCGTTTCAAATGGAACTTCGTCCACCACTAAAACGCGCGAGCGTTCTTGGGTTTGTATCCGTGTAATTACCATTTCTAGTTCATTCGCTATACGGTTAATTTCACCACTCAATGCAGAATCGGTAACCGTTGTGCTTCCGCTGTTTTGGCTATTTGCACGCAACGCCACAATTTGCGCCACACGTTGTTCTACATATGTTGCCAACGTTCTTTCGTTATCAAGCCGTTGTTGTGCACTAGCGATACCGTTATGAATTGGCTGCCATATACCCAACCAAAATCCACACACTAAAAGCAACACGGCTAGCGTAGTTAATAGCGTTCTTTCGCGCGCCTGTAACGCATTCCATTTCTGCTGATAAGGAGCTAGTTGCGTCTGAATTTTCTGAGAAAGCTGTTTTAACTTGTTACTCAAAACGCACCTCCTCGAATCGTCATAGAACCTGAAATTTGTCCGCCACGATTCACCAGTTGCCCTTGCTCTATTTCCAGTTGCTGATTGCGAACCGCGGCTTGGAATCGCTCAAACGCTTGGAAATCTTGGCCATTTGCTTGTAAACGTAGTTCTTGGTTCGCTTGGTCGAACTGCAAAACATTAAGCGACAGCTCTACAGAGGAGAATGCTGGCGTTAACGCATTCATTAAATCTAGGAAACCACCAGCAGCGCCACCCGACAAACGAGTAAGCTCATTGTCCACAAGCCTGCGCACATTATTCGGTAATTGCGACGCTGAAGCATTAATGCGTTGATAGTGCGACAGCGTAATTTCTTGATAGGCATTTGCTTCGCGGTGCATCGACCAAATAGAAGCGCCTTGCATAACTAAGTAGGTCACCAAGCACACGCTTGCTGCAAAAGCAGGGAACTTGAAGACACCCAAACTCGTTTGTTTCTTTTCCTTCTGCCGAAACTCACCTTGCAGCAAGTTAATATTTTGCGCTGGATTGTTATAAAGGGTATTCAGCATGGCCGATAGTGCCAGCTCTACCTCTGCGTCTGTAATGGGAGCAGGAGGTGTTGGCCAGTGAACTTCGCCAAATGCTCTAATCGAGCTCGGCAATTCTTCTGGATCGCTTTGGCTTACCGCAAACCATTCAGGCTCAACGCAAAGTCCTTCATAAAGAGACTTTCGTACAACCCAGTCGTTATTAAATTGCGCAACCGACCAAGTGCCCTCTTGCAAAGGTAAAGCCAGAGCGTCGGGATAAATACCCTGATATGAAAGCTTGGCGCGCTTCAATGCGTCTAGCCAAATCTTAATTTGTGCCTTCGCTATGACTGCAACGGGCAGTTCAGCTTGCGGCGATGACGCTGCGGGCCATGAAAAATGCAATTCGCTTACGTCTTGGGACACTTCATCTTCTAGCGCAAAAGGAATCACTTGAGCCGCTTGCCTGCGCGACTTAGCCGGCAGCTCTAACGCATGAAAACTCATGGCGGACACAGCGCCTAAAATGAACACCGCTCGATTACCTATCTGCTCGGCAACCTCCGGTAAACTGTGTAAACCGTTTCCTTGCCCCGAAGCAATAATTTCATGCGTTTGCATATTTTCTATATGCCAGAAAACAGCCTGCTCTGCCTCTGCGGGTAAACGAATAACTGCTACTTCACTCATTCTCTACGTATCCTCCACGAGAACGGTGTAATACAAAGCTCGCCCCTTGCGAAACTTGTAAAATCGATGTTCCATATAATTCTAATTCACCATATTGAATTTGCGCCTGCAGCTCAAAATATTCACTGGTGAGCGTTAAGTCTTCAAAATCTGAGCCTTGGTTTCCTGCTTCGTTTAATGCTTGCAAACCAGGGTCTTGTTTAATGTCATCTACCGTATCATAACCTTGCTCTGGACGATTACCAATAAGCGACTCTGCGGCAGAAATATCGATAGCGCCTCGAAAAAACGCAACAACAATTTCTGCCTTTTCAGGATCTACGGTATTTAAATTAAAATTCCATTCACGAACATTAGGAATAACACAAATATAAGGCCGAAGCTGCTGATAAACTTCGCGAGTATAACCAGCAACTTGTCGTAACTCTGAAATATGGCTCATCAACGTATTGGCCGCCAAATAAGGTTGCGGCAACGACTCATAGTCTGGGTCTTCTGCACCAATAGACTCATGCAACATGCTGTCTTCGTCTAACCAGTCCATAAGCGTTGCGGTCAATCTTTCCGCCTTATAAGAGTCAAACTCTAAGACTTCAAGCAGCGCTTGGTAGCGCTCTTTTGCCATTTCCCGGTCAGCCGACTCACCTTCCTGGAGCGCCAAACTATTAATATTAAAGCATGCGTGCAAGTCTTTCAGTTGACCGCCTATCGTACCTCCGCGAACCGGGAACGGTCCTTGAGGCTGCGCCCATGGCTGTTGCAAATTAAACTTTCCTTCCTCTTCCTCTTGCACTCCAAGTAATACTTGTTGTGCCAGTGCTTCCGCACTTAACCAATGCCAATAGGCTTGTTCCGAAGACTCATGGGCACCAGTACGTGCCAATTGATAACGCAATTGGCCGCTCATTTTCACGGCAATGGCGGCGACAATCGCAATCACCAATAAAACGGTGATAATGGCTACACCTTGTTGTCTTTGTTTAGTTCGGCGCATTCAAATCCTCCGAACCATTCCCCGATTCTTGCCGCACCTCACCCATGGGTATTGGCCCCGAGGTTAATAATACTCTTTCAAAGATACCTAAATACTCGTGCTCTAGCTTCACCCGTACAATGTCGGGAAGTTGACCTTCGACAGACCAACGTTCAAACGATTCGCCTGCGCGTTCAAAAACCACTTCAAAACTTACCACATGTTCTAGCAAGTTCTGCACTGTTGGCTCACCTGAAGCATCGTCAACAAATGGAGCATGAACACGCTGTAATACATTGTCGCGTACTCGATAAGCAACCGGTTGTAATTGCGAACGCGGAAGAACATCTCCAGGATTCTGCCAACCCGCACGTACAAACCCCATTCCACCCATGTCGCTGTCGACAACGCCACCGTCATTCACGGCATAAACTTGGCGCCTTTCAATGGGAGTGCTGCGCAAAGGGCGAGCAACCATTTGCCGTATATCACGGTCCATGAGTAAAAAGGCGAACTGTAATTCACTTATGGCTGCTTGCTGCTGACGCGAGGACTCGTCGGCTCGAGTCATTTGTAGCAACACAGAAGAACTCGCAAGTCCTATAATTGCCAGAATAGCGATGGCAATAACCACTTCAATGAGGGTGAAGCCGCGTTGTTTCATTAACGCCTCCCCACAAACGTACTTAGTTCAGCGAGCACCTGTCCGTTTTGTTCTGCCCGAACTCGAACGGTAACTTCACGCAAATCCTCGGTGACTGTTTCAACGACCTGCACCTGCCAGTACCATTCACGCTGGGCAAGCTCCATTTCACCACGTTGATTATTTCGAGGCGGCCACTGCCCTTCCTTTACTTCTGTTTTCACCACTGCCAACTGGTTACTGGCGATCCATTGTGCGTAATAGCGAGCTTCTAGCCTTTGCGTGCTGGCGATATGTTGGGTAGCAACCGTAAGCGCAGCGAGTGCCCCAAGCGCGAAAATCGACAAGGCAACCATAACTTCAATAAGCGTGAATCCGCGAACTTTTACCATATTGCGTTTTCAACCTGATTCAGTTCAACGCCGCTTCTGCCGTCAAAACTTACCGTAGCATCAGGGTCCGTAATCGGCCGGAACTGGACACGAAAAGGAACAAATTCAGAGCTTTCGAAAATAATAACCTGCGGTGTTATTTTGCGTTCTTCGTCTTCTTCGCGGTCTTCGTCGTCTTCATCGATAGAGCTAAAAGTTAACGAGTCCATCGCGTCTTCGTTCTGAAGCAGTTCAAAGTCGCCTGGAATAAATACAATTTGGTAGTGTTCAGAAAGGTCTTTCGGGGTAATTGGCGCTTGGTTAATCACTTGCCAGCCTTGCTCATTCCATAATACAAAGCGATAGCCATCGTTTTTAAACTCTATGCCTGCAACCCATTGGCGAAGCAATGCTTGCTCTCTTACATGCCTAAATTGTTGCGCGAACTCTTCGGCAACTTCGTCCGGAGTTTGCTCCGAACTTCGCTCTGGCAATTGCAAAACAATAACCCAAGCCATTAAACCCACAATTGCGGCGACAACCATAACCTCAACAAGCGTGAAACCTAATTGTGATCGCCGCGGAACAAACATATTAAGGGTTGCTGCTCGTATCGTTCATGTTCCAAGTGCCAATGTCGTCTTGCGTACCAGCTTGCCCATCTGGTCCCATTGAGAAAATGTCGTAACGACCGTTCTGGCCAGGACTCACCAATTGATAAGGACTATTCCAAGGGTCGTTCGGTAATCTACGAATATATCCACCGGTACGGTAGTTGCGTGGGCGTGGGTTCACTTGCGGCTCGCTCACTAATGCTTCCAAACCTTGTTGCGAGGTTGGGTAATTACCGTTTTCTAGATTGTACATCTCCATAGCATTTTCCAAGGCGGTTAAGTCGCTCACCACCTTCTGGCGATCGGCAGTTTCCTTGTTCCCAAATACATTCGGTACCACTATGGTTGCCAAGATACCTAAAATCACGATAACAACCATAAGCTCTAGAAGTGAGAAACCTCTTTGCTTGGACATACTCATATTACATTCCTATCTGTTGATTCAAATTCATAATTGGCGTAATGATAGCCAGCACAATAAATAACACCACGGCCGCCATGCTCACAATAAGCAGAGGCTCAAATATCTTTAAACTTACATTTACGGTGTTGGAAAATTCGTTGTCTTGAGTGTCTGCACATCGCCGTAACATTTGTTCAAGTTCACCACTGCGCTCGCCAGAAGCAATCATATGCAGCATCATCGGTGGAAATAACTTACTTTTACTCAGTGCCGCCTTTAAACTCGACCCTTCTCGCAAGTCGTCCGCAGCTTTCTCAACGGCCTCGCGCATTCTTAGGTTACCCATAACCTGCGACGTAATACGCATACCGTCGAGCAAAGGAATCGCTGACGCTGTCAGAATACTTAATGTTCGCGCAAACCGTGCTGTATTCACACCGCGAACCAAGTTTCCAATCATAGGAAGATAAAGATACTTGCTGTGAACTTTATAGCGAAAGCTTTTTTGCTTCATCATTCTGCCCCAAACCACTAGACCAATAGCGATTGCCGCAAGAATATAAAGGCCGTAATTTTGTAACGCGCTGCTGATGCTAATTAAGACTTGCGTTACCCACGGTAGTTCAGCACCGAGGTCGCTAAATTGTTCGACAATTTCCGGAACGACAACAGCGAGCAGGAAGGAAACCACGGCAACAGCAACAAGTGTGAGTACGGCTGGGTAAACTGAGGCTTGTACCACCTCGCTTTTCATTTTTTGTCGTTGCTCAGTATAGTCTGCTAAACGCTCTAAAACTTCGTCGAGGTGACCCGACTTTTCTCCAGCGGCAACCATGGCACAAAACAAATCGTCGAAAATGGCTGGAAAGTCACGCATTCCGTCGGCAAGGCTATAACCCTCAACAACACGGCTGCGCACTGCCATGAGCATTTTTTGTACACGAGGTTTCTCAGTTTGATCGGCTACGGCGTAAAGCGCTTGTTCAATGGGTAAAGCTGCAGAAATTAGTGTTGCGAGTTGACGCGTAATAAGCGCCAGCTCCGAAGTGCTAATTCCACGTTGAAACAGGCTTCCTTTGCGTTTCGAAGCTTTCTTTTCTTCTGCGTCTGCGGCTTCCACCGACATGGGGAATAACCCCTGCGCACGAAGTTGCTGGCGTATTTGACGTTCTGTATCGGCTTCTAGAACACCCGTTTTCTTCTTTCCACTCGAGTCGAGGGCTTCGTAGGCAAACGCAGGCATTTATTCCTCCCGAGTGACACGAAGCACTTCTTCTAACGAGGTCATGCCCTTAAGAATTTTGTCGCGTCCGTCTTGGCGAATACTCGGGAATTTCTGACGCGCATATTTTTCGATAGCTTGCTCGCCATGGCCATTGTGAACCAACTCTCGGGTTTTCTCATCAATCACCAAAAGTTCGTGGATGCCGGTTCGACCGCGATACCCGGTGTGGTTACACTCGGCACACCCTTTAGGCCGGTATATCTGAGCTTTCTCGCTTTCAGGTAATCCCAACAACGACAACTCATCGGCGCTTGCTTCATGCAATTCTTTACAATTGCCACAAAGCGTACGTACCAAACGCTGGGACAACACGGCTAGCAAACTCGACGACAGTAAGAAAGGTTCTATACCCATGTCTTCAAGTCGCGTTAAAGCGCCTGAAGCCGTATTCGTGTGCAACGTTGAAAGTACCAAGTGTCCCGTTAAACTGGCTTGTACGGCAATTTGTGCGGTTTCAGCGTCACGAATCTCACCCACCATCACGACATCGGGGTCTTGGCGCAAAATAGCGCGCAATCCACGTGCGAAAGTCATGTCCACTTTGGGGTTTACTTGAGTTTGGCCTACGCCTTCCAGTGCGTATTCAATCGGATCTTCAACCGTCAAAATATTACGGTCTTTGGTGTTTATTTCAGAGAGCGCCGCATACAGCGTAGTACTTTTACCCGAGCCCGTTGGGCCGGTAACGAGAATAATGCCGTGCGGTTTATGAATAAGGTCTGCGAAATGCGCCCTATTCTCCTTCGTCATGCCTAACTCGGTAAGGTCGAGCCGCGCGTTGTTTTTGTCTAACAAACGAAGCACTACACGTTCGCCATGGTTCGACGGCATAGTAGACACACGAACATCTACTGCTCGGCCTGCAATAAGCAGAGAGATACGACCGTCTTGCGGTACACGCTTCTCTGCAATATCCAGCTCAGCCATTACTTTAATACGACTCACCAGTAACGAAGCAAGCTTGCGATGCGGGCGAAGTATCTCGCGAAGTACACCATCAATACGGAAGCGAATGATTAGGTCTTTTTCAAACGTTTCAATGTGTATGTCTGAAGCACCTTCTTTAATGGCTTCACTCAACATCGCATTGATTAATTTGATAATTGGCGCGTCGTCTTCACTGTCTAGCAAGTCTTCCGTTTTAGGTAACTCTTCTGCCAGTGAGAACAAGTTCACTTCGTTACCAATGTCTTCCATTAGCTGCTTAGCTTCAGAAGAATCACGTTGGTACGCTTTTCCTAGAAGGAGGTCGAACGCTTCTTTTGGGTGTTCTTGAATAGCAAACTGCACACGCGTAAACCGCTTCACTTCATGCAAAGTAGCAATAGTTACGCCTTCACGAACATGAAGGATAGGGTTCTCCCCCTCCCACACTAAAACTGCACCAAAGCGTTTTGCAAAAGAAAACGGCAATCTTAGCTTTTGCCCATTGTCTACCGAAGCGAGGACTTCCTCACTCGGTAGATCTTGAGAAACAGAGTCCGCTTGCGAGGTCATTAGTTACCCTCGTTTTCCATAGCTTCGTCTAGCGCTTCAAAACGCTCGCGCATATATTCTTCTAGCTCTTGCGGCATCGGTTCGCCTTCAGGCCAGTTAGGAATAACTGGGATAACGTCTCGGCTTCGAAGTGAAACACCTTGGTCTTGCTGCATAAGCTGCTGCGCACGAATGAAGCTATATTTGCGACGACTTAACCCTGTCATTGTCGCGTCGTCACGAATAATAGTCGGACGAATAAAGATCATGAGGTTACGCTTTCTAGTACTTACGCTTGTTGATTTAAATAAGTGTCCAATGAGTGGAATGTCTCCAAGAAGCGGAACTTTTGAGAGGCTCTCTTGCACGTCTTCATCAATTAAGCCACCCAATACAATGGTTTGGCCGTCGCGCGCAAGCACTGTGGTTTGAATTTCACGCTTATTAAATGTGATATCTACCGCAGTAGCGCCAGCAATACTTGAAACCTCTTGCTCAATAAGAAGCTGAACCGCGTCACCTTCGTTAATTTGCGGGGTAACACGTAAGCGAATACCTACTTCGGTCCGTTCAACCGTTTGGTAAGGGTTGTTGTTATTTGAGCCTGAAGTAGAGCCAGTAATGGTCGGTACTTCCTGACCTACAAGGAACACGGCTTCTTGGTTGTCTAACGTGGTAATGCTTGGCGCTGAAAGAATATTAGAATTGGTGTTCGTAGCTACCGCTTGAACTACCGCACCCCAGGTGTCTTCCACCGTACCGAACAACAACCCATTCGCATTACCTAATAATTGCGCCAACAAGGTGAAGTCGCCACGCTCGTCTGGTTCACGCGTGGTAAATTCATTACCTGCGTTATCTACACGGGTAACTTCTGAACCTTCACGCCCTTGCGCTTGTTCTGCCGCTACAGCCAATTGCCCTAGTGGTACTTGTGTACCATTAGAGTGCTGTAACATGCCGTAGTCTTCACTTAACCACTGGACACCAAAGTCGGTGCCATCGCCTTCAAATACTTCAACAATAATGGCTTCAACTTGAACTTGAGCACGGCGAATATCGAGCTGGTCTATAACACTTTCAATGGCATTCAATAGATCGGGTTGGGCTGTAACCACTAGCGCGTTTGTGGCTTCGTGAGACTCGATGCTTACTTCCGGGCCAGAGCGACGCTGCTGAGTGTTGGTTCCAGAACCTGCACGTTGCTCTTCAGCAATTAAGGTGTCTGTCATACCACGTAGCAGTTCAACCATTTCTTCTGATTTAGCATAGCGAAGATAGAAAACTCGGGTGTTACCGCTAGTTTCCATTTCTTGGTCGAGTTGACGAATTAAGCGAATAACACGTTCACGAGCACGCTCTTCACCACTCACTAAAATTCGATTAGTACGCTCGTCAGCAACTACCCGGGGGCGCAACATTTCCGGCGTATTTGTACCTTGTTGGGCAAACACGCTTTCAGCTATGCGAACCATTTCCGAAGCAGATGCATGCTCGAGCTGAACAATTTCTACGTCTTGGTCGCCAACACGGTCGACTCGGCGAATGATATCCACCAAACGATTCACCACAGCTGCTCGGCCGGTAATCAGAATCACGTTCGACGGGTCGTAGTGCATGACTGCACCACCGCTAGTTTGGTCGTTTAACTGACGCAATAAAGGCGCTAACTCTCGAACAGATACATTTTGTAACGGCACAACACGAGTAACCCACTCGTCTCCTTCACTCTGACCTTCATCAACAACAGGAGAAGGTGCATTTTTCGCGTCTCGATCGCGAATGACTTTTAACGTGCCACTTTCCATTTCAATCACGGCATAACCATGAACAGAAAGCACACTGAGGAAAAACTGATAATACTGCTCGCGGTTCATCACGTCATAGCTGCGAACATTTATGCGGCCTCGAACCTCTGGATCAACAATGATGGTTTTTTCTAAGTTGCGACTTACAACCTGAATAAATTCATTAAGATCTGTATTACGGAAACTCGCAGAAAATTCTTCCTGCTGTGCAGATGCTTGCCCTTGCTGTGCAAAGACAGGTGTACTCAGTACACAGGCTGCTATGCATACGATTCCAATCCGTTTCAAAAAAATCATTCTTTGCTACCTATTCGCTGGTCAGGTAAATATCAATGTCGATGATTTCACCATTACGTAAAACACTGACTTGGGCTTCTGTCATACCCTGAATTTCGTTCATAAGCTCTACAGCTTCAACCATATTGGTTAAGTCGTATCCGTTAATGGCGATGGCTATGTCGCCTGCCTCAAAACCAAGTTCGGCAAACTTAGCGGCGTCGCCCTTCGGACTAATTCGGTATCCTAAAAGTTCGGAGCCGTTTCTCTCGGGCTGAATAGAAATAAGGTCTAATAACTCTTGCTGTTGCGAGCTCAACTCTACGTCATTTTGCTCAGCAGCTACATTACGAGCGGTAGAACTCGAAGAAGAAGTGACCAAGCTCAACGGAGCTTCAGAACCGTCTCGACCTTCAAGCCATAACGTTTCCACGCGACCACCATTTTCTAGTAGAACTCTATCGCTAAGTATTTCATTTACCACGGCACGGCTGCCTTGAATTGTGTCGCCCGGTATGTACGTTTGCTGGTTGCTGCCTTGTTGAATAATTGCTGCTGACAATTCTGGGTTACTACTCGCAGTTACCCCCACCAACCTTACGTTAAGTGTTGTTTCTGGCGCATCCACAACCTGTTGTGCTGCGCCGCTTGAGGCTTCTCCAAAAAGATGAAGTTGCTGGATGCGACGTACATTCACACCGCGGTCTGAACTCACAGACACATTACTCATATTTATAGCTGTGGAATTAATCGCCGGCGCGGGCGTAATTAGAGCCCAAGTAATCTTCGCTAACCAAATAGCCGAAAGCCCCAGTAATAGCACTGCGACTAAATTGAGAACATTCCGCAACAAATTAGGATTGCCCAGGCGGTTAATTAATGTACTTGTATGAACCACTTATTATTTACTTCTTGGTAGTTGAATCAACATTCTATACTGCGCACCTGTATGCAACAACCTCATAACATAAAATACTGACCATCAAAGTTTATGCTCTTTCATGTTAAAATCATTCTTCATTTCACAACCCTTTGATACTGGTATGCAGCAAGAACAAGTGCGACTCGACAAATGGCTTTGGGCTGCTCGTTTTTTCAAAACGAGAGGGCTAGCACGTTCGACCATTCAGGCAGGAAAAGTTCAATATAACGGACAAAGAACTAAGCCCGCTAAGGTTGTCGAAATAGGTGCCGAATTAGTCATTCCCAGAGGATATGACCGCGTCACTGTTATTGTCACTGCATTAAGTGATCAAAGACGTGGTGCAGACATTGCGGCAACGCTTTATGAAGAAACAGAAGCCAGTATTAAAAAACGCGAAGAGAATGCTGCAGCACGAAAAGCAAATGCGTTGTATAATCCGCACCCTCAACAACGCCCAGACAAGAAACAACGGCGTGATTTGATTAAGTTTAAAAACCAATAGGATTTAGCATGTCAGCAAAAGCCAATGCCATTCACCGTTTTACGTTTTCAGACTATGACGTGCGCGGCGAAGTCGTACAGTTAAATAAAGTATTTTCCGACTTATGCGAAGGTCACCAGTACCCTGCGCCAGTGAAGAAACTACTTGGCGAGCTTTTGGCGATGACAAGCTTGCTTACCGCAACATTAAAGTTCGAAGGCCACATAAATGTCACGCTGCAAGGCGATGGCCCTGTGAACTACGCTACCGTGAACGGCTCACACGACCAGTCATTGCGTGGTGTTGCACGTGTTGTCGGTGAAATTGAACAAGACAACCTTCCGGCTTTAATTGGAAATGACGCGTTGCTCATTATTACTTTAACCCCTTCCCAGGGTGAGCAATACCAAGGCGTGGTGAAAATTGAAGACGATAATTTGAGTGCCGCCATAGAGCGTTACTTCCAGCAGTCTGAGCAGTTACCTACGCGCGTATGGCTACATGCCGACACAGCTGACATGAATTGCGGCGGTTTGTTCTTACAGGTATTACCCGGTACATCACAAGACGACTCGGGCTTTGAACACACGGTTGCACTAGCAGCGACGCTTACCGCAGAAGAGTTATTCGGACTAGACGTTCAAGCTATTCTTCATCGGTTATACCATGAAGACGAACTTACGCTTTATCCGCCACAAAACGTACAGTTTGTATGTGGCTGTAGTCGTGAACGCACTGCTATTGCGCTTCGCAGCATTGACCGCAACGAACTCAGAGAAATTATTCAAGAAGATGGTGAGCTAAAGCTTACCTGCGACTACTGCTTAACAGAATACGTGTATGACGCGGTAGATGTTGAAGCGCTAGATGCTCATGAAACACCGCCGCAACAACAATAGCGGCGGTATTCTTTAGGTCGGTTTACTTTTTCACAAAGCGCATCATGCGTTTACGCTTGCGCTGTTGTGAAATGGTGAGCTTATTCTTTTTACCCGCAAACGGATTGTCGCTATTGCGAGTTTCAATCTTAATCGGTGTTCCCATTAAGCCCAACGAACGACGGAAATAGTTCATTAAGTAACGCTTGTAGCTTTCCGGCAAATCGTCCACTTGGTTACCGTGAATCACTACACGAGGCGGGTTATAACCACCTGCATGGGCATATTTTAGCTTCACGCGGCGACCGCGCACTAGTGGCGGTTGGTGCTCTTCCACGGCAGAAGTCAAAATACGTGTTAAATGAGCAGTACCGGCTCGCTTAGTTGCGCTCGCATAAGCTTCTTGTACCGACTCGTACAAGTGTCCCACGTTGGTACCGTGCAGCGCCGAAATAAAATGAATGCGAGCGAAGTCGACAAAGCCTAAACGGCGGTCGAGCTCGTCTTTCACCCATTGCTTCGCGTCTTGCTCAAGGCCGTCCCACTTGTTCACAGCAATAACTACAGAGCGACCTGCGTTCAACACAAAGCCAAGCAAGTTAAGGTCTTGGTCACCAATACTCTCGCGAGCATCAATCACCATAATGACAACGTTAGCGTCTTCAATCGCTTGTAAGGTTTTCACCACAGAAAACTTTTCGACTGCTTCGCCAATACGACCACGGCGACGAACACCTGCGGTGTCGATTAGGGTGTAGGCCCTACCATCGCGCTCCATAGGAATATAAACACTGTCGCGGGTTGTACCTGGCATGTCGAAAACCACAACACGGTCTTCGCCTAGAATCCGGTTCGTAAGCGTTGACTTACCTACGTTCGGGCGCCCAACGATAGCGAGTTTTATAGGCGTGTCTGGGTCTGGAGCTTGGTACACATTGTCTTCTTCAATGTCTATTTCTTCAGGCTCGGGTTCTTTTAAGTCTGGAAAGTCTTCTACTAACGGCGCAAAGCTCGCTTTTAATAACTTCCCTACACCACGCCCATGAGCCGCAGCGATTTGCCAAACATCGCCAAGTCCAAGCTTATAGAATTCAGCGCTGGCTGAGTCGCCGTCGATACCGTCCACTTTGTTTGCCACCAGCTTCACAGGCTTCTCTTGGCGGCGAAGGTAGTCGGCAATAAACTCATCTGCGGCAGTTAAACCGTCTCGAGCGTCAACAAGGAAAAGAACCAAGTCAGCTTCATGAACAGCCTGCAAAGACTGCTCTGCCATTAATCGGTCTAAACCCTCTTCGTCGCCTTGAATACCACCAGTATCTACAACAATAAACTGGTAACCGTCATATCGGCCTCTGCCGTATTGGCGATCACGAGTAAGGCCAGGGAAGTCAGCTACTAGAGCGTCCCGGCTATGAGTGAGTCGGTTAAAGAAAGTACTTTTACCGACATTCGGACGGCCCACGAGGGCCACTACTGGCAACATTTTTATTCCTTAATAAGGTCGAGTACTTATCGAGTTTCGATAAGGTACACTCGACCTGATGCTGTTTGTACAGCGATATTGTCTTCTACAGCGACCGGTGCAGTATGAATTTGGTCGTCTTCATTGAGAAGTAAACGACCTTCAATTTCACCTGAGTCAATACTTAACCAATGTAGGTAGCCAAAACGGTCACCCACTACAAAGTAGTTACCTTGTAATGCAGGCTCAGTTACGCTGCGATAATAAAGGTCGCTATTTCTCCAGCGCTCGTTACCCGAAAAACGGTCAGCGCTGATTACATGACCTTCTTGTGTAACCACCAATAACCTGTTGCGTAATAATTGTAATTGTCTTGCACTAGCATAGTCGCGTTTCCATTCAATCTCGCCACTCATAAGTGCAAGTGAGATGGTTTCGCCGTTGAAAGCGGACATATACACATTTGAGCCAGCGACTAAAGGCGAACCGTCTACGTCGACCATTCGCTCTAATTCAGAGCTACCTGTTGGTGCTGAAACACGTTGCTCCCAGGCTAAGCGACCACCGTCTAACAAGAGAACAATCCCTTTACCGGTTGCCGTACCAAGCACTACACCGCCACTCACGATGGTTGGTGTTGAAGTGCCTCGTAGTCCTAACAACGCAGTTTCTTCTTCGTATTCCCAAACAGGGCTACCGTCTTCGGCGTCTAAAGCTACGATGAAGCCGTTACCTAAGTGCGCAACCACAAAGCCTTCACCGACAGCGGGTTCACTCACAAGTTCACCACGCAGTTGAGCGGACCACTTGGTCTCACCATTGGTTTTGTCTAATGCGAATAAAAAACCATTCTCTGACGGTATGTACAGGGTATCGTCTACAAGTTTAGGGCCCGCAGAAATGCGTGCCGACTCACCACGAGTTAAACGTCCGAACCAACGACCGTCTTCAGAGAGCTCTCGCTCCCAAATTGTTGAGCCGTCTTCTGCACTAAGCGCCACAATAAGGCCATGACGGTCGGCAACATAAAGCACACCGTCTTCATACACTGGCTGTAAACGCGAATAGAAGTCGTCGCTACCCGAGCCAACCTTTGTAGACCAAAGTACATTGGCTTGTGTTGTTGCTTCAATGGGTTGTAAGTCTGCATGGCGCTGAACGTCATTCGACGAACAACCTGCCAATACAACAGCAGAAAGCATTAAACCGAATGTAATTTGAATACCTTTGATCATGGATTAACCGCCAAACTATCCAGTTTCATTTGTAAAACGCGATTCATGCCACTTTCGCTGCTTTCAAGTGCAGAAGCGTAAGCCATTCTTGCCGCGTCTTCATTACCTTGAGCAAGGTGCAAGTCACCTTCAATTTCAGACTTCAACGCCGCATAACTTGTAACCGTAACTTGGCTCAATGCGTTCGAAGCATTGTCGTAACGACCTAGAGCAATTTCTACGCGAGCTAAACGAAGTGCAGCAATGCTAGTCACTTGTGCGTTGGTAGACTCATTCATCGCCATTTCAAGTTGAGTTGCAGCTTCTTCAAGGTTCTCTGCAGCAACCGCACTCTTAGCAACAACAAGACGGGTTAACGCGGCATAGTCGCTGTCACTTAGTTCACCAAGCACAGACTGCGCTTCAATAACTTCACTTGTTTCAGCGTCTAATTGGTCAACAATTTGCTTCACCTGCGCGGTGGCCGCTTGTTGCTCCGCTAACTGTGCGCTTTGGAAACTGCGCCAAGCAAACATAAGTCCTAGGCCTACAACTAAGCCGCCCACGATCCATGGACCGTATTCTTTAATAAACGACTTTACCTGTTCAACTTGTTGATCTTCGTTTTCCACTGATATTTCCTCTTTAAAAATCGTGTACTGGCTTTAACAAACCACTACTAAAAACTGCTCAGGAACTTAATTAACTCATCAACCGTCATTGAAGATTGAGGTTTGTCCTCGCGTAAATATTTAACTGAAACTGTACCATTATTTACTTCATCTTCACCCATAATCACTGCTATTTGGGCTCCAGACTTGTCTGCGCGTTTAAGCTGCTTCTTAAAGTTGCCACCACCACAATGCTGCATAATACGTAATTGCGGTAATGCGTCTCGAAGCTTTTCGGCAATGGTTGTTGCAGGAAGTTCCGCAACTTCCCCCATTGCGCTTACATAAACATCAACAGGTTGAGGAATAGTTAAGGTTTCCGCAAGTTCGAGCATTAAAACCAAACGCTCCATACCCAATGCAAAACCTACGGCTGGGGTAGCTTTACCACCTAGCTGTTCCACTAATCCGTCGTAACGTCCACCCGCACACACTGTACCTTGAGCACCTAAAGACTGGGTAGTCCACTCAAACACCGTACGGTTGTAATAGTCTAACCCGCGTACCAAGCGCTCATTGTGCTGGTAAGTAATACCCGCAGCGTCTAACCGTTGGCACAACTGCTGAAAGTGACTCCGCGACTCTTCATCCCAATACTCGGAGAGCTTTGGCGCGTTAGCCAACACAGCCTGTACGTCTTCATTCTTAGAGTCTAATACCCGAAGAGGATTCGACTCTAAGCGACGCAAGCTGTCTTCGTCTAACTGTTCAGCGTGCGCTCTTAAGTACTCCGTTAACGCAGCTCTGTACTCCGCTCTCGCTTCGTTTGAAGCTAACGAGTTCAACTCTAACGTTAAATGCTCTGAAATACCTAACGCACGCCATAACCGTGCAGACATAAGAATAAGTTCGGCGTCGATGTCTGGACCTTGCAAACCAAACACTTCCACACCAAGCTGGTGAAACTGACGATAACGGCCTTTCTGAGGACGTTCATGGCGGAACATTGGGCCCAAATACCACAAACGTTGCTGCTGGTTGTAGAGCAAACCGTGCTCGTTACCTGCTCGCACACAGCTTGCTGTACCTTCTGGACGCAAGGTTAAACTGTCACCGTTGCGGTCTTCGAAGGTATACATCTCCTTCTCAACGATGTCAGTCACTTCACCTATCGAGCGTTTAAATAAATCGGTTTGTTCAACAACCGGCATACGAATTTCTTGGTAGCCATAACTACTAACAAGATCTCGTATTTTTTGCTCGAGCACCTGCCAGCGCGCTGTTTGCTCTGGCAAGATGTCATTCATTCCACGAATTGCTTGAATTTGCGTCGCCACAATTTCGGCCTTCTTCTCTCAAAATGGGGCATTATAGGGTGTTTACGCTGGTAGGTAAAACGTACCTTAACGAATTTACTCTGCTTCTTTGACTTGAGTGACCGGAATACGCTTTTCATCGTCTAAACGTGAAGCGTAAGCACGAATTTTAGCTTCTAGCTGGTCAACAATATTGTCGTTATCAATACGCTCTCGCTGACGTTCTCCGTCCATATAAAATCCGCTTCGGGTTTTCGCGCCAGCTAGTCCTAAGTGCGCGACTTGCGCCTCTCCTGGGCCATTAACTACACAGCCAATCACCGAAACATCCATAGGTACGGTAATATCTTCCAACCGTTGCTCTAACGCGTTTACTGTAGAAATAACGTCAAACTCTTGTCTTGAGCAGCTTGGACAAGCAATGAAATTAATACCACGTGCACGAATTCTTAATGACTTCAGAATGTCGAAGCCTACTTTAACTTCTTCAACAGGATCCGCTGCCAAAGACACTCGCAATGTGTCACCAATACCCTCAGCCAGTAACATGCCTAAGCCGATCGCAGACTTCACTGCACCGCTGCGCGCGCCACCAGCTTCTGTAATACCTAAATGCAAAGGCTGGTCTATTTCTTTAGCTAACAAGCGATACGCGTCTACCGCTAGAAATACATCAGAAGCTTTCACACTCACTTTGAAGTCTTGAAAGTCTAGTCGGGTAAGATGCTCTACATGTCGCATTGCAGACTCGACTAACGCGGCACCAGTAGGCTCGCCATACTTTTCTTGCAAGTCGCGCTCAAGAGAACCGGCATTAACGCCAATTCGAATAGGAATATTTTTGTCTCGTGCTGCATCAACCACGGCGCGAACGCGCTCTTCATTACCGATATTTCCTGGATTGATACGTAGGCAGTCTGCCCCATACTCAGCCACTTTTAATGCGATACGGTAATCGAAGTGGATATCTGCAACGAGTGGTACTGGGCTTGCAGCGCGAATCGCTTTAAACGCCTCCGCAGCATCCATTGTAGGCACAGAAACACGAACAATATCAGCACCTGCCGCAGCAATAGCTTTTATCTGCGCTACGGTAGCGTCGACATCAGTCGTTAACGTGTTGGTCATCGACTGCACAGCAATAGGCGCACCATCACCAATAGGCACGTCGCCTACATAAATACGTCTACTTTTTCTGCGTTGAATAGTGTTTTCGGGGGTCATGAACTACTTCTCATCAATTCATTCGCTAACAGATTATTGCTCGATGGTTTGTACCGGCCAAGTAAACCGCGCCACGCGACCTTGTCTGAACTGCGCCATGTCGACACGTTCACCTTGATACCACATTTCTACCACTTCAGGAGCACCTAGCTCTATACGAAACGGGGCTTCGCCATTCAGCGCCATAATATAACCTGCGCGCTTTACGCCGCCGGCCACATTTTCACCCGTTGCGTCATCAATTCTAACCCAGCAGTCGTTTTCAAAGAAGAACACCAAGTCACCTGAGTTAGGGTCCACATCATCAATCGTCAACATTGCCTGCGCAGAAGGATCTGGAGCACTCGCTTGTGGTTCTTCAACAGCCGCAGTTTCATTCGTCTGAGATTCAGCAACTTGATTATCAGTTCCCGCAGTCTGGCTTTGGTTACTTTCTTGCTGCTCTGCAGGCTCCGAAGTTTGTGCTTCTGTACTTGAAGCATCACCTGCAGTTTGCGTTTCAACAGGTAAGATATTTGTTTGAGTAGAGTCAGCACTTGTAGCTGACTCAGTCATATCATCAATTACTTCATCTGGAGTCGTTACTACTGGCTCCTCTTCAGAAGCACTCGCGATAGCGTCTTCCACATCCATTTGTGCGGAGTCTTGCTGCATCATCGACGACGTTGTAGGCATTTCTTCTTGGTTAATTTGCTGCCACGCAAACAACACAACTGAAGCAACAATAACAGCCGCAATGACATAGGTGATGAGCATGAGTCGGCTGTCGGCAGTTTGTTGTTTGGTTCTGCGAGAAAAGCTTTGCATTGAGTCTTTGCGCGGAGCTTCAATACCTAACTCATAATATGCCGCAATAACTTCCTCTTCGGGAATTTCGACAAGCTTCGCGTAGGCTCTCAAGTACCCTCGAGTAAAAGTACCTGCTACTTTCGGGTCGAATCTATTGTCTTCGATTTCTTCAACCAACTGCTTACGCAAGCGCAAATGGTCTGCCACTTCTTGAGTAGACAGTTTTTTTGCTTCCCGAGCACTGCGCAGAATGTCGCCCGGCCTTAAAGCCGTTGTATTTTGTTCTTGGTCTTGCTGATCTATGTCTTGTGTCATGAGAGCCTGATTTCTTTGCGCACGACCATTCCCTGAGTGCGTCTGTTGCGCTCCCTGCTTGCTAGGACACCGCTTTTACTGCGATTCCCTGGCCGCCTTTTTGTTTTTGTTGTTTTTTAAGTAAGCGTTTTGTCCGGTCGACCACATCACCCACTAATTGTCCGCAAGCAGCGTCGATGTCGTCACCACGAGTTTTCCTTACGATAACGGTATATCCATGTTCCATCAATACTTTTGCGAATCTATCGATACGAGAATTGCTTGAACGCCCGAAATCTGACTGTGGGAATGGGTTAAACGGTATCAAATTAATTTTACTCGGAGTGTCTTTAAGTAGTTTCGCAAGCTCGTGCGCTTGGTCGGTCGAGTCGTTAACATGATCAAGCATGACGTATTCCACCGTCACCTTCTTATTCGCTTTCGACACATCTACATACTTTCGACTAGACTCAAGAAACTGTTGTATTGGGTACTTCTTATTAATGGGCACAATTTCGTTACGGAGTTCATCGTTCGGGGCGTGTAATGAAATAGCTAACGCCACATCGATTTGATCACGCAATAAGTCCAGCGCAGGCACAACACCTGAAGTTGACAAAGTTACACGACGCTTAGAAAGCCCGAATGCTAAATCGTCCATCATGAGTTCCATTGCTGGAACCACATTTTTCATATTTAACAAAGGCTCGCCCATACCCATCATGACCACGTTGGTGACGGGTTTGATGTTGGTTTCCCCTACCGGACCTAAAAGCTTATTCACTCGCCAAACTTGGCCAATGATCTCGGAAACACGCAAATTTCGGTTAAAGCCTTGGTAACCCGTTGAGCAAAACGTACACTCCAAAGCACAACCAACCTGAGACGACACACACAACGTAGCTCTGTCGTCTTCAGGTATCCAAACACTCTCAACTTCCTGACCGTCGGGAAGTTCCATAGCAAACTTGATTGTGCCGTCGCTCGATAGCTGCTGAGTTTTAATCTCAGGTGCTTTAATTTCAGCAATACTCGCAAGTTTAGCGCGTAGCTTTTTGTTCAAGTTTGTCATTTGCTCGAAGTCGTCAACACAAAAGTGATACATCCACTTCATCACTTGGTCTGCACGGAATGGTTTTTCCCCGAGCTCCGCAAAGAACTCGTGAATCCCTTTGCGGTTCAAGTCTAGTAAATTTACTTTTTTCGCTTCAGACATAACCATAACCTCTGATGACACAAGCTTGTGTTTAGTCGTCGCACAAACTCAAACATTTTTAATCTATACACTGCTAAAAAAGGGGCCGAAGCCCCTTTTTCTCAACGTGACCCTAAAGACTATTTTAGCGGGTACGTGAGCAAATTTCTTCGTCGTTGAAGAAATAACCGATTTCACGGGCTGCAGATTCAACTGCGTCAGAACCGTGAACCGCATTCTCGTCGATAGTTTCTGCGAAATCAGAACGAAGAGTTCCCGCAGCAGCTTCTTGAGGGTTAGTAGCACCCATGATTTCACGGTTTTTACGAACCGCGTCTTCACCTTCAAGAGCCATTACAACGATTGGGCCAGAAGTCATGAACTCAACTAAAGCGCCAAAGAAAGGACGTTCTTTATGTTCAGCGTAGAAACCTTCCGCCTGTTCATTGCTTAAATGCATCATTTTCTGAGCAACAATACGAAGACCAGCAGTTTCAAAACGGTTTACAACGGCGCCGATTACGTTTTTCGCAACAGCGTCCGGCTTAATGATGGAAAGAGTACGTTCCAAAGCCATGTTTTCACTCCAATTCGATAAACTAGGGGCGAAACGACGCCCAGTACAAAAATTCGCGCGAATTATACGTGAAATAAGCAGCTATGCCTAATAAAACTTTTTTCTGACTCATTCCGTTTTTTACTTGTAAGAACCTAGGTTTTAGATCTACTATATAGACGTCTAAACATCTAGCTGTTTAGATAGCAATATACAATGCAACGTGAGAAGTTTTGCGAGGTTTACATGGGTAATCAATTACAGACAGCAACTTTCGGCGGTGGATGCTTTTGGTGTATCGAAAGCGCAATGAAGCAGCTCGAAGGCGTAATTTCAGTTCAGTCTGGCTATTCTGGTGGCGAAGTTGAAAACCCCACATATCAGCAGGTGTGTTCTGGAATTACAGGGCATGCAGAAGTTGTTCAGGTTGTATTTGATGCTCACACCATTAGCTACCGAGAGCTGTTAGAGGTGCTATTTACCATTCACGATCCTACACAGCTCAACCGCCAAGGTAACGATGTGGGTACACAGTATCGCTCTGTAATTTTTTACCACAATGAAGAACAGCTTGAAGTAGCCAAAGCATTCTTACAAGAAGTTACCGTTGAAGAAATTTTCGAACAACCAGTGGTTACTGAGCTGAGTCCGTTCATGAACTGGTATGCCGCAGAGGCGTACCATGCAAACTACTACGAGAATAATACCGAGCAGCCGTATTGCATGGCGGTAATCGCCCCGAAACTGGCTAAGTTTCGAGCAACATTCGCGAGCAAGCTTAAATCGTCGCCTTTAGTTAGCCAAGCCAACTAGGTAGGCCAAAAGTTTCCTGTTTCCCGCAAGCGTGTGATGGTTTCCGTGACACGCTTTATGGTTTCTTCAATGTCCTGCTCAGTCGTGTAACGGCCGACACTGAAACGCAGTGAGCTTAAGGCTAGCTCTCGCTCTATTCCAAGTGCTTGTAAAACGAATGACGGTTCCACCGTAGCTGAGTTACATGCAGAACCAGAAGACACCGCGAGACCATTGAGCTGCATCAACAGCGCGTCACCGGGTACGTCAGCAAAGCTCACGTTAAGAATACCGTCGACACGCTCTGCCGCTTCGCCATTAATGATCACGCCGTCCATCTTTTGTAAGCCCTGTGCAAGTTTGTCGCGCAAACTCCGCAAGTGCGTTCGTGTTTGTTCTAAGTCTTGCAATGCAAGTTCCGCGGCGGCACCAAAACCAACAATTTGATGGGTGGCTAACGTACCCGAGCGCATGCCTCGCTCGTGGCCACCGCCATGTATTTGCGCTTCAATCTGTACCTTTGGAGCTCTGCGAACATACAGCGCTCCTATGCCTTTAGGACCATACATTTTATGCGCAGAAATCGACATTAAGTCGATACCTAAAGCTTCAACATCAACAGGTATTTTTCCAACACTCTGAGCACCGTCCACATGCAGCAGCACGTTTGCTCCATGGCAAATATCAGAGATACCTTTGATATTTTGAATGACTCCAATTTCATTATTGACGTGCATAACACTAACTAAAATCGTGTCTTCCCGAATTGCATTCTTCAATGCATCGGGGTCAATCTCACCAGACTTGGAAACCTGTAAATAAGTAACGTCAAAACCTTCAGATTCCAGTGCAGCACAAGTATCAAGTACAGCTTTATGTTCGGTAGCTACGGTAATAATATGCCGGCCGTGCTCTTGGTGAGCATGAGCAACACCTTTAATGGCTAAATTGTCTGACTCGGTTGCACCCGATGTAAAAACAATCTCTCTTGGGTCGGCGTTTATTAGCTCTGCTATTTGGTGGCGGGCTTCGTCGACCAGCTCTTCTGCTTGCCAACCAAACTTATGAGACCGTGATGCAGGGTTGCCAAATGCCCCCTGAAAAGTCATACAGCTCGCCATTTTCTCGGCCACGCTTTCATGAACCGGAGTTGTTGCCGCGTAATCCAGATAAATGGGCTCGCTCATATTACTCTCCACTTTCCTTGTTTGACTTGTCATCACCTAAGCGCTCAAAAGACGCCAGAATTCCGCGCAAAATATTTAATTCGTTTTGGCTTGGCCGGGCACGCGTGAATAAACGACGTAGTTTATTCATAATTTGACCAGGGTGTTTGCGAACAATAAAACCTGACACCCCTAAACACTTCTCTAAATGGCCGTAAAAACCTTCCAAGTCTTGAGCATTCGGGTAATCTTCTCCGTCTTCTGCGTTCACTTCGCCTTTTTGCGTGTTCAGCCAAGCCATGCGAACTTCATAACTCAGGGTTTGCACTGCCATAGCCAAATTCAATGAACTGTATTCAGGGTTAGCAGGAATGTGTGTGTGAAATTGGCTTTTTTGCAGTTCTTCATTGGTTAAACCGCTTGCTTCGCGCCCAAACACCAATGCAACCTTACCAACAGCACCTTCTTCTACAGCCTTTTCCCCCGCTTCTCGTGGGTCTAGCATTGGCCAATCTAATGTCCGGTTTCTTGCACTCGTCGCCATCACTAGCTGACAATCTGCAATAGCTTCGTCTAAGGTTTCAACATAACGTGCATTAGCAAGAACGTCAGTTGCACCTGCTGCCAAGGCTTGCGCCTTACCTTCAGGAATCTCTTCAGGTGCAACCAAAACCAGGTCCGAAATTCCCATAGTTTTCATGGCTCGCGCAGCGGAGCCAATGTTTCTTTGGTCAGACGTATTTACTAAAACTATGCGAATATTGTTTAACATGGAAAGCCCCTTAGCAATGAACCCGAAAATTCTAACACAGTAAACCATGAGCGGGCGATAATCTCAGATTGCCTTTTCGTAATAACATGTATATAATTCGCGCGTTTTTTGAACACCGCTCTTTACCAAAATTGGAAACCATTAAAGGATATTCGCATGCATGCAATGTTAAATATTGCAGTGCGCGCTGCTCGCGCCGCTGGAAAAGTACTCGTAAAAGCTTACGAGAACCCGCAACTGTTAGAAGTTGATAGCAAGTCTGAGAACGACTTCGTAACAAACGCAGACAAAGCTGCTGAAGAAGCGATTATTGCCACGATTAAAAAGTCTTACCCTCGCCATTCAATTTTGGCTGAAGAATCTGGTTTAGACCAAGGTGATGATGCTGATTACCAATGGGTAATTGATCCTCTTGATGGCACCACCAATTTTATGCGCGGAATCCCACACTTCTGCGTATCTATAGCACTTACTGTTAAAGGCGTTCCACAACACGCTGTAGTTTACGACCCGATCCGCGACGACCTATTCACTGCATCAAAAGGTAGTGGTTCCCAATTAAATGGCTTCAGAACCCGCGTCGCGAGTAAAAAGTCAATCGAAGGTACTTTGCTGGCAACAGGTTTTCCTTTCCGCATGAAAGAAATTCTTAACGACTACCAAAAAGTGTTCAACGCATACTTTATGGAAGCCGCAGACATTCGCCGTGCAGGCTCTGCAGCCCTTGACCTTGCATATGTAGCTTGTGGACGTGTAGACGGTTACTTTGAAGCTGGTCTAAAACCATGGGACACCATGGCGGGTGAATTGTTAGTAAAAGAGTCTGGCGGTATGGTGACTGACTTTGCAGGCGGAATGAACCAGCAAGCGTCTGGCAACATTGTTGCAGCGAATCAGAAAGTGATTCAGCAAATGCTTATCGTGATGCGTAAGAACCTTCCAGCCACGCTTCAAAAATAAGCGCACTGTTGGCATCGCCAGCATAAGCTTGAAACAAAAACGCCAGCCCTATCGGGCTGGCGTTTTTCGTTAAAATTCTAGTTCTTCTAAATCAAGCTCGTAAGCGTTATCGATGTCTGCAAGCTCTTTCTTTAAGCGATGTCTTTCTTTAAGAGCTTCAATTTCTCTCCATTTGCGTTTGCTACGGCTTTTTGAAGATTTCTCTGCCACATTGTTGGTTTCTTCAGAGTGGTCCATAGGATCCTCCTATTTGTATGGCTTATAATAGTTTTGTTACTTAGCGCAGGTATTTTTTATCACAAACAGGGAGAGTGTAAAAGCAAAATGTTACATTTAAATTAACAAACGAACACTAATTGAACAAATCGTCGCAAACGCTATTCCAGTTAATCTCTTTGTACCCCAAATGCCTCAATGCTTCGTTTACCTTTTCGAAATGCCGCTCTTCATAGAATCCTCGATACGCCGACAAAGGAGATGGGTGTGTACCTTTTAAAACCACATGCCCGTCCATATTCAGTCCTTTAATTACCCGCTTGGCATGACCGCCCCACAACACAAAAACTTTTGGCTTCCCTTCACTAAGTATTCTTAGAATATCTTTAGTAACTTGCTCCCACCCTTGACCACTGTGAGATCCAGCTTTACCCGCTTCTACAGAGAGCCCGGTATTGAGTAGCAACACGCCTTGCTTCGACCAACTCGTTAAGCAGCCATGACTAGGCGTATTAAAGCCTGGGCTCTCGCTTTCTAGTGCCTTGTACATATTGACCAACGAAGGTGGGGTTTTAACACCATAGGGAACTGAAAACGCATATCCATGAGCTTGTCCTTCTCCGTGGTAAGGGTCCTGTCCGAGAATAACCACTTCAACTTGCTCAGGAGATAAGTCAGCAAGTGCATTAAACATATCCTTGTCACTTGGATATATAGTTTTACCTTTAGCTCGTTCCGAACTGACCCATTGTGACGCGCTCTGTAACGCCTGCTTCGCCGGTTCTGATAAGTGGGTAAACCAATGCTCTGGAAAGTTTAATGCCATAATAAAATACTCTTACAGCCCTGCCGTTATCGAAATACAGAACCTAAATTTAAATCGATAGATACAAAAAAGGCCAGCGTAAGCTGACCTTTCGTTTAACCCAAAGCTTCTTGATTAGAAAGAAACTGAGAAACTCGCAGATACGTAGTCACGATCTTGAGTTGGGTTGTAGTCTGCACCGTCGTAACGATTGTACGCGATGTTTAGGTTGTACTTGCTTAAGTAGTTCGCACCTAAAATTAGACCAAGGTTAGTACGACCTTCGATGAAGTTCGTGTTAGGTGAGTAACCTTTCACGTCATGACCGAAAGCGATAGTTGGTGTTAAGTTCCAACCGGCAATAGCGTTTGCATATTCAAACACTAAGCGACCTCTATAACCCCAACTTGTTTCTGTTACGAAACCTTCACAGTTCGTGTCTGGACCGCCTGGGTTACCTAGGTCAGCGCCTGTTAAACACTTACCGTATACAGGGTTACGACCGAAACGCTGTTCTTGAATGCTTGGTAGGTCTGCCACGTGGCTCACACCAATTTCACCCACGAACGTTACACGCTGAGCGCCTAGGGCTTGGTCGAAGAACTGCAAGAAAGTAGTTTGTGCTTGATACACTTCAAGTTCTTCGTAACCGCGTGCGTAGTTACCCTCTGGGATACCATTTGGACGCGCTTCACCAATACGAACCATAAATGTACTTGGTACATTAGGACGTAGACCCGCTGTCAAAATTTCTGTGGTATTGATTTGAACTGCTTGCGCAGGACGGTAGCTGATTTCACCCGCCCACGACCAAGTACCTAAAGTAGTACTGAAGCTCAAGCCATAAATTTCATTGTCTTCTGGGTATTCGGTGAAGTAACGAGGACCAAGCGTTGAAACAACGTTGTTGCTCACTTCAGTCGTATTCCAGTCATACGCAGAAATAATTGGCGCTGTGTTGTGCACATTCAGGTAGTAGAAACCGAACTCAGCGTCCATGTCGTATGAATAGTAACGGAATGAAACACCGTACTGACCGCTGTCGCTTGCGTAGTCATTGTCTGCACGTTGCAAATACAAACCCGCTTCAACCGACTCAGCGTCAGAAAGGTTAGTATTCGCACCTACTTGAGGGTTCAGAGTTGTCTTGTTACAACCCGGACCACCAATGATGTCTACAGAAGAAAAGTAAGTACCACAGCCGTCAACTTTGGTGTTGTCCCATTCGTACATGACGAACGTGTCCATACTCAACTGGTCGGTAAGACCAAGAGAGAAACTCACCATACCCACTGGTAATAAAGCTTCACGTAGCTCTGCACCTGGACGACGTAATGCGTTGATATCAGCAGGGTTGATTGAGTTAATACCGTTTACAATAAACGTACTTTCACCCCAACTCAGCACTTGGCGACCGATACGCAAGTCTGCTGGCATGCTACCAATATCGAAACCGGTATAAATAAATGCGTCGAGTAGGTTTAAACCACTACCTTTCGCGTAATCGTCGAATGCATCTGTATTTAAGCGCGTATTCGGCGTGTAGTTATTAGCTGCATGACCATGCAATACGTCAGCGTTTTCCAAAACGTCGTCATACCAATAGTTAAATCGGATAAACGCGCCAGTATTACCTTCACCGCGGATGTTCACGTCGTGAACGCCACGGAATACGAAAGACGCTAGGTCGCCTTTATCGAAGTTCAGGTTACCGTCGTCAGCTACACCTGACTGACCGCCACCGCCTTCCCAGTTACCTGGATGTAAAACTGTTGGATCACGATCTTCGACACGCCATAGCGCACCGATAGAGAACGTAGAGTCGAACTGTACGTCTAATGGTCCCAAGTCGAACGACGCCGCATTAGCTGATGGTACTGCTATTGCTACCGCTATTGCCGAAGCAAGTGGGATTTTTTTGAATACAGATGTCATTTTTTTCATTGTTGTTGCCACCTATCCTGCGAAACCCGGAACGGGAGTCCCTGGCGAATTTTTATCAAAAATCATGTCTGATTGTTTTCACAAGCGCAAGCTTTAACCTCATTCAAACACAAATTTTTGTTAATTTATATATTCTTGTTGTTGTTTCTTACTTCTTATAAAAGCAGGTTAGCAGACTGCTAACCTGCTTGTCACCTGCTTAAGAAAGTGCTTTTTCTAACTCAGGTAATACTTCAAACAAGTCGCCAACTAAACCGTAGTCTGCAACTTGGAAGATTGGTGCCTCTTCGTCTTTGTTAATCGCAACAATAACTTTAGAGTCTTTCATACCCGCCAAATGCTGAATAGCACCGCTGATACCTACGGCAATATATAGTTCCGGCGCAACAATTTTACCTGTTTGCCCCACCTGCATGTCATTCGGTACAAAACCAGCGTCAACTGCAGCGCGTGACGCACCAATCGCAGCACCTAGTTTGTCGGCAATACCTTCAAGAAGTTTGAAGTTGTCGCCGTTTTGCATACCACGACCACCAGAAATCACTACGGACGCGGCTGTTAAGTCTGGGCGCTCACTCTCAGCAAGAGCTTCGCTGACAAAACTAACTTTATCAGAGGCAAATGCGTCAGTAATCGCTTCAACGCTCGCGCTACCACCTTCGGCAGAAGCTGCATCAAAAGCCGTTGCACGAACCGTAATTACTTTTACCGACTCAGTACTACGCACAGTAGCAATCGCATTGCCTGCGTAGATTGGACGTTTAAAAGTGTCTTCACTTTCTACAGCAATAATGTCTGACACTTGATTCACGTCTAACAATGCAGCAACGCGCGGCATGAAGTTTTTGCCGGTTGTAGTCGCTGGAGCAACAATATGGCTGTAACCTTCCGCTTTCGCAGCCACTAGCGCTGACATGTTCTCGGCTAAGAAATGACCATAAGCAGCATTGTCCGCACACAATACTTTTGCTACGCCGTCTACTTTTGCAGACTCTTGCGCAACTGCTTCACATCCTTCACCAGCAACGAGTACATGAACGTCGCTACCCATCGCCTTCGCTGCAGTAATTGTTTTCAACGTGGCAGGGTTTAGTGCGTTATTATCGTGTTCCGCTACAACTAGAATACTCATAATACTTTTGCCTCGTTTTTAAGTTTCTCTACAAGTTCAGCAACGTCAGCTACTTTCACGCCTGCACTACGCTCTGCTGGCGGTTCAACTTTCAGCAACTCAACTTTACTTTCTAGCGCTACACCAAAGTCGCTCGCAGCCTTCACATCAAGAGGCTTACGCTTCGCCTTCATAATATTAGGAAGCGAGGCATAACGTGGCTCGTTTAAGCGCAAGTCAGTCGTTACGATTGCTGGCAGTTTCAATGCTACGGTTTGTAAGCCACCGTCCACTTCGCGGGTAACATTTACAGAGTCGCCTTCAATGACAACTTCTGACGCAAAAGTACCTTGAGGCATATCGGTTAGAGCCGACAACATTTGACCTGTTTGGTTGTTGTCTGAGTCGATAGACTGTTTACCCATGATCACCAGACCTGGCTGTTCTTCTTCAACTACTTTTTGTAGTAGTTTGGCAGCCACTAAAGAGTCGGGCATCGCGTCCGCTTCAACGTGAACTCCGCGGTCGGCACCCAGCGCCAACGCAGTTCGGATTTGTTCTTGGCAAGCTTTAGGTCCGATAGAAACCACAACGATCTCGTCGGCTTGTCCCTTTTCTTTTAAACGCACAGCTTCTTCAACAGCGATTTCACAAAACGGGTTAAGTGCCATTTTTACGTTACTGAGGTCCACGTCTGATTGATCTGACTTCACGCGAACTTTCACGTTGTAATCAATCACTCGCTTCACCGCGACCAAAATTTTCATAACAACTTCCTTCATTATCAGGTCTTGGAATCTTAGTTTCGCGCAACATTATGTAAAAGCAGTGCGAATCCTACAAGTCAAAGCGCTATAATGAGCCAAATTTTATTGTTGCAAAGTGTCAATCGAGCTTGGCACAGCAGCTATTTTCAAAAGCAACGCTTAGATTATTGTTTTATGATTCATACGCTTAATGACGAATCCAAACAGCTATTGGAATTATTGGCCTCGCAAAAGAATTGGGAAGCGCGTTATCGCCAACTTCTGCTATTGGGTAAGAGCGCACCAGTTTTTCCAGAAATACAGCGAACTGAGAACGAAATAGGAGGTTGTCAGGCAAAGGTTTGGGTAAGTGTTGAGAAGAACGATAACCGTTTCTACATTCATGCCAGTAGCGACGCGAGAATTGTTAAGGCCCTACTACTTGTTCTTACTCAGCCCTTGCAAGGAGCCACTGCCGAGGAAATAGAAACCTTTGATGCAACGGCATGGATGGACAGTTGTAAACTATCCGGACACTTGAATCCGTCACGTGTAAACGGATTATTTGGTGTGATCGATCAGGTAAAAGCCTTAACGCGCTGAGGACGTTGGCGTTTCTAACTGAAGCAAACGTTTGAGCAATTGTGCAGACGCCATTAACCCAAACGTTCCGGTAACCATCATGGATGCTCCGAACCCTGAAGAACAGTCTAAGCTTCGTGCGGCTTCGCCCGGTTTGGTATAGGTCACTTCTCCACTGTCGAGTGGATATCTCAGTTGCTCTTCGGAGTACACGCAGTCTATACCGAATTTTCGTTTTGGATTACGACTGAATCCATAATTGCGACGCAGCGTGTTTCTTGCTTTTGCCATTAAAGGATCTTGCTGTACCCGCGCTAAGTCAGTCACTTTAATTTGCGTTGGGTCAATTTGCCCTCCTGCACCACCAGTCGTGACCACTTTAATTTTATTGCGAACACAGTGCGCCAGTAGCGCAGTCTTTGCATTTAAACTGTCTATCGCGTCCAGTATCCCGTCGGTGCCCTCAGGAATAAGAGCTAGTGGTTGCTCAGCTTGAATGAAGTCGTCGACAACGGTTACTGAAAGCTCAGGGTTAATGTCTTTGAATCGCTGCGCCAGCACTTCTGCTTTTGATTGACCCACAGTACTTTGCAAGGTATGGAGTTGGCGGTTGGTATTGGACATGGCAATGTCGTCCATGTCTATTAATGTAATGTGCCCTACTCCACTTCGAACTAGAGCTTCCGCAGCCCAAGAGCCCACGCCACCTAAACCAGCCACGGCAATACTTAACTGTTGAATGCGGTGCAATTGCGCAGAACCATAGAGGCGGCCGATACCACCAAATCTTAGGGAGTAATCACTCATGGGAAAACCTGTTCGATTAATTTACGGACGGTGAGCTTGTTCTACCGCTTTTAATTGCGCCATACTTCTTTCCGACTCTGCACGATCGGTCACGTCGTAAACGATAATACATAGCTGTTCCACTTCGCCACGCGTGTTTTGCAAAGGCAATAAGGTCACGTTTTGAAACATATAAGGCGAAGTACCAGTAACCGGACGATACTGCGGAAATCTGAATAAAAATGGACGCTGTTCCCAAATTATAAAAGAACGGCTATTCAATTCAAAAGACCTTTCAGCCTTTTTTCTGAACCACTTCTCGTCGATTTCTGTGGCAACCGAAAATAAAGATCGACCATGAACTTGGCTGGGTCTTAAACCGCTATGGTTACTCATGAAGTCATTCCACATGGATATCTCGAAGTTGCGATCGATAACCACAATACCCACGTCAATGGCACCTAAAATACCCAACTTAATATGGAGTTCTTGAAGCTCCTCAGCTGAAATTTCACTCATGAAGCCTCCAAGAGGTGTTGAAGTTTTTGCTCGAGTAAAGGTAACGAACTGCCAGGGAAAAGCAGCAGCAAGTCGAACTCAATGTTAAAACCCTCAAGCCGATAACCAATTTCGATAGCAAGCACTTGCTCCCATTGATTATGGGCCGCTTCGAGCAGTTCTTTCACCGAAACTTGCCGCCCTAATACGACTGGGTGCGCTTGATTAAAGCGAACATGAAGTTGCTCACCAAGTCCTTGCAAACAGGCACCATTGAGCAGATTACTCACGTCTAACAGAGCTTCTAGCTCGTATTTCTGGTCTTTTAAGTCACTCTCTAGCAAGCGCCCCATGTCTTTGAAGCTCGCGTCATTAAAGATCACCATCGCTTCGCCGTGAATTCCATCGCCAGTAAAACCTTGCGTCACAGCCGAAACCGAGTCGGCGCTATCTAGCGCAGATAGCACCATATGAAGCTCTGAAGCGGCAATTTGATTCACTGTGGGTATGGGAAGCTCTACGAATACGTCAATTGCTTTTGCTAGCAATTCACCTGCCCTACCCATAGCTACATTAGCCACCTCCTGGTACATGTCGCGTTGGTTTACTTCAATTTCAACGTCTCGCCCAGATGAACTGTCAGCAAAGTCCTCTGGGCTGAAGAAGCCGTACTGGCTAAGAATTAAAGTAACGGTATCAACGTCAGTGGGTTTGCGGATAAAGTCTAAGGCACCAAGCTTGAGCACTCGCGCTTTCGCCTCCGGCTGAACGTCTCCAGATACAACCAAAACTAAGGTGTTCAAATCATTCTTTCGGATCTCTTCGAGCGTCTCATAGCCATCCATTACCGGCATATTCAGGTCGAGAAACATTAAGGCGCCTTTACCCTCGCGGATACGCTCTAATGCTTCTTGACCGTTTTCGGCGAAGTGAAGCTCTATATCCCAGTCCTTGGGTAAAATGCGTGCAAGCTGCTTTCTAGCTAACGAAGAGTCGTCGCAAATTAACACTGGGAGTGTCATGCTTTCTCCTAAATGGCCACCGGCGCCTTAATATGAGGATGAGCCTCATACCCCACTAGTTCGAAGTCTTCGAATTTAAAGTCAAAAATGTTTTTCACATTTGGATTAATATTCATTGTAGGCAAAGGTAACGGCGAACGCGAAAGTTGCAATTCCGCTTGCTCAAAATGATTGCTATACAAATGTGCGTCTCCGAAGGTATGCACAAAATCACCTAATTCTAGGTCACACACCTGAGCTACCATCATGGTTAATAACGCGTAGCTCGCAATGTTAAACGGCACGCCTAAAAAGATATCAGCGCTACGCTGGTAGAGCTGACAAGACAACTTGCCGTCTGCTACATAAAACTGAAACAACGTATGACACGGAGGCAAGGCTTGCAGCCCTTGTTCAGCGTTCTCTTTGGGTGAAACACCTGACTTCGGCAAAACGCTTGGGTTCCAGGCACTCACTAACAAACGTCGAGAATCAGGTGTGTTTTTAATTTGCTCCATTAGCTCGCTGATTTGGTCTATTGTGCCGCCATTTGGCGCAGGCCAGCTACGCCACTGCGCTCCGTACACAGGGCCAAGTTCACCGTCTTCGGTTGCCCACTCGTCCCAAATTGAAACACCATTTTCTTTAAGGTACTGAATGTTAGTTTCACCTTTCAAAAACCAAAGCAGCTCATGAATAATTGATCGCAGATGGCACTTTTTCGTAGTGACTAACGGAAAGCCTTCCGCCAAATTAAATCGCATTTGGTGACCAAAAATACTTCGGGTGCCCGTTCCAGTTCGGTCCGTTTTTTCCGTGCCATTTTCGAGAACATGTCTCATTAAATCTAAATATTGTTTCATGAGGATTTGCCTTGAGCGCTAGTGTTTGGTGCAAAAATATTTTTCTTGTAAGCCAAAATTAACATGGCTAAGCCAGCAATAATCATCGGTAACGACAACCACTGCCCCATACTAAATATACCTAATATTCCAAGATGACCGTCGGGTTCGCGGAAGTATTCAACGACGAAACGAGCCGAACCGTAACCTAGTAAAAATAGTCCGCCAATCGCACCTACGGGTCTTTGCTGCCTAGAAAACCAGAACAACACAACAAAGAGCAATAAGCCCTCGCCGAAGGCTTGGTAAAGCTGTGATGGATGGCGAGGAAAAGGTCCGCCATGCACGAAAACCATAGCCCAGGGTACGTCGGTAACTCGTCCCCAAAGCTCTCCATTAATAAAATTACCTATTCTTCCTAACCCTAAACCAACCGGCACCATCGGGGCTACGAAGTCACCCACTTGCCAAATATTCAATCCCATTCTCTTTCCGTAAAAATACAGAGCAACGATAACCCCTAGCAGGCCTCCATGGAATGACATTCCACCGGCTCTGAAATTGAAGAGATACATAGGGTTTTGCAGGAAAGACTCGAACTGATAGAAGAACACGTACCCGACACGCCCACCAATCACTAACGCTAGAAATGCCCAAAACACCAGATCTTGCCATTGCTCTTTCGTCCAAAGTGGGTGTTTTTCAGCACGCTTACTGCCGAACCAGTAGGCAAACGCAGCGCCCAATAAATACATAATTCCGTACCAGCGGATATCGATTACGCCCAAACTGAGCGCTACTGGATCAAAATCTGGGTGCTGTAAATAATCTGACTGCATATATTCCCTAAATTATTTTGCTAGCTACGATCCTACCAACAAGTGAATCGCTACGAATACCAATAAAACTGCAAACGCCCGCTGTAAATATCGAACTGGAAGCACAGACGCGATTTTAGCGCCAACAGGAGCAAATAATACAGAAGTAACAACTATACCTGCCCATGCCGGTAAATATAAAAAACCAAATAGGCCAAACATCTCAATGTTGTGCACACCGCTACCCATAGTTGCATAGAGCAGCGTACTTACCGCACTCAGCACCACACTACACACAGCGGCAACCGCAACAGCGCGAGACATCAATACTTGATAATAATTGAGAAGCGGCACAACTAGAGCACCGCCACCTATACCAACAAGCGAAGAAACAATACCTATACTTGTTCCAAAGCTACGCACTTTCCACTGTTTAATGGCTTTCTCGCTATTTCTCGGCTGTCGTTTCCACACCATTCGCAATGCTAAAAGCAGCAAAATTACCGCAAAAACACGCTGCAAAATAGCTGGAGGAATAGTACTACCAAGCCAAGAACCAATGAGTCCGCCAATGACGATGGTGGGCGCTAACCACCTTACCCATTTCCACTCTATATTTCCCGAGCGTTGATGCGCTAGCGCGCTTGAAAATGTCGTTACCGCAATAGTTGCCAAACTTGTACCGATTGCCGTAGGCACCACTATACTTGCCGGTACGCCCATAGCGGGTAGCAAATAAATTAGTAACGGCACCACTAAGATACCACCACCAATACCCAATGCACCGGACAATAGCCCTGCAAAAACGCCTACAATCAGTAAAATTGCAAATGCTGACACGCTACTTCCCTGCGCGGACAAAGCCGCCCAAACCAAGAGACTCGAGCTTCATAGTTAAAACTTTTCGCACTTGGTCTGGATGCTTTGCATTTAGTGCTTGGGTCAAAATAACCTGCAAAACTTTACTTTCAAGATTCCGGACAATCCATCTTATCTTGTCTAAGTTATGCTCACTCATACTTAACGTGCGGTATCCCATGGAAAGTAACAAAATAGCACCACCGGGGTCCCCAGCTAACTCACCACAGACACTCACTGGCTTACCTAATTTTTGACACGTTTCAACAATATCCTGCAAAGCGTTGAGCACCGCCGGATGGTACGCCTCATAAAGCTGTGCAACCCGCGGGTTGTTACGGTCGACGGCAAGCATATATTGAGTTAAGTCGTTGGTACCCACCGAGAAGAAGTCCACTCTGCGGGCTATCGCTTCGAGTTGATAAAGTACCGCGGGCACTTCAATCATCACCCCCAACTCTGGGCGATTAACCGTAGATTTAGGATGTTGCTGCACCCATTCGTTGCGCACTTCAAAGTAAGCCTGGTTGATCAAACGAGCAGCTTCGTCGACCTCCTCTACTGACGTAATCATCGGTAATAGGATTTTCAAATTGTCGTAGCCAATATTAGCTCTAATCATGGCGCGAACTTGAACCAAGAAAATTTCTGGGTGGTCTAGCGTCATACGTATGCCGCGCCAACCTAGAAATGGATTTTCCTCGCTAATCGGAAAGTAAGGTAAAGGTTTATCACCGCCAACATCTAACGTACGCATGACTACCGGCACTTTCGGGTAATGCTCAAACACTTCTCTGTACAAGTCATATTGCTCTGACTCAGTAGGAAAGCGTTCACGCATCATGAAAGGTATTTCCGTGCGGTACAAACCAATGCCTTGGTGCTCACCGCACAACTTCCCATGGTCAACATTCAGCCCTGCATTAATTTGCAACGAAATAGCCAAACCGTCTTTCGTTTCTGCCTTTTTATGACGGTGTTGCGCTACTGTTTCAGAAAGCTCTTGCTCTTCAAGCTGCAAGTTTTGGTATTCAGCAACCACTTGCGAAGGAGGGTTAACGAAAATTTCACCGCTGTATCCATCAACGATAAGGTATTGTTCTTCAAAGTACGAAAGAGGTACATCTTCAATACCAAATACCGCGGCAATGCCCATACTTCGTGCCATTATAGCTGCATGGCTATTGGCTGAACCTCTCAATGAAATCAGCCCTTGCAAGCGGTTGCGCGGTATTTCCGCCAACATACTCGCGGTCACCTCTTCAGCCACCAAAATGCACGAGTCGGGAATTTCATTGTGTATTTTTTTGCGGTCTTTCAAGTGACCTAAAATGCGTTCACCAAGGTCGCGAACGTCTACCGCACGCTCTCGTAAATAAGCGTCGTCTAAATCTTCAAACTGAGACACGAAACCGTCTACAGCCATTTTCACCGCGGTTTGCGCCCGCCAACCTTCTTTGATCTTCTCTTCAACCGCATTACCTAAACTGGTTGCGTCGAGTAAGCCTTGGTAAACATCAAAAATAGCTAGCGTATCGTCGGCAACATAATCTGCAACTTGCTCAGCAAGCCTTTTAAGCTCTTGACGAGTGAGTAGAACGGCTTTTCTAAACCTATGTATTTCCCGCCACGGCGTTTCCGTTCTGCGAGGAACTATAGAACGCAAACTTGCGATAGGTCGGCCAACGTATGGCTCTCCAAGAGCTACACCTGGAGCTCCAGGAATAGCTTTAAGTTTTTTCAACCACGGAGACTGCGGATCAGCAATTAACCCCTTCGCCTCAGCATGCGCAATAACGGCAGCCAACTGCGCCGCTAAAGTTACAACAAAAGACTCTTCCTCACCGGTAAACGCTCGGGCTTCCACTTGTTGAACAGCGAGCACACCAAGTACTTTACGTTGGTGAATGATAGGAGCAACCAACATGGCTCGATAAGCCGTTTCGTTGACTTCTTTAACCAATTTAAAGTTAGGGTGGGTTGTTGCGTTAGCTAGGTTTAATGGTTCTTCCCGCTGCGCCGCTAAACTTATAAGGCCCTCGCCATAAGCAAGGGTGATGCGCTTTCCTTTCGGGATAGTTAACCCGTCGGACGCCATCAATACAAATTCGCGTTGTTCGGGGTCTGCTAGGTATACAGAGCAAACGTCGCTACCTAAAGCTGCTTTTACGCTGCGCACCATAGTGTTCAGCGCCACATCAAATTCGGGCGCTTGGTTAACTGACTCCACGATACGCTGCAGTGTAATGAGCATTATGAACGCCTACGTTTGCGCTTAAACCTTTTATTTTTAAATGGCATAACTACCGGCGCAAATTCTTTCATGACGCGACGATAAACGTCTCGCTTAAAAGAAACAACTTGCCTCACTGGGTACCAATAACTTACCCAGCGCCAGCCATCAAATTCGGGGTGGCTTGACTGCAAAACATCCACATCAGATTCGGAACATTTCAGTTTAAGTAGGAACCATTTTTGTTTTTGGCCAATACACAAAGGTTTTTGCCCTTTGCGTACCATTCGTTTCGGTAACCGGTACCGAAACCAATTGCGGCTAGTGTAAACCAGCTCAACTTGCTCTTTTTTTAACCCTACTTCTTCAAAAAGCTCTCTGTACATCGCCTGCTCTGGAGATTCGCCGTCGTCTATTCCACCTTGTGGAAACTGCCAACTTTGTTGTCCAAATCGACGTGCCCAGAAAATCTGACCGTGCTCGTTGCAAATCACTATGCCGACATTTGATCGATAACCCTCGGCATCTATCACTTGAGCATCCTCAATAAATCTCTATTAATAACGATTCTTCCACAAAGTGAGCATATCAGCAAACACCGATACACAACTTGTAGCAATTTTCTGACCCCGTTAACATATACTTTTCAGACTATTGAACTAGGCATTCATGACCTCTTTATCCATTCCCTCTGGTGCACCGCGAACAGAACAAGAGCTTTTGGCTCGCGCTCATGCAATTGCCGGCTATTCATTACGTCAGCTAGCAACAATTGCCGAATGGCAAACGCCAACGTCGTTGCGCCATGCCAAAGGCTGGGCTGGGCAATTGATTGAGCTATTTTTAGGTGCCACGGCGGGGTCTAGGCCAGAGCAAGACTTTCCTGAGCTTCGTATTGAGCTCAAAACCATTCCAGTAGACGAACTCGGTGCTCCGTTAGAAACCACCTACGTATGTATTGCCCCACTTCTCAATTTAAACGGTGTAACTTGGGAGCAGAGTAATGTTCGAAACAAATTGCAGCGCGTACTGTGGCTACCCATTGACGGCCGCCGTGAGATTCCTCCTGGGGAAAGAGTTGTAGGGCACCCTATTTTATGGACACCCAACGAGATTGAAGAAAATATATTGCGGCAAGACTGGGAAGAGTTAACCGATATGGTGGTATTGGGCCAAGTTGAGGCTATTACAGCTAGAGTTGGAACCGCGTTGCAAATCCGACCGAAAGCAGCAAACGGAAAAGCGCTCACCCAAGCTATAGGTCCAAATGGCGGTTATATTCAAACTAGGCCAAGGGGTTATTACTTAAAGAAACAATATACGGCTGCTATTTTACACCGCGCGTTAGGAGAGCATAATGAATAATCGAGACTGCCCGTATTGTCGACGAATCCGATGGACTCTAATTTGGGCAGTCATTATGTTTGCCGTGTATTTTTGGCTGTTCTGAACTAACTTAAGCAGCGCGAAACCCTGTTGGGATATGAGCAGCTTCGATATGAGGTTTGGCGAAATAAAAACCTTGCATCAGTTCAATGCCTAAGTCGATCAAAGCGTTCTTCTCACCTTCAGTTTCAATGCCTTCAGCAATGGGTGTTATGTCAAGATCATTTGCTACGGTAAGTACACCTTTCACGATCGATCTTTTCACTTTGTCGGTGTCGATATTACGAATCAGGTTCATATCTATTTTCAGAAGATCAGGCTGAAAATCTGAAAGCATATTCAAGCCTGCATAGCCTTCGCCAAAGTCATCAATGGCCGTCAAAAAGCCGTGTTCTTTATAGGTCTTAAAAACTTCCTTGAGCAGAGCCTTATTCTCGATTTTCTCGTGCTCTGTCACTTCAAAAATAATGTTTTCTCGAGGAAACTTCACACGGTTTGCGGTTTCCAGAGTTCTTGCTAAGCACGTTTCTGGCTCGTAAATCGCGTTTGGTAGAAAATTTATACTCACTCGGCTTGGCAGTTTTACTTTAGAAGCCGTTTCAATCGCTGTCATGCGGCATTGCTGGTCAAAAGAATAGATCATTTCGTCGGTGACTTTCCCGATAACCTCTCCTGCGCCTTCGCCATTTGCTCCACGCACTAAAGCTTCATGAGCATAAAGCGTTTGCTCACGCACATTTACGATAGGCTGAAACGCCATTTTTATATCGAAACCAAGCTTTTTGTAACATTGGCAAGTATTGCAGACCGCCATTTTCCCTCCTAAGCTAACGTTATTCGTTTAGCTTAGCTTAACGTGATAAAAGTATCCTTTATAGAGATATTTATTGCATATTGGATCACATTCGCTGTAAAAAGCGCACTATTAAAAACTGCTTTTAAAGTACAAGGATTAACATCGTGCAAGCTCTTCCCACAATAGGTTGGCGTGAATGGCTTTCGTTACCTGAATTAGGTATCGAAAACATTAAAGCAAAAGTCGACACGGGCGCCAAAACTTCATGTTTACACGCCTTTAAGCTTGAACCTTTTGAAAAGAACGGTGAACGCTGGTTGAAAATTTGGGTACATCCGATTCAAGACAGTTTAGAAGAGCATGTTTGTGAGGCTCGAATTGTAGAACAAAGAAATGTAACCGATTCAGGCGGACACATTGAAGAGCGTTACGTTATTGAAACTACCGTACATGCAGGCTCTGTTAGCTTCCCGGCGGAGTTAACCTTAACTAACAGAGACTCCATGAAGTTTCGAATGCTACTCGGTCGACAAGCTATGAATGGAAGGTTTATTGTTAATCCACAAGAATCATTTTTATTGGGAGAGAATTAATGCGCATTGCGATTCTATCGAGAAATAGGAAGCTCTACTCGACAAGACGCCTCATTGAAGCTGCTGAAGAACGTGGTCATGAAGTTCATGTTCTAGACCCGCTGCACTGTTATATGAATATCAATGCTAAAGAGCCTTCAATTCATATGCGCGGCAAAGAACTACCCGAGTTTGACGCAATTATTCCGCGTATTGGTGCAAGCATTACATTTTACGGGACAGCCGTTTTACGCCAATTTGAGATGATGGGCGTATATCCCGTCAACGAGTCTGTGGCCATTAGCCGTAGCCGCGATAAATTGCGCTCATTGCAACTACTGTCAAGAAAAGGCATTGGCTTACCCGTAACAGGCTTCGCCTCTAAACCAGCAGACATTCCAGACCTTATCGACATGGTTGGCGGTTCTCCGTTAGTAATTAAGTTGCTGGAAGGTACGCAAGGTATAGGCGTTGTTTTAGCGGAAACCCGAAAAGCCGCAGAGAGTGTTATCGAAGCGTTTATGGGATTAAATGCACACTTTATGGTGCAAGAATACATTAAGGAATCTGGTGGTGCCGATATTCGCTGCTTCGTTCTAGGCGATAAAGTTGTTGCAGCTATGAAACGTCAGGCCAAGCCGGGAGAGTTCCGGTCAAACCTGCATCGTGGAGGTAGTGCCACACTCGTAAAATTAAGTTCAGCAGAGCGTGCTACAGCAGTTAAAGCAGCCAAAACTATGGGACTTAATGTTGCAGGTGTAGATATTTTACGCTCTAACCACGGGCCTTTAGTTATGGAAGTTAACTCTTCGCCAGGTTTAGAAGGTATTGAGTCTGCAACGGAAAAGGACGTAGCAGGTCAAATCATTAGCTTTATCGAGAAAAACGCGAAGTCTCATAAAACTAGAACGAAAGGAAAAGGCTAAAAATGGCGAAAGTTCGTCAACAACCTTATGAACTGGCAGAGCACACCATTCAACCCGGTACTCGCTGCGCAATTCACTTACCAGCGGCGAGGCTATACAACGACACTGCATTAGACCTTCACGTAGAGGTTTTTCACGGTGTAAAGCCGGGCCCGACTTTGCTCGTTTGTGCGGCAATTCATGGTGACGAATTAAACGGCATAGAAATTTGCCGGCGGTTAATGGACGTCATCGACCCGGGTCAGCTTGCTGGCACACTTTTAGTGGTGCCGGTTGTTAATATGTTTGGGTTCATTCAACGTTCTCGCTATTTACCCGACCGCCGCGACCTAAACCGCTGTTTTCCCGGCTCTGAACGTGGCGCCCTAGGTAGCCGACTCGCGCATATCATTAACACGTCTCTGGTGGAGCGCGCGACGCACATTATTGACCTTCATACGGGCGCGGTGCATCGCAGCAACTTACCGCAAATTAGGGTCAATGTTGAAAGTGAAATTGCGGTTCAAATGGCTGAAGCGTTTAACTCACCCGTCATTTTAAACTCAAAGAATGTAGAGGGAACTCTTCGCTCTCAATGCTCAGAGCTGGGTATTCCTCTAATTTTGTATGAAGCAGGTGAAGCATTGCGTTTCGACTTTGCAGCCATTCGAGCTGGCTTAAATGGCGTAACCAATGTCATGAAAATGCTTAAAATGATGAAAGGCCGCCGCACCCGAAAAAAAGTTACTCCGGTCTTCGCGCAGCGTTCAGTTTGGGTGCGCAGTGAGAGTGACGGCTTAGTTCTTAGCCGCGTAGAGCTTGGGCAAAGTGTATCTCGAAATCAGATTTTAGCTGAGGTGGTAGCGCCGCACGAGTCAGAAACGACCGTGATCACTTCACCTGTCACCGGTATTATTATCGGTATCAGCAACATTCCCATCGCAAATGAAGGAGAAGCACTCTTTAATATCGCCTGCTTCGATAAATCAGAGATTCCTACCGCTTCAGAAATGGTGGACACCTTTGTTGAAGCTTACCCTACCGATCCACTGTAACCTTCAAGTGTATAAAAAATCTGCCGATAAAGTCATAAACGGTTTATAGTACCTTTTAAACAGTTAGCAGTATTTAGTAAGAATTTCACGACAAAAGGTTACAAAGTATGCCGTCAAGCGTACAAAGCGAACGTGAACATTTGTTCTACGAACAGTATAAGAATTCACCAAGCCTAGTGCGCGCCTGGTTGCGCCAAGGAACACCTGACCAAGCAAACGAAGTGTACGAAATATTCCACGCCATTAAAGGCGTAAGCGATATTTTAGGTTTTACTCGACTAGGTACTTTAGCCACCAGAGTATGTACACACAAAGAATTGCCCCCCAAGGACGAGGTCACCGCAGCTCTAGAAGAATTAGAACGTACGTTAGAAACTATTGAAAAAATAATAGATTCATCGAACAATGATGAGTATGAAAAAATGAAACAGTTAATTAGGCAGCGAAATATTTCAGCCCTCAAACTTGCCCACCAATGGCAAGCAAGTTTTGGCGCAAAAAATATACCAGAAGGCCTCCGCCAACTTGTAAGTTGCTTAGAGAGTTTCGACTTTAAGGCCGCGTCAGCGTATCTTAAAGACTATCCGAACCTAAACAAAAATAATAATAACTAGGTTCACTTGGGGGTGGGTTATTAAAGCCATAAAGTTTAGCGAAAAGAAGTCCGAAGTTTTTATTGATATCCCCAGAGTTTTCGATGTGGAGCGCTTAACCACGCATGCTTTGGAAAAAATGTTTCGAGCCTCCGACGTAAAAGACATCAAGCTTATCGACGATATTTGGACAAGTCTTCCTGAAGCATTTGAGGCAGGGTTGCTTGATGCACCTGAAAAATGGGTATCTATTAAAATAGGCGATCGCCAGAACGCCAGCCTTACCTTCAAAATTAGCGACGACAAAATGGAAGCAGAAGCAATTGTGACTGCTCCATACGGCGGTGTTTCCTTTTCCACAGAGCAAGTGCTTAACTACCTCCGCAATGCGCATATAACCAACGGCATTCGCAAAAAAGCCATCGAACAAATTGTCATTCATACCAAAGAGGCACCTCCCGGAGCTCTGCTTACCATTACCATCGCTCGTGGCAGACAGCCAAGAAATGGAGTAGACGCCAAGTTTAAACCGTTAGTAGAAGATGCTCGCCAACGTGTTTTAAAACCTCAATCTAAAGACCAGCACAGAGTTGATATGCGGGATCTCGGCTCTGTTGTGTCCGTAAAAGAAGGTGTAGAAATTTTAGAGCGCATTCCACCCAAACCAGGCAGGCCAGGGGTTACGGTTACAGGTGACACTTTAAAAGCAGAAGACGGTAAAGATCAGCAAATAAAGGCTGGGAAAGGCACCGAAATTAGCAAAAAGAACCCTAACCGTTTAGTTGCCACAGTTACAGGCATGCCCTCTTTCGTAGACAACAGTTGTAGCGTTGATGACGTTCTAGCGCTCAAAGGAGTAGATGTAAGTACGGGACATATCGACTTTGACGGTTCGGTATTCGTCAACGGAAACGTAACCCCTGGTATGAGAGTTTTCGCTGAGGGAGACGTCACTGTAAATGGATACGTAGACTCTGCGAACATTCGTGCAAAAGGAAATATTACCGTTACCAAAGGCGTTATAGGGCATCAAAGGGACCCGGAACTGTTAGATGAAGATGGAAATTATCCAAGTCACTCCACACGCATTGTTGCCGACGGGTCTATTTGGCTGAACTACTCCCAGTATGCGACGCTTATTCCGCAACACGGATTGTTCGTAGAAAAACAGCTTACTCATTGCCAAGTTATAACGCCTGGAAAGATTCACATTGGCGGAGAAGGGAGTGCCGCGAATGGTAAAGTTATTGGTGGTCAGCTGGAAATTGCAGACGACGTTTTCGTCGGGCAGCTTGGGGCTCCTGCAGGAACTAGAACTCGTGTGTTATTTAACGTAGAAGCAACAGCCCCAGCGAATCTAGAAGAACAGCTGGAGTTGGCAGACAAGTTGGCTAAACTAGTGACTCAGAAGAAAAAGTTACTCAAGGCTAAAGAAAAGTTCCTCGAACAACCTAAAGCCTTTAAGAAAGGGTTTGGAAAAGCACTACAAAAGGCATTACAGCGCGTACAACATGAAATTATGATGTCCAAAAATCGCCTTGAATTTCTTCATAGCCAGGAAGTGCAGCATAATCCTATTCGGGTTAGAGTTAACAAGGTAACTCATGTTGGGGCCGAGTTTTTGTTTAACGAAAAAGCACAACGACTGCATGAGCCTCGAGGACCAAGTACCATTTTATTGAAAGAAGGCAAGATTAAGTTTGAGTGATTCAAAGACTTTTGATCACTCAACAGAGATATATATGAAAGATAAACAGTCCCTAGCCAGTTGGAACCTTATTTCCCGAATTCATTTTTTTGAGCAATATCCAAATACCCTTGTTGTTAACCCCCCTGCCGAAGCTCAATTACCAAGCTCAATCTCAGCATGGCATTTCTATGCACACGCAATTTTTCAGAGCCGGTCCAACAGCTATATTGGTGCTCAACCACCAAATGTAGAAGAACAAGAGTCTATTCTTGTTTTCCTCCCTAAAGAAAAGAAGCTTTGTAATTACATTTTTGAGGCCTTGCAAAGCGTTAGCCAACACGGAACACAACTCTATATTGTCGGTAGCAAAGATTCTGGCGCTAAGTCTTGGGCTAAGAAGCAAGTAGGAAACTGGTCTGCCTTTCAAAAAACACAGAGTGGCAATCATTGTCAGGTACTTTGCGCCGAGTACCTCGCAAACGAACCTAGAAAAGACTCGTGGATAGAAAAAAACTTGAGTGTCACGGATGTTACGCTCGGGAAAACTCAATTGAGTTTGTCGTTTCTTCCAGGTGTATTCAGTCAAGACAAATTAGATCTTGGAACAAAATTGCTTCTCGAAAAGTTACCCTCAAGCATTTCTGGTGATGTTCTCGACTTTGGCTGCGGCAGCGGTGTAATTAGTCAGTTTTTGCTAAGTACACAATCAGAACGACAAGGCTCTATCAATAGCATGCATTTATGCGACCTTAATGCTTTTGCGATAGAGGCCAGTAAACACACCCTAAAAAGGTTTAATGCAAGCTGTTCGTTTTATCTCGATGACGGTATTCCTGCTAACCTCCCCAAGGTTGACTGGATTATCTCAAATCCTCCTTTTCATCAGGGCAAGTCTACTAATTACGAGATAGCGACACAGTTTATTCTCAAAGCCAAGAGCCACCTTAAAGCTAACGGAAAGGTGCTTCTTGTTTTTAACCAGTTCTTACCGTGGGAAAGGCTACTCGCCGAGCAATTCAAACGAATATCGGTTATTGCTCAGAATAAATCTTTCAAAGTGGTTACTGCTGAATAAGTTGGCTTGTCATTGGCACTATTGAGACATAAGATGAAGTATTGAATTGGGGGAGAATGGTTACACTAGCCATGGTAAAAGGAACATCAATCAAACAGGGGCTTTTGCTTACAGTTATATTAGTAACTGGGCTCGCTGTTGCGCTTTCCTCCACGATAAATTTGCTCATTCAATCTCGCAACTACGAGGCGTCTTTAATAGAGCGCGCCGAAGCGAACATAGAAATTCTAACTGTTACCGTTGCTCAAGCACTCAGTGAAAACAACAGCGCACTCGCTGACAACATTCTTTCCGGGTTACAACAGACAAACTTCATAACCCATGCACATTTATATCGTTATGTTTCGACCACCGACCGTATCGATTTTTTCACTAGCTATAATCGGTCAGATTTACCCCCATTACCGAATCGAGCGAATAATATTGAAGACTACACGCAAGCAACCACTGCTTCTGGAAGTATAGAAATTGCTCGTCCAATCTATAATCCAGATCACCAACTATTGGGTTATATGTATATCAGGGCTTCTTTGAGTGAATTAAATAATTACATTTGGAAAGCGAGTACCTACGCTTTTGCTAGCTTTGCCCTGAGTTTGTTGATTGCAGGAATATTGTCGAATGTATTACGCCGATATCTGATGCGTCCCCTGATAGAGGTGAACGAAGTTGCGCGGCAAATCAATCAAACGAGAAACTACGATTTACGCCTCCCACCAGCGGAGCTTTTAGAGATCGACCATTTCAGTGCGAGCATGAATAAGGTACTCGACAAACTACAATTGCTCATGAGGAAAGCTAGGGAGAGCGATTTAGAGCACCACAATGTTGTTGAAGACTTAGAGAGTAAAATTCAACAACGCACAAGTGCGTTACGCACAGCAAACCAAGAGTTAGTAGACACCCTCGAGCAGTTACACTCAACGCAGAATAAGCGTTTAGAAACCGAACGGCTGGCAGCCATGAGTAACATGGTTGCTGGAATAGCACATGAAATAAATACGCCTGTTGGTTTAAGCGTTACAGCAGCGAGCTTAATCGAAGACAAGCTAGAAGAACTCCAAGGTCAACTTGAAGAAGGTAATAAAGAGAAGCTGAATGCTATTTACGCGGAATTTGTGAACAACATCAATATAGTACAGCGCAATTTAAAACGTGCAGGAGAGCTTATTGGTAGCTTCCGCAGCCTAGCCTTTGAACATGCTAAAGAAGAGCCCTCTGTCATTTACCTAGAGCAATTCGGCAACATTATGGTCGACCGACTCAGTCCTTTGCTGAAAAATCCAGAGAAGTGCAAAATTGAACTAAGTACAGACGACTCCATTATTAAAATACGCCGCCACCCATTAGAAGGCATTTTAACTGAGTTGCTTGAAAACGCGATTTACCACGGTTTTAAAAATAAAGACCATGGCATTATCGATTTACGTTTACACGTGAAAGAAGGAAAGCTACTCATTCAGTGCCACGACAACGGTGTGGGGATGAGCGAAGAAATTCAGAAGCGTATTTTTGAACCTTTTATGACCTCAAGCCGCTCGTCAGGACACCCTGGATTAGGTATGCATCTAGTTTATAACTTGGTTACCCAACTGTTAAAAGGTAAAATATCTTGCACTAGCGTTGCCGATCAAGGTACGAAATTTGATATAGAAATTCCGGTCCAAGTAGAAGAATAAAATTAAAATAATATGCAGTTAAGCTTGCATTAAAGGGTTGCAAAAACATATTCTTATACATTGGAAACAAAATAACTACATTGAGTACAATGCATAACAGCGAGCCCACGGAAGCAAATATGAACGTAAAACTCCTGATAGTAGAAGACGAGGTTGTAACCCGCCAGACACTCTCACGCTTATTTCAGCAAGAGGGATATGAGGTGTTCGACGCTGCAGACGGACGGCAAATGGAACATATAATGGCGCAGCAAGCCATTGACATTATTATCATGGACGTGAATTTACCTGGCCAAAGTGGTCTTGAGTTAGCAGAGTCGTTACGTGAACAAAACAACATTGGGTTAATTTTCTTAACAGGGCGTGACAGTGAAGACGACCGTCTTCTCGCACTCGAGCTTGGTGCTGACGATTATCTGATTAAGCCTTACAACCCAAGAGAACTCACTATCCGCGTAAGAAATTTGGCGCGCCGCATTGAGCAAATCAATACTCCTCAAGAATTCTCAGTAGAAGGGAGTCGGCAGTACCATTTCTCAAATTGGGTTTTAGACTGCGACAGCCGCTGCTTGTACTCGCCAGAGAAGAAGATTTTCCGGTTGCCGAAAAGTGAATTCAGAGCGCTTGAGCTGTTCCTTACTCACCCTGGGAAAATCCACGACCGCGAGACATTAGTACGTAAAATGCTCGACCGTGAGCTACGCCCAAATGACAGAACTGTTGATGTGGCAATTAGACGTATTCGGAGACACTTTGAGTCTCACCCGGACACGCCTAACTTGATTACCACAATTCATGGTGAAGGTTATCGCTTTGTGGGCGACGTAGAAGTTAAGGTAGCTTCATAGAGGCTACCGCTTTCCTTCCAGCCAAGAAGCTAGTGCCTCTGTGTCCTCTTTGTAGTTTGAGTCCCATTTCTGCATGACTTGGTCGGCTTCCGGCCAGCTCCAAGCTTCTTTCTCTAAGTACTCCATATGCTCAGCTAGTCTTGAGAAGCCTAGCGAGCGACAAGCTCCTTTTATCTTATGAGCTTGCTTTCGCAAACCACCTGAGTCTTTTGCGTCCTTGCAAGTGTCAAGTTCTTCAATATATTCCGGCATTACCACAACAAAAGACTTATAGCTGTCTTGAATTCCCTCTTTACCCAGGATCGTTAAATACTGCTCGATCAGGTGAGTATCTAAATTATTCATGCCTTTCCTAATTCATCAAAAAAAACGCTAACGTCAATCGACGGATCCGTAAGCTGAATTGATCCGTAATGGGTGAAGTTATGATAACCTGTCACAATTAAAAATGCAGTAGACAGGTCTTCGATTAAGGCGAACGCCACAGACCACAGGTTAAATAGATTATGTATAAAGAGCCAGACCAGCATAGCGGAGTTGCACAAAGCATGACATCTTCAATGCCAGATATCGCCAGTCATACAAAAACGGCGCACGTAGGAACATTAGACTGGGTGGGGATGAGTGAAATAGAAATGCCGTTAATGTTTGTGGACAATGGTGAAACCACCCGTGTAGGCGCACGCGTTGACGCATTTGTAAGCTTAGATAAAGAAGAGGCTAAAGGCATTCATATGTCTCGGCTCTATTTGGCACTAGAAGCCCTTTCAGCCGAAGGAGAAGTGACACCAGAAGGCATCAAAAAGTTACTTGAGACCTTCATCGAAACGCATGCTGATCTCAGCGACAACGCTATGGTGGCCATTCGTTTTGATCATCATTTACGCCGTAACGCGCTACTTTCTGGTAAACAAGGCTGGAAAGCATACCCGGTTGAAATTAAGGGAGAGATGAGAAGCGGCAAGTTCCACTGTGACGTTTCAGTAGATGTTACCTACTCCTCAACCTGTCCATGCTCTGCTGCATTAGCGCGCCAGCTCATCCAAGAGGCGTTCCGAGATAAGTTTGCTCAAGAACAAGTGAGTACTGAAACGGTTGCTGAATGGTTGGGTAGCCAACAAGGCATTGTTGCTACACCTCACAGTCAGCGTTCAATTGCTGAAATTAAAGTACGACTTAATGAGCAAGCAGACAGTTTTCTGGTTCAACAGCTTATCGACGAAGCAGAAGCCCAACTGAAAACTCCCGTTCAAGCCGCCGTAAAGCGCGAAGATGAGCAGGAGTTTGCTCGTTTGAATGGTCAAAACAACATGTTTTGTGAAGACGCAGGCAGAATCCTGAAAAAGGCTTTGAATGAACATAAAGCTGTTGCAGACTTCAGAGTACGCATTAACCACTATGAGTCTTTACACGCCCATGACGCCGTAAGCATTGTCACCAAAGGCGTACCGAACGGGTTCACTGCATAATTTAAATTTTCGATAATTCTGGCAAGCAGTTTGCATTAAGTTTCAGAGAGTGGCGCCTTAAGGTAAGGCGTCAGGAAACTGACACTGAGGTTAACTGTTATGGAAATTGTGCTCATTCTTTTTATTGTTGCTTTAATTGCTGTGGCAATACTTGCGGCAAGAGTTTCTGAAAACTTTGCACCCTATCCTTACAAGAAACGCCAAGAAAACTTTTTCTCTGTCACGGAAGATTCGTTTCTTTCATTACTCGAATCGGCATGTGGCAACCAGTACCGTATTTTCACTAAAGTACGTTTAGGTGACGTTATTAGCGTTCGTGAAAAAGGTCTTTCTGCAGGCGCGAAACGCGACGCCAATCAGAAAATAAATGCGCGTGTTTTAGACTTCGTGCTTTGCGATAAAAATTCAATGCGCATTTCTGCAGTGATCGAACTAGAACCTACGGAGCCTTCACACGCGCAAATGAAACGTAATTGGTTCCTGAAGAACTCACTTGCCGCGGCAGGCGTTCCATTTATGCGATTTAAAGCACGTCCTGGTTATCGCGCTGCAGAGCTTGGTGAATTTATTCAAACCAAGCTTAGACAAAATGATTATGTTCGCGCTGCAGGGCCTCGTCCTCGTGACGTAGAAGATAGTGACGTTGCTATTGCAAGCTGATAACCTGTTGTGAAGAGCACAACAGGCGAGTTTTATGATTGACCTATTAGGGCCTGCTTCTGCAGGCCTTTTTACATTATGGGTAATAGCAATTGTAGTTGTAGAGTGGGTGCTACCCATTCCAACCCGCATGCACCCGTTGTGGATTCTTCACCAAAGTGCAAAACGTTTAGCGCAAAAGGTTCACCCGAATAAACCACGCTCTCGTTCTCAGCAACGGATATCGGGACTTATGGCAACCGTGCTGGTTTGGCTACTTATTGTTGGCTCTATTTCTTTATTTTATGCGTTAGCCGACCTGAAGCAGCTATTGGGACTTCTTCTCCTATTTTTCTTGCTGGGTAGCCAACCTTGGCGTCAAGAACGCAAGGTTATTCTCCATGCGGCCTCTCGAAAAATGCTCAAGATAGCGCGCGCAAGGCTTGCACGTTGGCTTAATCGGGACTGCAGTCACCTCACAGAGTTTGGCGTTCAAAAGGCTGTTTTTGAACAATCGGCGAAGAATCATTTTCATGGTTGGGCTGGAACCTTATTCTGGTTTGTCTTGTTAGGTCCTATCGGCGCTCTGAATTTCCGAGTGTTATATGAGCTTTCTCGCGCTTGGCCGCAACACTTACCTGGCTGGCACGACTTCGGCTTTGTCGCTACTCAACTATTCAGAATTTTTAATGCCCCTCCCGCGTTGTTATTTAGAGCAGTACTCACGATTTTCGCTTGGGTAACAAAACGTAGACCTAAAAAAAGCAAGTGGTCTGGTTCTGAATCACAGCTTCTTTATGGCCAAGAGTGCTCGCTATTTTCGCTGGTTGCAGCAGTAACCGACGCACCGCTAGGAGGACCGATAAAGTACCAAGGGGAAACCATTACGAGACCGCGATGGGGTACACAAAAGTTGCGAGCTAAGGAAAATTATGTCGCTATTTTTCGTCACTTTGCGCTGTTACAAATCACCTGGTTGATAGCCTTATCTCCGCTTTTGCTGTTTTCAGATTTACTGCTCACTAGGTAATCACCAATTAGCGTCGATCCCACGACGTGCTTCAGGTATAATTCGCGGTTCGATTAAATTAATTTTGCATTTTGTTATGAAAAAATACCATGTAACGGGCGTTGGTAACGCACTGGTTGATCGTGAATACCAAGTATCAGACAGTTTTTTAGAGCGCTATCAAGTTGAGAAAAGCATCATGACGCTACTTGACGAAGCGCAACAGCAGTTGCTGTTAGGTGAGCTCAACAAGGAATTTAAAATTGAGAAACGTGTCGGCGGTGGTTCAGCTGCAAACAGTCTTGTTGCCCTTAGCCAGTTTGGCGGTCAAGCGTTCTACTGCTGTAAAGTCGCAAACGACGAAGACGGTATTTTTTATCGCAAAGACTTACAAGCTGCTGGCGTAGACACACACCTACACGAACAAGACAACGACGGTCATACTGGTAAGTGCGTAGTCATGGTAACTCCGGACGCGGAACGTACCATGTGTACCTTTCTAGGTATCACTATCGATTTTTCCCACGACGAGCTGAAAGAAGAAGCTATCAAAGATAGCGAATACCTTTACATTGAGGGTTACCTAGCTACTTCAGAAATTGCCCGAGACGCGGTGAAGTCTGCTCGCAAAGCTGCTGAAAGTGCAAATACAAAAATTGCACTTACGTTTTCAGACTCATCAATGGTTAAGTATTTTAAAGAAGGCTTAGACGAATTTCTTACGCCGGGCGTAGACGTACTTTTCTGTAACCGTGAAGAAGCTGAAATTTACACAGGTAAAGATAGTCAAGAAGAAGCAATGAACGAGCTTCTTAAATACGCAAAACAGGTTGTGGTCACGCAAGGTAAAGAAGGTGCGTTGATCGGAACCCAAGAAAAGCGCGTAAAAGTTCCGGGGTTTCCAGTAAAAGCAATTGATACAAATGGCGCAGGCGACATGTTCGCAGGGGCCTACTTGTATGCGGTTACTCAAGGTTGGGGCATAGCAAAGGCAGGCACATTAGCAAGCCGCGCAGCGGCCGAGGTGGTCACCCATTATGGTCCGCGTTTACCTGCTCAAACCCACGAAGACATTTTGCAAGAATTGGCGCCTGCACAAGCAGAGCGCGTGTAACTTATTAACTTAGGAATAATCATGACTCATCAAGATTACAAAGTTGCTGATATCAGCCTTGCCGATTACGGTCGTAAAGAAATTTCTATCGCCGAATCTGAAATGCCGGCGCTCATGAAAATTCGCAAAAAATATGCGCAAAGCAAACCGCTTGCGGGTGCGAAAATTATCGGCTGCATTCACATGACGATTCAAACAGCGGTGCTGATTGAAACGTTAATTGAACTTGGTGCAGAAGTACGTTGGTCTTCGTGCAATATATTTTCTACCCAAGACCACGCAGCAGCGGCTATAGCCGAAGCGGGTATTCCGGTGTTCGCTTGGAAAGGTGAAACTGAAGAAGAATACGAGTGGTGTTTAGAGCAAACCTGTTTGAAAGACGGTAAGCCTTGGGACGCCAACATGATTCTAGACGACGGTGGTGACCTCACGTTGCTTATGCACGAGCGTTACCCTGAAATGTTAGACCACATTCATGGCATCACAGAAGAGACAACGACCGGCGTTCACCGTTTACTCGAAATGTTGAAGAAAGGAACGCTTAAAGTTCCTGCAATCAACGTGAACGACTCTGTAACCAAGTCTAAGAATGACAACAAATACGGCTGCCGTCACTCATTAAACGACGCTATCAAGCGTGCAACAGACCACCTATTGTCAGGTAAAAAGGCCCTTGTTGTGGGCTACGGTGACGTAGGTAAAGGTTCTGCAGCAAGCCTTCGCCAAGAAGGCATGGTCGTTAAGGTGACTGAGGTTGACCCTATTTGTGCGATGCAAGCATGCATGGACGGCTATGAAGTTGTGTCTCCTTACATCGGCGGCAACAACACAGGTAATGGCGAAAGCATTAATACTGAATTACTTGCGCAAACTGACCTTATCGTGACCACAACCGGTAACGTCAACGTATGTGATCAATACATGCTAAGCGCACTTAAAAATGGTGCTGTTGTATGTAACATTGGTCACTTCGATAACGAAATCGACACGGCGTTCATGCGTAAAAATTGGCGTTGGGACGAAGTGAAGCCGCAAGTGCATCAAATTTTCCGTTCAGACAGTAAAGACGATTATTTAATTCTTCTTGCTGAGGGACGCTTAGTTAACTTAGGTAACGCAACAGGGCACCCAAGTCGCATTATGGACGGCTCTTTCGCCAACCAAGTATTGGCTCAAATTCACTTGTTCGAACAAGGGTATGCAAGCCTTTCTGATGCAGACAAAGCCGCTAAACTTACTGTTGAAGTATTGCCTAAGCAACTCGACGAAGAAGTAGCGAAATACATGGTTGAAGGTTTTGGCGGCGTGTTAACGAAAATGACGTCACAGCAAGCTGACTACATTGGTGTAGCTGTTGAAGGTCCTTACAAACCTGAAACCTACCGCTATTAATCGACAAGGAACGTTATGGAAAACTCTCAATTAATTTTCAGACCAATGACGGCAGCCGACGAAACGGCTGTCGTTAAGCTTGCGAATGAAGTTCATGGAGACAATTATTTGTCTCCTGAGAGTTTCCGTGACTACCTGAAAAAAGGCACCACTCAAGACGGAAGGAATCTGAATTGGTTGGCCTTCATGGACGAAGAGCTAGTTGGCATACGCCTTACATTTGCTGCGGGCAACTGGGACGTCGATGAATGGTGCTCTCCTTCGGAATGGAACATCCCTGCTGACAAACTATGCTATTTTAAATGTGCCGCGGTATCAGAAAAGAGCCAAGGCCGCGGTGTTGGCAAAGGTCTTTTATACCACGCTATTGTTGAAGCTGTAGGTTCTGGCTGTCACGGTGGTTTAGCTCATATTTGGCGCCAAAGCCCGAATAACAGTGCCTTCCAGTATTTCTCAAAATGCGGTGGCGAGTTAGTAAAAGACCACCCAGACCGTTGGTTGTCTGCATCACTTAACGATGGCTATTACTGCCCAGTATGTGACGGCACATGCTACTGTGTTGCTGCTGAAATGATTCTCCCATTCGCGAATATAAGGTTGGTGTCTGTATAGCTATGTATGACCCGGTGACCCATAAGAACATTCCTCTGAGTCACGAAAAGCTTATCTCGAGCTACTGGTCTGCTATACAACCCGACTACAAACATCAACTTTACGCTTTTCCTCGCCAATGTGACATTTTAATTATTGGTGCTGGCTATACAGGACTGAACGCAGCCCTCACCCTAGCTTCTGAATACAATCAATCGGTTACCGTACTCGATGCTGGGTCCATTGGTGCTGGCTGTAGTAGTCGCAATGCAGGTTTTGTATTGCCCGGAACGGGTCGATTGTCGTTTCAGGATTACCAAAGCAAGTTTGGAGTAGATACCGCACGAGCAGTTCAAGACGAATTCGCTTTAAGTGTTAATCGAGTTAAAGCGTTATGCGAAAGTGCTCCGGCTAGTGTACAACTCAATGAAGCCCGTTATTTAAAACTGGCTCATCGTAAGCATCTTAGCCAAAAACTTGAGGCTCAAGTAAGCCAATATAGTGACACCCTACTGAACGCAAATTGGATTGACCCGAAAACGTTACAGCAGCAATTACCTGGCGTGAATAACATGCATGGTGGAATATCCTTCACGCCCGCAATGTCACTCAACCCGAAAGCCTATGTGAATCACTTGGCAAGACTATGCGACAAAGCAAATGTTCATATGCACAGTCAAATTGCGATGAGCCACTACGAACAACGTCGTCACGACATTGCGGTACATACCAACAAAGGTATTGTGCACGCCAAAAAGCTTTTATTATGCACGAACGGTTATTTACCCAAAGGAGCGTCTCCTGAGCTTCGCTCCAAGCACCTTCCAGTGCTATCTTCTGTGTTGGTGACTGAGCCGCTTAACCCTTCTGAAGTTGAAGCAATTGGGCTTTCTACGTCCGACCTAGTGATGGACACACGAAAACTTAAATACTATTACCGCTTGCTTCCAGACAATCGCCTGTTATTTGGCGGTCGAGGAGCTATTAGTGGTAAGAATGCCGCTCATCCAAAGTACGCTTCGCACTTACTAAAAGCGTTAAAACACAGTCTTCCTGCATTAAAAGGAATTAAAGCTGAATACCACTGGCATGGTTGGATAAGTGTTTCACTAGACAGCATGCCACGTGTATTTTCCCCAACTCCTGGCGTTTACACAGCCATGGGTTATTGCGGCGCAGGAATTGCTTTCTCAAACTTGGCAGGAAAGAGGCTCGCCCAACTTTCGATGGACGAGCCTTTGCCAGAGTTACCCTTCTACCAATCAGCGCTGCCGACCTTCCCTGCCCCAGCTATGCGACGACTAGGGCAGTGGCTGTACTACCAGTATGGTCAGTTAGTGGATTAAAGACCAAATACAACCTTTTCACTTTTCAGTTTCCATTGAACTACAAACGCCAGTATTGCAGCCACAATTAGCGTAGACACACCACCAATTAAAAGTGGTAGAGCCGAAACGGGTTCACCGTTGATAGAGCCCAACAAGGCCTGATGCTGGGAAGTAATCGGTAAATACGCTAATGCCGGGTGAGAGAATCGAGTAAATTCCAACACGAAAACTACGGTCATTGGTGCGAACATCACGAACGTAATGTAGGTTTGCGCTTCTTTAAAGCTCTTGGCAAGGAAAGACACCAATAGTTGCAGGAAGCTTGCAAACAACGCCACGGGCAGCAATACCAATGCTAACGTCGCTTGGGTTAGAAAGCTAAAGCTTACATCTATCCCTAGCTTTTCTAACGGCACAAACATAAACACTAATGGAATCATGGCGAGAGTTAACACGCCCCCTAACATTGCGAATGTCGATGCAGTAAATGCCTTTCCTAGAACCAGATCAGCCGACGTTAGTGGCTGAGCCAATAGAAACTCCAAAGAGTTGCGTTCACGTTCACCAGCGCTTGTATCAATAGCTACATTCATACCCGCAAAGAAAACCGACATAATCACAAATACCATGACCGTACCCATGATTAGCGCAGCGCGAGATTCTTTGGTAGCCGTGTCTTGCCGTGCGGGTGTAATAGCTTGCATAACTTCGGGGCTAACACCTCGCATCATCAAACGCGCGCCAGCAACAATTCGGTTATAACCGTTAATTGCACTCTCTACTCTTCGACGAGCGTCACTACCTTTACGCTCAGAATAATCAGCTCGAATAATAATCGTAATAGGCTCAGCAGAAGCTAATTTCTCTTGGTAGTCTTCAGGGATCGTCAATTCTATAGACGCTTGTTCGGGATCTTCATGCGCCACAATACCGTTTTGTTGCAAATGACGAACCAACTCAGGAGCATACTCCGCGCCGGTTAAGGAAACTTCTAAGTCACTTTTAGAGGTAGCCTGATTCACCACTGCAAAAAACGCTACCGCCATAAGCATTGGTCCGAAGAACGCGTAAGACATGGCCGCCATAACTGAGCGTCGATCACGAATCGCGTCTTTCAGTTCTTTCAGCCAAACTGTTTTCCATGCAGAAGTCATTATACGATCCCCTCGTCGGTACCAATTAGTTTTACAAAGGCTTCTTCAAAGCTACTTTCGCCTGTTTGTTCGCACAATGCTTGCGGAGAATCATTTGCGACCACTTGGCCTTTAACCATAATGACCACCCGGTCACATAAAGCCGCAACCTCTTGCATAACGTGGCTCGAGAATAAAATGCAACGCCCTTCTTCTTTTAGCTGAAACATAAGTTCACGCAAAATTCGGGTACTCATGACGTCCAAACCGCGGCTCGGTTCATCGAGAATCAAATTCTTCGGCTGATGAACAATAGCTTGTGCAAGAGCCACCTTCATGCGTTGCCCTTGTGAAAAGCCCTGCGTTTTCCGGTCTGCTATGTCTTCCATGCCCAAGCTCTTAATAACACTTTCTACGTTACGTTGTTGTTGCTCGCCTTTGAGTCCATGAAGCTCCGCAATGTAAGCAATATGCTCACGTGGCGTGAGGCGTTCGTATAGACCAAACTTGTCTGGGAAAATACCAATTTGTTTTCTTACCGTAAGCGGCTCTTTCTGTGCTGCAACACCATCGATTAGCGCTTCGCCTTGGTCTGGATGAATTAATCCGTAGAGGCTACGTAAACAGGTTGTTTTACCCGCACCATTCGGTCCAAGTAAGCCAGTAATTTCGTTATCTGACGCTGAAAATGTTAACCCATTCAGAGCTTGAACATCTTGATACGACTTCTTTAAATCATTCACTTCAATCATGTTCTGCTCCTATAAACCTTCGCCATTTACATTTAACAGAAACGGCAATACTTGTGTTTCCTCTAAACAAGACGCATCGAGTTCAGCTTCTGGGTCAGCAATAAAGTCGCTAACAAGATCGTTCGCACACGTATGTCCTGCTATGGTGTGCCCACCATTCTGGGCTACAAGATGCTGCGCATTAGGTAGTGTTTCAGCAGCTAACTCCCCCCAATACGGCGGTGTTACCGGATCTTGACCGCCAGACAGCAATAGAATGGGGTGTTCACTACTTACCGGCTGGTACGCTTCCTCGCCTACCGGCTCTACAGGCCATCCCGCACACATTTGAGTGAACGTTGAAATGGTAGCGTCTGAAAAGAACGTTGAAGCTCTCTCTGTAGCCCAATCTTCATCGGTATATCGGTGCACATCTTCTTGGCATACAACCGACAACATCAAGCCCATATAAAGGGGCTGCTCACCCTCAAAAGAGCCGCTTAAGCCCACTAACGGGTCTAAATTTCCTTTATCTGCTTCTGAGATAACGAAAGGTAATAGTTGACGCATTCTAGGGTGGTAAAGCGCACTAAACATCATATTTTGGAAACGCGTATCGTCCATCATTACCTCAGTAGGATAATGGCTTCTTGCGTCGTTAATGGTCACTAATTCAGGTGTTTCTCCTAGCTTCTCTGAAACACGGTCGAATGTTGTGCGAACATCGCCAAAGGTTTCGGCGCAGCGTTCTTGCTCTTCGCAGTCACGCACTAAACGGTTAAACGCTCGCTCAGTCGTTTGCCCAAATAAACCAATACGCACTTGCGGCGGAGCCAAGCCGTCTAAAATAGCTACACGAATAGAGTCAGGAAAGTCACGAAGATAAGCTAGGCCAGAACGTGTTCCGTAAGAGCCGCCATAAATATTGATTTGCTCATAACCTAGCGCCTCGCGGACACGGTCGAAGTCCTTTACCGCATTCGCTGTATTGTATTGTTGGAAGTCTGCATCTAATGCTTCTGCGCATTCCCTCGCCTCGGCTGTCACATCTAGCTCGCGTGGAAGAATAGCCATCGAGTTACGCATTTCATCCAAAGTACCAGCGTCGCATCGTAATGGATTAGACTGACCTGTACCTCGCTGATCAATAAGCAGTATGTCACGTGTTTGGCGAACACCACTATATACAGCACTAATCATACCTGCGAGCTCTGTTGCAGCTTGCCCAGGCCCACCAGCTAAGAACAGTAAAGGGTCTGACTCTTTCGCCGCTGCAACCGCTGGTAACCGCACAACATGAATGTCGATCTGTTTACCGTCTGGCTGGCTGTAGTTTTCTGGAACTTGCAGAAAGCCACATTCTACTTGCTCTGACATACCACTAATGTGGCATGGCTCGAGCAAAGGTGACTCGTCTTGGGCATTCGCATGAACACTACCCAGCGACATCGCTAGCAACATTGATGCATTCAGTAATTTTTGCATAAGGCTCTTCTTCGGTTAGTAGCAAACGAGTATTTGTAACGAGTTCGTTAATGTAAAGCAAGTAAACACACAAACTGTTACAGTTTCGTTATTAATCTAAACACCTTAAACTTTTTTATAGGCACAAAAAAACCCGCCTTATATAGCGGGTTTTTGTCTTACTCTTTTACTCAGTAGAATTAGCTACCGATACGCTCGCGAATTGCTGCTGCAATTGCCGAGTCACCGTAACCATTGCTTTCAGCCCACTCAAGGTCGCCCATCGCTTCGATAGTAGAACCCGGTAACTGAGATACAATGTATTCGCCGATATCGTCAGCACCTGAAGACATCGCGAATTGTAATAGGCTCTGTCCATTACACATAATAGAGTCGTATACACGGCGCAACTGGATACGTTCTTCACGAAGACGCTCACGCATACGCAAGCGGTCGTTACCCTGTACATATACACACAAGTTTTGCGCCAATGCGTTCGCATTCGCAGTTCCAGTTACCGCCAAGTTAGCAGCAGTGCCACCTAACATCATGACACCAGCAGTCGCTACAGCAACGATAAGTTTTCTCATATTTGCCCCCACAGACAACGTGATTGACTACAATTCAACCGGTATTTTACCGAATATTTCGAGACTAAACAATTAAGACAAATGTCTAAAAAAACCAGAGTTGTATCAATTATGTTGATTTTTCATAAAGATACGCTGCATAACCTGGTGTTTTTACATCTACCTTGGGGCTTTTCCTAAGCTCCTGCCTAGACCACTCATTTTCGTTCCATTGCGGGAAAAAAGTATCCCCGTCTACTGTCAGGTCAATATGCGTTAAATACATGCGCGTGGCAAGTGGTAAAAACGCTTTGTAAATTTGACCACCACCAATAATCATTATTTCGTCATGGTCCTGCAACAACTCCATTGCCTTTTCAGGACTAGCCACTGCATCTACATTTTCAGGTAAAAGTTCGGGCTTTGAAGTAATCACTACATTTCTGCGCCCAGGTAGAGCACGGCCGATAGATGCAAAGGTATTGCGCCCCATCACTATAGGTTTGCCCATAGTGATCTCTTTAAAATACTGAAGCTCTTGCGGCAAATGCCAAGGCATATCACCGTCTTTACCTATAACCTGCTCATCCGCCATTGCGGCAACAAGTGAAATAATCGGCACCGTAAAGCTCCTTTTATATATTACGGCTGATAAATAACGTGGCCATCATCCGGCTCGTCGTCATCAAAATCATCATCGTCTTCATCGTCAAAGTCATCTTGAGCTAATTCAGACTCATGATAGTTAGACCATTTAAACTCAACCGGCTCTTCCGGAGTTTGGTTCTCCTCGAGTACTTCTTTTGGTAGTGACTCAAGGTAAGTCATAATCTCTTTGACTAAGCCGTCACATGACTGCCCAGTTAATGCTGAAATCTCAAATATTGGACCATCCCAGCTTAACGCATCTACAACACGCTGACGTTGCTCTGAGAACGCTTCTTCGTCCAGCATATCTGCTTTATTTAATACTAACCAACGAGGCTTGTCGTAAAGCTTAGGACTGTACTTACGCAATTCCTCTAATATCATGGTTGCACTCTCAGCAGGGTCGCTCTCGTCAAATGGAGCCACGTCCACAACATGAAGCAACAAGCCACAACGCTCGAGGTGCTTCAAGAACTGAATACCAAGACCTGCGCCGTCTGCGGCACCTTCAATCAATCCTGGAATATCTGCAACAACAAAGCTTTGGTGCCCAGAAACACGAACGACACCAAGGTTTGGTGTTAACGTGGTAAACGGGTAATCCGCAACTTTAGGACGCGCCGCAGACACTTGACGAATCAAAGTTGATTTACCTGCGTTAGGCATACCCAATAAACCTACGTCGGCCAACAGCAGTAACTCAAGCTTCAAGATTCGATGCTCACCAGGGGTACCATTGGTCTTCTGTCGAGGAGCTCTGTTCGTACTACTTTTAAAACGAGTGTTGCCCAATCCATGAAAACCACCTTTCGCTACCATGATGGTTTGATCATGCTTGGTTAAGTCACCGATAATTTCACCGGTTTCAGTATCTTGGATACGTGTTCCTACAGGAACTGGCAAGGTAATGTCTTCACCTCGCTTACCGGTACAGTTACGACTTTGACCATTTTGCCCACGAACAGCTCGGTGAGTTCGCTCAAATCGGTAATCAATAAGCGTGTTAAGGTTTTCGTCCGCGCGCAAGTAAACGTCACCACCATCGCCGCCGTCTCCCCCGTCAGGACCTCCTTTCGGGATATATTTCTCACGTCGGAAACTCACGCAACCATTACCGCCGTCACCGGCCTCTACGCGAATTTCAATTTCATCTACAAATTTCATGGTTTCGACTTACCTGCTTTATCGGACATGCTTAAGCATAACCAATGTTGTGCTAGTTACAAAAAACCCCGCTCAATGGCGGGGTTTTTCAGAGAATCTTATTTAAGCTTATTCAGCAACGATGCTGATGAACTTACGATTCTGAGGTCCGCGTTGGTCAAACGATACTTTACCGTCTACTTTTGCGAACAACGTGTGGTCACGACCCACACCAACGTTATCCCCGGCGTGGAATCTTGTACCACGCTGACGAACTAAGATGTTACCAGCAAGAACTGACTCACCGCCGTAGCGCTTTACACCAAGGCGTTTGGATTCTGAGTCACGACCGTTACGGGTAGAACCACCAGCTTTTTTATGTGCCATTTGTCGTTACTCCTCTGTTACGCGCCGATTCCAGTGATTTTCACTTCTGTGAACCACTGACGGTGCCCCATTTGCTTACGTGAATGCTTCCGGCGACGGAACTTCACAATCTTAACTTTCTCACCACGACCGTGGTCAACAACTTCTGCTGTCACTTTGCCGCCAGAAACGAAAGGCGCACCAATCGTTACTTTCTCACCATCAGAGAGCATGAGCACTTGCTCAAACTCAACGGTATCACCGGTAGCTGCTTCTAGCTTTTCCAGGCGAACGGTCTGGCCCTCGGTGACACGGTGTTGCTTACCGCCACTTTGAAATACCGCGTACATAGCTTTTCTCCAATTTCCCCGCGAAGGGCAATCACACTTATTAAATTAGGTCGCGCATTTTACTCAAAAGCCGGCCTTGTAGCAAGCACAAATCACGAAAAAAAGAAATCCTTGTGCGTTTGTCTGAAATCTTGTGAGTTTGGGCTTTGAAAAACTGGAAAGATTTGCCGAGTGCGGTAGAATCGGAACCTTAATTTATTCGTCTTTAAAGAGTTTTCATGGTTATGGATTTAGCCGCTGTTCGCGAACTTACCGAAACAGACATGCAAGCGGTCAATCAGCTCATTTCCAAGCAACTTCAGTCTGATGTTGCCCTCATTAATCAACTCGGTTTCTATATCGTTAATAGTGGCGGGAAGCGCCTGCGTCCAATGTTAGCTGTGCTTGCAGCCAAGGCATTAGGCTACCAAGGAACACACCACCATACGTTAGCGGCTATCGTAGAATTTATTCACACCGCAACGCTATTACATGATGACGTTGTCGACGACTCTCATACTCGCAGGGGCAAAGAAACTGCCAATGCGAAATTTGGTAACGAAGCAAGTGTTCTTGTAGGTGACTTCCTATATACCCGAGCTTTCCAAATGATGGTGACGATGGAGTCGATGCGCGTCATGGAAATCCTCGCAGACGCGACCAACGTTATTGCAGAGGGTGAGGTCATGCAGCTGATGAACTGCAACGACCCTGAAACCTCCGAGGAAAGTTACTTCGACGTTATTTATAGTAAAACGGCACGGTTATTTGAAGCCGCCACACAGCTTGGCGCCGTTCTTACCGAGCAGTCAGAAGACATTACTCAGGCGGCCGCAGACTACGGACGCTATCTAGGTACTGCTTTTCAGCTTGTGGACGATCTACTCGACTACACCGCCGATTCAGAGACAATGGGCAAAGACGCAGGTGACGACTTAGCCGAAGGTAAACCAACGTTGCCGCTTCTTTACACCATGTGGAACAGTGCCGACGCAGACGCGCTCATTATCCGAAAGGCTATTGAAAATGGTGGAGAGCGCGACAAGCTTCAGCATATTTTAGGCTTAATGGAGAACACCGGTGCACTCGAGTACACGCGTCGTAAAGCTCTTGAACAACGTGACCTTGCCATTAAAGCATTAGACGCATTCCCTAACACCGAAGCTAAAGAGGCTTTAATAGCCCTCGCCCACCTAGCAGTCGAACGCGTTCAATAACTTCTCACGAAAATGGGGTCAGAGCACTTTGGGGTCAGAGCACAAAGTGCTCTGACCCCATCGGTTTTTGCGCACAAAAAAAGGAGCCGAAGCTCCTTTTCTTAAGACTATTTAGCAATTAGCCGTTTGCGAAGTCGATACCCATCTGAATATCTTTCTTCAGGCCGTCCAGCATGTCTGCTTTAGACTTAGCTTCAAAGTCGCTAAGTTCGCCGTAAGGTAAGATAGCTTCAATACCATTCTTACCAATTTTAAGTGCTTGTGCGAAGTAGGTAGCGTCGCCACCGTCATTTTCAACATAAGCATACTCAGTGACGGTCTCGCCGTTCACTGCACGCGCAAGTGATAAGCAGAAACGAGCTGCTGCTTGACCCATAGAAAGTGTTGCAGAGCCGCCGCCAGCTTTCGCTTCAACAACTTCAGTGCCCGCGTTTTGAATACGGTGAGTTAACGATTCGATCTCGTCTTGCGAGAATTCAACGCCTTGAACTTGTGAAAGCAGTGGCAAAATAGTTGTGCCGCTGTGTCCACCAATCACCGGAACTTGCACGTCTTCAGCTGACAAGCCTTTCAATTCAGCAACGAAAGTTTCAGCACGAATTACGTCTAGTGTAGTCACACCGAACAAACGGTTTTTGTCGTAAACGCCTTTTTGCTTCAATACTTCTGCAGCGATTGCCACAGTAGTGTTCACTGGGTTAGTGATAATGCCTACCATTGCCTTAGGGCAGGTGTCAGCAATATTCTCTACCAAGTTACGGATAATACCTGCGTTCATATTGAACAAGTCTGAACGGTCCATACCTGGTTTGCGAGGAACACCCGCTGGGATTAAAACAATGTCCGCACCTTGGAGTGCATCAGTTAGGCCTTCTTGACCATAACCTTTTACAGAAACCGAAGTTGGGATATGGCTTAAATCAACAGCAACACCTGGAGTTACTGGCGCAATATCGAACAACGCAAGGTCAGAACCTTTCGGTAATTGAGTTTTCAATAACAAAGATAACGCCTGTCCAATACCACCTGCGGCGCCTAATACCGTTACTTTCATTTCGCACTCCATACAGTCATTTGCGGGGCCTAAACACTATACGAAATGGGCCCAAAATACAACTTTAATAGCCTCTTGAGCTAGGTGATAAAGGCAATTTCCGCTACAATGGGTCCGTGATTAAAATGATAAGAATAGAGACACTATGAACACATCTCATCAAGACCCATTAACGGAAGCTTTTCGCGGCCTTTTGAAAGAAGAGCGCTATGCCTCACAAGCTGAGATAGTTTCAGCATTGCAAGAGCAAGGCTTCCACACTATGAACCAGTCGAAAGTATCTCGTATGCTCAGTCGTCTAGGTGCTGTGCGAGCCAGAAATGGTAAAGAAGAGATGGTTTATTGTCTGCCCCCAGAGCTCTCTATGCCCTCAGCGAAGAGCTCAGTAAAGCAATTGGTTCTTGATGTTGAGCACAACGACGTCATGATTATTGTACGAACCACTCCTGGAGCTGCTCAACTTATCGCACGCTTACTGGATTCTGTGGGTAAAAAAGAAGGTGTATTGGGTACCATCGCTGGCGATGACACCATTTTTATCGCGCCGGTCAACGTAAACCAAATCGACTTTACTTTAGAAAACGTGCGCGAGCTCTTTGAAAACCACTAGACTGCGCTAAACCAGTCAAGCGAAGGCACAACAAACACACTTGAGAAAGTGCACGAAAGATAATCCATTAATGGATCAGCCTCTGCTTGGCTCGTTGAACTTGTTAACGCATTTAGTCGAGCCTGAAAGCTTTGCGCATCAGCTGAATAATCAACCCAAACCTCCGCACTTGTTCGCATAGAAAACATAGGCATAGGATCGCGTAGTATAAGGTCGGAGTGTTGGCTTAATACCTCGTGATGACTTTGACTCGATGTAGGCCAAGGCGCACCATTTAGCTTATCAATGCCCATGACTTCTCTTTGAACTTCGCTAGAAAGTAACTCCCAGCGTTTTAGGTCTGGCATCATTTGCGCAATCCACATATAGGTATAACCCACGTGTGCTTCTTGCAAAGTTTGCTCAGGGTTTTGCGGAGAGTAACCCAAAGCTTTTTGATAGCGCGACACCGCACTATCCTTTTCCGGAATATCGATAAACCCGAAAAGGTTACGACCATCTAAATACCGAAAACTTTGCAGCTCACGCTGCATTTGTGTGTACGCTGCCAGCCATTGCAACAAAACCTGTGCTGCAAAGTAACATGCGTCGGGACGATCAGATTTAACGACAATCGCCAAGTCAGCATGGCTAGAAGGGAACGGGTACTCCGAGTGCTCAGGTACTTCTAGGGTGGGAGCCGGTATTTCAGAGTCACACAAAATACCCCAGTATCTATGTCCTACCGCGAACACGACACTAAGCTGAGCCTCCGAAAATCGACTTTTCAGCTGCTGAACAAGGTCGGGAAACTTCTTAAGGTGTAACCGAAAGTTCGCGACATCGTCGGAAATGACATCGAGCACCAGAATCTGTCGATGAATACTCGGTGCCGCGCAAACGTCTTGTTGTGGCTTTTCGCGCTGCATGGGCACTAGCTATTATTTCTCGAAGCGTCTTGCGCTTTTCGAATACGTTTACGCATATCGGAAGCCGCTTTGCTGCCATGATAACGACCTTTTTCTATGTGTCGAATACGATACACAGATGGAGCTTCTACAGGTACCCCGTGTGTGCCTAGAATCCAGCGAAAAGCTCTGTCTTCAAAGGTTTTTTTCCATCGGTCTGTTTCACGTTGGTAAGCACTTACGTCTTTGCAGTACCCTACCGAGCGGCAAATATCACCATGCACAATTTGGTAAGCGCCTACCGCACGTTCTAACACGCGAATTGTGAAGTCGCCTTGATCAACAGATACAACTTTTGGCTCTTTTGCCGCTTTCAGCATAGGGCTGTCGTTGGTGAGCAAGGGAGTAATTCGCTCTTGCGCAGGAAATACCAGCGGGTCTTTTTTACCTTGCAAAGACTCGGCTAGGCCATCTAAACAGCCTTCACCAAAAACTAAGTCACAGTCTGCAAACCATACCCAGTCTGCATCGGTATTCTGAGCTCTTCTATTTCTGCCAATTGCTCTGCGGAACAACTCAGGTGGTGTAACCGGCTGCCAATTCCAAGTCACATTTTCCACTTTTTTCTCACCAAAGAAGTTCAATAATTGCGTTGTCGCTTCATCTTCTTTGGCATGAAACACAGTCATCACAATGTCGACGTTCTTAGGTGGATGGTTAACCAACGAGCTTAATTGATAAGCATGCAGATGCGAGTAGCGCCAGCAATGACTGACAATTTCTATTTTTAAACGTCCTGTTTTACCCGCTAGTTTCTCAGGCGGCTTTTCATAAAGAAAGCGCATGGGCAGTAACTTACTCACCGCCAAACGAAGTGCGAACTCTTGAATGCCCTGATACCAAGGCATTTTCACATCGTAAACTAGCTTCTCAGTCATACCTTTCCTTATTCTTAGCTGGCGGATACGGGTTTACAAACGCCACGTTGGGCTGGGAATTACGTCTTTAACATCGATAAGCACAGGCTTCTGGTTTTCCGATGTTTCACACAAACGTTCGAAGTCTTCCTGACTGTAAGCTCTGAACTGGTTATGCGCGACAGCCAGAATAACAGCGGCGTATTTTTCATTATTTTCCAATGGGTTTTCAACAACATTGAAGTTACCCGAACGGTCTAAATCACTTCGCTCAACTTCAGGGTCACACACGGAAACCTGAACACCGTACTCTTGCAGTGCAGTCACCATATCGACCACTTTGGTATTACGAACATCAGGACAATTCTCTTTAAAGGCGAAGCCCATAATAAGAACCTTCGCCCCTTTAATCACAAGAGCATTATCAATCATTTGCTTTACGGTTTGCTCCGCAATGTACTTGGCCATACCGTTATTAATTTGTCGAGAAGACAAAATAAGATTGGGTTTGTAACCTAGCTCTTCAGCCTTAAACGTTAAATAGTACGGGTCGACACCGATGCAATGGCCGCCAACAAGCCCTGGGAACAGCTTAATAAAGTTCCACTTGGTAGACGCCGCCTCAATCACTTCTCGTGTATCTATACCCATTTCATGGAAAATAAGCGCTAACTCATTAATTAAGGCAATGTTCACGTCGCGTTGAGTGTTCTCGATAACTTTTGCGGCCTCTGCCACTTTAATGCTCGAGGCTAGGTATGTGCCGGCAGTGACCACCTTTTGATATAACTCGTCTACGCGCTTTGCAACTTCAGGGGTAGAGCCTGAAGTCACTTTTAAAATGGTTTTGAAGGTATTGTTTTTGTCACCTGGGTTAATGCGCTCTGGCGAATACCCACCGTAAAAGTCTTGATTGAATCGAAGCCCTGAGACCTGCTCCAATTCATTCACGCATACGTCTTCGGTAACGCCTGGGTATACCGTAGACTCATAAATCACTAAGTCGTCTTTCTTGAGTACTTTACCTACCGCGCGAGACGCCTGAATAAGAGGATTCAAATCTGGGCGATTAGAACTGTCTATAGGGGTAGGTACTGTAATAATATAAATATTCGCGCTTTCACATTGGCTTATTTCAGAGGAAAAGGTAAGTGAGCCTTGTACTGCCTGCAAAGCAGAAGACTCCACTTCTTTTGTTCCGTCCACACCATTTTCGAGCTCTGCAATACGCTTAGAGTTAATGTCAAAGCCAATCACTTGGAATTGCTCTGCAAATGCCACCGCTAACGGAAGCCCTACATAACCAAGTCCAACTACACAAATTTTATCCTGCATTCGTTTCTTCCTCGATTCGCAGAGACTCAAATAAATTACGCAATTTAGGTTGCAAAAAGCTAGCCCCAAACTCGCTTAGGTGATCATCGTCATAATACATTGGACGGCCTTGATAGTCGCCCCAACACCTTTCGCCATCACAATATTCTTCGGGTAGCTCTATAATCTTTACATCGCACTGTGCAGCTGCACGATCCTGAGCATCAAGAATAACCGCTTGGCGACTCTCATACGCTTGCTGACTTACCGACACCCGTTCCACGTTGTCTTTAAACAACATGCTACGCGACATAGTTTGCGGCACGCTCGACGGCATTTCAGGTATAGGTCTAAGCATCCACACTGGGCGATATTGGGCAAACTGACAAGCAGTATCAACCAGTGCTGACGTCATCTCGTCAAAGTACGCATCGCTTTTACGCTCATAAAGCTCGTCGATGTAGTACCGCGGAGCTTCCTGTAAAGGATTTTCAGACTCCATGGGCCCTACAATAGACTGAGCAAAGCGGCTCACGATAAGCATAGGTACATGAGACGGAATATTCTGATGCTCATTTAATGCTCTTTCAATGAACGCTTCACATGCAAAGGTTAAGTTGCCAACCTCATCAATACCTCGAATAACAGGGCAACCACTCATAGTCCAGTCGAGAACATGTAAGTTGCTGCTTGGTAAACTTCGCTCAACCGAACGAATCACCGAGCCTGCATGGCTGTCACCTATAACGATAACGCCAAGCGTATCGCCACCATAGGTACAACCGACGGGCTCTCCTTGCGAGCGGGAAGCCTGGCATTCTTCACGACGAGGGTTACGGTTATCAACCTCTGCGGCAACCGCATCAATTTCAGGCGCAACTCGACCGCCAAAATGATTTTCCTTGATAATCGCCGCTGGCACATAAGCGAGCACTAAAACAGTCAGGACAACGATACCGCTCTTACCGGCGGAAAGGCGACCTAGCCATTTACGCGCAGGGTTTTCAACACTGCGGTAAGACACTTCTGCACAAACTAAACTTGCCGCCACCATCACAGCAATCCATAACCATGACTGTTGCGCCCCCATAAAATACAGAAGTACAGCAAAAGGCCAATGCCACAAGTATATACTGTACGAGCGAAGCCCGAACCACTGAGCTACAGGATGTGCTGTGAACAGATCATTTTGCCGATTCGCCAAAATTAATAGCATAGTACCAACGACTGCAAACAGGGCAAAAGGCGCCGGCCACATCGTTTGCGCATCAAACATCAAGAACGAAGCAAACAGCATCGCCCAAGCTAACGCATAAATGGGCAAAGGAATATTGATAGGCCTATGAAGCCTTGCCAAGAAGAATACAATACCGCCCGCGGCCATCTCCCAAGCTCGCGAAGGCAATAAGTAAAACGCGTCTGAAGGTGACGCTTGCACCACAACGAACGCATAGCCGAGAGAGAGGGCAAACAAGATACAAAGAGCAGTAAAAATGGCGAGCAGGTTCTGTTTAAAAATCTTAGCCGTCACCCATAAAAAGATAGGGAAAAGCATGTAAAACTGCCACTCCGCACCGAGAGACCATGTATGCAACATCCACTTTTCATGGGCTGCCGTGTCGAAATATCCAGCTTCACTGGCAAATTCAATATTGGAAATGAATCCAAGCGCGTAACCAATTTGCGAACCAAGCTCTTGATAGTCGGGCGTAGGTAAGAAGAACCAGCCAGCTGCTAGCCACACTAACGCCAGAACAATCAGCGCAGGAAAAATTCGCTTAGCGCGAGCTAGGTAGAAAAGTCCAAAACGAAACCTTCCTTGCCCAAGGCCAGACACAATGATGTCCGTCATCAAAAAGCCTGAGATGACAAAGAAGACATCTACGCCAGCGAATCCACCTGAAAATCCGGGAATTCCGAAATGAAAGAGCACAACGGCGATAACCGCCCATGCTCTGAGTCCGTTAATGTCTTGGCGGAAACCGGATTTATCGAGTTGAAACAAGGCTTACTGTCCAATGCTAATAAGGTACTAAAGTAACCTGATCATACCGAATGGTCACAGTGGTGTATATTCTTAAGCGCCAGTGTTCGGCGACTGATATTTCTACCACATTAAATCATCAGGTATTTTGTAATCAGCATAAGGGTCGTCTTCGTCTGCGTTGTTCTGCGTATCCTGATTGTCATTTATTAAGACAACTTCTGCTGGGCTACGCTCTTGAATTTTGTTCGCTACAGGAACCGGAATAAGAGCATAACCGTCGCCATCCCGGGCAATGGCAAGCTTACCGCGAGTAAGTTCGTTATGAATTTTTTGACTCACATGCAATCGTTTCACCAAAGTACCGTCTGCAAAATTAAACGCAATCTCGCCTTCATGAGCCACACGGTTTACGGTAATCAGTTGTCGCACTTGAGCAACCACAGCTTTCTCATCCGCAGCCGCTTTGCGTTGCCGATTCAATTCTTGATCTCGCGCCACTTGTTCCTTGTGCTTTTCTTTAGCCAGCAGCGTTGCTTCATTCACAACAGCTTTCTTTTTTCCTGCCTGCTTACGTTGAACATGCTTTTCTTTCTTCACGTTCTTAAGCTTCTTTTCATCTGCCAATCCTGCTTTTAGCAATTGCTCTTGTAGCGCATTCTTCATAGCTGTTCAGCCTTTGTTGGTTTAGTCTGTGCGTAGTTTCTAATTCTAACGTAGAACATAGCGAGGATTACTACTGTCGTTCTTCTAAAAGCTCTAGTTCCACTCGAAAGTATGAGAGCAAGTCCTCTAAAACGATTCCTTGGCGGGTGAGTCTTTCAATGTAAAAGTCTGGAAATTTTTTGACGGCAACTAGCGATCTTCCCGAACTCTCATGGAACCAAACACTGCGAAGTTCTGTTGTGCCATTAATACGCTCTATCCCCCAGCTCGTAACTGCTTCTACGCCCACTATTTCTTCCATTTTAGGCGAAAACCTAAGGTCTACATAAAGTGCTGAATCGATCTTTGAGAAACAGTCTTCAGGAAAAAACTCTAAATCACGCCTGAAGGGACTTTCAAGGAGGACAGATTCTTGTGATTCACGACCTTCCGCATACACAAAGTATTTTTCACCTACTTCCAAAACCTCATTTTGGGAGTTAGAAAGCACATGTAAAAATAGTTCTTCATTAGTAATGGGCCCCTTAACTGACTCCTCGACATGGGCTCTATAAGTTACCCCACAAACTGAGCCCCAAGTATCATAGCCAAGCGTCGCATGCACTTCTGCAATCTCTACAACGCCTATAAAACCAGCGTCTTTGAAAAGTTCAGAAGTGGAAATCTTTGGTGGAACAAGCGCATCTGCTTTCCATGTGATTAACACCCCGAGGAACAGAATCCAATATGCTCTTTTCATTCTTTACCTTTTCAGCGCTATATCAATCACAAGTTACAGGGCTCTAGAAATTTCACGGGAAGACTTTAAGTGGTCCGCAAACCTCACCCATAGAGAAGAATACCAATCTCTGTGAGCGAAATATAATTCTTAGGTCTATTTTAGGCAGATCGTATAACGCCCCACCTTAAAAAACGAGATGTCATCACGGTCGTTATTAGAAAAGCTTATCTCACCCTAGGAAGTGGTTGGTTGTTGTCGATAGCAAGCTGAGGGTAACGACTCACCAAATTCTGATAAACATCAGGATATTTTAATCGCAAAACAGCAAGCCTGTTGCGATGGAACTCATCGACTTGAGGTTGATAAGACATTAAAGTGGCTACCGTCTGCTCTAGCTCAGTAATACTTCCTCTCATAACTCCTTGGCGTAGAGCAGCATGAAGCGGATCTTGTCCCAAATCATCAAACGAATAGGGAAAACCTTCTTCCACCAGATATGTCACAAGTTCCGAATTCATCTGATCTACTGCATAAAAAAGAAGCGTCTTCTGTCGCTCGTCAAATCCCCTCAAGTCAGCACCTAAAGATTCTAGGGGCTGCATTTCTTGCGGCGCCCTAAGCCTCAGAACAAATTGTAAATAATCAATCTTACCCTGCCTCAATGAGCTGCTCATCAAAACAGGATAAATATCCGGTCCGAACTCTAATAATTGAGAAAACAAACTTTGACTTTCTGCAGGCGTAAATTCGTGGCTTTCTAGTACCTCTATTGCTTGGTCATAATTTCTTGCCCAAAGTAACTCATTCACTTCTTGAGGAAAGGGGGTAAAAGAGCGCTGTCTGGAGGGATGTTCTTTATAAGTTCGATACCAATCGACTAATACTGGATCAATATCAGACAACATCGCGTGGATGCCTGCCGGAGGCTCTCCCAGACCCTCGGTCAATTCATCGTAAATCTCCTGCTTTGAACGAGGATTCCATTGTTGACTGATAGCCGTTACAGTCTCCCAACACTCATCTCTCAACGTAGAGCTATGTTCTGTTCCCAAAGCAATTGATAAATGGTTATTAAGGTTTTGAGATAGCTCCATAAGAAGCGGATGCTCCTCATCTAACAATGGCGAACTTAGCTCGGGTATTTGGGTTAGGTCCAGTTGGTAGTCGTTGCGTAAAGAAGTCAGCTGCTCTTCATTAAAGTGGTAATCATAGCCCTGAAACGAACCTTTCACGGTTGAGGGCGAAACACTCTCAAATCTAGCCCTAGCACCAAGACCCATCAACCTTTTAACAACTTCGACCGTCTCATCCTTTCTTTCACTTTGTAGGTATCGAGACAAACTCAACAGAGCCCAATCCATAGACGAAGCCAAAAACTCATCTTCTGTAGGTGTCATGCCTCGAAGCAATAACTCTTCAACAATCTTTGGGCGAGACGCTACAACAGCATAATCAAACAACGAGACAATATCGTGCCTATCGTAGTTCACTACGCTTTGAGGGTCTTCGATTGAGTCCAACATCATTGTGATGTCCTCAAATGGCAGTCCCTCATAAATAAAATAAGCTATATCATCGACATTGACAGGTAGCTCTCTGAGAACTTGAGTTTTCTCAGACTCTGACATAGATTCAAATGAATCAAGTCCTGGAAGGGGAATCGCTCGCTGAAAAGTCATGCCAGATGCTGCAAACCCCTCAATACTTTGGCTCGCGCTTTGGTTCAAATCTCGATTATAAATTGCCACTTCTGATTGCCAACGTAGTTGCTCAGCTCTAAAACCGGCAGCTAAGCGAGGGTGCGTAAATCTTGCCATCACCAATGTCACGTCAATCAGCGAATACCCCTCTTGCAGATAGTTTCCCCAAGCTTGCTCTTGGCCATTTAACCAATTTCGACGCGCAACATTATATTCCTGCTGAAAGATTTCGCATTCTCGTAAGTTAGAGGTATCAAAGAGAGCGGTAGCGGTCGATACTTCTTGGACTTGTTCGCGCGAACCTTCACTTTGTGTTCTATTCACCAGGGTGTCGTTAACTTGGAGCTCACTAACTTGCTGGTTAGAGCTATTGACTACCTGCCTTAAAAAATAAAAAGCTGTGATTAAAACCGCAACAAGAAAAATCCATTTTAAAGTATTACGCATTTAACAAATTCCTTTTCGTAAGATTCTCAATGTTAGTCAACATGATTAAATATACTAGATTGGCTCCAGCCTACAAGGCTATCCTCTTTAATCCGGCGGCTACAAAAAAGCCGAGTCACTTTCGTAACTCGGCTTTCAATCACTACCTAAGCTTAAAACAGATTATGCAACGTTAATCGTTGGAATAATTGTGTCTTTAGCTTTCTTCTCTGCCGCTTGGAAGTCAGGCATTTGGTCGAAGTTAAGGTACTTATAGACTTCGCCAGACATAGCATTAAGGTTCTGAGCGAACTCCATATACTCTTCACGAGTTGGAATTTTACCTAAAATCGCACCTACTGCTGAAAGCTCTGCAGACGCTAGGTAAACATTCGCACCGTCACCTAAACGGTTCGGGAAGTTACGCGTAGACGTTGAAAGTACTGTAGCACCTGGGTTCACACGTGCTTGGTTACCCATACATAGTGAACAACCTGGCATTTCTGTACGAACACCATTGCGGCCATAAATGTTGTAGTAACCTTCGTCCATCAACTGCGCTTCGTCCATCTTCGTTGGTGGCGCAATCCAAAGCTGAGTTTTCAACTTCTCAGTGTTTTGTTCGAGCAATTTACCAGCCGCACGGAAGTGACCGATGTTGGTCATACATGAACCGATAAACACTTCGTCTACTTTATCACCAGCTACGTCAGAAAGCGTTTTCGCGTCATCTGGATCGTTCGGGCAACAAACGATAGGTTCAATAACTTCGTTCAGGTCGATTTCGATAACCGCAGAGTACTCAGCGTCTTTGTCCGCTTTCATCATGTCTGGGTTTTCAATCCACTCTTCCATCTTACGAGCACGACGCTCAAGAGTACGCGCATCGCCATAACCTTCAGCGATCATCCAACGTAACATGGTGATATTTGAACGCAGGTATTCCGCAATTGATTCTTCAGAAAGGTTGATTGTACAACCTGCTGCAGAACGCTCAGCTGATGCGTCAGAAAGTTCAAAAGCCTGCTCAACAGTAAGTTGCTCAAGACCTTCGATTTCAAGAATACGGCCAGAGAAGATGTTTTTCTTACCACGTTTTTCAACAGTAAGAAGGCCTTCTTTAATTGCGTAAAGAGGGATTGCGTGTACTAGATCGCGCAACGTTACGCCAGGCTGCATTTCACCTTTAAAACGAACAAGTACTGACTCAGGCATATCAAGAGGCATAACACCTGTTGCCGCAGCAAACGCTACTAGGCCAGAACCCGCTGGGAATGAAATACCTAATGGAAAACGCGTATGCGAGTCACCACCAGTACCCACAGTGTCTGGTAACAACATACGGTTCAACCAGCTGTGAATAATACCGTCACCAGGACGAAGTGATACACCACCACGGTTCATGATGAAGTCTGGCAATGTATGTTGAGTTTCAATGTCTACAGGCTTCGGATAAGCAGCTGTGTGACAGAAAGACTGCATTACTAGATCTGCGTTGAAACCAAGACATGCTAAATCTTTAAGTTCGTCACGCGTCATTGGGCCGGTAGTATCTTGTGAACCCACAGTTGTCATGCGTGGTTCGCAATATGTACCAGGGCGAACGCCTTCCATACCACAAGCTTTACCCACCATTTTCTGCGCTAGCGTGTAGCCTTTGCCAGAGTCGTTAGGTTGCTCAGGCGTGCGGAACATGTCGCTGTGACCTAAACCTAGAGACTCACGAGCTTTCGCAGTTAAGCCACGGCCAATGATTAGGTTAATACGACCACCAGCACGAACTTCGTCGATAATTACGTCAGAAGCGTATTGGTACTCAGCAATAACTTCGCCGTTCTTCTCAATTTTGCCTTCGTATGGATAAATGGTGATTACGTCACCCATCTCCATTTGATCTACGTCCGCTTCAAATACAAGCGTACCTGCGTCTTTCATGGTGTTGAAGAAGATTGGTGCAACTTTGCCACCAATACAAATACCGCCAGAGCGCTTGTTTGGCGTACCAGGCATGTCTTCACCCATGTACCAAAGTACAGAGTTTGTTGCAGACTTACGTGAAGAACCCGTACCCACAACGTCACCCACAAATGCAACTGGGTGGCCCTTTTTCTTCAATTCTTCAATTTGCTCTTCTGCGTTAGTGATACCTTCGCGAGGCATTTTGTACATTGCTTTCGCATGAAGAGGAATGTCTGGACGCGACCAAGCATCAGGTGCAGGAGACAAATCGTCAGTATTCGTTTCGCCAGGAACTTTAAATACTGTAGTTGTAATTGTTTCAGGCATTGCTGGACGGCTTGAGAACCACTCGGCTTCAGCCCAAGACTCAACAACAGCTTTAGCTACTGCGTTGCCGTTTTTCATACGTTCTTCAACGTCGTGGAACGCGTCAAACATAAGAATAGTATGCTTAAGCTCTTCACCTGCGAGCTCTGCAAGTTCAGCGTCGTCAAGAAGCTCTACTAGCGTTTCAATGTTGTAACCGCCGTGCATGTTGCCCAGTAGTTTTACCGCTAATTTCTTATCGATAATTGGTGAAGATACTTCACCTTTAGTGATAGCTGCTAGGAAGCCTGCTTTTACGTATGCGGCTTCGTCCACACCAGGAGGTACGCGTTCGCTTAGCAGTTCAAGTAAAAACTCTTCTTCACCTGCAGGTGGATTTTTCAAAAGCTCGACTAAATCAGAAACCTGTTCTGGATTCAGGGGCTTTGCTGGAATTCCTTCAGCGGCACGCTCGGCCACATGTGCGCGATATTGTTCTAACACAAATGATTCCTCTTAATTGAAAGCCTATCCGCCAAACCATTCTCTCAACCGAGAGAAAGCATAAACGTATACGCATTGAATAAACGCGCGAATTATACGGGAATTTCGTTCAGATTTGAATAAATCCAGAGAATAAAGGGGCTATACCACCCATTCACTTCGTTTATACCACTTTTAAGGCGTATAAAGCTCGTGGACAGCAGCCATAATGGCTTCTTTTGAATACGGCGCTGCTAAACGGTGTTCATCGGCAACAGCAACCAAAGGTAAATCAAACTTTTGACAAAAGCGCTCGCTGGCCTCGAATGGTACTACCGAGTCTTGGGTACCATGAATGACCTTGCAGTTGTTTGGGCTTGGCATTCTCGCAATTAAGTTGGCGTCTTCTGTGTGCAATGCAGGTGCCAGCAACACCAGATTCTCGATCCGCTCTGGGTAATGCGAATACAAACGAGCGGCAACCAAACCGCCAAAAGAAGAGCCGACAATAGTCATACCCGACATCCCTCGAGTTTGTTCTTCTGCAACCAGCAAGCGTTGATTAAGGTCCATGTTCTGAAAGTCTGGTGAAACCAGTTCAGGAAACTCCGACGAGATCATTTGGAATTTACTGCCATGAGGGCCGCTTTCTAGCCCGTGGAAGAAAAATAAACTCATGTTTTCACCGCAAAAGTTTGTTTAACGTGCTCCGCAATACCCACACCGGCTTCAGCCATTGTTAAATATGCATGGTTAGCGCCAGCAGCCAAAATTTTATCGGCTCCATCCTCGTGCAGGCTGTGTGCAATGATTTGCCCTGTAAAACCTTGTTTTCTAAGTTTTTGTGCTGCTATAACGTTGGCGTCTACTTCACTTAAGCACAATATAACGGCCTTCACGCAATTCAGTTTTAAACTTTGCCAGAACACACCGTCTTCGGCGTCGGCATAATGAATGTCGATGCCGTTTTGTTTATGCGCTTCTACCTTCACGGGGTCAGAGTCAATAGCCACCACATTCTCGGTCGCCGCAAGGTATTTATACGCAGCAGTGCCACTTCTCCCCATACCCATTACAAGAAACTCAGCGTCACCTAGCTCCACCGGTTGCTCGTCTGGGTGCCTGATATTTCGTTCGAACTTCATTAAACGGTTACAAATACGGTCGTAAAGCGGATGTGCCACAGCATTAAGCGGCGCCGACACCACAAACGACAATGCGACCAGCAGCGCCAATGGCACTAGGTATTGAGGCATGACCACGCTTGCTACAATAAGACCGAACTCAGAATAGTTTCCTAAACTTAAACCCGCCAAGTATGACGAGCGAGCCCGTAGCTTAAATGCGATGAGAAGAAAGAAGAACAATACAATTTTAAACGGCAACAAGGCTAACATCACGCCAGCGAATAGCCAGTCTTGAGCTTGTGGAAGTCCCTCTAAGCCAATACTGAGAAAGAAGCCGACGAGAAAGAATTCTTTAATGCTCCAAAGTGCTTTCGACAACTCACCAGCACGACCATGTTTAGACAGTAAAGCCCCAAACGCCAATGCCCCTAGCTCGGAACTTAATCCTACCAACTCAAAACCATAGCCCCCTACTACCAGCGCCAGCAATAATCCAAAGAGAATCAGTAAGTCGTCGTGCCCAGCTTTGTCCATTAACCAATACATGACTGGGCGAATTAAAGGCAACGCAAACACTAACAGGGCCCATAGCGATGGAGCCTCTCCGTTCGCTACGGTCATCACGAGCAAAGCGATAAGGTCTTGAACGATAAGAATACCGATGGCAACACGGCCATGAAATGCGCCTAGCTCTCGTTTACCTTCTAATACCTTTGCTGCCAGTACTGTACTGGAGAAGCCTAAGGCTATCGCCACCAGTAAAGCTTCAATAAGAGGCATTGAAAAAATAACGGCACAGGCCACGACCATTACGCCGACCGTGATCACGAAATGCGCAACGCCAACACCTAACACTTCTGGCTTTGCTAGGCTACGAACATTCAGTTTTAAGCCAACCGTAAAAAGAAGTAGCAAAACACCTAAATGCGCAACATGCTCGATAACGCCATCGCTATATTCGGGAACAGGTAGGTAGCTTGAAGCGCCTGCAATAACAAAACCTGCGGCTAGGTAACCCACAAGTGACGGCAAGCCTACGAATCGAGCTAACAAGCCCACGATAAAAGCAAAACCTATCCATACAGCTTCAAGCATTGAATGTTCCTTTCTGTTGTCGCCCTACGTTCATTATGCGTTTTTCTCAGCGTACAAGCCAAGAGCTGAACGTATTAAATCATAGAAAGATTACAAGCTTTCGATTTGCTGATAAAGGTTCATTGCGCGTTGTAGGTGAGTGTACCCATTTACAGCGGCGCTAAGTTGCGACCAATTCGGCGCTCTGGAGGATGACAGAACCGAGGGTTGAGGAGAACGAGAGGTTGTGGAGGCGACATTTCCTTGACGCTGAACTTCCTGAACATTCTTTTGTTGTAGCGTTTCTTGTTGAGCCGCTGATTTTTGACGGCTCAATTCCGCTATCATCCGTGTTTCTTTGTCGACGCTGAACTGTTCCGCATTTTTTTCTGGAGCATCCTTTTGTTCACGACCATTAGCCTGAGCAGACACAGCTTGTTGAGTGGGTCTTGCTAGAGGAATTGGCGAGTTAAGTTGAACATTTTCCACAGGGCAAACAGTCCTTTTACTTCATACAAAAAAACGTCGTTGTTGTACGAAGTAGCAAACGTCATGCCAAAACAAAGCAGCGATTAAAAATACTCTTCCGTTAAAAACCGCTCTCGGTCTATAAAGTGTTGCCAGAACAGCTGACCTGCTGGCCCTAACTGCTTTGAGGCAAGCCGAAGCAAATGAAACTCTAATTGAACGTGGTCAAGAAACCCGGGTATGTGAATCTCTACAAGTTGCCCTTTGGCAATTTCACCGGCAATCATTTGCCGAGGGGCAATTCCCCACCCCATGCCCGAATTTAGAAACTCTACCAAGGTGCGAACATCGTTAACTCGAATTTGAGAACGCCCCGGTAGTTTATAAATTTGCTCTGGATTAATACCCAAATTCATTTCCTGGGGCAAAATATATGCATGCTCAGCCAAGTCTTCTCTTTTCTTCGGCATACCAAATTGCTTGACCAAATAAGACGACATCACCGCAACAAGGTTAAACTGCCCAATACGAATGCTTTCAAAGTCTGCCACTTGATGAAACGTGGGGATCCATGGGCAAACAGCAAAGTCTTCTAGACCTTCAGCCACTTGTTTTAAAGAATTTAATTGAGAGTAACCACTTACTCTTAATTCAGTTGCTGGGAACTGCTCTTGAATTTTCATGACCGCTTCTTTGACCACTAAACCACTCATGCCGGCATCTAGAGCAATACGTAATTGTGGTTCTCCCTCATCCCTTAATTGCACAACGACCGATTCAAGTCGCTCTTGCTGCCTCAAGAGTTCTCGCGCATGACGCATAAAGAGCTTTCCACGTTCCGTCAGATGTAGTCTATATTGACTACGGTCGAGTACTTGAAAACCTAGCTCATCCTCAAGTTTCTTCAGCGTCATACTGAGCGCGGGGGAAGTTCTATGCAGCTGCTGCGCTGCAGACTGCAAACTACCGGTATCGATAACCGTTTGTAAGACTTTAAGCGACCAATTATTCATTAAGAATTACTTAACATCTTTAAAAGAAACATTAAATATAACTTTACTTCATTCATGCATACAATAGCTTACTCAACCACAGTGTCGAATTTTTTAATTTGGGAACTTTAACGATGAATAAACTCATATTATTTCCTGCGCTATTGCTAACTCTAGTATTGGCTGGGTGCAGTGAACAGAGCGAGTCAACTACCGCAGCACAACCGCGCCCAGTAAAGCTAGCTACGGCAGAGTCAGGTGCTCCCGAACGTATTCGTCGTTTTCCTGGCGTGGTAGAAGCTACTCGCTCCGCTCAACTCACCTTTCGAGTAGCTGGGCAAATAACTACGCTCGATTTGCTACCCGGTCAACGGGTTGAGCAAGGTGCACTCATTGCGGCTTTAGACGACACGGACTATAGATTGGCGTTACAACAAGCTCAGGCACGCGCAAGTTTGGCAGAAACTCAGTTCGCACGTATGCAGAGGCTAAGAGACCAAAACCTTGCGTCGCAAGCAGAATTCGACCAAGCACAAGCTGAGCGAGACATGGCTAACGCTCAGCTAGAAACAGCGCAAGCCAACTTAAGCTATACAGAAATTCATGCCCCTTTCACAGGCGTAATTTCATTACTTCATGTTGAGCCCTACGAGAACATCGCCCCTCAAGTTCCTGTAGTGACTTTACAGTCAGACGAAACTGTAGATGTTGCGATACAAGTGCCAGAAAGGCTATTCGCTCGTGTGAGAAAAGAAGAACAAGAGTCGCATGAGTACCAACCGGTTATTCAGTTCGACAGTTTCCCGGACCAAACTTATTCAGGCGTACTCAGAGAGTGGGATCGCATTCCAGACCCTGCGACCAATACTTACCGCGTCGTTTTCTCATTGCAAAAGCCTGAGAACTTCAACGTTCTGCCCGGCATGACAGCCACCGTTTCTATTGATAGCCAGCGTGTACTTCAGGGCACCGCAGAGTCTGTGAGCATCCCGGTCGGTGCTGTTTTTAGTCGTGACGCTAGCAACCAAGACCAACATTTTGTTTGGGTTTTCGAACCTACTTCAGAAGACCTGGGCGTTATTCGTCTGCAAGCGGTAGAGTTAGGCTTTAGTACTTCAGAATCGGTCAATGTTGTTTCTGGATTAACGGCTGGGCAAGAAGTAATTACAGCGGGCGTTCACCAGCTTTCTGAAGGCACAGAAGTTCGTCGCTGGACACGTGAGCGAGGTTTATAAGAATGGATATTGCTCGTTATAGTATCGAACGCTCCACCAGCAGCTGGCTCTTTCTATTTATTTTACTATTTGGCGGCATCGTTGCACTTAACCAGCTAGGTCGGTTAGAAGACCCGGAGTTCACCATTAAGCAAGCTATGGTTGTTACGCCTTATCCTGGAGCTTCAGCTACACAGGTTGAAGAGGAAGTAACGGTTCGCTTAGAAAACGCATTGCAACAACTACCCTACATTCGACATATTACCTCAACCTCTATGCCGGGCATGTCGCAAATTCAAGTGGAAATGAAAGACATTTACCGAGCTGATGATCTAGCCCAAATATGGGATGAGTTACGCAGGAAAATGCATGATGTATCGCCCAACTTACCTCCTGGCGCAGGCCCTATTCAGGTGAATGACGATTTCGCCGACGTTTACGGAGTTATGGTGGCGTTGCATGGCGAAGGGTACACGCTACCCGCGCTTTACGACCACGCTAAGTTTCTACGTCGAGAGCTGTCACTGGTTCCTGGTGTTGCGAAAGTCATTATCGACGGAGTGCAACAAGAGCAAGTTAGTGTCGAAGTTTCACGTGCACGACTTGCCAATTTAGGTATTCCGCCGCAACAAATTTATGAACTTCTAAGAACCCAGAATACAGTTTCTAATGCAGGTCGAGTTCAACTGGGTGACGACGCTGTTCGCTTTTACACCACAGGAGAGTTCAGTGATGTAGAGGCTCTAGAGTCGCTCATTATCAGTAATCCGGGGCAAGAAGCTCAACTTTACCTCGGCGATGTCGCTAATATCCATCGGGAAGTTCAGCCCGTTCCCCGTCATTTAGTACGCATTAACGGCAAACCTGCGCTTTGGCTAGGTGTTTCCTTTACCACGGAAGTTAACGTAGTGGAGGTTGGTGAACGCTTACAAAGCAGGCTCGACGAGCTTGTTGAGGCTACTCCCGTAGGTATGGAAATGACATCCATATACAATCAACCTCAGGAAGTGAATAATTCAGTGAGTGGCTTCCTTTGGAACTTATTACAAGCGGTGGTTATTGTCGTCCTTTCACTCTTCTTAACCATGGGCAAGCGTAGTGGTTTCCTTATTGGCTTTGTGCTCTTTCTCACTGTTATGGGCACGTTCATTTTCATGGACATCTTCCATATCCAACTGCATAGAGTGTCCCTTGGGGCTCTCATCATTGCCCTAGGTATGCTCGTAGACAATGCCATTGTAGTCACTGAAGGTATGTTGGTTGGTGTGCAGAGAGGGAAGTCTAGGTTACAAGCTGCACAAGAGGTCCTCAAGCAAAACCAATGGCCATTACTAGGTGCAACTCTCATCGCTATTATTGCATTCGCACCTATTGGCTTGTCTTCAGACGCTACAGGCGAGTTCGCCGGTTCTTTGTTTTGGGTGCTTCTCATTTCATTAGGTCTTAGCTGGGTTACTGCGCTTACTTTGATTCCATTTCTAGGAAATAAGCTGTTCGCAAAAGGCGTGCAAGTGCAGGAAAGCGACAACGCGTTGTACGACAAACCGGTATTTAAAGCCTATCAAAAACTCCTTAGTGCAGCCTTGAAGTGGCGTGTAGTTACCATGGCCGCCATGACGGCGTTACTCGTATTGTCGGTTTATGGTTTTGGTCAGGTGAAACAAAGCTTCTTCCCGAGTTCGAACACTCCGATATTCTTTGCCAGTGTTTGGTATCCACAAGGTACAGATATTAGAGCCACCGCAAACGACCTAAGTCGCGCAGAGAATTATTTACTCGACATTCCAGAGGTTGTTTCAGTTGCTACAACCATTGGCCGCGGTGCTCCTCGCTTTACCTTGCCATACTTGGTCGAAAAGTCTCACGAGAACTATGGCCAGCTAATCATTGAAGTAAACGACAAAAACAACTTACCTAACGTGATTGCGCAAACGAGAGACTATTTGGCGACTCACCATCCGCAGGTTCGCGCACGCCTAAACCAAATGGAAATAGGTCCGCCCGTAAAGGCTGCTATCGAAGTACGGTTCTCGGGTCCAGAACCTCAAGTTCTGCGCGAACTCGCACAGCAGGCGGAAAATATTTTGCAACAAGATACGAGCATAGCCACACTATGGCACAATTGGCTAGAGCCCAGTAAAGTTCTTCGTCCTCAATTCAACGAAACGCATGCCAGACGCGTAGGCGTGACAAAAGAAGATGTGGACGACCTACTGCTGGCGAACTTCCATGGCCGACGTGTGGGTGTTTATCGTGACGGCACCGACTTATTGCCAATTGTTGTTCGTGCGCCTGAGGAAGAACGCCTGTTCATCGAACAATGGCAAGACATCTTGGTACACAGCCCTACGCTAAATCGCTACATTCCACTAACACAGGTTGTCGATGACATCCCACTGCAATGGGAAGAATCGCTTATTCAGCGCCGAGATCGCAAACGCACCCTCACCGTTATGGCCGACCCTGATCCGCTCTCTGAAGAAACGCCAGCGGTAATTCAAGCGCGTGTTCGAGATGCCATAGAAGCAATAAATCTTCCTAACGGCTATAAAATGGAGTGGGGTGGAGAGCATGAAGCGTCAACCAACGCCAAAGCTGCCTTGTTTTCCTCACTACCACTCGGTTATTTGGCCATGTTTGTCATCACCGTTCTGTTATTTAGCTCTGCGCGGAAAGCCTTAGTCATTTGGACCACCGTGCCGTTATCCATTATTGGTGTAACAGCCGGGTTACTGCTCACACAACAAGCATTTAGCTTTATGGCGCTGCTTGGTATGTTGAGCCTGACAGGGATGCTAATTAAAAACGGTATTGTGTTACTGGAACAGGTCAAAGCGGAAGAGGACGAGGGCAAACAAGGGTATCAGGCTTTAATCGATGCCTCGGTGAAAAGAGTGCGACCAGTTAGCATGGCAGCGGTCACCACTATACTAGGCATGATTCCGTTACTGTTCGATGCTTTCTTTGCCAGTATGGCTGTAGCCATCATGTTTGGACTTGGTTTTGCGACAATTCTGACACTTATTGTAGTGCCCGTTATGTATAGCTTCATGCTCAGAATTGGCCACGCAACAAAAGCTACGGATTAACCACCCGCAAAGTAGAAAAAGCACTTTCTGGGTGGTTGTGTGCTAATTCCAGCAACCGCCCATCGGGCAAGCGCGCTATAGGTGTGTATGCGGAGTGTCTCGGATTGGCAAAAATAGCACTACTGACTTCAGAGCGAAGTTCTGTTCGCGTTTGCGCGCTTTCAATGCCTTGTAACCGAAGAAAATAACGAAGTAATGCATAAAAGCTGTCATTGTGGCCTCGGCGGTATTCAAGCTGGGTATAGCGCACGTCGCTCTCATTGGGTTCAGTTACAATCATGAATTCGTATGGGTAGGAATTTTCGAAGACGCCTTCACACACCCAGAAAGGAAGCCGTTCGTCGCCCTCTTCACGGACTCCGTTGTATCGACCACGATCGCAACCACCCCATGCGCTCTGTTCAAATGCAGTAATTTGTGCGAGCGTTTGTTCTAAGTTCAAAACATCAACGGACACAGGTTCTTCAGTACTGCATGCTGCAATCGACAAAACGAGAGCAGCACCAAAGACTTTCTTGATCATACCAATGTCCTTCCTTCTAGCTGCAATAGCCTCGACTTATTCTCTAAACCGCCAGCATAACCGCCTAGCCCACCATCAGCATTAACCACACGATGGCATGGAATAATAATCGCGATCGGGTTCTTACCGTTGGCTTGACCTACAGCTTGAAAACCCTTTGGTCTGTCCACGAACTCAGCTAACTGCTTATAGGACCAAGTATCACCGTATGGAATTTCAAGTAGGGCATTCCATACTTGCTTTTGGAAAGCAGTTCCGCTCGGAGCAAGAGGCAAATTGAATTGCCTCAGCTTGCCCTCGAAAAACAAATCGAGTTGTCTAACGGCTTCGGTTAATACGGTATCCGCCGTTCGTTGTGTCTGCAGGTCCCTCGCAAACTCAAGGTGAGTTAACGCATCACCCGAGCTTTTTGCGGTTAACCAGCCCACTTTTGTTTGCCAAGTTACGGAGTTCATAAACTCACTCCTAGGTTCCTAATCGTTTGAAGGCACGTTCCTCGCGCCAACTCCATAAGACAGGAACGATAAACATGCTAAGAACAACGAAGCATAACCCACCTACTGTTGGAATGGCTAACGGTAACATGAGGTCTGCACCCCTTCCTGTCGCTGACAGAACAGGCAGTAAAGCAAGAATAGTTGTTGCGCTAGTCAAAAGACAGGCCCTGGCACGTCTCGTTGCTGCGGCAATAACCTGTTCACGCAACTCACGAGTTGAGACTGGGGTCACGCGCTCAAATTTTTGCTTTAAGTAAGTGGCCATGACTACCCCGTCGTCAACCGCAATTCCGAATAGGGCTAGAAACCCAATCCAAACGGCAACGCTTAAGTGTACCGTGTCGATATTGAAAATATCGCGCATGGACTGACCGGCCGTTAACCAAGGAATGCCAAAATTCCCGAACCAGTCTGTACCGTACAAATACAACAAAACAAGTCCGCCAGACCAAGCAACAGCGACTCCCGAGAAAATAAATAAGGCACTCGAAATACGGTTAAATTGAACGTACAGCACCAACAAAATAAGTAACAACGCGAGTGGAATAATCCAACTTAATCTTTCCATAGCTCGCTGTTGCTGTTCATAACTACCGGCAAACCTGTATTGAACACCTGCTGGAAGCGTTTCGCCCCCAGCACTCAAAACCTCTTCGATACGCTTCGATGCGGCCTCTACAACGGCGACATCAGTAAGGCTTGGCTCAGAAGAAAACGTGACATAGCTTGTCAGAAAGGTATTTTCTGTACGAATCATTTGAGGACCTTGCTCGAAGGTAATGTCGGCAACTTCAACTAAAGGTATTTGCTCTCCATCCGGTGTTGTTAACCACACTTGTTCCATAGCTTCGACATCGTTTCGTCGCTCCAACGGATAACGAACACGCATATTGTAACGTTCCCGTCCCTCTATGGAGGTAGATACGGATTGACCGCCAATAGCAGTTGCAACCGTGCGTTGAACTTGCTGCATCGTTAAGCCATATCTTTGAATACGTGCGCGATCGACATTCACAACAAGATAAGGCTGACCAATTACACGTTCTGCATTGACCGAAGCAGGACGGATTCCAGGTGTTTCTTGCAATATTCGCTCAAAAACCAGAACAGCTTCCTCAAGTGCTTGTAAAGTTCCTGCTTGAACTTTAATACCTGTATTAGCACGCATGCCCGTCTGCAACATAATTTGACGTGTCTCAATAGGCTGCAATTTAGGTGCGGAAGTGACACCGGGTATTGAAGCTGCGGCAATAATCTCCTGCCAAATGTCTTCTGGAGACTGAATATGCGTACGCCAATTCCGAAATGGCTGACCTGAGTCATCAGGAACCAAATCGCCATGTTCGTCTCGGACAAATTCGTCCTGCGCATCAACTTTGAATCGTTGAATTCGACCATTCTCGTCCACCACATATTCAGGAGCATAAGCAATATAGGTTTCAACCATAGAAATCGGAGCAGGATCGAGCGCGGTATCTGCACGGCCTATTTTTCCTACGACACGTTCCACTTCAGGAATAGCGGAAATAGTCCGGTCTTGCTCGCTTAAAATGTCGAGTGCCTCGCCTATCGAAGCATGCGGCATTGTAGTTGGCATCAATAGGAACGCGCCTTCGTCTAAGGCAGGCATTAACGTTTGCTGAAAGCTGGGATACAAAGAAACAGCCCACAGTATTAAAGCAACTGGTAAGGCTAAAAATGCTGCTTTGAATCTCAGGCAGAAGGCCAGTAGGTGCGGATAAACATAAAGAAAACCTTTAAAAACACCCACGACAACAGCGAAAACGAAAGCGACAAAAACAAAGTTACGAAGGCTGCCTGCTTCCACACCTAATGGAAGCCAGGCGCCAGCTAGAACCCATCCGATATATGCCAATAACAAGGCATAAATAACACGGTAAACCTTGTGGTGTTTGTGCTTGAGTTTGTCTACAAAATCAAATCGCTCACTTAGCAACAAGCGTAGAAGAGAGGGTAGAATCACCACAGCCACGAGTACAGATGCCAGAAGAACAATTGTTTTCGTGTACGCTAATGGCGTGAAAAGTTTACCCTCAGCACCTGTAAGTGCAAAGACAGGAATAAAACTAATCACCGTTGTAATTATTGCGGTAAATACTGCTGGAGCCACTTCTTTAGTAGCCCGAGCAACACTTTGCGTGCGCTCTTTGTTGGTTGCGTCCGAGCCTCGCGCATGGCGGTAAACGTTTTCCGTGACAATAATAGCCATGTCGACAATCGTACCGATTGCGATAGCAATACCAGCCAGTGCGACAATGTTGGCTTCAATATTCATCACCTTCATCACCGCAAAAGTTAGCAGTACCGCGAGTGGCAGCATCGCACTTATGGCGAGTGCAGAGCGAAAATGAAGAAGCAACAACAGAACAACCGCTGCGGTCACCCAAAGCTGGTGAGAGAGCGCGTTCTCAAGTGTTCCCAAGGTTTCTTGAATAAGGTCTGATCGGTCATAAAACGGTACAATGGTTAATTGGCTCTCGCTCAACCATTCAGGCCAAACCCTCTCAGGGTGAGCTTTTAACCAATTCGCCCAAGCGTCATGCGTTGGCTCTGAGTCATCTGCTTGTGGATGACTGCCCGGAAAGAGCGGTAAACCTTGCTGTTGAGCGAAGTTCACCACGGTTTGTGCAGACGTTTCACGCCAATCTACAATAGCTTTGGCAGGAAGACTCCGTCCTATTTGCTGTACTTCTTCTTGTACGCGCTGAATGACCTCATAAGGATTGGCTCCCTCACGAACCGTGACCACACCTCCAACAGCTTCTGCACCGTCTACATCGAGCGCGCCTCTACGACGCGCAGGACCAAAGCTCACAGTAGCCACATCTGAAATTCGTATGGAGCGGTGGTTCGGTAACTGCTTGACGGTTGCACTTCTCAATTCCTCGAGAGAAGTAATAAACCCTTCTCCACGAACCAAGTAATCAACCCCGTTAATTTCAGTGTTGCCCGCCCCTACTTCAAGGTTGGCCTGGCGAACCGCATTCTCAACATCCTGAATACTTAATCCATACTCGCGTAAAGCCTGTGGATGAACATCAACCTGATACTCGCGGACGAAACCACCCACTGAAGCCACTTCACTGACACCTTCGGCTTGCATAAGTCCATAGCGTACATACCAATCTTGTACACTGCGGATCTCGTCGAGGTCCCAACCTCCAACTGGCTGTCCAGACCGGTTTCGCCCTTCGATTGTGTACCAAAATACTTGGCCTAAACCTGTCGCATCAGGTCCAAGTTGAGGCTGAACTCCAGCAGGAAGTGCTGACGAAGGCATTGAAGAGATTTTTTCCAAAATTCGAGTTCTTGACCAATAGAAGTCGACGTCTTCTTCAAAAATGACCGCTATGCTTGAAAAACCAAACATGGAAACGCTGCGCACATCTTTAACACCCGCAACACCCATGAGGTTAACCGTAAGCGGATAACTTACCTGATCTTCAACGTCTTGCGGCGAGCGCCCGGGCCATTCAGTAAATACAATCTGCTGATTCTCTCCGAGGTTAGGAAGTGCATCCACAGCGACAGGATTGCGAGGTGTCGACAACTGCCAACTAAACGGAGAAACATAAACCCCTGCACAAACGATCAGGATGGCCAGAATTCCAGCCACCAACCGATTTCTTAAAAGCCAGGCAATCATGACTAAGAAGCCTCGTGTTGCAGTGGTTCTCTCATTTCACCGCAGCGCAGCATCATCGAGCCATAATAGGGATTTTGAAGTTCCCGGTTAGGTTGCAACCACTCCGCCCCTGCGCCAGATCTCGCCATCGGACAATATGCAACATGCGCTTCTATAGAGGTGCCTTGCTTTCGGGCTATTTGAATCCAAGCAAGGGAGTAAAAGTAAAAATGGTCTCGTGCGGTTTGCAAATCAGAAACGTGCATGACGTGCTGCTGACCTCTTGTTGCCTGTGCACGTATCTCTGACATTTGCTCCGACCAATCCACAGCGTCAACCGCAGCCATATAGTTTTCTGCAGCTGATTTCCAAGACTGCAAGTCGTCCGATTTGAGCGCGTCCCATTGAGCAAAATAATGCGTAAGTATCACCTCTAGGTTCTCATCCGAGATAATCTCAGTGGCCGCATTATGATTAGGCATATTTTCCATCGAACTCTCATCAACTAGTTCGCTGTGCTGGTGCTCTTGGTGTTGGCGGCCACTCATCATGCTTGCCTGACCGCGTAGTTGAAGTTCACTATCTAGCCTGAAGTTCCCTTGTGTCACAACAAGATCGCCAGGCTTTAAACCAGCTTTAACCTCGTAATAATCCCCAAACGACTTACCAATTTGAACTTCTTTACCTGCGAATTGGTATTCGTTCTCAGGGTTTTGCACGTACACCCACGATCGCTCGCCGGTATACATCACCGCACTTTTTGGAATTAAGACTTGGTCTTGCTGTTCGTATTCAAGTTGAGCGTTGACAAACGCTCCAGTTAACAGTTGAGAAGCTCCAATTTCGAACTCGACACGTGCAGTCACAACCTGGCGGCTGTCATCAAATTCAGGTTCCAATAACGTCACGGTACCCATAAGTGGCTCTGCTAAACCAACGCTATTCACCACCACTTTTTGACCTTCACTAAGGTAGGCTACTTGGTTTGGAAACACGTCGAGTTCAACCCAAACATGCTCGGGGTCGGCAATGCGTGCGATTGGTGCACCGCGCTCAACGTACTCACCGACTGCGACTAAAGCGTCAATCACAACACCCGACATAGCCGCATATATTGCAACGGCATCTTCTTGATTCCTTTCTGCCACTAATCTTTCGATATCAGACTGAGGGATACCTAACCACTGCAGCCTTTGAGCCGACGCTCTCAAGGTTTCCTGCGCTGAACTGCGTAAAGTGGGTGAAAGCTGACGATTTTCAAGCAGCTGCACTGCGTCCAAGTATTCCTGTTGCGCGCTCAAAAGTTCAGGACTGTATAACGACGCAACCCGATCGCCTGCATTTACCTGCTCACCCACTTCATCGACATGTAAGGTTTCAATGCGACCGGCAGACCATGCCGTAAGTGTTTTAATATGCCGGGTATCCCATTGAGCACGCCCTTGAAGCTCCACCATTTCTTTAGCGACGCCTTGTATTACAGGCGAGCTTTGGACACGCATTAAAGACACTGCTCGCGGTGAAAACTCGGTAAACTCTGCACTCTCGGAGACTTCAACGCCTTCATTTTCAATAGGAATCAGGTCCATTCCGCAAATTGGACAAGTGTCATTAGGATCGGTACTGCGCACTGAAGGGTGCATCGAGCAGGTGTATTCCGTAACGGTGCTGCCATCAGCAACTTGCTCTGCCAACGTGTGGTCATGAGCATCTTGCTCGGTACAAGCAGTAAGAGCGAACATTAGGAAGAAAATACTCGCTAAGCGGGTTAAAACTTTTTTATCAATAAACATGGCAATGCCTCAATCGTACAACTTAAAAGAAAACGTTTCGCCGCAAAGCAAGTTGCAGCGTCAGCGGGTTTCCTTAAGCACGACTGGGCGGAGGATTCTGAAGGCTTGCGTAAAATTGATAATTGAGAGTGACGTACGGTATGCGCTCGGAAGACATGCGCACATGGGCAACAGTCGTCGTTGAAACAAGGCCAGCACTCGACGCGACCACATGCTCGCAGTGATCACATCCTTTATCACAACTATGAACGGTATGAGACTGACCTTCATCACAGCAATCGTATAGTGCGCTGGCATCGCTTATCGCTGAATCGCTCTTGTGCATCGGACAAGGAGCATCTTCATTTTTCACGATGTGATTCGTTGGCATATTTTCATTTGGCACAGCAAAGCTCGCGGGCGCTGCAAGAAGCCCCACGGTCATTATGCTTATAAGTAACCAAGTGAAAAAAGTTTTCATTAGTCCACAATATTGCTTAGTGAAACACTATTATGACCTGCCTTAAACACCTACGCAAATAGCAACGGTATTATTTGTTTACACTTTGTTACTGCTAAGCTTTTCATTTTGTCGCATTACCTTATAGAATCGGGAGGTTATTACTAAAAAACAACAAGAGGACTTGTCATGTTGAAAAAGCTCGCAGTAGCTAGTGCAGTAGCATTTGCACTTGGACTGAACGGGTACGTAGCTCCAGTATCAGCGCAAGAAGGTGAAGACGCTGAAGAGGAAATGACGTACGCGAAACTCATTGAAGACTTAGAAGTTCAAGAAGGTCTGTTCAATCTTTACCGTGATACAGAATCTGGTGAGTTAATGATGTCACTCACGGAAGACCAATTGAACACCCCTTTCCTTTACTTCGCGATGACTCATGACGGTGTACTAGAAGCGGGTCATTTCCGTGGTTCATATCGTGATGAGAAAATCGTTGAGTTTCGTCGTTACTACAATCGTATCGACATTATCCAACGCCCTATTCGATTCAAATTTGATCAAGACAGCGCGCTAAGCAATGCAGAAAGTGCAAACATGAGCACGAGTGTTCTTGCTTCGCTTGAAATCAAACATGAAGAAGACGGCCGTATTGTTATTCCTGCCGACGACATTTTTGTAAGTGAAGCACTGCACCGTGTATCTCCTTACCCGAACCCGAACAACCGTGACGGTTTTAGCGTAGGCAGTTTCAGCAAGTCACAATCTCGTGTACTGAACGAGCGTGTATATGACAACAACCTAGACGTTGTTGTGAACTACGTGTTCAATAACCCGAATCCTTCTTCGTGGCCAACGGCTGCAGTAGCAGACCCACGTTCTACTTCGGTAACCATGCAGCACTCTTTTGTTGCACTACCGGAAAATGACTTTGAAGCACGCCGCGACGATGCTCGTGTAGGTTATTTCGGTAACCAGTTTGACGATATGACTTCAGCAGACTGGGCTCCGTACATGGACAACATCAACCGCTGGAACTTGGTTAAGCAAGATCCATCAGCTGAAGTTTCAGATCCTGTAGAACCTATCGTTTTCTGGTTGGAAAATACTACTCCTGAAGAGTGGCGTGGCGTAATTACCGAAGGTGTACTTGCTTGGAACGTAGCATTTGAACAAGCAGGCATTTCTAACGCGTTAGAAGTACGCATTCAACCAGACGACGCAGAATGGGACGCAGGCGACATTAATTACAACGTAATCCGTTGGACTTCATCTCCGAACCCTCCATTCGGTGGCTATGGCCCGTCTCTAGCTAACCCTTATACCGGTCAAATTCTTGGTGCAGACATCATGATGGAATATGTCTACATGACGAATCGCTGGATTGAAGGTGAACTATATGGTGCAAACGACGCTTCAATTGATGACGCGGCATACTGCAGCCAAGGTCACTTGATCAACGAAGGGCTACTAGCTGGTGCAGCGATGTCTGGCTTACTTGGTGTTGAGTCTATTGAAGACAACGAATTACTACGCCAAGGTATGATTCACGTAATTTTGCACGAAGTGGGCCATACACTAGGTCTGAATCACAATATGAAAGCTTCTATTTTGTGGGATTCAGAAGAAGTGCATGATGCAGCGACAACACAAGGTCAGCTTACTGGTTCTGTTATGGACTATGCGCCAGTAAACATCGCACCACCCGGCGTTGAACAAGGTGATTATTACCAGTACGTAGTAGGTCCTTATGACCGCTGGGCAATCGAGTACGGTTACAGCCAAGCTGCAGCAACTCCAGAAGCTGAAGAAGAACGTTTAGAAGAAATTCTTAGCCGTTCACACCAACATGAACTAGCGTTCGGTAACGACGCTGACGATATGCGTGCACCTGGTCGCCACATCGACCCACGCGTAATGATTGGTGATATGTCTTCAGAGCCTGTGAAGTATGCACAAGGTCGCTTCGCTATCGTGAACGAGACTTTTGGTACTCTACTTGACGAAGCGCGCCCAGAAGGCGAGTCTCACGAACAGCTATCGACATTAGCTAGCCGTTTGTTTGGTAACTACTATGGCCAAGCTGGCGTGGTTTCTCGTCAAATTGGTGGTGTTTATGTAGAACGTGCATTCGTAGGCCAAGGCGCTGAAAATGCTCCATTTACACCAGTGCCAAAAGAGCTTCAAAAAGAAGCGATGCAAACGCTAACTGACTCGGTATTTGCACCAGACGTTCTTGAGTCTATGGAACCTGTTCTTGCATACATGCAAAGACAGCGTCGTGGCTTCAACCACTATGGTAATAACGAAGACCCGAATTTTCATGACATGGTACTGATGATGCAACAGAACGTGTTGAATCATGTACTTCATCCGAACACGATGAAGCGTATTACCGACTCTACACGCTATGGTAACGAGTACCCACTTGGCGAAGTGATGACTGATTTAACAGACGCGGTATTCCCGAATCCTCGTTCAATCACAACCACTAGCCGCAACCTGCAAATTGCTTACGTAGAGCGTTTAATTGCAATTTCAGGCCTAGAAGGTGACTCACCGTTTGATCATATCAGCCGTACTGCGGCGTATGCGCAACTAGAACGAATCAAAGCGATGCGTGCTCCACGCCGCTCTGACTTCGAAGTGGTTGCTCATTTCGACTACATCAAGCGTATGATTGAGCAGGCAATGGAAGCCTAATGAAACTGGGTCCAGCCACCCTTGTTGCCGCGGCCTTTATTGGCCCCGGCACGGTGGTAACAGCTTCTCTAGCTGGGGCCCAATTTGGATATGCGCTGATTTGGGTACTTGTGTGCGCAATCGGCGCTACCCTTATCCTTCAAGAAATGGCCGCGCGTGTAGGCGTGGTTACTCAACAAGGACTTGGGGAGAATCTTAGAACTTTAGTCACTCACCCTATTCTCCGAATTTTGTTTTTCATTCTCGTTATAGCTGCAATTGTGATTGGTAACGCAGCATATCAGGGTGGAAATATTACCGGTGCCAGTATAGGTGTCAGTGCGTTAATGCCCTCGCCCGAAATATTTGAAACTCTTCAATCGAACTACAATGTCAATGTTTGGACCCTGGTCATTGGTACTATCGCAGGTGTGATTCTCTGGCAAGGTCAATATAAGAGGATAGAAATAGCACTTATCGCACTTGTTGCTTTAATGAGTCTAGCGTTTTTAAGCACATTTATACTTACAGGACCAGATTGGCTAGGGCTATTTAAAGGCTTTCTTCCATCAGCGCCAAGCGGCAGTTTATATACGCTCATGGCTTTAGTGGGTACAACGGTTGTTCCATACGCCATTTTTCTTCATGCGGATAGCGCGAGACAACGCTGGCATGGTCAAGACACCCAGCATGCGCTGAAAGAGTCTAATCAAGACCTTTGGACTTCAATTCCGATTGGCGGGTTAATCACCTTAGCCATTCTCTCTACCGCTTCAACGGCCTTTTTCGCGAAAGGCTTAACGATTAGCGGCCCGGCAGATCTCGCGACAACCATAGAGCCGGTCTTCGGTGATGCCGCCGGAATACTCATGGGAATTGGCCTTTTTGCAGCGGGTATATCTTCAGCTATCACAGCACCACTTGCTTCAGCATACGCTTTAACAGGCATCCTCGGTGGACAAAGAAGTCTTAACGGACGAATGTTTAAGCTGACATGGATAGGCATTCTTATTACGGGCGTCATCATAGCTTCATTGCGTATTCAGCCATTAACCCTAATTACCTTTGCCCAGATAATGAACGCCCTACTATTGCCGCTTATTGCAACTTTCCTTTTAATGGCGGTAAACCACAACAAACTTGGAAAATACAAAAACACAACCACGCAAAACATTTTAGGTTTCGTTGTGGTTCTATTTACACTTGCCCTCAGTTTAAGAACATTCTGGTTTTTATTTTTTAGGTAAGGCAGCCGCTGCTAATTTTTTAAGTTTTTCCCAGTTCTTGTCAGCAATCACATCCTTTGGAAGAATCCATGATCCGCCCACGCAAAGCACGTTATTAAGCTCTAGATAATTACTAGCATTTACTGCAGAGATACCCCCTGTTGGACAGAACCGCATTGCAGGGAAAGGTCCGGCTATAGCCTGCAACATAGGCACTCCACCCGCAGCTTCAGCTGGGAAAAACTTCAAATGTGTGTAACCTTTTGATTTGGCGTACATCAACTCTGACACCGTGGAAATTCCAGGAATCAGCGGAATGCTCCCAGCTGCAGCAGAGTCAAGTAACTCGGGGGTTATACCTGGACTTATTGCGAATTCGGCACCTGCCTCTTGCGCGGAATCTAGTTCTTCAGGGGTACTGACAGTTCCCGCACCAACTACAGCTTCCGGTACAAACTCAGCTATTCTAGAAATAGCTTCCAATGCCACATCACTTCTTAAAGTAACTTCTAAAAGCTTTATTCCCGCGCCAACTAAAGCTTTAGCTAAGGGCACCGCATCATCTAAATCGTTTATAACGATAACAGGAACGATAGGGGTTAAACTCATTAAGTATTCAGGTTGGTGTTTCCAGTGTTTAAAGCTCATAGCTCCCCCATCTGTTGCTTTTTCTCTTGTAACTGTTGTTTGAGATACTGCCCTACCCCTCTAAGGCCAGCATGTTCAGCTGTGATTACAAAGCAGGGAATAGCCTCTGCAACTTTGCAAAAGCGCCCCTTATGCTCAAAACGCGCTCTAAAGTTTGATGTTGCCAACAAATTCATTAGTTTTGGAACTACTCCGCCTGCAATATAGACACCGCCATAGGTATTTAGGTTTAACGCCAAGTTGCCCGCGAAAGTTCCTAAGCTAGCGAAGAATTGGTTTACTGCTTCTAAAGCTAATGTATCGTTACCGCTCAATGCGCGCTTTCCTATCTCAGCAGCGCTCAAGTTATTCACATTCTTGCCATGGTAATCAGCCAAAGCGAGATACAACGTTTCTAATCCAGGGCCGGAGAGAACACGTTCAGCGGATACACGACCAAACCGGTTATGAATATACCGATGAATTGCCCACTCTTTTTCATTAGTAGGCGCCCAGTCAACGTGTCCACCTTCACCAGGTAGTGGTATAGCGCTGCCATCTGGAAGAGTAATTAAATGGCCAACCCCTAACCCTGTACCGGCACCCAGAATTGCTTTCGGCGCCTTAGGTGCAATCTTACCTCCACCTATTTGCTTGAGTTCATGTGGTTTCAAAGTCACTACGCTCATGGCTGCCGCTGCAAAATCATTGAGAACGATGAAAGTTTTCAAGCTCATGGCCTTTTTCACACCGCGCACTGAAAACTTCCAATGGTGGTTCGTCATATCAATTTCGTCAGCATCAACAGGGCAGGCTATAGCTATAGCTACATGCTCAAGTGGCACTTCTTGTTCATCGCTATACGCATTTAAAACATCACCCAGAGTGGGGTAATCAGCACAAGCAAAAACTTGAATCCGATCAAGCTCAAAGGTAGTCAAATTAATGCGGCTAAAACGCGCATTTGTGCCACCTATATCCGCTACTACTGCAAATGTAGACATGTTATTTAGTACCGTTTTTATTGTTATTCGCGCACGCGACAGAGCCGCCCAATAGGCCACACGCCCCCTCTTCCGCACCACTCAATTGGCCACGATAACCGTTAAATAGTTCTCGGCCCATGCCAAAATGGCTAGTACTTAAGTCACAATGGGACTGCTCTCGCTGCTCAAGCACCGAGGCGTCTACTAGCAACTCTAGCGTCCCTGAGTGTGGGTCAAGCTTAATCATGTCGCCATGTTGTACTTTACCAATCAATCCGCCTTCCACTGCTTCAGGTGTTACATGAATAGCTGCGGGAACTGCTCCTGAAGCACCAGACATTCGACCGTCGGTGACGAGCGCTACATTGAAGCCCCGTTTTTGCAACACGCTTAATGGCGGTGTTAACTTGTGAAGTTCCGGCATCCCAATCGCCTTGGGACCTTGAAACCGGACAACAACAATACAGTCACGGTCGAGCTCTCCGGCTTTAAATGCTTTATCCAGTTCATGCTGAGAAGACATCACCACAGCAGGTGCGGTAATCGACTCTTTACCTTCTGGAATGGCTGAAGTTTTAATAACGGCGCGCCCTAGGTTCCCCGACAGTACAGCAAGGCCACCATGGTCACTAAACGGGTTTTCCGCACTACGAAGCACCGATGTATCTAATGACTCTTTCGGCCCTTCTTCCCATGTGACCTGCCCCCCCACTAATACGGGCTTTTTCGTATACTTTGATAACCCGAAGCCGGCAACAGTATTAACGTCTTCAAACAATAGCCCCTTCTCAAGCAGGGTATGAATTAGGAAAGCCATTCCGCCAGCACGTTGAAAGTGATTTATATCTGCTTCACCATTCGGGTAAATACGAGTAACTAGCGGCACTACGCTCGAGAGTTCAGCGAAATCATCCCAATTAATCACAAAGCCCGCAGCCCGAGCAATAGCTACAAGATGCATAGTATGATTAGTCGAACCTCCTGTAGCCAGAAGTCCTACAAGACCATTAACTATAGCTTTCGCGTCTACCACTTCACTAATTGGAGTGTATTCTGTGCCCAAATCAGTAATACGGGTTACTTGCTGGGCTGCAACTCGCGTAAGCTCTTCTCGTAACTCACTACCCGGATTTACGAATGAAGACCCAGGAAGCTGCAAGCCCATAATTTCTACGATAAGTTGGTTTGAGTTAGCAGTGCCATAAAACGTGCATGTTCCAGGGCTGTGATATGAAGCTGACTCTGCGTCCAACAATTCTTCTTTACCAATTTTTCCCTCAGCGTATAACTCTCTCACGCGAGCTTTTTGCTTATTTGTAATACCCGAGGGCATCGGCCCTGCGGGCACAAATACAAACGGCAAATGGCCAAAGCTTAAAGCGCCAATTAAAAGCCCGGGTACGATTTTGTCACATATCCCGAGCATTAAGCCGCCGTCAAACATGTTATGGGACAAGCTTACTGCGGTAGCCATAGCTATTACGTCTCGGCTCATTAAGCTTAATTCCATTCCAGGCTGACCTTGGGTCACACCGTCACACATTGCAGGTACACCACCCGCAACTTGCGCAACGCTACCTACATCATGGATGGCTTGTTTAAGTTTTTGCGGGTAATCATGATAAGGCTGATGCGCAGACAACATATCGTTATAAGAGGTCACAATGCCGATGTTGGCCTTGGTTAAACTTCTGAGGTTTGTCTTTTCGCTCTGCCCGCAGGCAGCAAACCCATGAGCAAGATTGCCACATGACAGTGCGCCACGGTGTGGTCCTTGTTGACGCGCCGCCGCCATTCTTTCCATGTAGTCTTTTCGGGTATTTTGGCTTCTTTCTTCAATACGCTTTTGAACGCGCTCTATAACAGGATGCATGATCTAATCCTCGCTCAAATTACTGCTTAGGTACTGCAAGCATGACATCTACAGAGACCAAGTCTTGATGAATAAAATAGTTCATCGGGAGTTGAGAACCAGAGTCCATTACTTCATCTAGCGTGTGTTTCTTGTTCTGACCCACGAGGTGAACATAGATTTGAAGGCTATTGAGTAAACGCCGTTTGGTCATAGAAACACGTGCATGAGGAGCTGTCTTAGGATAAACAGCAATGAATGATTCTTTCCCGTTTAAGCCCTCGTCGATTTCTTCACTACAAGGGAACAATGAAGCGGTATGCCCATCATCTCCCATACCGAGAATGACCACGTCAAACGCGGGCATGAGCGACAATTCTTGATTCACCAGTGCAACCGAGGCATCAATACTTTCTGGGTCTTTAATGTAAGATATAAATTTCGCAGATGCGGCACGATGTTGAAGAAGATTCTCTCGCACCAATTTTTCATTACTCGCCTCGTTATTCACATCAACCCAACGTTCGTCAGCAAGTAATATTGTAATTTTGTCCCACGGTAACATTTGAACAGATAGCCTTTGGAAGAAAGGTACAGGAGTGCTTCCCCCGGATACTACAAGTGTTGCAGAACCTCTTTCTTTTATAGCTTCCTCGAGCTTTCGACACACTTGCCGTGTGAGTTGATCGGCAAGTTCATTTTTATGATTGAAAATATGAATTTGCGCTTTAGACATCGTCTTCCCACTCTCTTCCTTCTTGGGCCATGAGAGATACGGAAGCAACGGGGCCCCAACTCCCTGCTTTATAAGGTTTAGGTTTTTCGCCGGACTGTTGCCATGCTTTGCGAATGGAGTCTATCCAGCGCCAAGCGTATTCAACCTCTTCCCGAGCGACGAACAGGTACTGGTGACCTTGAAAAGCTTCAAGTAAAAGCCGCTCATAAGCGTCTGAAATACGATTGTTCTTGAAGGTTTCATCGAAGCTAAGATCAAGCGTCGTGGACTTCAGCTCCATTTGCTTACCTAAACCAGGCACCTTATTCATCATTTCGATCTCAATCCCTTCATCAGGTTGCAATCGAATAATTAAACGATTCGGAGACAGATTCCCGATGGAATCTTTGAATATGTTATGCGGCTGCGGTTTGAAGCTTATGACAATTTCAGTGCACTTGTTCGCCATCCGTTTGCCTGTGCGCAGGTAAAATGGCACGTTCGCCCAACGCCAGTTATCAATATGTGCTTTAAGTGCGACAAAGGTCTCGGTGTCACTGGCTTTTCTCGCACCTTCTTCGTCTAGATAGGCTGGTACTTTCTGGTCATTTACGAATCCCGCCGCGTACTGCCCCCTCACTACATCTTCGTTCACATTTTCAGTGGTAATTGCGCGTAATGACCTTAACACCTTTACTTTTTCGTCTCTTACGCATTCAGCGTCGAGTTGGGTTGGCGGCTCCATAGCCACAAGAGCGAGGACTTGCAGTAAGTGATTTTGTACCATATCTCGTAGTTGGCCTGCGTCATCGTAGTAACTCCAGCGACCCTCAACACCAACCTGCTCTGCAGCTGTAATTTGAATATGGTCAATGTACTTACGACTCCACTGACTGGAAAAGATGGGATTTGCGAATCTCAAAGCCATAAGATTCAAAACTGTTTCTTTACCCAAGTAGTGATCAATCCTATAAATTTGCTCTTCGTCAAAGTATCGAGCTACCTCATCGTTTATTTCTACCGATGACTCAAAATCATGACCTAGTGGCTTTTCAAGGACTACTCGCGAAGGACTTGAGGCGTAACCAATTGATTCGAGTCCCTTACAAACTTGAGCAAAAAGCGACGGAGGAACAGCTAAATAGCTCATGACAGAGCGTGAACTATTGTTATTCTCGTTATTTAAGACCGACGGCAACTTCTGAAAACCGTCACTATCCGCTAAATCTAGCTCGCAATAGCGCAATCTTTCGGCCATTCGAAGCCAAATTGAATCGTCAAATTCTGCAACTGGAATAAAGCGTTGTAAGCTCGCTTTAACTTCTTGTTGGAACTGTTTTTCAGTGAGCTCCTCACGCGCGACGCCAACAATGAGAGAATTCTCATCTAGCAAGTTTGCTCTCTCCAATTGATAAAGCGCCGGCAGTAACTTTCTTCGCGACAAGTCACCTAAAACACCAAAAAGAACAAGGTCATATTTCTGTTCAGCTGAAGTCATATCCCACTCACGAAATGTAGTTTTGCTACAAAATATCACTCGATGTTAGCAATAGTTTGCATGATTTACCAATTAAATGTAATTTAACTACAAAATAATACACGGTACAGCACGCATGTTAGACGAAATAAGAAATCAGCTAGATCAACTTAGTAAATCAGAGCGTAAAGTAGCTCAAGTCATTTTGGCGGATCCAGAATCGTCAATTCACCACAGTATTGCGCATCTCGCTCATCTTGCCGACGTCAGCGAGCCTACGGTAAATCGCTTTTGCAGAACTATGGGAGCCAAAGGCTACCCTGACTTTAAGCTTCAAGTAGCCAAGAGTCTTGCAAAGGGAACACCTTATGTACATCGACATGTCGAGCAGAGCGATAGTGCAGCATCATTCAGCTCTAAAATTTTCGAATCAACTATTTCATCCTTGCGTCTCACTCAACAGAATTTAGATATTGAAACGCTTGAACAAACAATTGAGCATCTCAATCGAGCTGGCAAGATTATCTTTATGGGGCTAGGCGCCTCTGCCTCTGTAGCCCACGACGCTCACAACAAGTTTTTACGCTTCGACACACCGGTGCTTTTTTCTGACGATATTTTAATGCAACGCATGTTGGCCATTAACGCTAAAAAAGGCGATGTACTTATTTTTGTCAGTCACACAGGAAGAACTAAAGCACTAATTGAGATAGCGGAACTTGCAAGGCAGTCGAACGCCATTGTCGTAGGTGTTACTGATGCAGACAGTCCTCTAGCCCACGTATGCTCTCTCGTTCTTTCAACCCAAGTACCTGAAGACACTGACGTGTATATGCCCATGGCATCGAGAATAGCTCAACTTCTATTGATCGATGTTTTGGTTACTGGTTTTACATTGAAAAAAGGTCCTGCTTTGCAGGAGAAACTTCGACTGATTAAGGCTACGCTTCGCGATTCACGCTACGACAAGCCTGATCATTCCAACTACGAATAGGAGGCACACCATGACTACTCGAGTTGCCATAAATGGCTTTGGCCGAATTGGCAGAAACGTGGTCCGCGCATGGCTTGAACGCCAATTGCACGATGACATTCAGATTGTTGCCATCAACGATTTAGCAAGACCAGAGCTTAATGCACATTTACTAAAATACGATTCAATTCATGGAGCACTGGCGCACAATGTATCAGCATCAGAAAATGAACTAAGAATTGACGACTATTCAATTTTACTTTTACGTGAAAGAGAGCCAGAGCGGCTCCCCTGGAAACAGCTACAGGTTGATATCGTTCTGGAGTGCACTGGACTTTTTACATCGAAAGCTAGTGCATCACTGCACCTGCAAGCAGGAGCTAATAAAGTTCTAATATCCGCGCCTTCAGTAGATGCAGACGCAACAATAGTTTTTGGAGTTAATCATCACCTTCTTTCGAACGCGCATCGAATCGTCTCAAATGCCTCATGTACAACAAATTGTCTTGCTCCAGTAGCAAAACCAATACAAGACGAAATTGGAATAGAAAGCGGACTCATGACCACAGTTCATGCGTTTACCAACGATCAAAACCTCACGGACTCTGTTCACTCAGACCCGCAAAGAGCAAGAGCAGCAACACTGTCGATGATTCCTTCTAAAACAGGAGCAGCAGCTGCCGTTGGTTTGGTTATTCCCGAATTGAAAGGTAAGTTTGATGGTTTAGCGGTTCGCGTCCCTACCCCAAATGTCTCTCTGGTTGATCTGAGCTTTATTGCACAGCGCGAAACAACAGTAGAGGAAGTTAATGCTTGTATTACGAAAGCCGCTCAATCAAGTTCCGTTCAGGGAGTTCTCGATGTAAACCGATTACCTTTAGTATCGAGTGACTTCAATCACAACCCGCATTCATCAATTTTCGATGCTAACCAGACGAGAGTAAACGGAAGACTTGTTAAAATCATGGCATGGTACGACAATGAATGGGGATTTAGCCAAAGAATGCTAGACACCAGCCTGGCGTGGTCAACCGCATCAGAACAAAGAAAAATTCAAGCTTAATTCAAAGCAAAATTACAATATTTTAATAATTTTTTAACGACATGGATTGACGCTCAAATTTTCTTGTTCTATTTTATGAAAGCGCTTTCATAAGCAAATAAATATAAATTAGAAATAAAACAACAACGAATACGGTATGAGTCAACAATCAGGAACTCAGTTATGTATAACAGCAGAACCAACAAGAGTGTAATTACGGCGCTCTTTATTACGTTAGGCCTCGTCGGATGTGGTAGTGAAGACGTTAAAACGGTCTCAGATTTCGAGTCTGTGGACACCACAGCCCCCGTAGATGACTGGCAACTCGTGTGGAGTGACGAGTTTTCCGGTAGTCAAATTGACACCAATAAGTGGACCTTTGAGGTTGACTGTCGCGGCGGAGGAAACCAAGAGCAACAATGCTACACGGACAGCGCTGAAAATGCTTATGTTTCTGACGACACACTGAAGATTGTTGCCTTGCCAGCAGAAGAAGGTGCTGACTTGCCGTATACCTCGGCACGACTAAATACCCGGTATAACGGTGACTTCAAATACGGACGTATTGAAGTGCGCGCACGTATGCCTAGAGGTCAGGGTACATGGCCTGCTATCTGGATGATGCCAACCGACGAAGTCTATGGAGGTTGGCCTAAGTCTGGTGAAATAGACATCGTAGAAGCTGTTAACCTAGGTGCACAAACAGCAGAAGGCGAGGAAGAAACTCGCGTATATGGCACCCTTCATTACGGTCGTGACGCACCAGACAACTCATCATCAGGCACAGCCTACGCTCTTCCTGGAGGCGCTAGTCCTGCAGATGGTTTTCATACATATGCTATTGAGTGGCAAGAAGGCGAAATTCGCTGGTACGTAGACGGCTACCTCTACCAAACACAAACGCGCTCATTTGTGAGATTCAATAGCCGCGGTGAAGCGGTTGGCTTGCGTCATCGTGGTTGGTTTGCGGAGTACTTTAATCAGGCATCCGGAGACCTAGAAACAACTTGGGATGCAGCGCCTTTCGACCAACGTTTTTACTTAATTATGAACTTGGCTGTGGGTGGAACATGGCCTGAAAATGTAAACGAAACCGGTATCGATGCTGATGCTCTCGCTAACGGTCAAACATTCGAAATCGATTATGTCCGCGTGTATGAGTGTGGCTCTAACCCACAAACAGGTCGCGGTTGTGAAACAGTTCGCGACGGATATAAAGACGCAGAAACTTACGTAGAGGGCGACGCCCCCATTCCCTCGCCTCCGTCTGATGGTGTTGCTCGTAATTTAACTATTTTTGATGGCACACCGAATCCAAACTGGCCTGCATGGGATTGCTGTGGCGGCTCTACACCAGAACTTGTAGATGACGCTGAGAAAGGCAGTTCATATCGATTTGTCGTAGGTAGTGCGCCAACAGTAAATGGGTTTATTACGCGTTCAGATTTTATTACCGATCCAGCTGGCTCACCTTCTCCGTTTGACGCGTCACCGATATTGGAAACGGGTTCCATTTCTTTCGACATTAAGGTTGAATCTCAACCGAATGACGCTTCTTCAGTTTGGCTGTTTAAAGTAGAGAGTAACGGCGCGTCTACGGCTGCTGAATTACCTCTCACAGACAGTAATGAAGGACTAGCGCCAGCAACAGGCGAGTGGCAAACCGTTACTTACTCATTACAAGCACTTTCAGACGCGGGTCTTGATGTTTCTGCAATTGATGCCTTTATGGTGTTCCCAGCATGGGGAACGGGTGAAGGCGCACAGTACCTCATTACCAATGTTGAAATTTCGGCGCCAGAGGTGGCATCTCCTGAGCTGGTCTTGTTCGATGATAGCGAGAATTCAGACTGGCCCCTTTGGGACTGCTGTGGCGGTACCATCCCAAGTGTTGTTGAAGATGAAGAGCGAGGCCCTGTAGGTGAATTCACGATTGGAGCCACGCCGACAGTTATGGGTTTCAAACCAGCAGATGGCAGCGGGATTCAATTTGATGCGTCAGCATTGTTAATTGAAGGTGTTGTCCAATTTGACATGAAAGTTGTTTCTGCACCAACAGACTCATCATCAGTGTGGAAATTCAAAATCGAGTCCGATGGCGCTTCAACAGCAGTGGAAGTTGACCTATCTACTGGTAATGCAGGTAACGAGCCGGTGGTTGGTGAATGGCAAACTTACACTTTCAGTTTACAAACATTGTCTGACTTAGGGCTCGATGTTTCTGCTATCGACGTTGTCATGATTTTCCCTGCATGGGGAACTGGTGACGGCGCAACATACCGTGTGGATGAAGCTAGAATATACAACCCGAGCGCAGGTGGTTCAGGTTTAACTGTGTTCGAAAATGAAATCGTTGAGGGTTGGTCTTTGTGGGACTGTTGTGCAGGTACAACGCCTGAAGTTGTTGCTGAAGACGCACCATACGGGTCAGTTGCTGAATTCTCGATTCCAGGATGGCCTGAAACAGTACTAGGGTTTCTTGCGGACGAGGGTGTTTCCTATGATGCGTCAAGCATGGTGGCAAACGGCGCTATAAGTTTTGATATGCGCATTGTTACTCAACCGGATGGCGGCGAAACATCTTGGCTATTCAAAGTAGAGTCTACAGGTGCCGCAACAGCTGTCGAATTGGCTTTAGAGTCTGGTAATTACGACACGCCTCTTGTTACAGGTGAATGGGCAACATATCACTTCCCGTTACAAGAGTTATTCGATGCGGGTCTCGATTTAACCGATATCAATGTCATCATGATATTCCCAGCGTGGGGAACCGGCCAAGGCGCGGTTTATCAAGTTGATAACGTTAGAATCGATAACTTTTAATGCGCACAGCACTGACAAAACGGATAACTAAATTATGAAAAAATTAACGTTTATGAAGAGCCCTGTTGCTGCAGCTGTGTCGTTGGTTTTAGCCAGCAGCTTTATTACACCTTTGTACGCACAGGACGCACAAGAACAAGAAGAGCAAACGGAACAAACTCAACAAACTGAGCAAGAGAACTTCGAGGTCATTGAAGTTCGAGGAATTGTTGGAAGCTTGGCTCGTTCAACTGCATTTAAAAGAGATAGTAGCGGCATTGTGGACGCAATCTCTGCAGAGGAGATGGGGAAATTCCCAGACACCAACCTTGCTGAGTCTCTACAGCGCATCACAGGTGTTTCAGTAAGTCGCGTAAATGGCGAAGGTAGTCAAATTACGGTTCGCGGCTTTGGTCCTGAATTTAATTTGATTACCCTTAACGGCCGCCAAATGCCGGGTACTGGTTATACGCGTTCATATAACCTAGAGAACCTGTCTTCTGAAGGGGTAAATGCGCTCGAAGTATACAAAACCGCAAGAGCAGCCACTCCAAGTGGTGGTTTGGGAGCAACCGTTAACATCGTTACAACTCAACCTCTGGAAAGACCGGGACAACGCTTTTCTGTCTCAGGCAGAGCCCTACATGACTCCTCTGTCGCTGACGGAAGCGATGTAACCCCTGAAGTTGCAGCTGTCTACAGTAACACTTTCGCAGACGACCGCTTTGGGGTTGCATTTTCGTTCTCCCAATATCGACGCGACTTTCAAATTCAACAGGCGAACATTCAAGGTTGGCAAGCAAATGTACCATTGCCAGGAGACTTACCAGAGTCTTCAGTAATCGATCCTCGCCCAGTCGACGAGGAAGGTAATCGCGTAGGTAATCATTTCTTTCCTAAAGATATGAACTACGGTATCGCGGATCTCGCACAAGAGAGAACAAACGGCCAACTAACCCTTCAGTTCGAGCCAATAAATGGTTTGGTCTTAACGACTGACTACACTGCAAGTCGCAACTTAACAGGTCGTGAAGCCTTTGGTTGGGGTATCTGGAATGAGTTCGGCGGAAATATTAATGCTTACGAGCTAGACGAAAACGGAACGGCAGTTTATGCAGATATTGCCGGTAACGACGGTTCTTTCACAGCAGAGAAAGGAACGACTGAAACCGAGGCAGAATCGGTAGGCTTCAACTTAGAATATCAATTAAGCGACAGCTGGAGCTTCTGGTTTGATGCGCATGACTCAAGCAACAAAACAGATGACGGTGCCGATGCAGGTAGCGGAATGTTTGGTCAAGTGATTCTGGGCTCTGACCAACTTCGCTCAAAAGTTTATGACTACCGTACGGGTGAAATTCCACAAGTTTTAATTAACTGGAACAACGGAACAAATGTTCTAGACCCTGCGTCAATTGACTCTAACTTCAGTCAGTTCTTCCACCGCCCTGGTGAGAGCAATATTACTCAGTATCAATTCAAAACAGACTGGTATAACTATGGCACGTTTGATGTTCCACTCGTGAAAGTTACAGCTGGTTTATCTAGAACTGACCAAGAGATGGGAGGCTATACTGCTTGGAGTGGGCTGAGAGGAGGACCTGGATTTAACCCTTCATTCGCTCAAATTCTTCCCGACAGTATGTTTACATATAATGGCACAGGAAGCTTTTTAGACGAGCTTTTAGGCGGTGGTAGTAACCTCCTAACCGACTATTATTATACTTATGATTTTGACGAAGCAGTGGCCCGTCAAATGGCATACATCACAGAAGCACTGATGGGCAGTGATGCCTATGTAGCAGATCCTTATTTCGACGGAATTGACAGCGAAAGTTATGTTAACGAAGTAACAAACGCGCTATTTATTCAGTCTGATTGGGAGTTCTACGTTGCAGACTTCCCTGTTCAGTTAAATGTCGGTGTACGCTACGAAGAGACTGATGTAACAAGCCGAGTTCGTCAAAGCGTTGAGCGACAAGTCAACTGGGTAAGTCCGTCTGAGTGGATTATGCAATATGAGCCTTCAGACCAAGCTACGTTCCTTACCCTCGAAGGTAATCATGACGTACTCCTTCCAAGCTTAGACTTCAAGGTCGAGTTAACACCTGACCTAATTGGTCGCTTCTCATACGGCAAAACAATAGCTCGCGCTCCTCTAGGTGATCTCGCTGGTGGACGCTCACTGAGCGGAAGTCCAAAACCAGGCTCTCGCTCAGGTGGACAAGGCAATACCAACTTGCTTCCATTTGAGTCCACCAACTTCGATTTGTCGTTAGAATACTATTATGACTTCGGTAGTTATGCCGCTATCGGTTATTTCCGTAAAGAGGTTGATAACTTTATCCAACGGTCTATTACAACAACGACAATCGACGGTTTAAGAGACATTCTCAATGGTCCTCGCTATGCACAGGCTGTTGCATCTTTGGAAGAACGCGGTGAACAAGCAACGAGTACAAACATTTTCAACGAGATGATTGCTCTTGGGTTCGGTAATGGCGAAGGCGTCATTGAACCTAACGCTGATGACCCTCTGATGGAATGGCAAATTTCACAACCGACCAACACCGACACCAAAACCGTAGACGGCTTTGAAATTGCTGTTCAACATGTGTTTGGAGAGTCTGGTTTTGGCTTGGGTGTGAATGCTACGGTCGTCGACGGAGACGTGGATTTTGATAACGAGAGCTTAACGCAACAATCACCACTTGTGGGCTTAAGTGACTCTGCCAACTTCCAAGGGTTTTATGAAAAGCATGGCTTGTCTGTGAAAGTAACATACGCATGGCGTGACAGTTACCTTATCGGTGTAGGCCAAGCGCAAGGTTCTGCTGACGCTCCTCCACAATATGCTAGAGAGTACGGGCAATGGGATATGAGCGTGAACTACAACTTCACAGAAAACTTTTCTGTGTCTTTTGAAGGATTAAATCTTACGAACGAAACCGAGCAAGGTTATGGTCGTTACGAAGAGCAATTCTTATTCGCTCGTCAGTACGGACCAAGATACTCACTAGGCTTTAGATACAGCTTCTAAGGCGGTCTTCAATTCATAGTGCAAAAGCATGGATGCTTATTTAAGCAAGACAATGGGACAGCTAATCGCTGTCCCTTTTTTTATCCTATCGCACCTTAAACTTACCTTACGCAACAAGACCTGCTATCCCGCAAGGTGCATTTTTCAATTGAAATTAAGCGGCCTGAGTATCGGATAACGATATTCAGCAATGAATATACGATTCATAAACGTTTCTACTAAACATGCCCCAACCATTCACCGCTCAACTTTTCGTGCGCCGCCAAAGACAATATAGAGAAAGTAAATAATAGCAATAGACAAGAGCCTACAAGAACAAAAAAGCCCACCTCACGGTGGGCTTTTATTTGGTTGGTTCGCTCAATTCAGTTAAGGACTTACGCAATGCAAATGAGCATTTTCAGGAGCCTGCTGAACAAAACGGATATCATTAAAACTGATTTCCAACGGGTCGGTCGAAGATAAACCGAATACACCACTAACGTGTCCTAAATTCAGGCCTTCTTGCTGCATACATGAGAGATCAAAGTAAGTTCGTTGCCACTGACCTGGAGGTAGCTCCGCCAAAATAGGCTGAACATTTACATTGAGTCCGCAATCATTGCCACAGTACATATTTAACATGACGTTAGTCGCAACAGTTTCAGGTACTTTTAAGGTAACAACAAGTGCACTTCGGTCGCCCATAAATGCTCTAAGATCTCTTGGGAAGGGAGCTACAAAATTAAACGCCGCCTCCTGAGCACCGCTGAACTCAAACCTTCTTGCGTCCTCTTGTACCTCATCATCGAACGTAGAAACAGCGACGGCTCCTTGAGACTGAATGCTACTTTCAACAATAGCGCGCGTATCTCCGCTACGCAGCTCTAATAGCCATGGAGCTTTCACTGCACGTTCGAAAATCACGAGATCCTCTGTTTCACTCTCACCGCCTAGTTCCTCATTAAGCAAGCTTGTGAACAAAGGCGTGTCGCCGTAACTCATTCCGGCGCCAACCGGAAGCAGTTCACGATTATCCTCAGGGTCCGCAGGCCAAGCAAAAGAAAGTCGGCCCGTAACATCATATTGAACGTCGCCATCAGCATTTCGAAGAATTACATCAGCCACGCCTTGCCCTTCACTACCCGGAAGCCACACAGCAACAAAGGCATCTGATGCATTTAGTTCAGGGTTTACCCACATAGGACGACCACTAATGAATAAGGTCACCACAGGTATCCCCTGCTCTTGAAAGCGCTCTAGCAACGCTAAGTCGCTCGCATTGCCACGCTGATAATCGAGGTTATTTAAATCACCATTGCCCTCTGCATAAGGTTGTTCACCGAAAACTACAACTGCGACATCTGGCTTATCATCAAAGCTTCCGTCCTCTGATAACCGAACTTGTCCACCCGCAGCCTCAACTTGCTCAGCAATACCATCAAAGATAGAAGTGCCACCAGGAAAATCATCATTGGTGTTACCTGTGCCCTGCCAACTAATTGTCCATCCCCCGGACTGCTGCCCAATATTATGCGCGCCGCTTCCTGCTACAAGAATATTTTGGGTCGGATGTAGAGGTAGTAATTGGCTATCGTTTTTTAACATCACTAAAGATTGACGCACCGCGTCACGCGCGATAGCTCGATGCTCTTGAGAACCAATAATTCCACTACGACCCGCCAAAGGACGATTAGCTGGACTCGGCTTGTCGAAAAGGCCCGCACGGAACTTAACACGCAATACTCTTCTTACGGCATCGTCCACACGTTCTTGTGAAATAATTCCTTCTCGTACCTGCGCAACAAGGTTATCAAACAAAGGACGCCATGATTGAGTTGGCACCATATAAACGTCGAGTCCCGCATTCGCAGCTTGAGGACAGCTTTCATTAGTGCAACCTGGAATTTGTCCGTGACCATTCCAGTCCCCTACAACAAATCCGTCAAAACCCATTTGTTCCTTGAGTACTTCTGTAAGTAGATACCTACTACCGTGGATTTTTTCGCCATTCCAACTATTGAAGCTAGCCATTACCGTTTGAGCGCCAGCTGCTAAGCCGCCAACATATCCTTGCGCATGCAAATCAAATAATGTCTGCTCGGTAACTTCGGTATTTCCTTGGTCTATGCCGTCCGTCGTTCCTCCGTCCCCTACGAAGTGTTTAACGGTACTAATTACTCTCTGCTCGTTAAGGAAGTCTTCGCCAACCTCACCTTGCAACCCATTTACGATAGCAGCAGAATATTCACGAACAATATTTGGGTCTTCAGAGTAACTCTCATAAGAGCGTCCCCAACGTAAATCCTGAGCAGCGGCAACTGTTGGAGCGAATACCCAATCAATGCCAGTAACCATGACTTCCCGCGCCGTAGCACCAGCTATATCTCGGATAAGATCCGGGTTATTGGCTGCGCCAAGACCGATATTATGTGGAAATATCGTGGCTCCAATGACGTTATTGTGGCCATGAACTGCATCTGTCCCCCACATTGTGGGAATAGATATTCCATCAAGACTGTCATCAATGGATGCTTGATACATAGCGTCGGCGAGCTCAATCCAGTCTTCCGGGGTTGCATATTTATCATTGCCCGGAAATGCACCTCCGCCATTTAAGTACGAGCCAAATCCGTACTCACGCATATCTTCAACGGTAATATCTCTAATCTCAGGTTGAATCATTTGCGCTATTTTTTGCTCTAACGTCATCGTTTCGAGCATCTGGGTAATTCGACTCTCAATTTCAGTATCAAGACCAACTGGAGACTCTATGTGCGGCCATATATTGGACTCCGCTACTGTCGGCTCACTCGTATTTTCAGCGCATCCAGCAACAGACAAAGCTACTGTGAGTAAACACCCATTGAGTGCATGTTTGCTCCTAAGCATTAGGCTGTCTCCCCTTCTGGTGATTGCTGAAGTTTAGTTTGTGGTTTATATCCTTTGTAACCATAAAACGCGATATATAAGTAACAGACAAGAGGAACCACAAAAGCCGTCTGAATACCGACTTGGTCAGCTAGCAGTCCTTGTAGAAGCGGCACAATAGCGCCACCTACTATCGCTAAGCATAAAATACCTGAGCCCTGCCCTCGGCTATCACCTAAGTTTTGTAACGCCAAACTAAAAATAGTTGGAAACATAATGGAGTTACATAAGCCTACGAATATCAGCGCCCACATGGCTAAAGTTCCCGAGCTTGTCATTGTCGTTAGCAACAATAGCACTGCTGCAAGAGCATTAAACATCAACACCTTTTCACCTGAAATTCTCTGCATAATTGCAGCACCTAAAAATCTTCCCACCATGGCACCACCAAAATACCAAGAGATGTAATGAGAAGACTGAGACGTTGGCATATTTCCTATTTCAGGAAGCGCGATATACATAGCTAAAAAGCTACCAATGCTCACCTCCGCGCCTACGTATACAAAAATACCCAGTGCTCCAAGTACTAAGTGACGCTGCTTCCAAGCGGACCCTTGCGAGGGTAACGCGCTTGCGGTATTCGTTTTACCCATGTTGGGTAATTTAAGCTTCAAAAAGACAGCTGCCATTACTACAAGAGTTGCGGCCAGAATAAAATAAGGCAGGCTTACGGCGTCTTTAGACACACCTGATATTTCTGGGTCGGTAACACCTTCGAAAATTAACCATGCCCCAAACAACGGAGCTACGGTTGTACCTAATGAATTAAAAGCTTGCGTCATTGTTAAACGACTAGAAGCTGTTTCAGGAGCGCCAAGGACAGTTACATATGGATTCGCAGCTACCTGCAGAATAGTGATCCCCGAAGCTAAAACAAATAGCGCCAGCAAGAATAAACCATAAACTTCCGCTTGTGCGGCTGGATAAAACAATACGCAACCGGCTCCAGCAATCATTAAACCCGTCACAATCCCATTTTTGTAACCTATTTTTCCTATCAACATACCTGCTGGTATTGAGACAATGAAATAGGCTCCAAAAAAGCAAAATTGAATGAGCATTGACTTGGCATAGTTCAAGTCAAATAGGATTTTAAGGTAAGGAATAAGAATATCGTTCATACATGTAATGAAGCCCCACATAAAGAAAAGGGACGTCAGTGCGGTTAATGCAAACCGGTAGTTGTTGTTTTGATTGGTCATGGTTGCCTCAATCTAATTATTTTTTGACCTTTAGCTACTTTGAGCCTATTATGAAAGCGCTTTCATTTATAGCATAATTAGACGGATTCGCAATGCTTATGAAGAAAATCACTTTACCCAAGCAGTCTAAACTACAGTCTTCACACTTTATGTTTGGAGTTGCGACCAGCTCATTCCAAATTGAAGGTTCTGCGGACACAAGGGAGCCTTGCATCTGGGACACCTTTTGCTCTCAGTCGGGACGTATAAAAGACGGTTCTAACGGTATAGTAGCGTGCGACCACGTTGCAAAATGGCAAGAGGACGTTCAGCTTATCGCTAATTTAGGAGCGGAGGCCTATAGGTTCTCTATAGCTTGGGGACGCGTCATCAACGCTGACGGCAGTGTGAATAGAGTCGGATTAGATTTTTACGTGAAACTTGTAGATGCGCTCAAGGCAAAAGGTATCGCAGTTCATGTCACGCTTTACCACTGGGATTTGCCTCAGTATCTCGAAGACCGAGGGGGCTGGCTTAATCGCGAAACGGCATACCGATTTGCCGAATACGCTGAAGTTGTCGTAAAAGCCCTGGGTGACAAGGTAGCTCAATACTCCACAATCAATGAGCCATTCTGTAGCGCTTACTTAAGCTACGAAGCGGGCATTCATGCACCAGGCCATAAGAATCGCAAAAGTGGCAGACAAGCAGCTCATTACCTATTACTCGCCCACGGACTCGCACTACCTGTATTAAGAAAGTATGCACCAAATTCAGAGCATGGCATTGTTCTCAACTTTAGTCCGTGTTACCCAGCGACAGAAACCGAAGCTGATCGCCGTGCGGCACTTGCAGGGCACACTTACCACAATTTATGGTATTTGCAGGCTATTTTGACTGGTACCTATCCAACCCCCATTTATCCACTCAAGAAGGATGAATATCCTGAAATTGAGCAAGGAGATATGGAGGTAATTTCCCAGCATATAGACTTTGTAGGTGTGAACTATTACACCAAAACGGTTTTTCGAGAGAAAAATAACTGGTTCTCCGATGTTCCCGCGACAAAAGAACCCCTCACAACAATGGGCTGGGAAGTTTACCCGGAAGGTTTCACTGAAATACTCGTTCAGCTTAACGAAACCTTCGACAACCTTCCTCCGATCTATATTACGGAGAATGGAGCAGCATTCCCTGACTATAACGATCAAGGAAGTATTCACGACATCGCAAGAATTGATTACTATCAAAGGCACCTGCATGCGGTCCATGACGCAATAGAAGCTGGTGTAGAGATACGTGGCTATTTCGCTTGGAGCTTGCTCGACAATTTTGAGTGGGCTGAGGGGTATACGCAGCGTTTTGGTATTGTGTATGTTGACTTTGAAACACAGGAAAGAATATTGAAAGATAGTGCTAAGGCTTTGAGAGCCCTGTGGCTCGATAGGAAACTACAGAATCAGTCCGTGGAGGGCTTATGATCTCTCGTAAGGAGAAAGTGGCCTATGGATTGGGTGATACTGCTAGCAATCTTATCTTTCAAACGGTCATGCTATTTTTGGCATTTTTCTATACCGACATATTTGGTATTTCCGCAGCGGCCGTAGGAACTATGTTTTTAGTGGTCAGACTGATAGACGCAGTCACTGATCCGCTAATGGGATTACTCGCAGATAAAACTCAAACCCGCTTCGGCCAATTCAGGCCGTATTTAATCTGGCTCGTTATTCCTTTCGCCGTCTTTAGTATTCTTGCTTTTACAACACCGGGGCTATCAGGCTCCGGAAAGCTAGTTTACGCGTATGTAACTTACACTCTGCTTATGCTCGCATACACGGCAATTAATATTCCATATTCAGCGTTAGGTGCAGCAATCACACAAGACCCGGAAGAGCGTGTGTCAGTTCAATCCTACCGATTCGTTTTCGGTATGCTTGGGGGGCTAATCGTCACGTTATGTACGCTGCCGTTGGTTGAGGCTTTGGGAAATGGAAATAGAGCGCTAGGCTATCAACTCACCATCGCCTTCATGAGCGTGCTCGGTGTCATTTTCTTTCTGATATGTTTCGCGGGTACGAAAGAGCGTACTCAACCGAACCACTCCCAAAATCTTACCTTAAAAAGTGGGCTCCAAGTTCTATGGAAAAATGATGCGCTCAAAACTTTGGCGATAGTTGCAGTGCTTCTGTTAACCGGTATCGCAATAAAAAATACGCTCGCCATTTATTATGTGAAATATTACCTGATGCGTGACGACTTGGTCACAGAATTTGTCTCGATTGGTATGGTGGGTAATATTTTAGGTTGTGCGATAGCGAATCCACTAACGCGCCGAGTCGACAAAGTTATTGCGTACAAGGCGTTACAACTTATTGCAGCCGCTCTTTCGCTACTTGCATTTTGGGTTGCGCCTAACCAACTTTCACTCGCTTTTATTCTCTATTTCTTTTGGTCATTTTTCTTACAAATGGCAACCCCCATGCTTTGGGCAAAAATTGCTGATGTTGTCGATCTAGGGCAAAAACAGTCTGGTATCCGCGCTACCGGATTAATATATGCTTCGGTAGTGTTCTTCATTAAAATAGGTATCGCTATTGGTGGGGCTATCGCAGGATGGTGGCTCGCCCTATATGGGTATCAAGCAGATCAAACGCAGACAGCCGAAAGTCAATTTGGTATTCTCGTAGCCTTTACCGTATTACCGGCAATCTGTTCTATATTAGTAGCTTGGGTAATGCGTGGATATAAACTCGATCAAACACGTGTTTTACGGATATCTAAAGAGCTCACACAAAAAATATAATTAGAAGCTAGCGAGACCCCAACACATATGGCGACAATATACGAAGTTGCGAAACTTGCCGGAGTGAGCCTTGCCACGATTTCTCGTGTCATTAATCAAACGGCTCCAGTTCGCGAGTCCACCAAAATTAAAGTAGAAGCGGCAATGAAAGAACTTGGGTACCGCCCTAACTCTGTTGCCCAATCGCTAGCCACCAACCGCTCAAATAGTGTGGGCATTCTCGTTTCTGAATTAGGTGGCCCATTTTATAGTGAGTTAATTAGCCGCATTGAGGCGGAATTTAGAAATGCTGGTAAGCACGTCATCATTGCAGCAGGTCATAGTCACGAAGAAGTTGAACGAGAGCGAATCGAGTTTTTAATGAGTCGTAATTGCGACGCACTGATTCTGCACGTCGAATCAGTTAGTGACGAATATTTACAAGAGCTTGCAGAGCAAAACAAAGCGTTCGTGATTATTAACCGCTCGGTAGCGGCTCTCTCCGACCGCTGCATTACCCTCGACAATCAACTAGGTGGCTACTTAGCTACTGAATTCTTGCTTCGAAAAGGTCATAAGCGCATTGCATATATTTCCGGGCCTATGTGGAAAAATGACGCGAGTGAGCGCTATAAGGGACACCTTCAAGCATTAAAGGAATACCACATCGAAGAAGACATCTCTTTATTCTACGAGGGAGACTTCCAAGAAACAGGCGGCGTACATGGCTTTGCTCATTTAAGCGCTAAGCACAGTAAACATAGTGAGCTAGGATTCACCGCGCTTGTGTGCGGAAATGACGAGATGGCCGCTGGTGCGATGGCCGTAGCCCATGATAGAGGGTTAGATATTCCGCATGACCTGTCTATAGTTGGCTTTGATAATGTCAATTTCTCACATTACACCTATCCGAAATTAACCACCATAGATTATCCGATAGCAGAGATCGGGCAAATGGCCGCGCGCTGGGTGCTTAAACATGTTTACAAACAAGACATCGAAAGAATCCAATCGGTATTTAAACCGAGACTGATGCTTCGGGATTCCTGCTGATTTTTGAAAGGATTTTCTGATATCTCGGACGATTGTACCTTTGTACAATGACTGGATAGAGGTTGAGCAGTATATTGGTTGCAATCAACCATACGGAACCTTGCAATCCATGTAACCACGCCACCACGACGGCCACAAGCGATACCACCACAAATATTACGACATGCCCAAATTCGGACACACGCGTTCGGTACTCAAGCTGCTTTAGCAACTCTTTCTTTTTTCCTACTGGGTTCGCTTGTTTATTCAGCCTTTCCCAACCCGTCCAAATTAGAATCTTGCGAAACATATGAACACCAACGTAACGATAAGCATTTCCTGCTTGCTCCCACGCTCGCGTATCGAAATATGCACAATTAAGTTTGGGCTTGAGTGTTTCGGTATAAAACAGCATCACCATCATTAATATGAAATTAAGTGTCCATGCAAAAACGAACGAAGACGAGCCTTTCCAACGCAATATCCAGATTACCGCTGCTAGGCCTATAAGAAAAACAAGCAAAACTTTTAAATTACGCATCGAATGTCCTTGAAAAAAAACGCCTCAGGGGAAAACCACTGAGGCGTTTATAATTCCAAGTAATAAGCTGAATTACCAGATAATTACACGATCTTCAGGAGCTAAGTACATACCATCGCCTTCTTGCACGTTAAATGCTTCGTAGAACGCAGGAATGTTACGTGGTGCACCCAATGCACGATACTGTGCAGGAGAGTGAGGGCCACGCGCTAGCTGAGCACGCATCGCGTCTTCACGATACTTACCTTTCCAAATTTGTGCCCAGCTCAAGAAGAAACGTTGCTCGCCAGTAAAGCCATCCATGACCGGAGATGCTTCACCGTCTAGAGACATTTGGTAAGCACGATAAGCACTTAACAAGCCCACGTGGTCACCAATGTTCTCACCAAGAGAAATGCGACCGTCGATATGCATACCCGGCAGCGGTTCAAATGCAGAGTACTGTTCTACTAACATGCCAGTAAGTGCTTCGAACTGCTCACGATCTTGATCAGACCACCAGTTTCTTAGGTTACCTTGACCGTCGTAACGTGAACCTTGGTCGTCAAAGCCGTGACCGATCTCATGACCGATAACTGCGCCGATACCACCATAGTTCACTGCATCGTCCGCATTCATGTCAAAGAACGGAGGCTGCAAGATACCCGCTGGGAATACGATTTCGTTAGCAGTTGGGCTGTAGTATGCGTTCACACGTTGTGGGTTCATTCCCCAGCGTGAACGGTCTACCGGTTGGCCGATATCTGCAATGTTTTCGTCGTATTCAAAGTTTGCTGCACGAATCGTGTTGCCGATTAAGTCACCTGGCATGATTTCCAAGTCAGAGAAGTCTCTCCACTCGTCTGGGTAACCAATTTTCGGTGTAAAGTTAGCAAGCTTCTCAAGCGCTTCTACTTTAGTATCTGGTGTCATCCACTCAAGTTCGTTAATAGACTGCTCCATCGCAACCAATAGGTTATCAATAAGCTCACCCATACGCTCTTTTGCTTCAGGTGGGAAGTGGCGTGCTACGTATTCTTGACCCAGCACTTCGCCTAACGCACCGTTAGTCGCTTGAACACCGCGCTTCCAACGTTCTTGCTGTTCTGGAGTACCATTCAATGTAGTTGAGTAGAAGTCGAACTGAAGATCTGCAACTGTGCTATGTAGACGAGAAGCAAAGCTACTCAATAAGCGAACTTGCAGATAGTCTTTCCAAGTAGCAAGGTCTACATCGGTGTACATTTCACCTAAAGTTTCAATGTAAGAAGGCGTATTTACAATCACGTAATCTGCCGCTGTTACACCTGCTGCTTCCGCCATTGCGTCGTAGTTAATGTCGCCAGTTAAAGCACGAACTTCGTCAATCGACATTTTGTTGTAGCGTGCTTCAGCGTCGCGAATTTCCAAACGCGTCCAGTGGTGCTCGGCAAGTGACAACTCTAAGTCGTAAACGCGCTGTGCAGCGTCTGCTGCATTCTCATGACCAAGCTCTGCAAACATCGCTTCTAAATATTCAACATACTTAGTTCTGATGTTCTCGAACTCAGCGTTGTCGCGGAAATAGTAATCGCGATCCGGTAAGCCAAGACCAGACTGTACTAAATGAAGTGCGTAAACTTCAGGGTTCTTTGCGTCGGTAGACACATAGAACGCGAGAGGGCCGCCTAAACCGTCACGGCGCATAGAAGCCATGGTAGTCGTTAGTTCTTCATGGCTATTAATGCCACCAATTTGAGCCAGCATAGGCTGAATTGGGCTTAAACCGAGAGCTTCAATACGCTCTTCGTCCATAAAGCTGTTGTAGAAATCACCAATTTTCTGTTCATTGGTGCCTTCTGCTGCGCTCTTGTCAGCAGCGTCTTCGATAATGCTACGTAAACGTGTCTCGTTTTGACGCGCTAGCATATCAAATGAACCAAAGCGCGAACGATCACTAGGGATTTCAGTATTCTCATACCAAGAGCCGTTCACAAACATAAACAAGTCGTCTTGTGGGCGAACGCTGGTATCAAAGTCTTCTAGCATTAAGCCAGAAGTTAGATCTGTGGACGCTGTGGTATCGTTATCGTCGGTACTGACACACGCCGCCAGACCAAGTGCCAATGCGATACTCGCAGCAGCTAATTTAACTTTCAACATACTTCATGCCTCTTTGTTGGATGCGGAGGTAGTTCTATACCCCAACAAGTCTAATTCCAATCGAAATTCGACAAAAGGCATTGTTCTTGCGTTTTTGTAACGAGATGCTACGACTTGAACCTTAAAATAGGTGTCCGAACTTCCGGCTTTTAGTTTCCAAGTAGTGCTTATTATGGGGGGTTCCCTCGGTAATATGAGGAATTCGCGTATCTATTTTCACACCGTACTCAGACAGTGCCTCTAATTTTCGAGGGTTGTTAGTCATCAGTTGTACGCTACTTACACCCAGCAGCTCAAAGATTCCTGCTGCAATGTCATATTCCCGAGCGTCAGCCTGAAATCCAAGAATTTCATTTGCTTCAACAGTATCCAACCCTTTGTCCTGTTCGGCATAAGCCCGAAGCTTGTTAATGAGTCCAATACCTCGCCCTTCTTGCCTTAAGTAAACCAGCACGCCTCGTTTCGCTTTAGCTATTTTCTCTAGCGCAGAATAAAGCTGTGGACCGCAATCACAGCGTTGGCTAAATAGTGCGTCACCGGTTAAACATTCAGAATGAACTCGCGCGAGTACAGGTTCGCCATCAGCAACATCGCCAAGTACCATAGCCACATGCTCTTTGCCATGCCGGTCGGTAAAACCAACCAGCCGGAACTCTGCAAAAGGTGTGGGTAATTTGGTTTCAGCGGCTTTCACCACAACTGGCTGTTCATTGCTCGAGCTCATTTTTACTACTTCTCTTGTGACGTGTGTTTAGCGATAAACTCTTTGGCGTTCTCAATAGGCATAGGCTTAGCGAAGTAGAAACCTTGCATTGCGTTCACGCCCGCTTTTTCTAAGAATGAAGCTTGGGTTTCAGTTTCTACACCTTCGGCGACAATATGCATCCCTAATTGCGAAGCCATGGCTATAATACCACGAGTTATAGCCCCGTCAGAGTTTTCAGACACAATGTCTGCAATAAAACTGCGATCAATTTTCAATTGATCCGCTGGTAGATTCTTCAAATAGCTCAAACTTGAAAAGCCGGTACCAAAGTCATCAATAGACACCGACATCCCTAACTCTCTAATACGGTTTAGGATGTTAATTGCTTCACGCTGATCTTCTACCAATATACTCTCAGTTAACTCTAAGCGAAGCTTTTCAGAAGGATAATTGTTTTTGGCGAGCGCAGTTTTCAAGCTGTCGATAAAGTTCGCTCTCTGGAACTGCACAGCAGACAAGTTCACTGACAGAATGATGTCTCCATATTCTTGCAACGCTAATGCATCCTGTGTTGCTTGCTCCAGAACCCACTCACTAATTGGAATAATTTGTCCGCTATCTTCAGCAAGCGGGATAAAGTCTGCTGGCGAGATAAACTTTCCTGGAGCAATTTCCCAACGCAGCAGAGCTTCGACGCCAATAACTTCACGGCTCACCGCAGACATTACTGGCTGGTAGTGTAGCGACAGTTCTTTGTTGTCTAGTGCTTGTTGTAACTTGTTTCTTAGAGATACAGCTTCGTGGAACTTTTCTACCATGGTCCGGCTAAATAACTGTGACTGATTTCTACCGCGGCGCTTGGCCTGAAACATCGCCATGTCGGCATGCTGAATCAGCAGCCTTGGAGATGGCGGTGTTTCGTCCGTTGTCGTAATACCTATACTTGCTGTTAAGTAAATTTTATTACCATCGATGTCGAATGGCTGTGCCAGACTCGCAAGAATATCTTGAATCAATTTATTTAACTTGCGCTGCTCGGTGTTGCGCCGAACTACCATGACAAACTCGTCACCGCCAAAACGTGCAACCAGAACATGATTTGGACTTAAAGACTTAAGCCTTGCTGAAGTTTCCTTCAGCAACGCATCACCGACCTCTAAGCCTAAACTGTCGTTAATCGGTTTGAATCCATCCAAATCCACAAACAAAACTGCAATGCCGTCGCCTTTAAAGCGGTAACGCTCACATAAAACTTCCAAATGACTTTCCAATACTGCCCGGTTTGCCAACCCGGTTAACTCATCTTCTGTAGCTTGCAGCTTAAGTTGTTTTCGTTGTCGGCGTAATATCTTACTGTTCTCTAAACTTATCACGAGGAAAATAGCTACCAAGAAGCCACTGACCAGAACAAACGCTTGGATATTAGAGGTCGTTCTGAGCTCAGAAGTGTCGTCTAGGTAAACCGAAAGTTCAGTTTCTGGCATATATGGCAAATTCATTGTTTGTTGATACAAAAACAACGAATGACGGTGACCGTCGTTAGACAACAAGATTTCGGTAAAATCACCGCGACTACTTAATAAATAAGGACCAATACTTGCGCTAGTTTTAAATTCGGAATTCAACTCAATCGTAGATGGGTTGACCAACTTTGCGAAGTCATACACTGCTACTACATACCCATATAACTGCTCATTTCGATACATAGGTTGTCTGAACAGTATGACTGGCGTAGCGGTTTCTTCAATAGAGTGCATAGGCACCGTAACTGAACGAGATTCAGGGCTATGATTTATCCAGCGTCGAACGTCTTCGAACGGCTCAAAGTCTGTCGCTGTAATGTAGTGGGAGTAAGCACTTCGGTCTGAACTTTTTTCCACCAGAACGTTCCAGTTTTGGTCAAAAACCATGATTGAAAGAATCTGGGGCTCGTCATTCAGTAAACGTAAAATATCTTGCTCTTGATAATCAACTAGCTCGGAATCTGAAACAGATGACCAACTCGACACCAGTCGAATGATAAGGTTTACATTACGCCAAGACGTTTGTTCTCTGCGTGTGGCAACTTCCTCTACGAGTTCCATTCCGCTGTATACAACGGCTCGAGACTCTTTTACAGACAGTGAAAACCAAACCATAGTGGGTAACAACACACCCAAGAAACCCACGATTAAACCACGGGTAGACGGCAACCGATTGAGCTTTATACCGTGCTCACCACCAAACCAAACAGCAATACCAATGAGTATGACGAAACGGCTCGCGATATCCGCAACCATTGGATGAGGAGCAACCCATGTGTAAGTCAGTTGAAACCATGAAAACAGGCTGAGGATGATGCCCCAAATGATCATTGCCGCACCACCATACTGCCAAAGCTGCTTCCGCCAGTCGGACCGAACCCCAACAGCTATCAACAGACCAAAAATTAAATACGGGGCGGCCAGCGGCCAATGCGCACTAGAGCCAATAGGACCAATATCACCAATAATCGCATCTTCTAAAATAACGCTGCGGGTAATGGAATACATCGACATAAGCGCTATAAACGTACCCAAAGCAACACGAATAACCGAACTACCGCGCATAACGATATAAAGCGCTATACCGGAAATCAAAGCTATGATCGAGGCGGTTAAAGAAAGGACACTCATAATAGGTTGATCGTTACCAAACCTATATTCCAAGCCAATACCCACTAAGCCAATCAGCACACCAGCCATAACAACGGTATAGTATGTCGCGCCAGCAGGTGACGGATGGGTTCTCAAGTAGTTACGCAAGCGAGGTATCCTTTATGAAGCGTAAAGAGTGCTCTTGCCACTTTAGCCAGAAATGGTTATAAAAAAAAGCCTTGTGCGGACACAAGGCTTTCCAAACATGAAGCTTTATCTATCTATTACTTCTTTTTTGCCTTTTTATTTGGCAAGTCAGTAATAGAACCTTCATACACTTCTGCAGCTAAACCAACAGACTCGTGCAACGTTGGGTGAGCATGAACAGTAAGTGCGATGTCTTCTGCGTCACTTCCCATTTCAATCGCTAAGCATACTTCACCAAGAAGTTCGCCCGCATGAGAACCAACCATAGCACCACCAATAATACGGTGTGTTTCTTTTTCAAAGATAAGCTTAGTGAAACCATCGGTAGCGCCCGATGCGATTGCACGGCCAGAAGCAGACCAAGGGAAAGTTGCTGCTTCGTACGCAATACCTTGCTCTTTCGCTTCTTTCTCGGTTAAGCCTGCCCATGCTACTTCTGGATCAGTATAAGCAATTGAAGGAATCACTTTCGGGTCGAAGTAATGTTTCTTACCAGAAATAACTTCCGCTGCTACGTGCCCTTCATGAACAGCTTTGTGCGCAAGCATAGGCTGGCCAACAATGTCGCCAATCGCGAAAATGTTGTCTACGTTGGTACGCATCTGCTTATCAACTTTGATAAAGCCACGGTCGTCAACATTTACACCTGCTTTGTCTGCAGCAATTTTCTTACCATTCGGTGTTCTACCTACAGCAACAAGTACTGCGTCGTATTTAACCGGTTTTTCTGGAGCGTTTTTACCTTCAAAAGTAACGTGAATGCCGTCTTTTTTCGCTTCAACTTTAGTTACTTTTGTTTCCAGCATGATGTTCTCGAACTTCGACTTCATCTGCTTGGTAAATACTTTAATCAAATCTTTGTCGGCAGCTGGAATAAGTTGGTCCATAAACTCAACCACGTCCATTTTGGTACCTAGCGCATTGTATACGCAGCCCATTTCTAGACCGATAATACCACCGCCCAAGATAAGCATTTTCTTCGGTACAAACGGTAACTCAAGTGCATCTGTTGAGTCCCAAATTCTGTCGTCGTCATGAGGGATAAATGGCAATTCAACAGGCTGAGAACCAGCTGCAATAATAGCGTTGTCGAACTTAATCGTGGTTTCTTCTTTTTCACCCACAACTTTAAGTTCGTTCGCTCCCGTAAATTCACCTTTACCGGTAACTACTTTTACTTTGCGCATTTTAGACATTTGTCCAAGGCCGCCCGTAAGTTGGCCAATCACTTTGTCTTTGTGCTCACGAATCTTGTCTAAATCAATTTTCGGGGTGCCGAATTCAACACCTGCGTCACCTAGATGTTTCGCATCTTCAATATGCTTAGCTAGGTGCAAAAGCGCTTTTGAAGGGATACAACCCACGTTCAAACATACACCACCCAGGGTGCTGTAGCGCTCTACTAATACTACGTCTAATCCTAAATCAGCAGCACGGAAGGCTGCAGAGTAGCCGCCAGGACCTGCGCCTAGAACCACTACCTGTGTTTTAACTTCATTGCTCATGTTGACCCCTATTATTTCAGTCAAAGTACGGTTTCGACACGTTGACCCGAATCGCGAGCCATATTGTAACGAGAAATAACCGCTACGTCTTGCCCAAACGGCAAGACGTGGTTCAATTTACAGAATAATTTTGCGTATATCTGACAATACCTGACTCAGATAAACCGTGAATCGTGCTGCAACGGCTCCGTCGATCACACGGTGATCATACGACAAGCTCAATGGCAACATCAGCTTCGGTTCAAACTCTGATCCATTCCAAACCGGTTTTATGTCGCTCTTTGACACACCTAGAATGGCAACTTCTGGCGCATTTACGATTGGAGTAAACGCAGTACCACCGATACCACCTAAACTTGAAATGGAGAAGCAGCCACCTTGCATATCTGCAGCTTTCAGTTTTCCGTCGCGAGCACGCAAGCTTACGTCAGTCAGTTCACGTGAAAGCTCCACGATTCCTTTCTTGTCCACATCGCGAATCACCGGAACAACCAAACCGTTTGGCGTATCTACTGCAATTCCAATATGAATGTACTTCTTCATGATCAGGTGCTCACCGTCTTCATGCAATGACGAGTTGAACACAGGGAATTCCTGCAATGCTTTCGCAACAGCCTTCATAATGAACACTAGCGGCGTGAATTTAACGTCGGCTTTGCGTTTTGCAAGCTGTTCGTTTTCACTTTTACGGAATGCTTCAAGCTCTGTAATGTCAGCTTCATCAAATTGCGTCACGTGAGGAATGGTGACCCAATTGCGATGCAAGTTTGGACCTGAAATACGTTGAATACGTGTCAATTGCACTTCTTCAATTTCACCAAACTTACTAAAGTCGACTTTAGGTGGCGCAATAACTTGCAAGCCACCTTCTCCACCAACACCTGGTGCGGCAGAGGCTTTCGGACGAGAAAGCTCATATTTCACATAAGACTGCACATCTTCTTTCAAAATACGATCTTTTGGTCCCGAGCCTTTTACGTTTTCAAGCTCTACGCCAAACTCTCTAGCCAACCTGCGCACAGAAGGAGAAGCATGAGGTAGTTTTCCGCCTTTTTCCTTACGCCCTAATGGGTGATCTGGTACCGGAGGCTTCCTATCCGACTTGCTCGACTTCTCTTCCTTTTCTGGCTCTGACTGTTTTTCAGTTTTGGACTCGTCCTCTTTAGGTTCAGGCTTAGACTCTGAAGAGCTACTTTGCTCACTCTGTGTTTCTAATTTCAGAACTACCGAGCCTTCGCTAACCTTGTCACCAACTTTCACACTCAACGACACAACCTTACCTGCTTTAGGGCTAGGTACGTCCATCGTTGCTTTGTCGGTTTCAAGTGTGATTAAGCCGTCTTCAACCGCAATTTCGTCGCCTTCAGCAACCAAAACTTCAATGACTTCAACTTCACCAGACTCGCCAATATCAGGAACCTTAACTTCAATCGTTTCTGACTCGGTTTCTGAACTACTTCCAGAGCTTTCTTCTGTGTCACTTTGCTCTGAATCTGAAGACTCTGTATCGCCTTTGTCTTCCGATTCAGAAGAGCTATCTTGCTCTTCTTCTTCAGGCTCTTCTTCCTTAGCTTCATCTTGTGACTCTTCTTCAGCAGCAAGCTGCGCTAGCAAGTCACCTTCGCTAATTTTGTCGCCAACTTTCACTTTTAACGACTTAACGGTGCCTGAAAACGGTACAGGAATATCCATAGACGCTTTATCACTCTCCACTGTAACTAGCGCGTCTTCTACTTCAACCGTATCGCCTTCATTGACTAAGACTTCGATAACTTCAACCGCTTCCCCGCCTACGTCGGGTACGAGGACATCTTTTAAATCTGCCATCATCTACTCCTTATGCGTTTAGCGGGTTAATTTTTTCAACGTCGATGCCCAAGTCTTTAATCGCTTTGGTCACCACTTTTTTCTCGATATCACCAGACTTAGCAAGTTCAGCAAGCGCTGCAACAACTACATAGTTAGCGTTCACTTCGAAGTGACGACGTAGGTTGTCACGGCTGTCTGAGCGGCCAAAACCGTCTGTGCCTAACACACGGTACGATCCCGGAACCCATGCACGTACTTGGTCCGCATACAACTTCATATAATCTGTTGCAGCGATTACAGGACCCTTACCACTCTCAAGAACACCTGTAACGAATGCCTTCTTCTCTTTCTTAGAAGGATTGAGCATGTTGTAACGCTCAACATCCAAGCCGTCACGCGCTAGCTCGTTAAACGAGGTTGCGCTATAAACTTTAGAGCTCACGTTGTATTTATCTTTCAAGATATCTGCAGCTTTGCGCACTTCCTGTAAAATAGTACCAGAACCAACTAAACGCACTTCACCGGCACTCTTAGTGGCTTTCACTTGGTCTAGCTCGTAAATACCTCGCAAAATACCTTCTTCAGCGCCTTCAGGCATTTCTGGTTGTTTGTAGTTTTCATTCATCACGGTGATGTAATAGAAAACATTTTCCTGCTCTGCGAACATACGACGCATACCGTCTTGTACAATCACGGCCACTTCATAACCGTAGGTTGGGTCGTAAGTTACGCAATTTGGAACAGTACCGAAATGCAGGTGGCTGTGTCCGTCTTGGTGCTGCAAGCCTTCGCCATTAAGCGTTGTACGGCCCGCTGTACCACCAATTAAGAAGCCCCTTGCTTGGCTGTCGCCAGCGGCCCATACAAGGTCACCAACGCGTTGGAAGCCAAACATCGAGTAGTAAATATAAACCGGTATCATGGGCTCGTTGTTGGTCGAGTAACTCGTACCCGCAGCGACCCAAGACGCCATAGCACCTAGCTCGTTGATACCCTCTTGCAGAACTTGGCCTTTTTTATCTTCGCGGTAATACGCAACTTGGTCGGCATCCTGCGGCGTATACTTCTGGCCTTGGCTCGAGTAAATACCTACTTGTCTAAACAAACCTTCCATACCGAAAGTACGAGCTTCGTCTGGAATGATAGGCACAACACGTTGGCCAATTTTCTTGTCTTTTAACATTGCTGTTAGAACACGTACAAATGCCATTGTGGTTGAAATTTCTCTATCACCAGAACCTTTCAGAACAGCTTCAAATGCCTTCAAACCTGGAACTTCTAGAGTCTGGTCTGCTTCTTGGCGACGCACAGGCATGGAACCACCTAACTTTTCACGGCGTTCGCGCAAGTATTTAAGCTCTTCACTGTCTTCAGGGAAGCGGTAGTACGGAATGTCTTCAAGCTCAGAGTCTTTCACTGGGATATTGAAACGGTCACGGAAGTGTTTAATGGCGTCCATATCCATTTTCTTCACTTGGTGCGCTACGTTCTTACCTTCACCAGCAGAACCCATGCCGTAGCCTTTCACCGTTTTCGCTAAGATCACTTGTGGGCGACCTTTCGTATTTACGGCTTTGTTATATGCAGCATAAACCTTAACTGGATCGTGGCCACCACGATTCAAACGCCAAATATCCTCGTCGGAAAGGTTGGCCACCATAGCTTTAGTTTCTTCAGTTTTTCCGAAGAAATGTTCTCTGGTGTATGCTCCGCCTTTCGCTTTATAGTTTTGGTACTCACCGTCCACGCTCGTTTGCATAATTTCAGCAAGTTTGCCTTCAGTGTCACGGTAAAGAAGAGGATCCCAATAACGCCCCCAAATCACTTTAATCACTTCCCAGCCTGCGCCACGGAATGTGCCTTCAAGCTCTTGAATGATCTTACCGTTACCGCGCACAGGACCGTCTAGACGTTGAAGGTTACAGTTGATCACGAACGTCAAATTGTCCAAGCCTTCACGACTAGCAAGACCAATAGCACCTAAACTTTCTGGCTCATCTACTTCACCATCACCGAGGAAGCAGTAAACGCGCTGATTAGAACAGTCTTTAATGCCGCGGTCGGTCAGATACTTCAAGAAACGTGCGGTGTAAATCGCCTGCATCGGACCAAGACCCATAGACACCGTTGGGAACTGCCAGTAGTCCGACATAAGTTTCGGGTGCGGATAACTCGGCAAACCTTCTCCGTCTACCTCTTGGCGAAAACCGTCTAGCTGCTCTTCAGTAATACGGCCTTCTAAAAATGAACGCGCGTAGATACCAGGAGACGCATGTCCCTGAATAAATAGGAAGTCGCCGCCATCTTCCCCTGGCGCACGGAAGAAGTGGTTGAAACCAACGTCATAAAGCATCGCAGAAGAAGCGAAGCTCGAGATGTGTCCGCCTAATTCAAGCTCTTTCTTAGAAGCTCGCAACACCATAGCCAACGCATTCCAACGAATTGCAGCACGAATTCTAGACTCAAGCGTTTGGTCACCTGGCATTACCGGCTCTTGGCTTACCGGAATAGTATTCAAGTAAGCTGTTGTCGGTTGATAAGGTAGGTAAGCACCACTTCTGCGTGCCTTATCAATAAGTTGTTCTAAAATATAATGCGCACGCTTCGGACCTTCAGCATCTAATACTGACTCTAGCGCTTCTACCCACTCTAACGTTTCTTGTGGATCGACATCTTTATGATCATGCTCTGCCATAACGGCTCCTTTCACTTAAAATTCGTGATTCAGGACACTGTGTCCTGAGATCGTCTGAGCGCTCTCTCGTGACGCCCCTGTTCTCTATTCAGTTGTAAAAGAATATTTTCAATGTAGGCAAGATGCGCATGGCACGCCTCTCGCGCTTGTTCAGGTTGCCTGTCCGTAATAGCCTTAACCATAGCATTCCTATGAACATGCAACTGCTCTCGAACATCACTACGGTTTTGTAGCTGTTCTAGATTCTTAAAAATATTGTCTCGTAGTACCGACTGCATGCCTCGCACTAAATGTAACAACACCAAGTTGTGCGAAGCTTCCGCCACAGTGGTATAAAACTTAACTAACGCATCAGCTTGCGCTTCTACCGACAATTCCGACTGGGTAGCCGTAGCTAAACTCTCTTTAATTCGCTCAAGATCGTCGTCGGTACCGCGAAGCGCTGCGAAATAAGCAGACACACTCTCCAGCGCATGACGAAATTCTAGTAAGTCGAATTGTGATTCCGGATGACGAGAGAGTAAGTCGAATAAAGGGTCAGAAACCTGCTGATTTAGAGCACCGGTAACATAGGTGCCTCCGCCTTGGCGACGGCTAACTAAACCACGCACTTCTAACTTTTGGATAGCTTCGCGTAATGAAGGTCGGGAAACTTCGAATTGCCGCGCTAGTTCTCGTTCAGCAGGCAAGCGCGTGCCGGCGGGCCATGTCCCGTCAACAATAAGAGCTTCCATCTGGCCAACAATGACGTCTGAAAGCTTGGTGTGCTTGATTTTTCCAACAGCAACCATGGTTTGCGCATACCCTCTGGTTATTTGGTCTTACCAATTTTCCAGAAAATTATAACGCTATTGCTATAATCTTTCTAGTACCGCCTATTGGAATCTTGAGTTTTCAGCCAATGGTCATACCACCCAACCAAACAGTGTGGCGAGTGCAATAGCAGCCAAAAGCAAAATAGTACTTCTTCTAGCTAATGCCAACATTGCCTCTGGCTCGGCGTTTACCGCAACATCACCGCTGGGTATTTCCTCTGCGGAACGGGCAATGGTGAGCAATGTTTCTTGTGAAGCTTCTACTTTAGTTAAATGTTCCAGCCAAACCGGTAGCGCTTTCGAGAAATTACCTACTAACAAAAATGCGAAACTAGCTACACGACTAGGAATCCAGTCAATCCAGTCCATGAATGCACCTACGCGGTCTGCGTTGGCTCGGAAGAACGCATAAGCTAAAGCACCTGGCGCTCCTAACAGCACAAACCAAAGAGCTACCGCAAAGTAAAAACGGAAGTTAAGCCATAAAATATGGTCACCTATAGAGGCTCCCGGACCGGCCCCATCACCTAAAAATTTTTCCGCTTGTTCCTTTTGGCTTGCTAAATCTTCTCTTTGCACTGCCAAAAACCATTCACGCATTGCATCTCTTTTGTTTCTGCAGCCAATAACCAAAGTAAGTACTAACACATTAACAAGCAGCAGAAGTAAACTCTGGTCGCTCATCAGTAGTAAAATAGCTAATATAAACGCAGGAATAAGAAGCAGAAAGGGACCAAATGTTGTATTTTGCCGCGCACTACCAAAGGTTCGATGCCCTGTTAGCCAAGCATCAAAACTGCGGGCTTTCTCGTCCAGCTCCCAACCTGCAGGCGTGACACGAAGCCTCTCTAAAGCCAAAGCTAAAAATAAAGAAAATACGATCATTCAGTTGTCCTTTTTACGCATTGACGAACTTCGTCAATAAAGCGTGACCAATTAAAAGCTTCGCCTGGGTCTGTTTTCCGACCTGGAGCAATGTGTTCGTGCCCCACTATACGATCTAACGTAATGTCTGGATAGTCGAGCATAATGGCAGCCGCGAGTTCAGCTAATTTCTCATACTGCAAATCAGTGTAGGGTGTGGTGTCCGTTCCCTCAAGTTCAATACCAATACTAAAGTCGTTACAACGCTCTCGCCCCTTGAACGCTGAGCGACCTGCGTGCCACGCTCGACGGTCAAATGGAACGTATTGAATCACTTCCCCGTTTCTTCTTACTAAACAGTGCGCCGAGACCCGCAATCCTTCAAGCTCACCAAAGCTACTATCGGCTTTACAATCTAGGCATCCCATAAATAGATCATCAATATAAGGACCACCAAACTGCCCCGCAGGCAAACTTATGCCGTGAATAACCAGCAAACTTATATCATTACTATCTGGCCTTTCGTCTGCGTGTGGTGACGCTCGAAAGACACCCTCTTTTACAACGTGTTGTTGAATCTTCAAGATCTTTCCCTAATCACTATGGGTATAATTTATTTTAACTTGAGTTGATTATAACGACACCTTTGCGAGAAGATCGAGTTATCAGACATTGAGCATACAAAAGATGAACGGTACAAACGACAATACTGCACAAATCGGAAAATTCTTTAACTGGTTCGCATGGATTGCTGCGTTGGGCCTATTGTATTGGTTTTTTAATGACGCACTCGAAGCTCAGTTCAATCCGAATCAACAGGTAGAAACCTATCAACAAGGTTCAGACGCTGTTGTGGTGTTGCAACAGAACCGTGCAGGGCATTACGTTGCCAATGGATATATCAACAATGAACCGGTCACCTTTTTACTCGACACGGGTGCAACACAAGTAGCTATACCAGGACGGCTCGCGCGGCGGCTTAATCTGCAACAAGGCACGCCGATTCGAGTACAAACCGCCAACGGTATTGCCACAGCCTATCAAACCGAAGTGAACACGCTGCAATTAGGAGAAATTCAACTTACAGGCGTGGCCGCAAGTGTAGTACCCGACTACGACAGTGAGCATATACTGCTAGGCATGAGCGCCCTTCGCGCGTTAGAATTCAATCAGCGCGACGGGCAACTCACGATTCGTCAGCGCAAAAACACTTCTTACCCCTAGAATTAAGACCGAGACAATTACATGACTAATGCAGTTCAACCCGTTATTACGCCCGAATTAGAAGACTCTGTGCAGCAGGAAGTTACCCGCGCATTACAAGAGGATTTAGGGTTGCCTGCCGACACTGTTTCTATTTCTGGTGAGCACGACATTACTGCCATGTTAATCCCCAGTGAGCAGCAAGCACTGGCTCGGGTTATTACGCGCGAACCTGGCGTATTTTGCGGCAAGCTTTGGGTGAATGAAACATTCCGCCAGCTCGACAACACGGTGAGCATCACTTGGCATGTTGATGACGGTGACAACGTCCATGAAGACCAAACTCTTTTCACATTAGAAGGCTCTGCACGAAGCTTACTTACGGGCGAGCGCACCGCACTCAATTTTGTGCAAACCTACAGTGGTACTGCAAGCGCCGTAGCAAGTGCTATGACGCATTTAAAAGGCAGTCAGACACAGTTATTAGACACTCGTAAAACGCTACCAGGTATGCGGTTAGGGCAAAAATATGCGGTACAATGTGGTGGTGGCACCAACCATAGAATCGGCTTGTACGACGCGTACCTGATTAAAGAAAACCACATCGCAGCCTGCGGGGGAATTGATGCAGCAGTATCACAAGCTCGTATCAACCAGCCGAGTAAATGGGTAGAAGTGGAAGTAGAAAGTTTGGAGGAATTAACACAGGCGTTAACAGCAGGTGCCGACGTTATTATGCTCGACAACTTTTCCGACCAAGACATTCTCTCCGCTGTTGAGCAAGCCCATGGAAAAGCTAAATTAGAAGTCTCAGGCAATGTCACCGCCGATCAACTGGCTCACTATGCAGCTATGGGCGTCGACTACATAAGCTCAGGGGCGCTCACCAAACACGTACAAGCACTAGACTTATCCATGAGGTTTATTGAAACCTAAGCCGAAAAGCATGTGAGCTATTGCTGAAATAGCTCACTTAAGTTCGCTACCTTTTACCTTAAACACTATACCTTCTTTGTTCGCAAACAAGGAGGTGAGTGTGAATCAAGCAAGTATCAAACAAAGGGCGTTTAGTTTAATCGAGCTCATGGTGGTTGTGGCCATTTTAGGCATCCTGAGCTCAGTCGCTATTCCAGCGTTCACCGACTACACCCAACGTTCTCGCGCCACAACAGCCTTACTCGGCTTACAGCCGTGGCAAACTGGAATTACGCTGTGTTGGCAGCAGTATGGGACGCTTAATAGTTGCAATGAGTTAGGTACACAAGGCATACCGGCGTCACCATCAATTTTTCCAGAAGGTATTACAGCAATAGCTTCCGGCTCCAATACTGGCTCTATTGCTGCCACTTTAGCGGCAACCGACACAACCGGAGAGCCGATTCAAGTAGAGTTAGTACCCCAAACAACCGACACTCAAATTTCATGGCAAGTCTTTTGTTCTGACTTCACCCTTCAACCTCGCATCTCTCGTTGTATTGGCTCATTAGAGGGTTAACCTATGGAAACCGCTAACCTACCTAAAGCCCTTCACGAACTCATTGTGAATGCCTGCCAAACGCAAGCCTCCGACGTGCATTTTGAGCCGTCGAAAGAACACCTCATAGTTCGTTCTCGGATTTTAGGCCGCTTGTCTATTGTGGAAAAACTACCTAAATCACAGGGTATTCAGTGCATTGCAGCGTTAAAAAATGCGGCCAATATGGACGTGACTCAGCGCCAAACACCACAAGACGGTAGGTTTCAATTGGCAGTTGAACACCAAAATATAGATTGCCGTTTAAATGTTATGCCCACCATTTGGGGTGAAAAAGCAGTGGTACGTCTGCTGAACACGCAGGGTACATTGATATCCCTTGACCATTTGGGAATGCTACCCGAGCAACTCAAAATAGTTCAGCAACAGCTCGTTCATTCGCACGGGCTGATTTTAACTACAGGTCCTACAGGTAGCGGTAAGACCGCAACGCTGTATGCCATGTTAGAATCGCTCAATAATGCCAGCCTTAACATCAGTAGCGTTGAAGACCCTGTCGAAGTTCCGATAGACGGTGTAAACCAAACAGAGGTGAACTCCAGCTTCCATCGCTCTTTTGCGCAATGCCTAAGAGCGTTACTCAGACAAGACCCCGACATACTTATGGTAGGAGAAATTAGAGACGCAGAAACAGCGGAAGTAACCCTACAAGCGGCTCAAACAGGGCATTTAGTCCTCGCCACACTGCATGCGAGTAATGGACTTGCTGCCATTGTCAGGCTATTGCAGCTGCAATGTTCAGCAGTGCAAATTGCTAGTTCGTTACGATTGTTGATGAACCAACGCCTTGTGACTATTGGCAAACAACGAAAGGGTGTGTTCGACATAAACCCCATGACCGAGCAGCTTAGTCATGCCCTACTCGCGCACTCAAACAGCAGCAACTGCTGGAATCAAATCAAAAATGCATTAGGAAACGGTCAAGAAACTGTATGCGAACATTGAAATGGTTGAAGTGGCGAACCGCAGATCATTCGGGCGTACGCTTGGCAGAAAGTAAGTCATTACTCATTATCGAACTCTGGCAACAAGAGCACCACGTAAAGTCTGTTCGAACTTTACCCGACTTAAAGAAGACTAAATCTGTGTATTTGCGTGCCTGTTGGCGTTGGTTCCACGGTTGGCATCAATTAGTCGCATCTGGGTTTGACCACCATGCAGCATTACATAGTTTATTGATGCATGGAACGACACAGCAAGAGTGTCAGCTTTCGCATTCCTGCATACAGCAGGTCGAGCAAGGTCGTCCTCTATCCCAAGGATTACTTCGCAGTTTCCTCGCCAAAGACACCCATGTCATACGACAAATACAGTTCGCCGAACAAAGCGGTTCATTAGAGGCCGTGCTTAAAGATATTGCCGACGACTTCGAACATCAACTTTACAGCTACCAACAGCTAAAGAAGTCGATGGCCTACCCTGTGATGGTTTTAATTTTAGGCGTTATGCTTATTCTGGGACTCAAGTTCTTTATTTTCCCAAGGTTCGCCAATCTATACGCACAAACAGGGGCCGAACTACCTGGACTTACTCGGGTTATATTAAACCCCAGTGATTTTTATACGCTGCAAGACCTTGCCGTCATAACTTTAATTGCATCAAGTCTCTATTTATTGCTCAATGGCGCGCTTCGTTTATGGAAAAACAGCTTCTATTTGAAATCTAAGATTTGGCAGCTCTCTAACGCATTGAGTCCCATGTTTTTAAAAGCTACAGCAATCGAGCTAGGGCTCATGCTCAAAGGGCTTGAGCAAAATATGCCCATACAAGATATTTGCAGAACACTTTCCACTCACTCTAAATGCACACTTCGTACCTACCTGTGGCTCACAGCCCTCCAGTTTGTCCATCGCGGTCAACCCATAGAGCGTATATTTCAGTTATTACGTCTACCCGAACGATTTACCGCGATGATAACCATAGGTACGCAAAGCGGCCGTCTCACTCAACAACTTCGACTTGTGGTGCATCAGCTTGAAAGCACCCAACAACAGCGGCAGCAGCATCTTTTACAAGTTATTCCGCACATCATGCTTAGTATTATGAGTCTTATTACGGCTGGCTTAATGGCGGCTTTGTATCTTCCGCTATTTCAGTTAGGGCAAACAGTGGGGTAACATTGTCTTTTCACCAAGGAGAAAGTGCGTGTTAGAACTATTACAACAAGAACCCATGCTAGCCCAGGTATTCGCTTTTTTATTTGGCCTAATGGTGGGCAGCTTTCTCAATGTGGTTATTGCGCGCCTACCCGTAATGTTAAAACGGCAGTGGCAAATAGACTGCGCCGAATCGACAAAACAAGCACCTCCGCAATTTGACAAGTTTAATCTAGCAGTACCCGGCTCACGCTGCCCTCATTGTGAAACGTCACTGCGTTGGTATGAGAATATCCCCGTATTGAGTTATGCGCTCCAGCGTGGAAAGTGCCGACATTGCAGCGCAAAAATTTCTATTCGCTATCCAATCGTAGAGCTGGCTGCTGCATGTTTGACTTGGGCCTCGGTTTACCAGTTTGGGTTTACATTATTGGCACTTAGCTATGTCGCATTTCTACTCATTCTACTTACGCTAAGCTGTATCGACCTCGATGAAATGCTGTTACCCGACCAAATAACATTACCGTTTATTTGGCTCGGCTTAATTCTCAGCATCTCCGTTCTCCCTATCTCTCCCATCGACTCTATTATCGGTGCCACAGCAGGCTACTTGGTTTTATGGTCTGTATTTTGGCTATTCAAGCTAGCAACCGGTAAAGAAGGTATGGGCTACGGAGACTTTAAACTGCTAGCCGCTCTTGGCGCGTGGCTTGGCTGGAAGTTTTTACCTTTTATTGTGTTGGCGTCATCAGTCATTGGAGCCCTCGTTGGCATAGCTTTTCTGTTGTTAAAGAAGTCTAAGGCGGGACAAGCAATGCCATTTGGTCCATTTATTGCCGCTGCAGGTGTAGTTGCTCTATTTTGGGGTGCAGAAATCTATACTTGGTATTGGGAATTAAATACATGACTTCACCCAACCTTCCTTCAACGCAATTTATTGTTGGCTTAACCGGTGGTATCGGAAGTGGTAAATCGTCTGTAAGTGCCCTGTTTGAAGAAAAAGGCATCAAGGTTGTCGACGCTGACATTATCGCACGAGAAGTAGTTACCGTGGGTTCCCCATTACTTACTGAAATTGCTAAACACTTTGGCGACAAAGTAATCAACGAAGATGGGAGTATCAACCGTGCTCAACTCAGGGAAATCGTTTTCTCTAACCCAGACGAAAAAACCAAGCTAAACCAACTGATGCATCCGGTTATACGCAAACATATCGTAGATGCACTAAGTTCCGCACAATCTGCGTACGTTATTCTGAGTGCCCCTCTATTGTTTGAAAATAATCTAGATGCCATCACACATCGAGATCTTGTCGTCGATGTGCCGGAGCATATTCAAATCGAAAGAACCTCCGCAAGAGACAAAGTAAACCAAACACAAGTTGAATCGATTATTAAAGCACAAATAAGTCGTAATGAACGATTGGAAAAAGCCGACGATATTATCGATAATAGCGGCCCTCAGTCATTTTTGAACAAACAAGTCGATGAGCTCCACGCAAAGTACTTAGAGCTTGCTCGCGCCATTAAATAAATTTAGAGGAACCATGCCGAATACAACTACAGTTCAATGCCCCACTTGCGATACCAAAGTAAAGTGGACATCTGAAGCGAAGTACCGTCCATTTTGCAGCGAACGCTGCAAACTCATTGATTTGGGTGAATGGGCAAGTGAGGAAAAAAGAATTCCAGGGGAAGAGCTTCCTCCCTCAGCCAACGAATCCGACTCTTCGGTTGATGGCTTCTAAAATAGGCGCATTCGCCGCAGGAAATTCATAATCTGACAACGTATGAAGAGGCACCCACTTCCAAGGTTGCCCTTCATTCGCGTGAGGTTCTCCACTAAAGTCCTCACTCCACCAAACATCTAGTAGCACTGTCTTGTCACCATAGTCATGACTTATTTCAATAAGGGGCTCAGCGCTTCGCACCTCTACAGCTAACTCTTCTAGCAATTCTCGAGTTAAGGCTTGTTGTACCGTTTCACCCACTTCCACTTTTCCGCCTGGAAATTCCCATAAATTTCCTTGGTGCTGGTTTGCTGCACGAAAGCTAAGCAAAACTTCTTGTTCGTTATTTACAATAACAGCAACGGCAACATGAACTCGTTTCACAATATTGTCCTCGGATTATAAAAAAGCGGTGTCACTGTAACAGTCACACCGCTGTATTTATTACGCAATAACTTAATTGGTTAGGTTAGCTTTCCGTGGCACTGCTTGTACTTTTTACCTGAACCGCAAGGGCAAGGATCATTACGCCCTACCTTCGCGCCTTCACGCACAACAGTTTGCGCACCTTCACTAGCTGCTGAATCTCCGCCTGAAGTCGGGGCAGACTCATGCTTGTACTCCTTTGGCGCTTCCTCAGACTTACGACGCTGCGCTTCAACCGCTTCTACGTCTTCTTCAGCACGAACCTTAACCTTACTCAAGATCCCGATAACATCGACCTTCAAGCCTTCGAGCATATCCATGAACAGGTTGTACGCTTCACGTTTATATTCCTGTTTCGGGTTCTTCTGAGCATAACCACGCAAATGGATGCCTTGGCGCAGGTGGTCCATTGCAGCCAAGTGTTCTTTCCAGTGGGTATCAAGGCTTTGTAGCATTACGGCTTTTTCAAAGTTACGAATAACCTTCTCACCTACCTGTTGCTCTTTCTCTTGGTAGGCAGTTGCCGCTTCCTCAATGATACGTTCGCGTAAACGCTCTTCAAATAACTTATCGTCGTCATCAAGCCATTGCTGTATCGGTAAATCTAGATCAAAGTCCGCACGCAAACGGTCTTCTAAGCCTTTCACATTCCACATTTCTTCTAACGACTCTGGCGGAATGTACTCAGAAATAACCACGTTATATACATCGTCGCGAATCACTTCGATGGTTTCTTTAATATCGCCTTCGTTTAATAACTCATTGCGCTGTTCGTAAACCACTTTACGTTGGTCATTGGCAACATCGTCATACTCAAGCAGCTGTTTACGAATATCAAAATTACGCGCTTCCACTTTGCGTTGAGCATTCTCAATAGCTTTTGAAACCCATGGGTGTTCAATAGCTTCGCCAGGTTTCATACCTAAGCGCTTCATCATCGCACCCATTTTGTCCGACGCAAAAATACGCATTAAGCTGTCGTCGAGTGACAAATAGAAACGAGAAGAACCAGGGTCACCTTGACGGCCCGAACGTCCGCGCAACTGGTTATCGATACGGCGAGATTCGTGGCGCTCGGTACCCACAATGTGCAAGCCACCCGCTTCAATAACTGCGTCATGGCGTTTCTGCCAATCTTCTTTAACTTGAGCAACTTTAGCTTCGTCTGCATTCTCTAAAGCGTCGAGCTCTGTTTGTAAGTTACCGCCGAGTACAATGTCAGTACCACGACCCGCCATGTTCGTGGCAATGGTTACAGCGCCAGCTTGACCGGCTTGAGCGATAATTTCCGCTTCTTGCTCGTGATACTTCGCGTTCAGTACTTTGTGTTTGATTTTATCTTTTTTCAGTAACTTAGAAACTAATTCCGAGCTTTCTACTGATGACGTACCCACCAATACCGGGCGCCCTGCGTCACGTTGTTCTTTCACATCTTTAATAATGGCGTCGTATTTTTCTGCAGCAGTTAGGTAGATCAAATCGCCGCGATCGTCACGAATCATAGGTTTGTTGGTTGGAACAACCACTGTTTCCAACCCGTAGATATCCTGGAATTCGAACGCTTCGGTGTCTGCTGTACCAGTCATCCCCGCTAGCTTAGTGTACAAACGGAAATAGTTCTGGAATGTAATCGACGCCAATGTTTGGTTTTCGTTTTGAATCGATACACCTTCTTTTGCTTCAATAGCTTGGTGTAAACCTTCAGACCAACGACGACCTTCCATAGTACGACCAGTATGTTCGTCAACAATAACGATCTGGCTGTCTTTAACTATGTAATCAACATCGCGCTTAAATAAATGATGCGCACGTAATGCAGCGTTTACATGGTGCAACAATGAGATATTGGCAGCAGAATATAATGAATCTTCTGGCTTTAATAACTCGGCTTCACGAAGGATATCTTCGATTCGCTCTTGGCCTTGCTCCGTTAAATGTAACTGGCGTGCTTTCTCGTCAATCGTGAAGTCTGCGCGGTCTTCTTCAGCAACTTCAGTGTCTTTAGTTTCCTCAACCATTTGGCGTTTTAACACGCCCACTAACTGGTTGATTTGCTTGTAAAGCGCAGAAGAGTCTTCTGCAGGGCCAGAAATAATCAATGGTGTACGAGCTTCGTCGATAAGAATCGAGTCAACTTCATCGACAATGGCGTAATAAAGTTCGCGTTGCACACGCTCTTTCGGTGAAAATGCCATGTTGTCGCGCAGGTAGTCAAAACCGAACTCGTTATTCGTTCCGTATAGAATGTCTGCTTGATAGGCTTCTTGCTTCTCTTGTGGGCGCATGCCTGCGACGTTACAAGCAACGGTCATTCCCAAAAACGAAAATAGAGGACGGTTCCAGTCAGCATCACGACGCGCCAAGTAATCGTTCACGGTAACAACATGCACGCAGCCACCGGTAAGGGCGTTCAAATACGCAGGTAATGTAGCGGTTAGGGTTTTACCTTCACCAGTACGCATTTCGGCAATGCGGTTGTCGTTAAGAATCATACCGCCAATAAGCTGCACGTCGAAATGGCGCATACCAAACACACGCTTACTCGCTTCGCGTACAGTTGCAAACGCCTCAACTAAAATACTGTCTAAAGATTCGCCATTCGCTAGGCGCTCTTTAAACTCAGCTGTTTTAGCTTTGATTTCATCGTCAGACAGCTTTTCGTAAGAAGCTTCTAGCGCATTTATTTTGTCAACTTGCTTGCCAAGTTTGCTTATTATCCGGTCGTTACGACTTCCAAAAATGCTCTTTACTAAACTACCAATCATCTGCTTCGAGGTTCCTGCAATTTGCTTTGGGCTAGCTTACGTTCGCTTCACCACACAAAAAGATAATTAAATTTAAAAAACAAAACGGCACCTGTCAGGTGCCGTTGCGAAACTACCCTACGCCTTACTCAGTTGGCGCGCGGCGTGTCACATATTCAGCGGGGTTCAAATGGCGTCCATTCTGCAATACTTCATAATGAACGTGAGGACCGGTTGCTCGACCTGTCTGACCCACTTTACCAATTTCTTGACCGCGTGTGACCACATCTCCAACGGCTACATCATAGTCACCCAAATGTGCGTAACGAGTTCTTAACCCAGCACCATGGTCAACTTCAACTAAATAGCCATAACCTGTACGTCTTCCTGCATAAGTCACAATACCTGCGCCCGTAGCATACACGGGTGAGCCATTGGCTGCAGCGTAATCTATTCCGCGGTGCATCGTCGGGTTACCATTAAATGGGTCACGACGAATACCGTACTGCGAACTCAACCAGCCAGCGCCAATTGGACGACCTGCAATGAAGCGTGCTTCTTCTATATGGTGATTAACCATCACAGACTCAAGTAGGTGAAGCTGATTTTGTCGATCATCAAGCTGAGCAATCATCTGATCAAGGTCATCAAGAATATTATGGTCAGTAACGACGGGCCATTCATTCAGAGAAGCTTCAGGGCCACCCAAAGGCATAGGTGTGTCGAATAGGAACTCTCCATCATCGAAGTTTGCCACTTCAGCAAGACGCTGACCGAAAGCCTCTAAACGCATAAGTTGACCTTGCAACTCACCCATTTTAATCGACATAGCAGTAAGTTCGCGCTGAGCGTGCTCTCGCACTTGCTTGACCGCTTCAGACTCAGCGGCAATACGGAGTTGTTCTGCACGAATACTTTCTTGCGCGACAAGAGGGTCTATACCTTGTTCTTTCCAAGGTTGAGTAATAGATAAAGTTAGGAATGCAGAAATGCCTAATATGGTGAGGAGTCGCCGACGCGACAGGCTAATTTTAAATCTAACCTTTCGACCCTTATAAAGGATTGCTAAACTCATGCAATAATTCACTCACTTCAGTAGATAGATGCTCAAACGTCCACCGAAAACAGCACAACAATTATTGTCCACTGGACCCCTTGCTGAACTGAGTAAACGTACTCATCAGGCTGAGCATCTTAACGCACTCTGGCAGCAAGCCGTTTCACCTGCACTTGCCGCAGCCTCTCGTTGTATCGCCCATCGCGACGACACACTATTTATTCACGTTGCTTCACCCGCTTGGGTTACTCGAATCCGGATTACCGAATCCGAGATTATTCAACGATTTAATCAGATACCTGAGATAAAAGTCAACGCCTTAAATGTTCAAGTAGACCCGAGTATGTCTTACGCTGTAACCGGATCTAAATAACGAATTGGCGCTTCGCTTTCTTTATCTTCAAAGGTTATAAATTCCCAAGCTTCTTGGTTCTGGATTAATTCCACCAAAAGCTTGTTATTTAAAGCGTGACCCGACTTGTGGGCACGCAAGTGTCCTAGAATACTGTGGCCTTGCATATAAAGGTCTCCCACCGCATCTAGTACTTTATGTTTTACGAACTCGTCGTCATAGCGCAAACCTTCCGTATTCAATACACGGAACTCGTCTAACACTACAGCGTTGTCCATGCTGCCACCTAACGCTAGGTTGTTAGCACGAAGTACTTCAATATCTTTCATAAACCCGAAGGTTCTGGCGCGGCTGATGTCGCGAATAAAGTTCTGTGAACTTAAGTCCATAGAAACCATTTGGTTAGTATCAGCGATCGCGGGGTGGTCGAAGTCGATCGAGAAGTCGATTTTGAACCCGTCATGGGGTAACAACTCGGCCCATTTATCACCTTCTTCCACACGTACGGGTTTCTTCACGCGAATAAAGCGCTTAGCCGGCCCTTGCTCTTCCACGCCTGCAGACTGCAATAAGAAAATGAACGGATGAGAACTACCGTCCATAATAGGAATCTCATGTGAATCAACTTCAATATACAAGTTGTCGATTCCCATTGCTGCAACTGCCGCAAGCAAGTGCTCTACCGTAGAAACACGTACGTTTTCTTCATTGATCAAACAAGTACACATGCGCGTGTCGCGCACCAGTTCAGGCTCAACTTTAATCTCGACTACAGGCTCGAGATCGACGCGACGGAAAACAATGCCTGCATTTGGCGCAGCAGGACGCAACGTCAGATTGACCTTATTTCCTTTATGGAGGCCAACACCTGTCGTTGAAATTGCTTCTCTAATTGTCCGTTGTTTGATCATACACCTACCCTCACTGTATCGCTGAGACCTCAAACGCTTTCTCGCGTTGCCTCACCGTGTGACTCACGCCCCCTTCAACCCTTGAAAAACTGGAGTTAAAGGGCGCAAACTATAACAAAAGTCACATTACTGGTCAAGCCAGTCTATTTTTTAATCAGCCTGTCTGCGCAGAAACGCTGGGATGTCCAGGAAGTTTTGCTCTTTTCTCGGCTGACTTTGAGTTCCGGTTTGTACCATCGGCTCTTCAACTTCGCTTTCAGGCTCTAATTTTGGTGCTGCAGAACTAGAACCAGAATAAGGTTGAGAAACGCTACCGCTTGAACGCATACCGGTTGCTTCGGTCTTGCGTGGTTCTACAAGAGCGATGTCAGGCTTACGCTCTGCACCAAGACCCGTAGCAACAACTGTGACTCTCATTTCATCAGACATTTCTACGTCGATAACCGCACCAATGATCACTGTTGCGTTGTCTGAAGCGAAAGCACGAACTGTCTCACCCACAGTATCAAACTCGTCCATGCTCATATCCATACCGGCAGTCACGTTGACCAAAACACCGCGCGCACCAGAAAGGTCGATATCTTCAAGAAGCGGACTGTTAATTGCCATTTCAGCAGCTTCTTGAGCACGGTCTTCACCGCTCGCAATACCGGTACCCATCATGGCTGTACCCATTTCACGCATTACGGTTTGTACGTCTGCAAAGTCGACGTTAATTAAACCAGGGCGCGTAATAAGTTCTGCAATACCTTGCACTGCACCTAGCAATACATTGTTCGCAGCGCCGAAAGCGTCTAGCAACGAAGTTCCACGACCTAATACTTTAAGAAGCTTTTCATTAGGAATCGTGATCAACGAGTCCACGTGCTGTGCAAGCTCAGCAATACCTGCGTCGGCAGACTCCATACGTTTTTTGCCTTCAAATGGAAAAGGCTTAGTCACTACCGCAACCGTAAGTACGCCCATCTCTTTGGCAATTTCAGCAACGATTGGTGCAGCACCTGTGCCAGTACCACCACCCATGCCTGCAGCGATGAAAACCATGTCAGCACCGTCTAGGTAACGCTGAATTTCTTCACGGTTTTCTTCAGCAGCTAAACGACCAATTTCTGGGTTTGCGCCAGCACCCAAGCCTTTAGTAATTTCGCCACCTAACTGCACGGCAACATCAGCACCATTGCGACGAAGCGCTTGTGCGTCAGTATTAGCTGCAATGAATTGAACGCCCTCAATAGATTGCGTCACCATGTGCTGAACGGCGTTACCGCCACCACCACCAACGCCGATGACTTTTATCACCGCGTCTGACTCAAACTGCTCTATCACTTCGAACATGTTCATAGTTATTACCTCTCCACTTTCCTGTAGTTTTTTGTGTTACCCCAAAATTTAAAATTCACCGCGGAACCAACTTTTCACGCGAACCCACCAGTGTGCTTGCTGCTGGCGATTGCGCTCCCTCTCCTGTTCCGCTAACTCCATTTGACCAAATCTCAACAACCCAACAGATGTAGCGTGAATTGCATCGTCGACATAGTCTGAAAGTCCTTTCACCCCTAACGGTGAGCCAATACGCACGGGCATTTGAAATACCTCTTCTGCAAACTCAACCGCACCTTCCATCTTTGCTGTGCCGCCGGTAAGCACTACACCCGCAGCAATTTGTTCGTCTAAGCCACTTTTTTCTATTTCGTCTCTAACCAGCTCAAATAATTCCATATAGCGAGGTTCCACAACCTCTGCCAATGTATGTCTACTCATGGCACGGGCAGGTCTTCCGCCTACTGATGGCACCTCAATGGTGTCTTCCATGCTAACCAACTGGCGTAACGCACACGCATATTGAACTTTGATGTCTTCTGCGTGGCCAAGTGGTGTTCTAAAAATCTTCGCAATATCGTTGGTCACTTGGTTTCCTGCAACAGGAATAACCGCTGTATGACGCAACACTCCACCAGAGAAAATAGAAATGTCGATAGTACCGCCGCCCATATCAACAAGCGCTACACCCAATTCTTTCTCATCATCGGTAAGCACCGCATGGCTCGAAGCCAATGCCGAGAAAATTAAGCTTTCCACTTGTAAGCCACAGCGCTCTACAGCTTTCACAATGTTCTTTGCCATGTCATTGGCACAAGTGATGATGTGTACGCGCGACTCCATACGAACACCCGACATACCCACAGGGCTCTTAATGCTCTCTTGCGAGTCAATCACAAACTCTTGCGGCAATACGTGTAAAATTCTTCTCTCTTGGGCAATTGGCACAGACTTCGCTGCGTGAATGACACTTTCAACGTCGTCTAAAGTTACTTCCACGTCGTTGATGGGAACCATGCCATTTTCGTTTTGACAGCCAATGTGGCGACCAGAAATATTCAAATAAACATTGGTCGCACGGCAGTCAGCCATTAACTCAGCTTCATTCACGGCGCGTTGAATCGACTGCACCACTAGGTTTAAGTCGTTCACGCCACCTTTATCCATACCGCGGCTTGGGGTCATGCCCACACCAATTACGCTCAATTCACCGTCAGGCATAATTTCACCAATTAACGCAGTCACCTTACTGGTGCCTACATCAAGGCTAACGATCATGTTTGATTCTTCATTTTTCACTATCACGTTTATTCACCTGTACTGGTTTCTTGCCAACCGACTGCTGCGCCAGTGTCGTAACGCAAATCGATATAATCTATTTGTTCTTCTTTTTCTTCTCGAATCACCGGCAATAAATCCATAAACCTCTGAATCCTTTCAATTTGTGACTCTCTTCCTAACCTCAATTCAATGCCATTTTGTAACACCAAATTTGCGGAAAATCGGTCGCTCAAACGGAAAACCTGTATTGAGAAACCACCTTGCTCGAGCAAAGTTTGAAACCTCTGAAAATAATCTAAGGTTTCTTCCACATTGTCCGCTGGTCCGTAGAGTTCAGGAACTCTGCCCTTAACATCCGCGACCGGAGCGTTAAATACTTCACCTTGCACATTAAGCACAGCCTCGTTATTCCATAGCGCTTGTGCTTGCTGCTCAACCAAAAACACGTGTAGCGTTCCCGGCCATTCTCTTCTTATCGATGCCGAATAAATCCACGGCAATCCTTCTACTCTTTGTCTCAAAACGTCTGCGTCAGCTGTAAAAAATCCACCTAATCGCTCGCTTCGTAATGCGCCTACCACATCATCCGTTGTTGTGAATACGCGCTCTCCTTTAATAACCACTTCCGTAAACGGTGTTTGCTCCACGTCCGTTACAACTTTGAACAAAACCGCAATGCCGGTAATTAAACCTGCCAAAATGCAGATAAATACGACAACACCTGCCCAAAACTCATAACCTGTGCGCGCCACCGGCTCGCTCATGCCTTACTCCGAAGGCTGCGTAGTTGCCAATACGCGCATCACTAATTGCGAAAAACTCAATCCTAATTGTTTGGCAGCCATGGGAACCAAGCTTTTCTCGGTCATACCAGGCACCATATTTACTTCCAATAATTGCAAGTTACCGGTTGCGTCATACATCATGTCAACGCGACCCCAGCCTTCCCCACCCACGGCTTGAAAGGCTTTTAAAGCTAGCTCACGCGCTGCAAACTCATCCTCATTCGAAAGGCCTGCAGGGCATATATATTCAGTAGTCTGCTCTTCGTACTTCGCTTGGTAATCATAAAAAACATGTGGCGTTTTCACTCGAATCACTGGTAGTGCCGAGTCACCTAATATGCCAATCGTCAACTCTGGCCCCGCCAGCCACTGTTCAATTAATAACTCTGAGTCAAATTGCTTTGCAGCATTAAGCGCTTTTTCTAATTCTTGTTCATTGGTGGCTCGCGCCATACCAATACTAGAGCCCTCATGCGCCGGCTTAACCATAACCTCGCCACCCAGCTGCTCCAGCACAGCACGCAAGTCTAACGAATCCAACATTGACGCGTTCACTGTAAGAGACTGTGCCGTAGGTAAGCCCATACCTTGCCAAAGCGCCTTAGTTTTCGACTTATCCATGGCTAAAGCACACGCAAGCACACCAGACCCGCTATATGGAATCTCTAAGTAATCCAACACCGCTTGTACTTCACCGTCTTCGCCGCCACGGCCATGAAGTGCAATAAACGCCGCATCCACATTTTCGTTAGCTAAGGTCAATAAAGAGCGCTCTTGAGGGTCAAACCACACAACGTCTATATTGTTTTCTTTTAATGCAGCTTCTATGGCTCGACCTGAGCGCAACGAAATCTCCCGCTCCGCCGAAGTTCCACCCGCTAACAATGCAACACGTTTCAAAGCACTCATGCTTTTCCTCCTGTTGCTTTCATTTGCTCTACGTTCAACTGTAATCGATGCAACTCTTTGGCAATACCACCCACGTTTCCTGCCCCTTGCGTGAGCACAATGTCACCCGGCTGAATAACTTCAGCCAACATTTTCGGAAGGTGTTCAGGGCCTTTCACATACACCGGTTCAAACTGCCCACGTTGGCGAATCGAACGACATAAAGCTCGACTTTCAGCGCCCGGTACAGGTTCTTCTCCCGCGCCATAAACTTCTAACAACAGTAACTCGTCCACGTTTACCAGCACGTCTACGAAGTCTTCGTATAAGTCTCGTGTTCTAGAGTAACGGTGCGGTTGAAAGCACATCACTAGACGACGCTCAGGCCAACCGCTTCTTACCGCCTGAATAGTGGCTGCTACTTCAGAAGGGTGGTGACCATAGTCGTCTATCAACATAACTTCACCATCACCACAGGGGTAATGACCAAACTGTTGGAAACGTCGACCAATGCCTTCAAATTTTTCAAGCGCACTTACAATTGCCTCGTCACTCAATCCTTCGTCCGACGCTACAGCTATCGCTGCTAGGGCATTCAATACGTTATGTTTACCCGGTAAATTCAGTTTTACAGCTAGTGGTGGGTGCTCTTTTCTTAACACAGTAAAGTGACTTTGGTTACCAAACTGCTCGTACTGCACAGCCTGAACATCTACCCCTTCATTAAACCCGTAGGTGGTAATTTGACGACCTACACGAGGTAGCAACTCAGTCACTATCGGGTCGTCAGCACACATCACTGCAAGCCCATAAAAAGGCAAGTTATGTAGAAACTCTACGTAGGTGTCCTGCATTTTCGCGAAGTCACCTTGATAGGTATCCATGTGATCGGGCTCTATATTGGTCACAATAGCGACCATCGGCTGCAAGTGCAGAAATGAAGCGTCGCTTTCGTCTGCTTCTGCAATCAAATACTTAGAAGACCCTAACCGCGCATTAGCACCAGCGCTGTTCAGCAAGCCGCCAATTACAAATGTAGGATCACTGCCTGCCTCGGCAAAAATACTCGCTACTAAGCTCGTTGTTGTGGTTTTACCGTGTGTCCCAGCAACCGCAACTCCATGCCTAAAGCGCATCAATTCGGCGAGCATTTCAGCTCTGCGCACCACTGGAATCAATAGTTCTTTCGCTGCTACAACTTCGGCGTTGTCAGCTTTCACCGCAGACGACACCACCACAACACTTGCGCTAGATATGTTTGACGCCGCATGACCCAACTTAATTTCCGCGCCTAGACTACGTAATCGCGTCGTATTGTTATTTTCAGCAATGTCACTACCTGAAACTTGGTAGCCTTGGTTCAACAACACTTCTGCGATACCCGCCATACCGGCGCCACCGATACCCACAAAGTGAATCACACGCACCCGACGCATCTCGGGTACGGTCACCACTTTAAACGGTTGTTTGCTCGCTAGCATCGTCACTTAGTGTTGCTCCACATTCATTTCAGTATTCATTTCCTCAGCACAAATAGCCGCTACCTTCGCCGCAGCGTCAGGTTGAGCTATTTGTCTGGCATGCTCTCCCATCTCTTTCACTTGTTCTGGGTGAGCCGATAGCTCTTGTAAAACTTGAGTTACATGCGCACAAGTAAACTCGTGTTGTTTAATCAATCTTGCCGCGCCTGCGCTCACTAGTTCACCTGCATTTTTAGTCTGGTGATCGTCCACGGCATAAGGATAAGGCACCAACAAGCTTGCACGGCCAACGCAGGCCAACTCGCTACACGTTAATGCTCCAGCACGGCAAACCACTAAATTTGCATTTAAGTAAGCCGCTTTCATATCTTCAATAAATTCAACAACTTCACTTTTAACGGTGTCATTATCAATGGCGCTATATGCCGTCAATACTTGCTCGCGCTTACCTTTCCCCGTTTGGTGTAGCACGCTAACCTTTCCGCCAGTCCATTGACTTAAAACTTCAGGCATTACTTCATTCAAATGTTGAGCACCTAAACTGCCGCCAACCACTAAAATTTTTAATTCTATTTCCGGCAGTGGCACGGCCTCTTGCATCAGATGAGCGATGTCTTGACGCACAGGGTTTCCTACCCATTCACTTCTTTTTAACTGTTCACTGGCGCCACGAAAGCCGAGTAACACTCGCGCAGATAATGGCGCCAGTAATTTGTTCGTCATACCCGCTGCAGCATTTTGCTCATGAATAATCAGCGGTATACCTTTACTTTTCGCAGCAACGCCCGCAGGACCAGCTGTATAACCACCAAAACCCAGCACTAAGTCAGGCTTTTTCAGCGCCAAAAAGCGACGCATTTTAATCACTCCTGCAAGCAAACGGAAGGGGGCAATTAACCACCCTAACGCACCTTTACCGCGAACGGCTTTTTGCTCTATTCCGGTAAAGTCGAACCCCGCCTTTGGCACCACCTGTGCTTCCATTCGATCTTCCGTGCCTAACCAGCTAATTGTGAAGCCAGCGTCTTTGAGCTCTTGCGCAACCGCAAGTGCTGGAAATACATGTCCGCCCGTTCCGCCTGCGGTAATCAGTACATGCTTCATGCCTGACCCTCCGCAGATTTCCACTTAAAACCATTTCGCACTTCATAGTCGATGCGAAGTAGCAGGGCTACACCAATACAGGTCACCATCAAACTACTTCCGCCATAACTTACCAACGGTAATGTTAAGCCTTTGGTTGGTATTAAACCTGCAGACGCACCTACGTTCACCGCTGCTTGGAAGAAAAACCAAATACCAATACCGTGTGCTAGATAACCTGCAAAAGGCTTTTTCTGACGTAACGCTTTTTGTCCCAACATCAGCGCCTTAAGAACTAGAACCAATACCAACGCAATAACTGCAACCACGCCAGTAAAACCAAGCTCTTCACCAATAACCGCCATAATAAAGTCGGTGTGAGCTTCAGGTAAGAACTGTAACTTCTGAACACTATTACCTAAGCCCTGACCAAACACATCGCCACGCCCAAACGCCATGAGCGACTGCGTTAACTGATAGCCACTGCCGAATGGGTCTTCCCACGGGTCAAGAAATGAAGTGACTCGGCGCATCCGGTATGGCTCGAAAATAATTAAGCCAATGAACAGCACCAACATGGTTAACGCCAACGCAATAAAGTGAGGAATTCTTGCGCCTGCAATAAACAACATGGCCATTGCTGTAACCGTTAATACAATAACCGAGCCCAAATCTGGCTGAAGAAGAATAAGGAAAGTAATAATCCCCATAACCAGCAGTGCTTTCATAAATCCGCGCCAGTTCTTTCTTACTTCATCATGTCTGCGGTTAAGGTAACTTGCCAAAAATACAAAGAAGAATAGTTTGGCAAACTCTGCAACCTGCAACGTTAGTGGACCTACCTTCAGCCAACGAGTCGCGCCATTTACGGTATGACCAATCACTAGTACAGCCATTAACATCACGATTGCGACCACACATAAAAATAAGTTATGACGATCCCAGATTGCCGTGGGCACAAGCAACGTTACGGTTGCCATAAAGCCACTCACCAGCAAGTAAAAGCTATGGCGAAATACAAAGTGGAAAGGGTTGCCTGTTAATCGCTCAGCCACTGGCATCGAAGATGACGCCACCATAATTAAACCGAAACTCAGCAGGAATATTGCGCACCACAGCAATAAGCGATCAAACGCTTGCTGGTCATTGCCACCATTCCAGAAGCTTTTCAGCCCCTGCAACATCGAGTCGTTGGCACTCATAGTTAGGTCTAGCTGCTGTTCATTAGCTGCCATAAGCAACCTCCACAGCCTTCTTAAATGCCATACCTCGGTGCTTGTAATCTTTAAACATATCAAGGCTTGCGCATGCAGGAGAAAGCAAGACCACAGCGCCTTTATTCAACTGTCCTTTAGCCGCTTCTACGGCTTCGTCCATAGTTTTTACCGTTATGGCACCTTCTTTCAGCACGGCTATTTTGTGACCGTCGCGCCCTAACGTAATAAGCACATCCACTTGTTCTAGTACTGGAGCTAATACACTTAAGTCTGCTCCTTTGGCATCACCACCAGCAATGAGTATCAGCTTCCCTTTTACATCGGGTCGCATACCGTTAATCGCAGCAATGGTTGCACCAGCATTCGTTGCCTTTGAGTCGTCAATCCAACGCACACCAAAGCGGTCAAAAACCACCTCACAACGATGAGGTAATGCTTTAAAATCCTTAATCAGTTTTACTGCGTCCGCTGGTTCTATACCCAATGGGCGACAAAGCCCACATGCAGCCATAATGTTGAGCCAGTTATGCACACCGGCAAGCGGAAGGTCGCGTGTGCGAATCAAACGAAGTCCGCGCCAGCTCAACCAAAACTCATTCTTCTCTTGTTGCAAACCAAAGCCGTCGGGTAATGCGCTGCTGCCAAACTTGGTATTTCTAGATTTAGCTGAGCTACCGCGTGGTTTTGTAAGTGCGTCGTCGCAATTCCATACTCTACTTTTTGCGTGGCGATATATACGTTGCTTAGCACGTTGATAGCCGCGCTCATCATCGTAACGATCTAAGTGGTCTGCCGTTATATTTAAAATACAGGCGGCTTCGAGGCGCAAACTTTCGGTAAGCTCCAGTTGGAAACTCGACAATTCCAACACAATAGCTTCGTACGCTGGCTTAGCAAGCAGTAGATCTAAAGCTGGAATACCAATATTGCCACCCATCGCTGCTCGCATACCCGACTTCTTAAGGATGTGGTAACAAAGCTCCGTGACCGTCGACTTACCATTCGAACCAGTCACTGCTATTACAGGCACTTTGACGAACCAGGCCATCATTTCGATATCAGAAATCAATCGAATACCTGCGTCTGCAGCCATGCGCAAGTTACCAAAACGCGTGTCTAAACCTGGGCTTACAACAATCAGGTCTGCAGCAAGTAAATGCTCTAACGCAAAGTCACCAAAATAGGCCTCAACCTGACTGAGCAGTTCAGGGGCTTCTTTCGCTCCCGGCGGTTCTGCTCGAGAGTCTAAAACTACCGGAACCACGCCTTTTGCAAGCAAGAAACGCGCACACGCAACACCAGTCATGCCGAAACCGGCAATCACGATATTGTCATACTGTTTCAAGTTTGCTTGCATCAATATGTTCCTTATCTAAGCTTCAGCGTCGCTAAGCCAATAAGCACTAAAATGAGTGAAATAATCCAAAAACGAACGATTACTCTAGGTTCAGGCCAACCTTTCAATTCATAGTGATGGTGAATAGGCGCCATTCTAAAAATACGTTTCCCGCGCAGCTTGTAAGAGCCTACTTGTAGCATTACCGACACGGTTTCCATGACGAACACACCGCCCATGATAAATAACACCAACTCTTGGCGAACCATTACCGCGATAACACCCAGTATTCCGCCCAATGCTAGTGAGCCAACATCGCCCATAAACACTTGCGCTGGGTAAGTGTTAAACCAAAGAAATCCGAGTCCTGCCCCCACGATGGCTGCACAAACTACAGTAAGCTCCGCAGCTTCTGGAATATAAGGTATTTGTAAATAAGCTGAGAAGTTTACGTGCCCTGTGACATACGCAAACACACCTAACGCGCCAGCAACCATAATAGTGGGCATAATCGCCAAACCATCTAACCCGTCGGTAAGATTCACGGCATTACTTGTACCTACCATGACGAAGTAAGCTAACAAAATGTAAAACAAGCCTAGCTGCGGCATAACGTCTTTGAAGAAAGGCACTAACAAGCTTGTTTCAGCAGGTTGCTGGGCACTAAAGAACAGGTAAGTAGCAACCGTGGCGGCAATCACGCTTTGCCAAAAGTACTTCCACTTCGCGGGTAGACCGCGTGGATTTTTACGCACCACTTTTCGGTAGTCGTCGATAAACCCAACCCATCCGAAGCCAAGTAAAATCGCCAGTACAGCCCATATATAGCGGTTGGTTAAATCAGTCCATAACACCACTGACACCAGAATGGCTCCGAGAATCAGAATGCCGCCCATGGTGGGTGTACCAGACTTACTCAAATGACTCTCTGGTCCGTCATCACGCACAACTTGACCCATTTGCAGCTTCTGCAACCCGCGAATAAGTGCAGGGCCGAGCCAAAGTGAAAGAATCAGCGCAGTAAGTACACTGAGTATTGAGCGCATGGTGAGGTACGAAAGAACGTTAAATCCAGACGCTACCGTTGCTTGTAGAAACTCTGCTAGCCAAACTAACATGCCTCTTTCCCCCGACTATTTTTATTATTTTGAGAGGGCGCATAGCTTTCTAATAAGGCTTCGACCACACTTTCCATGTGCGCACTGCGCGATCCTTTGACTAAAATCGTAAGCTCTGAATGTTCCGCTATTTGCTGATGAAGAGCTGCAATCAACTCTTCTTTATGCTCAAAGTGCTTACCACCTCGACCATTAAATACTTCACTCGCACTTTGGCTTAACACGCCCAGTGTGAACAACGCATCAATACCCGAGTGAATCGCGTATTCGCCAACTTCTTCATGGTAGCCTCGTGCGTTTTCACCGAGCTCGCCCATGTCACCAAGCACAAAGATACGCTTGCCTGGCAATGTTGAGAGCACGTCTAGAGCTGCGCGAACTGAGCCTACGTTAGCGTTGTAGGCGTCATCGATAATACGCAGTCCTACTTTTGGCTCGTGTACCCACATTCTTCCGGGTACCGGTGACAAGCCGCCTAACCCTCGTACGACTTGCGCTATAGGAATACCCAGTGCAAAGCAGCAAGTTGCGGCAGCCAACGCGTTATTCACGTTATGCTTGCCCGGAATATTGAGGCGTACAGCTTCGCGTTGGTGCGGTGTACAAAGTGTAAACTGCGCACACCCATGACTATCTACAGAAACATCTTCAGCCCACACATCGGCTTCTTTATGCTGTGAGGAAAACAGCTGATGTCTTTTGTCTGCAAGCTCACGCATCCAAAACTCATGGAACTCCGAGTCTGCAGAAGTAACTGCCGTTCCTGTATCGCCAAGGCCTCTAAATATTTCTGTTTTCGCTCTCGCTATACCGCAAATATCACCAAAACCTTCAACGTGTGCGGGCGACACATTATTAATCATGGCTACATCTGGTTTTGTAAGTCCCGTGGTGTAAGCAATCTCACCCCGGTGATTCGCCCCTAATTCAATCACTGCATACTGATGTTGAGGTTCTATGCGTAGCAAGGTTAAAGGCACTCCAATATCATTATTGAAGTTACCTTGAGTGGCTAAAACTTCTCCTTGCTCGCGCAAAATACTCGCAAGCATTTCTTTCACTGTTGTTTTTCCGCTGCTTCCTGTTACCGCTATAGTTTTCGGTGCGACTTCATCCTTTACCGCTCCAGCTAGCTGCCCTAAAGCATGGCGTGTGTCAGCAACAATAATCTGCGGAATACTCAAGTTTTGTTGCGACTCAACAATCAGTGCGGCTGCACCTTCAGCTTCAGCTTGCTCAGCAAAAGTATGGCCATCAAAGTTTGGTCCCTTAATGGCGATAAACAAATCTCCCGATCGAATTTGCCTGCTGTCGATAGTTACGCTTTCCACAGTCACGTTCTGTGAATTCTCAGGAACAAGTTCACCCTGCACGGCTTCTGCTATCCACTTCAAGCTAACCTTAATCATGAGCTGACTCCTCGATGAGTTGTGTCACGTAGGTTCTTTCGTCGTAGTCTGTTCTTCTTGTGCCGATCACTTGGTAGGTTTCATGCCCTTTACCTGCAAGCACCGCTACATCGTTCGGCTTTAATTTTGCTAATGTCTGGCGCACTGCATTGGCGCGCCCTTCCGTTGCCTCGTATGCAATACCACCCGGCATACCCGAGACAATATCGTTAATTATCTGCTGAGGATCTTCAGTTCTAGGGTTGTCATCCGTAATCACAATACGGTCTGCAAATTGAGCGGCAACTTGCCCCATTTGCGGACGCTTACCACGGTCGCGGTCACCGCCACAGCCAAACAAACACCAAAGTTCACCTTTGCAATGTCTGCGCGCAGCTTGCAATACATGATCTAACGCGTCTGGCGTATGCGCATAGTCAACAATAGCGAGCGCACCATTCTGTAATTTGAAAGTTTCCATGCGACCAGGAACCGCCGTAAGTTCGCCAATAAGCGCACCTAACTCTGCAAGCGACATCCCTTTTGCTAATGCTGTCGCGCACGCACCCAAAATGTTGGCAATATTGAACTCACCCAACAATTGAGTATGGGTTCGCACGCTTTCATTCTCCCAGTTCAACGTGAATCTTGAACCTTCATGGGTAAATTCAATGTCAGTGGCGACAAGCGTGTTTGGATTACCCAGCCATTCGTCATTCAAGCTAAAGCCGATGGTGTCTTGTTGTCGCCACTCGCGAATAATCACATCATCTAAGTTCACAACTTGAATGGGTGAATGAAACTCGGTAAATAAACGTTTTTTAGCGCTTTCGTAAGCTTCCATAGTGCCGTGGTAGTCAAGGTGGTCACGACTCAAATTAGTCGCTACTACACCGGCAAATTGAATACCTTCCACACGGCCTTGAGCTAGCGCATGCGATGACACTTCAATACACACGCAAGCAGCGCCTTCGGCGCGTAAACTCGCCAGCCGTTGTTGTAAAGTCACGGGATCTGGCGTAGTTAATGTTTCTGGAATTAGCGCTTTGATCATGCCACTACCCACGGTGCCAATAACGGCGGTAGGCGGTGTAACGCGGTCAAACAACTGAGCCAGCAAATGACTCACCGTAGTTTTACCATTGGTGCCAGTTACGCCATAAACGTCCATACCCTGTGAGGGATAACCATAGAAGTGACTAGCCAGTTTAGATAGGTGTTTAGACAAGTCTGGAATATGAATCATAGGCACAGACTCAATGTTTTCGATTCCCCAATTCGAGCCTTCTGCCAACACCACAATCGCGCCTGCAGCTACAGCACCACTTATAAAGTCCCTGCCGTCTACATCGTGCCCGGGAACTGCAATAAAGGCATCACCGACAGCTACTTTTCGACTGTCTAATTTCAGTCCTTTCACGTCGATATCAGGAAGCTCGAGCGTGCAATGTAAAACGTGAAGTAAGCTATTCAGTTTCATTGTGAACGCCCTCCACTAAATCCTGCAACACGTACACCAGAGCCTTCCACCGCGTCTGGAGCTATATTCAAAATACGTGTCGCTTGCTCCGCAATAGCTGAGAAAACAGGAGCTGAAACACTGCCGCCGTGGTAACTGTCACCAGCTGGTTCATTAATCATGACAACAATGGCCAGTTGTGGGTCATTGGCAGGAATTAATCCAGCAAACAGAGCTACATACTCATCCCCATAACCACCAGCAATCGCTTTTCGTGTTGTTCCCGTTTTACCTGCAACACGATAACCAGGAACTTGCGCACGAGATCCTGTACCACCCTCTGCTGTAACTTCTTGCATTAGAGCCACGACTCGTTCAGTAATGTCTTCTGGAAACACTCGTACTGCTTCTGCAGGTTGCTCGCGACGTAAAATACTTAGTGGGCGGCTTAAGCCTCCACTACCTAAAATGGTGTACATCTGCGCCAGCTGCATCGAGGTGGTTGTTAAACCGTAACCATAAGAAAGCGCCGCAATTTCATGTTCCGACCAGCGTGTGCGATGGCGAAGTTGACCCATAGCCTCGCCAAATAAAGCGGTTCCAGTGTCATTACCAAAGCCAACCGAATAGTAATTCTCTAACAGTTCGTCGATACCCAAATCGAGCGCTAGTTGCGACGTACCGACGTTACTTGAGCGAGCGAGTACGCCGCCTAATGTCAACACACCTTCATTCTTAGCATCTTGAACCCGTCGACCACCTACTGTCATCCAGCCCGGGCTTGTATCGATTAACGAAGATTCGTCGTACTCGCCACTCGCTAGTGCCTGCATAATCACCAAAGGTTTTACCGTTGAACCAGGTTCAAAGGCATCGGCAATGGCGCGATTACGAATTTGATGAGGTTGCAAATTACTGCGGTTATTCGGGTTATAGGAAGGGCTATTCGCCATCGCTAGCACTTCACTGGTGTTCACGTCGACAATAACCACCGAACCCGAGGTTGCTTGGTGATAGCCCACAGCTCTTTTAAGCTCTCTATACGCAAACGTTTGAATGCGCTGGTCAATGCTAAGTTCAATAGACTGCGGCGGTTGAGCTTCGGTAACTTCAAGCTCTTCAATTACACGACCCTGGCCATCTCTACGATAGGTTCTTTGTCCTGCTGTGCCAGTTAAATATTCGTTGTACAACGCTTCTACACCATCAAGTCCGGTTCCATCGATATTGGTAATGCCCACAAGATGCGCAGAAATTTCACCGGTTGGGTAAAAACGTCTCGACTCTTCTTTTAACGAAACGCCTGGAATATCCAATTCGCGAACGTAGCGCGCTACAGCAGGAGTCACCATGCGCTCAAGGTACACGAAACGTCGTTCCGGATTTTCAACTTTACCTAATAATTGCTCTAACGGCGTGTTAAACACTTCAGCTAGCGCTTCCCAACGACGCATGTCATTTAAACCGCCTTCGTTATGCACACGCTGAGGATCGGCCCAAACTGTTTGTACTGGAACGCTGACCGCAAGCTCTACGCCATTTCGGTCGGAAATTGTGCCGCGCTGCACGCGGTCTTCACTTACGCGAACCGTTCGTAAGTCGCCTTCGTGGCGCAAGCGGTCTGGCTCAATAACCTGAATATATGCAGCACGAGCAACAAGCGCGAAAAACACCATGCCCATGCACAGTAAAATAGTGATAAAGCGCCCTTTCATCGGCTCTGGCCGTAAAATTTTCTGGTTGCGTTTTATTGCCATGGTACAAGCACCTCCTGTTCTTCATCAGGACGGTTCATACCAAGCTCGTTGCGTGCAATAGTCTCAATGCGACTATGTTCACTGAGTGCATTTTGCTCAACAAGCAAGTGGCGCCACTCTACGTCGAGTTGGTCTCGCTCTTGTAACAACGACTCTCGCTCGCCCATGAGTTCACGGTAGCTGTGCGTTTGGTAAATAATCGTTAACGCACTTGCTATCGCAACCACGGTAAAAAAGAGTAGGCCTCGATAACGCTTTAAGTCGCGGTACAAAGCCACGACTAATTGGTTATGAATAGGAAGTTCGAATTGCATGAGCTTTTTCATGGTAAACGCTCCGCAACTCTGAGTACCGAACTGCGACACCGAGGATTTTCAGCTATCTCCTCCACGCTGGGCTTTATAGCTTTACCCACCAATTTCAGTTTTCGGTGATCTGGAATTTCGTCTTCTCGCAGTGGTAAACCCGCAGGTATTTGTTCCCGTTGACTCAACCGACGCATCAAACGTTTAGTCAGTCGGTCTTCCAAGCTATGAAAGCTAATAACAGCTAAGCGTCCACCAGGGCGTAACACATCTACCGCCGCTTCTAACGCAAGCTCTGCTTCCTGTAACTCTTCGTTGATAGCAATACGAATCGCTTGAAACACACGTGTTGCAGGGTGTTTATGACGTTCTTTCTTGGGACTAGCGTCTGAAATAAGCTGCGCCAACTGCGAGGTTCTTTCTAATGGCTGCTCTTCTCTCTTCTCGCATATAGCACGAGCGATACGACCAGCAAACTTTTCTTCTCCATATTCTCTGAAGACCCGCGCCATTTCACCCATTTCAGTGGTAGCTAACCACTGTGCGGCCGAAAGCCCCTGCTCAGGGTTCATGCGCATGTCTAGTGGACCATCATTCATAAAGCTGAAGCCACGATCGGCATTGTCTAATTGTGGGGAAGACACGCCTAAGTCGAATAGTACTCCAGCTACTTGCTGTGTAAGGTTGTTTTCCGCTGCAATGTGGGGAAGCGCAGAAAACGCTGTGTGGAAAAAAGTAAACCGAGGATCGTGCGCTAATTCTTGAGCAGCCTTAGCGGCAGAAGGATCACGGTCAAAGGCGTACAAATGCCCTTGCTCGTTAAGTTGACTTAAAATGGCACGACTATGCCCACCGCGTCCGAAGGTTGCGTCGATATAAATCCCAGCAGGATCAATAGCGAGACCTTGTATAGACTCGGCGAGCAATACAGAGATGTGCTGCGTCGACTGTGCCATTATAATGTGAAATCTTTGATTCGATCAGTTAACGTCAAGTCGTCTGCTTGCTCGGCAGCCATATCCGCGGCTACCTGCTCTTGCCAAGCTTGTTCATCCCAAATTTCGAATTTATTAAGCTGGCCAACGAGCATAAGCTTTTTGTTCAGTTGAGCATGCTGTCTAAGGGTAGGTGCAATAAGAACACGACCATTCTTGTCCATATCACAGTCTTCCGCATAGCCCAGTAGCAACCTTTGCATACGACGCTCTGCGGGGATCATGCTGGAAAATCCAGCTAAGCGTTGTTCAATCACTTTCCATTCAGGAAGCGGGTACAGCAATAGGCACGGTTGTTTAGTATCAATCGTGCATACAAGTTTCCCCTCGCAATCAATAGACAATAAGTTACGGTACTTAGCTGGGATAGCTAAGCGACCTTTATCATCAAGACTGATTGAACTAGCTCCACGGAACATAATGATTTTTTAGTCGGATCGATAACGATCCACTTTTCTCCACTTTTCCCCACAATGATACAGTCTAGGTCTCTCGATGATCCTCGTCAAGAAAAAATAAGAATAATATTTAACCCACAAACGCCTTGTTTTACGCGCGATCTACAAGTGTGTGATTTCATGTGGGAAATAGTGGAGGAAGTGGGTATATATAATTTGTATAGTTGAACAATTAGACTATAACATCGAATATGGTTAAAACGCTTCAGCGACTAGGGCTTTTGGGTGCATTTACAACGTAATATCGCCGTTACACTATTAATCGCGCTAATCTTCAGCATTATTGTGTTCCGTGTAGTACAAATTGAACAGCGTCGTGACGCGGAGCTTACACGCTTTAACGCGCTTCAAGAATTAAGTACCGTGCGCGCTCGCATTGAGGGCCTTCTCGACGCCAACTTGTTGAGTATGCGCAGCCTGCAAGTCGAGTTCAGCTTAAATCCGGAAGTGAACACCCAACGCTTCAACGCGCTAACCAGCCAACTTTTATCTGGTGAACTCCATACCCGCCACGTTGCCATTGCTCCGAACCTAGTCATTTCCAATGTATTTCCACAAGAAGGCAACGTAGGGGCATTAGGCTTAGATTACCGAACCATTCCTGAGCAATACGCTTCGGTACAAGCCGCTATGCGTGCTCGCGACATTGTGATTAATGGGCCAATAACCTTAGTGCAAGGTGGCGAAGCATTGATTGCGCGTGTTCCCGTATACCACCACGAGACAGACGAGTTCTGGGGCATCATTTCACAGGTTATCGAGCACGAAAGCCTACTCGAAGACGCAGGGCTGCATCAAAGCGAGCGATTCGATATCGCGATACGGGGTGTAAATGGTACCGGAGAGCAAGGTGCGCATATAAGTGGCGCGGAAGCCATTTGGCAACAGTCTCCTGTTGTTTCTCATGTTGCGCTTCCGTCTGGCGTGTGGACTTTAGGAGCATTCCCTAAATCAGGTAGCTGGCAAGCTCCTATTTCCACCTACACACTGCACTGGCTTTCTGGCGGTTTAATCACAATACTATTTAGCTTGCTCGTTTTCTTCTTGCTCAATAGCTTTTGCCGATTACAGTCTGCTTTTGAAACCATTAGTCACCAAGCTCGCTACGACAGCCTCACTTCATTACCCAATCGGCACTATTTTATGCAGGTGCTTAACGACACCATCCGCGAGAAAGCGCGAACCAAGTCGGCCCTTGCGGTTTTGTTTATCGACTTAGACCACTTTAAAGAAATAAACGACTCTTTGGGTCATGAAGCCGGTGATGAATTATTGGTGAAAGTTTCTGAACGCTTGAAAACTTCGTTACGCGGTAGCGACTTAGTGGCTCGTTTTGGCGGCGACGAATTTGTAGTAATGTTAAAAGATCTTGAGGACCCGTTAGACGCCGAACTGCTTGCCAATAAAATTCTAAAAGTCCTGAGTCCCGTCATTGAAGTAGCAAGCCACGATGTCATTATTCAAGGCTCTATTGGCATTGCCATTTTCCCCAACGACGGAGATTCGGCTAGCGACCTTATCAAACACGCCGACTTAGCCATGTATGCCGCGAAGTCTTCTGGGCGAGGCACGTCATACTTCTTTAACGACTCATTGCGAAGTCAAGCTGAGTCGCACCTGCAGTTACACCGTGAGATATTGAAAGGCCTGCAAGAAAACCAATTCCGCGTATTTTATCAGCCCATAATCGAGTATTCGGATCATGCTCCAAATGGACAGGTAGTGAAGGTAGAAGCACTTATACGCTGGCATCATCCTGAATATGGAATCGTAAGCCCAGCGCATTTTATTCCTATCGCTGAGAAAACAGGAACTATTCGGGAACTAGGCGAATTTGTGCTTAAACAGGTATGTGAGGACTATCACAAGTTATCTAACCAAGGCATGTGCCTTCCTGTTTCAATTAACCGTTCTTCTAGAGAGTTTAACGACCCACAAGCAGCCAAGAACTGGCTTGAAACCATCGACGCCATGCAAGTGCCAAGACATGACATTACCTTTGAAATCACAGAGTCGATTCTTATGCCCGACAAAGAGCGACAGCATCAAATGCTGGAAGAGTTAGCTCAAAGCGGCGTAACACTCTCTATTGATGATTTCGGTACTGGGTATTCGTCGGTGACTTATTTACGAAATTTCCCAGTCAAGCAATTAAAAATTGACCGCGCTTTCTTAATTGGAGTGCCTGAGAGCCCTCAACAAGTTGCTTTAGTTGAAGCGATTATGAAAATGGCTAAAGCATTGGAACTCGAAGTAGTGGCCGAAGGAATTGAGCAGCAAAACCAAGCAGATCGCTTAAAGCTTATGGGTTGCCACTTTATGCAGGGTTTTCTTTACGCCCGCCCTGTCGCTTTAGAAGACTTAGTTAGTATGTATCACCCTGAAACAGGGTTTGCAGCGGAAAGAGTTGGAGTCGGCCAGTAAGCCGGGTTTTGTCGTGGGCAATCATTCCTCTACGACTACAGTCACCTGCAGCCTCTAGCAACCTACCCGGATCCGATGCGGGCCACAACGAGGATCCCTATTTGGTCTTGCTCCGAGTGGAGTTTACCGTGCCACAAACTGTTACCAGTTGCGCGGTGCGCTCTTACCGCACCCTTTCACCCTTACCTGTGCTCGCAAGCGAGTCATCGGCGGTTTACTCTCTGTTGCACTAGTCGTCGGCTTTCGCCGCCCAGGCGTTACCTGGCACCCTGCCCTTTGGAGCCCGGACTTTCCTCCCCTTGCATAAGCAAGCAGCGATTGCCTTGGCCGACTCCGCAGCGGAGTATACATGAGCACCGGAATAAGAGCTATAAATTCAGCTTATATAGCTCGTTTGCACTTAGGTCATAATGCTGGGCAACTATCTTGGCTGCTTTCTTCGGAGGCAACTCGGCACGAAGTGCCTCAAGAAGTCGTATAGCTTCTTGCGGAATATCATCTTTTTGTGGCGACTGACCCGCTATCATCAGCACCATTTCACCCTTTTGCTGATTCGGATCTTTTTCAATTTTCTCCGCTAATTGCTGTGCGGTTCCCGAAAGGAAGGTTTCGAATTGTTTGGTAAGCTCTCGACCAAGAACTATTTCTCGTTCATCGCCCAAAACTTCTGAAATGTCTGCCAAACAATCTAAAATCCGCCGCGGTGCTTCGTAGAAAACTAGCGTTTCTGTAGCTTCGGCATAGTTCTTTAATACTTTTTTACGCGCCCCACTTTTAGCAGGCAAAAAACCGCAGAATTTGAACTGGTCTGTAGGTAATCCCGACCCCGCAAGCGCAACCACAGCGGCGCAAGGGCCTGGTAAACTGACCACCTGAATATTGTGTTCGCGACAACCTCTTACTAACGGAAAGCCAGGGTCGCTAATTAACGGCGTTCCAGCGTCGCTAATCAATGCAATAGATTGTCCTTCCAGCAACTTAGCCACCACGGAATCAACTTTCTGGCGCTCATTGTGCTCGTGTACTGCAAACAAAGGAGTAGTGATACCAAAGTGGCTTAATAACGTTTTCGAATGACGCGTGTCTTCTGCCGCTATCGCATCAACCTCCTCAAGCACACGCAATGCCCTAGAGCTCATGTCTTCAAGGTTGCCGATTGGTGTGGGCACAATATAGAGAATTCCCGCTGTCATTGAACACCTTTGTTTGTCTGTGGACGCCTAGCAGTTTATAGTATGCACAGGCTAATTATGGAAGAGAATTGCATTGTGCCAAAGAAGCTGTTTACGTGCATCGCTATTTTAATACTTACAGGTTGCGGAAGCACGCCTGAACCTGTTGAAACAGTTACTCCTGTAACGGTTGAACCCGAACCTGTAGAAGTTATTCCTCCTACGGCAGAAGAGTGGCTAGAAATGGCGCAAGAAACTACGTCTGCCTACGAAGCCCAGTCTAACCTGCTCATGAGTGCGACTGAATTCCTAAACGAAAACCGCCATCATCATGCCGGCGCGATTCTCACCCAAATGACTCCGCGCTTGTTACGACCAGAAGAACTTCAAAAGTACCGACTACAGCGTGCACGTTTTTTCGTGGCGATTGAAGACTGGGAATCTGCCGAAAGCATGATGACAGACCTTGTTCCACGATTAAGTGACATCGAAGATCAATTACAGGGCATGCAAATCAATTATCAGCTGGCGGCAGCAAAAGAAGCGCATTTCTCTGCAGCTACCCAGCTTATAGCGTTACAAGAAGCTACAGAGGGTAATGACCTCACACAAGACATTTGGAATCATTTACGCAAAGTACCAGTCGACGTATGGCGCGAAGATGTGAGAGCCCGAAACGATATTGAACGTGGCTGGTTCGAGTTCATGAAAACACTCACGCGAGCCCTAGATCGCTTAGAGAACATGAGTTTCGCTATCGAAAGCTGGCAGACAAACTACCCAGACCATCAAGCGACGCGCATCGCGGCTGACATTCTAGGTAACCCAAGTTTGAGTACCCTGGCTCAACGAGTAGCAGTTTTACTACCACTTTCAGGCCAGTACGCGGCACAGGGCGAAGCTGTTAGATACGGTATGCTAGCTGCCCTCTCTCAGCGTGGTCAGGTCGACGTTCGATTTATTGATACTAGCCAATTTAATCGTGACGAAATCGCAGAGCAGCTAGAATTATTCGACGCACAAGTTGTCATTGGGCCTTTAGATCGCCCAGCTGTACAGCGCGTTGCAGGAATTGAAGATCGTCAGTGGTCACAGCTCACTTTGAACCATGCGCCAGACGATATTCAACTCGACAATACAGCATATTTCGCACTAGACCTCTCCGCAGAAACGCAAGCAGCAGCGTATGCAATGAACTTAAATGGTCATCGCAACATTTTATTGCTTGGACCAAACAACAACAGAGGTCAGCAGCTTGCTGAACTATTTACCGACTTTTGGAGTGATAACCACCCACGCGAGTCAGTCGACGCGCACTTTTACAGCACCAGTAATGAAATGCGTGACGTGGTCAGGCAGTCTATGGGCGTGCAAGCTAGTGAAGATCGCCAAGCATATCTTGAAAGCCAATTTAGTGGTGAAGACATTGAAATGGAATTTCGTAGTCGCCAGGACATCGACGCTATTTACCTACTTGGCGATGCGACTCAAGCAAGATTACTTAAACCATTTATCGACGTAAGCATCAGTGCGTTTGCCAACCGCATTCCGGTATACGCTAACTCTACCGTGAACCGCGAAGCTGTTACCGAAGGCGAAGCCGACCTTGATGGTGTACTGTTCTCAGATGCACCGTGGCTATTACCAAACCACGAGCAAGCCGATCTTCACCAAGAAATGGTGGGACTCTTAAATGGTTGGGACCGAAACCAACAACGGCTTACAGCAATGGGTTACGACAGTATTCGTTTGGCGCCACGCTTTAATTTAATGCGCCTTATTCACGGTTATGAATACAACGGATTAACTGGTCGATTACGGATAGAAAACAACACAGTGGTACGTCGATTATCTTGGGCTACGTTTGAAGGAAGTACAATTCAAATGGAGCCTATAGGTTATGTCAACGAAGCAGGTCGGCGATAATAACGAAACCATCGCGTTAGAATTCTTAGAACAACATAAACTAGAACTCGTTACACGAAACTTTAAAGTAAATGACGGTGAAATTGACCTTATTATGAGGCACCGTGATTACTGGGTGTTTGTCGAAGTTAAATATCGAGCAAATAACCACTTTAGAGACGTAAAAGAGATTTTAACGACCGAACAACGTGCCAGAATAAGAAGAACAGCAAGGTTATTTTTATATCAACATCAGATAAATGAACACGACACACGGTGTCGCTTCGACTTTGTTGGTGTTACAGGCAAACCCTTTGAAATTGAATGGTTACAGGACGCTTTTTGAATGAGCCAAGAAACAATTCAAACGCTTTTTAATGACAGTATTCAAACTCAAGTTGCGACCGCAGATAGCTTAGGCGACATAATCGAGTCAGCAACCTCTAAACTTGTTGCCGCTCTTTTGAATGGCAACCGTGTATTTAGCTGTGGCGACGATAGTAGTCAGTTTGTCGCGGCACATTTTGCAGAGCTACTCGTGCATGGCTCTGAACTTGAGCGCCCTCCTTTCCCAGCCATTCACCTTGTCAGCCAAGCCCGGGACTCCGTCAATCAGGAATGCTTTTCTAGACAAGTGAGTGCACTTGGGCAAGAACGTGATGTGCTAGTGGTGTTTGTTTCACAAAAGCAAAGTGAAAGCCTACACCAAGCCATGACAGCTGCAGTGTCCAGAGACATGCAGATTATTACCATTACGGGTGAAGACGCAGGAGAAATAACAGGCTTACTCGGTCCGAACGACGTAGAAGTAAGAATACCTTCAAACTCGCGCGCTAGAATTGTCGAACAACAGCTCTTCTTAAGCCAAACCTTTTGTGACCTGATTGAAAATCAAATATTCGGGGGTATGTAGTATGAATATTTTTAGGCTCGCTCTGGCACTCACATTTTTAGCGCTACTATCAGGTTGTGCGGCGGTGGTTGTTGGCGGCGCTGTTGCTACCACTTCAGTCGTACTAGATACACGCGATGTAGGTACACAAATCGAAGACTCTGGTATGCGCCTACGGTTAAGCAGCTTAGTGAATAGTAACGAGACACTAGCAGAGCAACGCATTCGAATTGTTCCATTCAATGGCGATGTGTTATTGGTAGGCCAAGTTGCTTCTGAGAGTATGAAACGACAAGCCGAACAATTGGTTCGTGACAGTAACGAAGCCATGAACGTTTTTAATCAATTGACCGTTGGCGAGATTTCATCGCTGGCAGATCGCTCTCAAGATACTTGGATTACTACAAAGGTTAAAACGTTATTACTCAGAGCACCTGAATACGACACCGCAGGCATCAAAGTAGTAACTGAAAACAATGAAGTGTATCTACTAGGGTTGGTTGACGAACCTACAGCAGCGCACGCAGTCGAGGTAGCTCGAAACGTTCGAGGCGTAACCCGAGTTGTCGACGTACTATTTAGAGAAACAACTAACTAGTTATTTAATCACTTTTAGAGTTGGCTTACCGCGAGGGGGTGGCGTTGGTTCATCTCCGTCGCCATCATCTGATTCTGACTTGCCTTGCCCCAATTTGCTCTCTCCTGCATCATCAGGAACAGGCGCGAGCTCTACGTCTCGTCCACTCTCCGGATACTGTGCTTCAGGGTCGTCATAGGCTTGTTCTGGCTCAAATATTGAACCTGCACCGTTCTCGCGCGCATATATGGCTAGCAAAGAACCATAAGGCGCGACAACTTTACGAGGAACACCACCAAAACGTGCTTGGAAGCGCACGTCGAAATCGCCCATTTCAAAAGCAGTTGTTGCTTCTGGATGTACGTTCAGAACGATTTGACCGTCCTGAACGAACTCTTGTGGCACTTCGGCACCCGGCCAATTCGCGTCAATTACAATATGCGGGGTCATTTGATTGTCTAACAACCACTCATATAGGGCACGGACTAGATACGGACGTTTTGGTGTCATATTCATAACTTACTTATGCTTTACCAAGCTCGCGCTCGGCTTCGGTCAGTGAGTCTTGGAACGACTGACGTTCAAATACACGTAGCATGTAACCTTTAACTTCTTTCGCACCCGCACCCGTTAGTTCGATGCCGTACATAGGAAGTCTCCACAATAATGGAGCTAGGTAGCAGTCTACTAAAGTGAATTCTTCACTCATAAAGTAAGGCTGGTCAGCAAATGCAGGAGCTAACGCTAAAAGGCTTTCTTTAAGCTCTTGGCGCGCTTGTTCTGCTTTCTTACCACCTTTCAAAATCACGTCTGTGAGCGCATACCAGTCGCGCTCAATGCGATACATTGTTAAACGGCTAGTACCGCGGCTAACAGGGTATACTGGCATAAGTGGAGGATGCGGGAAACGCTCATCTAGATACTCAACAATGATACGCGCGTTATAAAGAACTAAGTCGCGGTCAACCAAAGTAGGTACATTGTCTGGGTATGGATTTAATTGCGTTAAGTCTTCTGGCACGTTGTCGCTTTCTACGAAGTTGATTTCGTAAGTTACGCCTTTTTCGGCAAGCACAATACGGGCCTGATGGCTGAATAAATCGTCACGACCTGAATATAAAGTCATAACCGAACGTTTGTTGGCAGATGCAGCCATGTTTTTCTCCATTCTATGCAAACAGCAAAGGGGGCGATAAACGCCCCCGTATTCTTATACGTACATTGGAAAGCACGTTACTACTTGATATCTCGCCAATATTCTTTCTTCAGGAAGATAGTCCACAGTAGCAATACAATAAGGAAGCCAATGACGAAGTAACCTAAACGTTTACGCTCAAGTTGCATTGGTTCACCCATGTATACCAAGAAGTTAGTTAGATCTAACATTGCTTGGTCAAACTCTTCTGAGCTTAGTCGGCCGTTGCCGTCTGAACGAATACCTACGTAAACGTCTTTCATTTCACCGTCAACCATGCGGCGTTCCCAAGTTTTACGTGGCGTGCCTTGTAGTTCTTCAAGAACCCACGGCATACCTACGTTTGAGAACACTTCATTATTCACGCCAAAAGGACGAGCCTGGTCAACGTAGAAGCTCCGGAAAAAGGTGTACAACCAATCAGCACCACGAACACGCGCAACCATTGTAAGGTCTGGAGGCGCAATACCGAACCACTCACCCGCGGCTTCAGTGTCGATAGCTGAATACATGTGGTCGCCCACAGCTTCGCCCGTAAACTGCATGTACTCTTCACCCAACTCTAGCGGAATACCAATGTCGTTAAACGTTCTTTGGTAACGCTGGTACTGAGCGTTGTGACAACCCATGCAGTAGTTCATGAAAATTTGTGCGCCACGCTGTAACGAAGCATTGTCCGTTAAGTCAATCTCAGCTTTGTCTAGTGGCCCACTATAGCCGGCTGCGAAAACCGCAGACGGCATAATGAACGCCAGAGCTAGAAGAAATCTTTTCATCATTTCGTCAACCTCTCTGGAAGTGGCTTGGTTTTTTCGTTCTTACTGTAGAACCAAAGGAACACAAAGAACGCAAAGTATAAGAAGGTAAAGATCTGCGCTAATAGTACGTAGATACCTTCTGCAGGCTGAACACCCAAATAACCAAGCACAATAAAGCTAATCACAAACTGTGTCAGGTTCGCCTTGTGGAAACCGCTACGGTAGCGCGTAGAGCGTACTTTAGCGCGGTCGATCCAAGGAATAAGGAACAAGAACACAATTGACGCGAACATCAAAATTACACCCAGTAGCTTAATCGGTACTGCGCGCAAAATTGCGTAGAACGGCGTGAAGTACCATACCGGAGCAATATGCTCTGGAGTCTTCATTGGGTTCGCAATTTCAAAGTTAGGTGGCTCTAGGAAGTAGCCGCCCATCGTTGGCGCGAAGAAGATTACCGCAGCAAACAGGATTAAGAATCCAGCAAGGCCAACTAAGTCTTTCACCGTGTAATACGGGTGGAAAGGAATTGAGTCGACGATGTCGTATTTACTTGTGTAACGTTCGTGGAATTCAAACTTCGACTGTTCTTCTTTAGGAATACTTCCTTTCTTACGCTTAACTTCAACGCCGTCTGGGTTATTCGAACCCACTTCGTGAAGTGCAATAAGGTGTAAGAATACAAGAATAACCAGTACCAACGGCAACGCAATAACATGCAATGCGAAGAAACGGTTTAGCGTAGCGCCAGAAATAACGTAGTCACCACGTATCCAAGTGGTTAGTGCGTCACCCACATAAGGAATAGCACCAAACAAGGAAATAATAACCTGGGCTCCCCAGTAAGACATTTGTCCCCAAGGTAGGATGTAACCCATGAACGCTTCAGCCATCAACACGAGGAAGATAAGCATGCCGAAAACCCACAGCAATTCGCGTGGCTTCTGGTAAGAACCGTACATTAGACCGCGCATCATGTGTAAGTATACAACCACAAAGAATGCAGAAGCACCTGTGGAGTGCATATAACGCAGCAACCAACCGTACTCTACGTCACGCATAATGTATTCAACAGAGCGGAACGCATCTTCAGCACTTGGCGTGTAGTTCATAGTTAACCAAATACCAGTAACGATTTGGTTAACAAGCACGACTAGAGCCAATGAGCCCATTAAGTACCAGAAGTTAAAGTTCTTCGGAGCAGGATACTGAGTCACATGCAAGCGCATGGTGTTGGTCATTGGAATGCGCTTATCGATCCATTCAATCAATGCTTTCATTACGCATTACCTCCATCTTCACCAATCAGTACCGTTGCATCGTCAATGAAGTAATGCGGTGGTATAACTAGGTTGCTTGGCGCTGGAACGCTTTTGAATACACGCCCCGCGATATCAAACCTAGAACCGTGACACGGACAGAAGAAACCTGATTCTACGCCGTCTGCTGTAGCAAAGTTCTCCGGCATAAACGTAGGTGAACAACCTAGGTGCGTACAAATACCAACCGCAATAAACCACTCTGGGTTTCTTGAACGGTGTTGGTTTTGCGCATATTCAGGCTGCTGTGGCTTTTCTGATTGCGGGTCACGAACTTGATCGTTCGTAGTATCTAAGCTCGCCAACATTTCCGGCGTACGGCGCACAACCCATACAGGGCTACCACGCCATTCAGCACGTACTAGCTGACCTGGCTCAACTTTATCTATTTTCACTTCAACTGGCGCACCCGCAATTCGCGCTTTAGCGCTCGGGTTCCACGAAGCTATAAAAGGAACGGCTGCACCGACTGCACCGATAGCACCTACTACTGAGGTTCCAACAGTTAAGAAACGGCGGCGGCCTTTATCTACAGGCGCATTGCTCATCCATCTTTCTCCAATTTTGGACGCTGTGCGGCTATTACCGCAGCACAAGTACCTAATACTCGCGACAAAAAAATGCCACACGATCATAAAGAAAAGCCCTTGCTTTTACAAGGTAATTAACCCCCGAAACGAACACCAAAACACAAAAAACCCGGCACAAGGCCGGGTTTTTGAAAAATTCTTTGGCGTTGAAAAATTAACGCTTCGAGAATTGTGGGCGCTTACGCGCTTTGTGAAGACCGATTTTCTTACGCTCAACTTGACGCGCGTCACGAGTTACATAACCCGCACGACGTAAGTCACCACGTAGAGCTTCGTCATATTGCATCAACGCACGCGTGATACCGTGACGAATTGCACCTGCTTGGCCAGTAGTACCACCGCCAGTTACAGTGATGTGCAAATCGAATTTATCAGCCATTTCCAACAACTCTAGAGGTTGACGAACAACCATACGCGCTGTTTCACGACCGAAGTATTCTTCTAAAGTTCGGTTGTTGATCTTGATCGCACCGCTACCCGCGCGCAGGAAAACCCGCGCTGTAGAGCTTTTGCGACGACCTGTACCGTAGTATTGAGTATCTGCCATAGTCATCTGCTCCGTTAAATTTCTAGGGTTTTAGGTTGCTGTGCGGCATGCTTATGCTCACTGCCCGCATATACTTTAAGCTTGCGGAACATTTCGCGACCTAGAGGTCCACGAGGTAACATTCCTTTTACAGCAGCTTCAATGATCATTTCAGGTTTTTTCGCTTGAAGTTTTTCAAAGCTGATTGACTTCAAACCACCTGGGTAACCACTGTGAGCGTGATACATTTTGTCCTGTGCCTTGTTACCAGTCACAGCGATCTGCTCAGCATTGATTACGATAATGTAGTCACCAGTGTCAACGTGTGGCGTATAAATAGCTTTATGTTTACCACGTAAACGACTTGCGATTTCAGTTGCTAAACGACCAAGGGTTTTACCCGCAGCGTCAACAACATACCAGTCGCGTGTTACACTTTCCGGTTTTGCAACAAAGGTTTTCATTTTAAATACCCAGAATTCAATTAGTTAGCCGTGGCTTCTCCGAGCTTCCCCGCGAGAATGCCGCTTAGTTCCCTAAGGTGCTTAGCACCAACCGCGTTGGGAAAAACGCAGGGGAAGTAACGTGGGCAGCGCGGAGTATACAGAAATTCAATGGCTAGATCAAAGCGTTTTGCGCATTAAATAAGCGTGTTTATGCTTTGTGTGCGTACCCCAAATATTCACGCGACTGCATTTCTAATAAGCGGCTTAAACAACGCTTAAACTCGAACGTTAACTTGCCACCCGCATAGATATGCTCTAAATCTGTCTCGCCCGACATAATCAGCTTTACTTTGCGCTCATAGAATTCGTCAACGAGCGCAATAAACCGGCGTGCTGTGTCGTCGGTATCGGCATTCATGATTTTCACGTCGCTAATAAGCACCGCATGGTATATCCGAGCTATTTCAATGTAGTCGTTTTGGCTACGTGCTGTTTCGCAAATGTCTTTAAACGAAAACAGAACCACGTCGTCCGATTCCATTCGTGCCTGAATATTTCTCCCGTTTATTACAATATGCGTGTTTTCAGCATGCGCTTGGTGGTCAGGAGCTAGTTCATGGAAGTAGCGCACTAAGTTTTTGTCCGCGTCTTCGTCGAGTGGCGAATGGTAGATTTCAGCTTTCTCTAATGTGCGCAAACGGTAATCGACACCGCTGTCTACGTTCACTACTTCACAGTGTTGGTTGATAAGTTCAATCGCTGGCACAAACCTGGCGCGTTGGAGCCCATTGCGATAGAGCTCGTCAGGCACAATATTAGATGTTGCTACAAGCACCACACCGCGCTTAAATAGACCTTTCAACAAGGTTGCCAATATCATTGCATCGGCGATGTCTTGTACAAAGAACTCATCGAAACAAATAACACGCACCTCTTTGGCGAATGCAGCAGCAATTTTGTCTAGCGGGTCCGACTGCCCTTTCAACTTCTCAAGCTCTTGATGAACTCTGTACATAAAACGGTGAAAGTGAACACGCCATTTATTCTCAAACGGCAAGGCGTTGTAGAAAGTATCCACTAAATAGGTTTTGCCTCTTCCTACGCCACCCCAAAAGTAGAGCCCCTGAATATTGTGGGTAGCTTCCTCTTTAGTGAATATTTTCTTTAGTGCGCGTATGGGCGAGCGTAAAGACGTTGTATGCTCCTTTTCGAAAGCAACAAGTTCGTCAAACAAACGCTGAAGATGTTTTACCGCCTGCTCTTGGGCTTCATCATGTTGGAAACCATTTTCGGCAAGATCATGTTGATACAAAGACCAAGGTGTATGGTCTACCATAAAAATACTCTCACATCTGACGACTTCGATTTAAAATAAATGATACCATTAATGTAATCGACAACCTATCGGTGGCAAGGAGATTGAACATGGGATGGCTGGTCGGAATTATTTTAGTTTTACTCGGCGCGGTGATTGGCTTCTTTGCAGCGCGTTACTGGATTATGCAGCACAGTGACCAAGCCGACTTGCAAGCGCAGTTAGACGACAGCAAACAGCAGTTTGAAGCGTACAAGCGCGACGTGGTTGATCACATTGCAACGGCAAGACAACTTTCTGAGCAGGTTGCCGACGTTCAAGGCAAACTAAGCAAGTTCTTAGGTGACAGCGAGCAATTGTTGCAAAGCGACAAGGAGTGGCAACAACCTTTGCCATTCTTCTCAGAAGACACCATGAAGCAATTGCGCCAGGCAAGTATTTTAGACCCTGATCGCAGAGACCGAGACGGAGACGCGTCTTTACCTCCTCGCGATTACTCAGAGCCAGGTAGCGGGTTATTTAAAGCTGCTGAAACTGAGAAACAAGAGTCAGAAAACAAAGCCTAACGCCTAGCGTTCATAATGATCGATATTCAGAAGCCCTGCCTATATACGCAGGGCTTTTTTATTTACACCTTGAAATACTTTTTTCAGAACTTATTTTGCTTCTTATAGGTCATTAGTACATTGCGTCTGTACCGCATACGTTTTTAGTTGATGGACTTAGGAGTAATAAATCAATGAAAAAGTACTTCGCTTGGTTTTCTATTGCTGTGCTTAGTTTTGCAGCGCTAAGCTTGCCTGCAACAGCACAAATTCCATTTTTCCGTTCTAATGAAACACCGACGCTAGCACCTATGCTAGAGGACGTAACCCCCGCTGTAGTGAACATTTCAGTGGAAGGTCGTCGCGTTACACGTCAGCGAATTCCAGAGGCATTCCGCTACTTCTTCGGACAACGTGGTCCACAAGAGCAAGTTCGCGAAGAGCCCTTCCAAGGTTTAGGTTCGGGCGTAATTATTGACGCAGACGAAGGCTACGTTGTGACCAACAACCATGTCGTCGACGGTGCAACCGAAATTGTCGTAACACTTAAAGACGGCCGTACCTTCGAAGCTACGGTACTGGGTACAGACCCTGACTCTGATATCGCGTTACTTCAATTAGCAGACCCAGAAGACTTAACTGAAATTGAAATCGGTGACTCCGACGAGCTACGCGTGGGCGACTTTGCGGTAGCTATCGGAAACCCATTCGGACTCGGTCAAACCGTTACTTCAGGCATAATTTCAGCACTCGGCCGCTCGGGTATTGGTAACGACCAGCTACAGAACTTCATTCAAACCGACGCTGCTATTAACCGTGGTAACTCAGGTGGTGCATTGGTCGACCTAGAAGGCAACCTCATTGGCATCAACACGGCCATTCTTGGTGCTGCGGGTAATATTGGTATCGGTTTCGCTATTCCTTCCAACATGATGAAGAACCTCGTGGACCAAATTGTAGAATTTGGCGAAGTACGACGCGGTGTACTTGGTGTACGCGGTAGAAACCTGAACCAAGAACTTGCAGAAGCGCTCGACATCAACATTTCACGTGGCGCTTGGGTAAGCGAAGTGGTTGAAGGTGGTGCTGCAGATGAAGCAGGTATACAAGCCGGAGATGTCATCGTCAGTATGAACGATGCGCCAATTCAGTCATTTGGAGAGCTTGCCGCTAAAATCGGTAGTGCCGGCGCAGGAACAGAAGTTGAGCTGGGTATTTTACGTGACGGCGAAACACTGTCTATCGATGTAGAGTTGCAACAAGGCTCAGCAGCGCCAGTTACTCAACTATCACACCCAGCACTTCAGGGTGCGACCTTTTCTGAAGAAGGTCGTGGCATTGAAGTACGCGAAGTTACACCGAACTCACCGGCTGAACGCATCGGTTTAACCACGGGTGACATTATTGCAGCCGTGAATCGTCAGCCAGTAAATACCATGAGTGCCCTACAAGAAGGTATAGACAACAGCAAAGGCGTTACCGCGCTTACTATAATTCGCGGCAACAGCCAGCTTTACCTACTACTCCCCAACTAACCCCAAATGGGGTCAGAGCACTTTGGGGTCAGAGCAAAAAGTGCTCTGACCCCATTTTTTATTCACGACTACCGACACGATGGAATCGGTGCTAACATTCCGAACATAAGTTTCTAACCGACACGAACATGCCTTTGAATCGCAAATCACCATTGACTCAATACATTATAAAACCGGCTTTGCTGGGCTTTATTGTTGCCGCTCTGGTGTTGCTCATTTTGCCTATTTTGCAAAACAGCGATTCAGAACCACAGCGCGTAGCACCAAGCGCATTAATGTCTTATGCGGAAGCGGTCGAAGTTGCTGCGCCAGCGGTAGTGAATATTTATACCGAAAGAGCATATGCCGATCGGCGCGCACCAGGAAGAACCACATCTTCTGTGCGCTTGGGCTCTGGCGTTATCATGGATGCACGAGGCTATATTCTTACCGCACTTCACGTAGTTGCATCGGTCGACCATATCCATGTTGCTCTTCAAGACGGACGCTTTTTGTCTGCCGATCTCGTAGGAATTGATCAATTTACAGACCTAGCCGTGCTTCGCATAGACGCAGACAATCTACCGGTTATTCCGAGAAATAGTGAATATCGTCCACGCGTTGGCGACGTGGTTCTAGCCATCGGTAACCCATTTAATATTGGACAAGCGGTGACTCAAGGTATTATCTCAGCGGCAGGTTCAGTGAATATTCCTGTAGCTGGGAGAAGTCCGGAACAAAGTGGATATGCAGAGTTTATTCAAATGGACGCTGCCATTAGTGACGGCAATTCAGGCGGTGCGCTGGTCAACAGCCGCGGTGAATTAGTAGGTATTAACAGTGCTCGTTTTATGGCAGAGCAAGGCGCAACAGGCATTCACTTCTCAGTTGAGGCACGCCAAGCTGAAGAAATTATGAATCAAATTATCGGTGAAGGCGTAGTCACCCGAGGATATCTGGGCATAGACGCAGGCCAAGACATTACCGGACTTAACCAAAGTGGAATTACTGTCGACGGCGTTACGCCGAATAGCCCTGCGGAAATCGGCGGGCTAAGACAAGGTGACGTGATTACGCATATTGATGAAGTGATGATTCACAGTGTTAACCAGGCGCTGGACATTGTTGCCCAAACACGCCCGGGTACGACCTTACAAATAGACTTCATTCGAAATGAAGAAGAAATGCAAACCGAAGTGACGATTCAACGCCTAGACACGCGCGGCTAACTACATTTGCACGCGTTGAATGTTAGCGCCCAATGCTGACAGTTTAGCTTCGATACGTTCATAACCGCGGTCGATATGGTAAATACGCTCGACCTCGGTTTTACCTTCAGCCACCATACCCGCAATAACCAACGAAGCAGAAGCGCGTAAATCTGTACACATCACCTGCGCACCACTTAAACGGGCTGCGCCTCGGCAAATTGCAGTGTTACCTTCCAAGTCGATATCGGCACCCATGCGCTTTAACTCAGGAACGTGCATAAACCGGTTTTCAAAAATGGTTTCACGAACCCAGCCAGTTCCCTCGGCAATAGCATTGAGCGCGGTGAATTGCGCTTGCATGTCAGTAGGGAAAGCAGGATGCGGCGCGGTCACAATATTTACCGACCGCGGTGCGGCAACACTTTTTAAAGTAATACTGTTTTCTGTTCTCTCAATTTCAGCGCCAGCTTCGTTCAACTTTTTCAACACTGCGTCCAACTGCTTTGGATCTGCGTGGTTACATTTCACAAAACCTTGTGTTGCTAATGCAGCCACCAAAAACGTGCCTGTTTCGATACGATCAGGTAGTACGCTATATTCGCCGCCGTGCAAACGCTTAACACCCTGAATACGAATGGTGTCTGTGCCTGCACCGGTAATTTGAGCGCCTAACGCATTCAAGAAGTTTGCAAGGTCGACCACTTCTGGCTCACGTGCAGCGTTCTCAATAATGGTTTCGCCTTCAGCAAGCGTTGCTGCAGCCATCAAGTTTTCTGTGCCGGTTACACTTACCATATCCATCAGAATAAGCGCACCTTTCAAACCATGTGGTGCTTTGGCTTTTATGTAACCCTCTTCAACCACGATCTCCCCGCCCATTTGGCGCAAACCTTCAATATGCAAATTCACAGGGCGTGCGCCAATAGCACAACCACCCGGCAAACTAACCTCGGCTTCATGGCATTTCGCTAACAGCGGGCCTAGAACTAAAACCGATGCGCGCATGGTTTTCACCAATTCATACGGTGCGATATGTCCATGCTTCGATGAAGGGTCAATTTTGTAACTAGCTTGCTCAACACGGTCAGTAGGAATACCTAGCTTCTCTAGCAATGCTAATGAAGTCACCACATCTTGAAGGCGAGGAACGTTATGAATAACTACCGGCTCGTCGGCTAGAAGTGACGCTAATAAAATGGGAAGTGCCGCATTTTTTGCGCCCGAAATGGTAACTTCGCCTTCTAAGCGCGTACCGCCTTCAATTATAAATTTTTCCATGGAGTGTTTGTTTCTCTAGAGGTATAGGCCTTTGTCACGTTTCCACGTGTCGGGCGTCATCGCTTTAATGGTTAATGCGTGAATACTGCCATCAGCAATCTTATCGTTCAATGGCCCGTAAATCATTTGCTGTTGTTTTACACGACTTAGTTCAGCAAATTTGTCACTTACCGCGATAACTTGATAATGCGAACCGTCACTCTTCACATGAACTTCGTCTAGCTCCAATGCTTCAAGTAAAATTTTCTCGATGTCCTGTGTTTCCATTTTTATACCTTTCTTCGCGTCTATGTGCGCTTAGTCATTCAGCCCGAGCAATTCAGTTACACCGCTCATTTCAGCGAATGCCTTAAGTTGCTCGTTCGCCCCCTGCAACGTCAGCTCTTGCTTATTTTGCTCCAGCTCAGACTTAAGCTGAATAAGCATGGCGAGCCCCGCAGAGTCTACGCTGTCTATATTTTCTAGATCGGCGGTAAACGTTTTGTCTGTTGTCATCCACGTTTTCCGCTCGCGCCATACCTTAGGTACGGTATTACGATTCAGAGTACCCTGAAACTTAACGCCAGCCGACAACGAATGAACCTGTAACTCACTCATTAGCCTTCTTCACCTTGACTGAATAGGAACTGGCCGATCAGGTTTTCCAATACAATGGCCGAGTTCGTGTTCGGAACTTCATCACCATCTTCAAGCATCATCACAAAGTCGTCGATGAAACCTGGCTCTAAACCTACATATTGCTCGCCTAACAAACCAGAAGTCAGAATAGACGCAGTACTGGTTTCAGGAAATGCGTCGTACTGAGTGCTTATTTGCATCTCTACGATAGGCTCGTAATATTCACCCGTTAATTGAATGCTCGACACTCGTCCTACTACAACACCGCCAACCTTAACTGGCGAGCGCACTTTTAAGCCACCAATATTGTCGAACTTAGCCACTAGCGTGTAAGTTTCACCTCGGGTCGCGTCGGAGTTATTTGCAACTTGCAGTGCTAAAAACACCAATGCTGCAATTGCCGCTGCAACGAAAACACCTACTAATAATTCCATTGTGCGTGTGGTCATATTTCACCTAATCTCAATTTTCTAATTCGTTACAAAATGCATTAACTAAACATAATTGCAGTTAATACAAAGTCTAATCCAAGCACGGCTAGCGAACTGTACACTACCGTTTGTGTGGTTGCGGCACTAATACCCGGCGACGTAGGCTCTGCGGTATAACCCTTGTACAAGGCAATCCATGTCACCACGAGCGCAAAAACCAAGCTTTTGATAAAGCCATTCAAAATATCTTGGCCCCATTCTACGTTAGCTTGCATTACCGACCAGAAAGCACCGTCGTCGACACCTAGCCACTGCACGCCCACTATAAATCCGCCATAGATACCTATTGCGCTGAACATTAAAGCCAGTAACGGCATACTTATAAAGCCAGCCCAAAAACGCGGAGCTACCACACGACGTAATGGGTCAACTGCCATCATTTCCAAACTCGACAACTGTTCTGTCGCTTTCATTAACCCAATTTCCGCCGTTAAAGCAGAGCCTGCTCGACCTGCGAAAAGCAATGCTGTAACCACAGGGCCTAACTCACGCAGTAACGACAACGAAACCATAGGACCTAGAGCTTGTTCCGCACCGAAGTCCACCAAAATGGTGTAGCCCTGCAAACCGAGCACCATGCCTATAAACAATCCTGAAATTAGAATAATAAGCATCGACTGCACACCCACCACATAAAGTTGGCGAATGAGCAGTGGGAACATTTTCAGCGGTTGCGGTTTACCCACAATAGATTGAAACAGCATGATAGAAGCAGAACCAACGCCTGCTAATACCGACAGAGTATTTCTGCCAAGTTTCACCAATGCATTAATCATTGCGCACCTCCCAACAAGTCTTCATGGTAAGGGTTCGACTTGTAGTGGAAAGGTACAGGACCGTCGGCAGCGCCTGTTAAAAACTGCTGCACAAGTTCCGAGTCATGGTTTCTTAATTCTTCCGGTGAACCCTCTGCAATAACCTGCTTGTTGGCAAAAATCACCAAGTGATCAGCTATCGACATAACTTCATGAATATCGTGCGAAACCACAATACTGGTTAAGCCTAGCGTTTCATTTAAAGACTTAATCAGCTTCACCAGCATTCCCATAGAAATTGGATCTTGTCCGGCAAAGGGTTCGTCGTACATGATCAGTTCCGGATCCAGCGCAATTGACCGCGCTAACGCCGCTCTTCGTGCCATACCACCAGACAATTCAGACGGATACAAATGCCCTGCACCGCGCAGGCCTACCGACTGAAGTTTCATTTTTACGATCGTGCGAATAATGTTGTCGCTTAACTGCGTGTGCTCACGCAATGGGAAAGCCACATTTTCGAATACGGTAAGGTCTGAAAATAACGCGCCGCTTTGAAACAGCATGCTCATTCTTTTGCGGGCTTCGTATAGGTCTGAACGACCTAACTGCGCAACATTTTGTCCTGCAAACTCTACTTCGCCTGCGTGCGCTTTTAGCTGACCACCGATAAGCCTGAGCAGTGTCGTTTTACCACAGCCGCTTGGACCCATAACGCCGGTCACTTTACCTCGAGGGATGCGTAAAGACACACCTTCATATATCGGAGTTTCGCCCCGACTGAAGAACACGTCTTTAACTTCTACAAGATTCTCCACAATGCCTCTACTGTCCTTTTTAAAGAGCGCAAAGTATAGCGAACAATACCCTGCGGTGTCATTGCGTATCCAGTAATAAAATGTTGCGCAACGACAAGTTTGAATAACGGTCGATTAAGACTCCGGCGTAATTAACTTCAACAAATATCGAGTCAGCGCCTCGTCGTTATCTTCTTCGCCATGGTTCATACCAAATTGGCGTGCCAAACGGTGTCCTATAACAGCGTACCAAGCAACGCGTGCCTGAATAGGACCTACGCCACACTGGTCAAGTAATCTAAACAGCTCTTGTTGGCGCGGCTGCACAATCTCTGTAAGTTCGGGGTTACTTGCTACTGCCGCCAAAATAGCACTGTCGACACCAAGCTTACCACGTTTGTTGTGCGCTAATTCCGCGCGAATCATGGCATTAATTTCAGCATCAACTCCTGTTGCTTCACCTTGAATTTCAGCTTTAAGCTTCATTCTTTGCTCAACATAGCGCTCTAGCATGGCACTGATTAAAGCGTCTTTACTTTCGAAGTGGTAAAGCAACCCACCTTTACTGATACCCGTGATTTCAGTAAGTGCGTCGAACGTAAGGTGTGCGGCACCTTTTGAATGCACAAGCTCTTCTGCGCTTTCTAAAATCATGTCGCGTTTACTAGGTCGACCGCCTCTGGCTCTTACGGGCTTAATAATCGTGTCTTGCTGCATATTACAAATCCTTAAACTTGTGTTTACCGTCTGGTTGGTATAGTAATAGTAACTTGGCTAAAAGTAAAGGATATAGGTCTGCAATCCTGCTCCGCAGTGATATACTCAGGGCTCAAAATTAGCCGAACAAGTAAGTGGAACTTTCTTAGGAAACGATATGGCGAATACTGATTACCTTTCTCAAGCGCGAAACGTACTCGATATCGAACGTGCGGCCATCGACGAGTTATACGGAAGCTTAGACGAAAAGTTCACCGCAGCATGCGAACTGATGATGCACTGCCAAGGGCGTGTTGTCGTAACGGGCATGGGTAAGTCAGGTCATATCGGCGGCAAAATAGCCGCTACTTTAGCGAGTACAGGAACCCCAGCATTTTTCGTGCACCCAGGCGAAGCAAGCCACGGCGACCTCGGCATGATCACCAAGCAAGACGTGGTGCTCGCTATCTCAAACTCCGGCGAAACCGGCGAGTTAGTCAGTATCATACCGGTCTTGAAGCGCTTGAATGTACCCATGATAGCCATGACCGGTCGACCAGACTCGACACTGGCTACACTAGCAGACGTGCACATTAAAGTTGCGGTAAAAGAAGAGGCATGTCCGTTGGGTTTAGCACCTACGGCAAGCACCACAGCAACCTTGGTTATGGGCGACGCCCTAGCCGTAAGCTTGTTGCGTGCTCGCGGCTTTACTGCCGACGACTTCGCCCTGTCTCATCCGGGCGGAAGTTTAGGCAAACGATTGTTACTTCACGTCAACGACCTTATGCATGCAGGCGAGCGTGTTCCTGTGGTGCCAGAAACAGCCATCATTTCCGAGGCTTTATTGGAAATGTCTAGAAAGGGCCTAGGCATGACCACAGTGGTCGACGCAAACCAGAAACTATCCGGATTGTTTACCGACGGCGATTTGCGTCGTATTTTGGACCAGCGCGTAGACGTGCATAAAACCTCTATTAAAGAAGTGATGACTCAAGGCTGCGTCACCGTGAAGCAAAACTTACTAGCTGCTGAAGCATTGCAGCTTATGGAGTCGCGGAAAATTAATGGTCTTATTGTAGTTGACGAAGAACATCGTCCAGTGGGCGCATTTAATATGCAAGACATGCTACAAGCAGGAGTAATTTAATGATTAGTACTTGGTATGGCGAAATTACCGAAGAGCTATTCGATCGCCTGCAAAAAATTAAACTGCTGGTGTGTGACATCGACGGCGTGTTTTCCGACGGTCGTATTTACATGGGTAACGACGGGGAGGAGCTTAAAGCTTTTCACACACGCGACGGCTTAGGCGTGAAAGCATTACGTAGTGCTGGAGTGGAAGTCGCCGTGATTACTGGTCGGAAATCAAAGATCGTCGAAACCCGCATGACAGCCCTAGGCGTTCCATATATTTTCCAAGGACAAGAGAATAAACAAGCAAGTTACGACTCGGTATGTAAAACGCTTAATCTGACTCCGGAACAAACCGGTTACATTGGCGACGACACTCCAGATCTCGAGCTTATTAAAAGTTGTGGCTTAGGTGTAGCGGTATTCGACGCACACCCTTCTGTTCAGCTTGCTGCAGACTATGTCACCATTCAACGCGGCGGTTTCGGTGCCGTTCGCGAAATAGCTGATCTTATATTATTGGCGCAAGGTAAACTCAGCCAAGTGGTGGAGTCGAGTACGTGAATTTAAGAACGATTCTTCTTATTCTCGCTATATCCATAGTGGCGATATTCCTTTTATGGCAGCCTCAGCGTGAGCAAGTTATTGAAGAAGAGTCACAGGCTTCTGAGCAATTAGTACCGGACTTCATTGCAGAAAACTTAGAAACGAGAATTTACGACCAAACAGGCCGACTGTCTCATCGTATTCAAGCGCAAGAAATGTCGCATTACATTCAACAGAACCGCACAGAGCTAATTCAGCCCATTTACACGAGTTATTTACGCGAATTGTCGGCGTCCACGGGCAACCTCTGGCAAATATCTGCAGAGCTTGGTGAATTCCTCGACGACGAACGACTAGAGCTCATGAATTCAGTACAAATCAGTAACCTGTCACAAATGGGTTACATTCAAAATATTGAAACCCAAGCATTACAAATTGACATCCCTAAACGAGAAATGACAAGCTCCGAGCCGGTACAGATTACGGGGCCACAAATTAACATCAAGGGAATAGGTTTTCGTGTAGACTTAGAAAGTCAGCAATTGGAATTAATCGAGCATGTGGAAAGCATTTACTACCCTAGCGCTATTACTCGCGACTAACTTACTCGCTACACCGGCGAGTGCGCAAAGCAGTCAGTTGGAAGAAGACTTCCGACAGCCTGTGCATGTCAGCTCCGACCGCGAGTCGCTCGATCTACGTGAAAATATTTATGTTGCCGAAGGCCATGTGGAAATTAAACAAGGCTCGCTAACTATTCTTGCAGACCGACTTGAAGTGCAGGGTTTTAGTAACGAAGAAGCCCCTGCTGAAAAGTTTGTCGCCGTCGGTACGCCAGCAACGTATAGCCAAGAAATTGCACCGGGCATTATTGTAACTGCGAGCGCCAACGAAATTATTTACGACGCCACGCTTCGTACCCTTACCCTTACCGGTAACGCAGAACTTTTCCAAAGCGGTAACCAACTAAAAGCGGCCACCATTACTTATAATATTGGCTCGCAGCAGGTTAGTGCAGAGCGAGACGAAAGCCAACGCGTGCAAACCACTTTCCAACCGCGTGAAAGCGACGACTCAACAGAAGAAAATTCTGGGAATAATAATTAATGACGGTGCAACTTAAAGCGGAAAACCTAGCAAAAGCTTATAAAGGTCGCACGGTAGTAAGCGACGTTTCTCTTACCGTAGACGCAGGCCAAGTTGTAGGTTTGTTAGGCCCAAATGGTGCGGGTAAAACAACAACGTTCTACATGATTGTCGGTTTAGTGCCCAACGACAAAGGGAAAATAACGCTAAACAACGAAGACATTACGTTAAAGCCGATGCACGAAAGAGCCCGTGAAGGTATTGGTTATTTACCTCAAGAAGCATCTGTATTCCGAAAGTTGTCGGTTCGCGACAATATCATGGCTATTCTCGAAACCCGTAAAGACCTCACTCCAGCACAACGAGAAGACAAGCTTGACAGCTTGGTAAGTGAATTCAGCATTGGCCACATTATTAATAATTTAGGAATGGCACTTTCCGGCGGTGAAAGACGTCGTGTAGAAATTGCTCGCGCGCTAGCCGCAGACCCGAAGTTTATTCTACTCGACGAGCCTTTTGCCGGCGTAGACCCTATTTCGGTTATCGACATTAAGAAAATAATTCAGCAACTCAAACAACGTGGTATTGGGGTACTGATTACCGACCACAACGTACGAGAAACCTTGTCTGTGTGCGAGCAAGCTTACATTGTGAGCCAAGGGCAAATGATAGCAACAGGAACCGCGCAGCAAGTTTTAGCGAATCAAAAAGTAAAAGACGTATACTTAGGCGAACAATTCTCCTTGTAATTCGCCGCAAAAGCGCAATCATATAAGTAGAGATTAAAAAAATAATGAGCTGTATTCGTATATGAAGCAAAGTCTGCAGTTAAAAATTGGCCAACAACTCACGATGACGCCTCAGCTGCAGCAGGCGATTCGTCTACTTCAGCTGTCCTCGCTAGACTTACAACAGGAAATTCAAGACGCACTCGACAGTAACCCTCTGCTTGAAACCGCAGAAGAGTTCGAGGGCGACACTCCACAAGAATCAAACACGTCTTCAGAAGACACCAGCGCAATGGACACCGACCAAGCGATGGCCAATGAAGACATGCCGAACGACTTGCCCACCGACTCAACTTGGGAAGACACCTGGTCGGCAGAGAGTGCTCCGATCTCGAAAGGCACAGGCTCTGGTGTAGCGAGCGAAGACGACTACGTTTATCAAGGTGAAACGAGCGAATCATTGCAAGACTACTTGCTGTGGCAAATGCGGTTGTCTCACTTCACGGAACTTGACGAGCGTATCGGTGAAATGATCATCGACGGCATCGACGAAAACGGCTACTTGCAACAAGACTTAGAAGACATCCTTGCGGCAGTGCAAAAAGAGTTCCCCGAAACAGAAATGGACGAAGTTTGCGTGGTACTGAAGCGCATTCAATACTTCGACCCTATCGGTGTAGCTGCACGTGACGTGGGCGAATGTATGTGTTTGCAGCTTAATCAGTTAGCGCCTGAAACGCCTTGGTTAAATGAAGCAAAAACAGTGGTTTCTGAGCATTTACAGCTGCTAGCCAACCGCGACTACCGCACACTGGCTCGTAAAACACGCCTAAAAGAACCTGAATTGAAAGAGGTGATTCGGCTCATTCACACCTTACAACCAAGGCCTGGTGAGAACTTCACTCAGCGTGAATCTGAATATGTCATTCCCGATGTTTCTGTAAGAAAACACAAAAATCGCTGGATTGTTGAGCTAAATCCAGATGCTTTGCCTAAAATAAGAGTAAACGAGGAATATGCGGCCCTTTCTAAAAGCGCGCGCAACTCCGAAGACAGCCAATACATTAAAAACCATGTGCAAGAAGCGCGCTGGTTTATCAAAAGTTTAGAGAGCCGAAACGAAACGCTTTTGAAAGTAACCAATTGTATTGTGCAACGACAACAGGCATTCTTTGAATATGGTGAAGAGGCCATGAAACCCATGGTTCTTAACGATGTAGCAGAAAGCATCGACATGCATGAATCTACGGTTTCACGAGTTACAACGCAGAAGTTTATGCACACGCCGCGCGGCATATTTGAATTGAAGTATTTCTTTTCAAGCCATGTCGGCACGGAAGACGGCGGCGAGTGTTCATCAACTGCGATTCGTGCGTTTATACGCAAACTTATTGCAGCGGAACGCTCTGAAAAACCATTGAGCGACAGTAAAATTGCTGAACTCATGGCTGATCAGGGTATCAAAGTAGCACGGCGGACGATTGCGAAGTATCGGGAAGCTATGAATATTCCCCCTTCCAATCAACGAAAAAGCCTTTTATAAACGGCAACAGAAGGAAGACGTATTATGCAAATTAACCTCACCGGTCATCACATTGAAATTACTGAAGCCTTACGCGACTACGTCGATACTAAATTCGCGAAACTCGAGCGACATTTTGACCATATCAACAACGTGCACGTCATACTCAATGTTGAAAAACTCAACCAAAAAGCCGAAGCTACTGTGCACCTGAATGGGGGTGAGGTGTTCGCCACATCTGAACACACCGACATGTACGCAGCCATTGATGGTTTAATCGACAAACTCGACCGTCAAGTTATTAAACACAAAGAAAAGCTTAAACAGCACTAGGTAGTTATGGACCTTCGGGAAATTCTTACTCCGGACTGCACGAAATGTGCAGTTCCGGAACTCAGCAAAAAGAAAGTTTTGGAAACCATCAGCCAAATGGTGGCGCCCAAACTAGGTGGAGTCTCACGCGACGACGTTTTTGAAAGCTTGTTGCAAAGGGAGAGGCTTGGAAGTACAGGTATTGGTCTGGGTATCGCTATTCCCCATGGCCGCCTGAGTAACGCCAGCCACCCTGTCGCGGTGCTTATTACTTTAGACGCACCCATTGAGTTTGAAGCGATAGACAACCAACCGGTTGACATTATTTTTGCCTTATTAGTACCCGAAAATGAACCAGAGAAACATTTACAAACGCTTTCTGTAGTTGCACAGCGGTTAAATAGCCGTGAATGTTGCAGGAAGTTGAGAGCGGCCTCGGAAGACCTAGATCTCTATAACTTATTCACGGATGACAAAGAAAAATGCAACTAATTATTGTAAGCGGCCGGTCTGGCTCAGGTAAAACTATTGCGTTACGCGTTCTCGAAGACTTAGGTTTTTACTGTGTCGACAACCTGCCCTTACAACTGCTTCCTGCACTTATCCATTGTGTAAACGATTATGAATCGGTAGCCGTTAGTGTAGACGTTAGAAACCTACCCAAAGACGAAGACGAACTAGCCGACGCGCTCGACTTTCTTCCGGGTAAAATAGAAGCAGAATTCCTCTTTATCGACTCTTCTGACGAAGTGCTCTTGCGCCGCTACGGCGAAACGCGCCGTATGCACCCGCTTTCGAAACAAGAAAGCTCGCTACCCGACGCCATTGCGTTGGAGCACAAACTGCTAGAACCATTAGTTTCTAGAACCACTTGGCACATCGACTCGAGTAAGTTGAGTGTTCACGAACTTAGCGAAATGGTTCGCGAGCATGTGTTAGGCCATAAAGACGGACAACTGATTCTGACGTTTCTCTCTTTTGGCTTTAAACATGGTGCGCCAGCAAACGCCGACACGGTGCTAGACGCACGCATACTGCCAAACCCTCATTGGGAACCGGAACTAAAGGCACTTACGGGGCTAGACCAACCGGTAATCAACTATCTGCAAGAACAGCCGTTGGTTACGAAGTTCATTCAGCAGGTGGGTACGTTCATCGACACCTGGTTGCCGTACTTTGAACGCAGCAACCGTAGCTATCTGACTATTGCTATCGGTTGTACTGGCGGCCAACACCGTTCGGTGTACATTGCAGAAAGCCTTGCCAACCGTTACAGCACTAAAGGGCATAAGGTTCGTGTAAAACACAGAGAATTGGAGAAGTAACATGGCTAAGCTTGATCGCGTCATGACCATAAGAAACAAGTTGGGTTTACATGCGCGTGCAGCAACTAAGTTAGCCAAGTTAAGTAACCAATTCGAAGCTACCGTAACGATTGAGCAGAACGGCCAGAAGGTGGATGCTTCGAGCGTTATGGGGCTTATGCTGCTAGCAAGTCAACAAGGTAAAGACATCAACGTTACGGCTGAGGGTAACGACGCTGAAGCTGCCTTAGATGCGATTGAACAGCTGATTCAAGATAGGTTTGACGAAGAAGCTTAGGCTGGGGACTGGCTTCAGCCCGTCCCCATGTGGTTAAAGGTGCTAGGCATCCGTTCATAGGGCTTGTACGGACCGCTGTGCGGTCTCCACGGGATGGTTAAAGGTTTTAGTTTAGGAGGTTGTGCCCCGATATCAGGGCACTTTTCAGTTTTATATTAACGCTCTAGAGCTCTATCCAATTCAGATCCTGAGTTCTCTTCACTCTCATCGAACTCTACAGGCGCTTTCTGAGTATTGCGAATAACGACTGTACCAACGAGCATATCGTGCCATCCGCGCTTTTTGTGATCGATACCTACCCATATAAAGCCTAAACCAAACGAAAGGATCGAAACGATATAAGCGAAATACCTAGCAACAGCTTGAAGGGTACTCATCTTTTTCCCCGTCTTGGCATCCACAATTTCTAATCGTGTAGCCATTTTACCAGGGGTCCCCAAATACCGAACCCAAAACCAGATTGTTGCTATAAATGGAACTATATAGCCGAGGACTACATCCCAGAAGCCGTAAATGAGCTCGTCTCCAACAAAGTATTGCTGCCCATATATCAACCTCAAAGGAATGGTCAAAACGATGAAGATGACGACCGCATCAATGATCACAGCTCCAAACCGTATCCAGAAGCCGGCGTATTCTCTATTTTCCATGTAAAATATCTCCGTTGGTTTTAAATTGCGGGGTCCTCTACAGCGCTCCACTCTGCACAGCGACTATAATTAAATCCCGTTCTCCATGCATCAATAATAGGTCTGCCTTCAATCATGTTCATTAACCTAAGGGTTTCTTCTCTGTCACCTGCTAAACACGAGAACAACGCAAAGTAATTGATGTTCCATTGGTCCGGGTAATCTTGAAGAACATCATCAATACCTGACTTCATTTTCTCCCAACTAATATCGGAGTGCGAGAAAAGGTTAAAGCTGTAATGATCACTGTATGCAACCCAATATATTCTTGCGTACAAACCATACCCTTCAGACTCTTCGGATTTTTCGACAGCATAATTAGCAAAATTCTCAATTTTTTCTGCGGAGCCGTGCCAATTTGGAAGGAGGTATCTTAGAGCGCTAAAGTAAATAGGATAGTATGCAGGATGCTGCGTAAATGCTTCATCGATCAATGCATTAAATCTCGACTCCTCCCAACTTTGGGCTCGTGCAACGTCAATCATTCTATGAAACCAATGTGGATCGCGGCTCTTCATAGACTCATGCTCCAACAAGTAGAGTCTGGCCTCTTCGATATTTTGGTCAAATAGCACCCGGTCCTCATCACGGACGGTATGTCTCCTATACATCCAAGCTTGCGCAATTAGTGTCTCTACATACGCGAGATGAGCGACACTAGAGTCTGGCTCCATCTCAGTCCACTCTTTCATCTCGGACTTTAAGTTATTCCAATAATCGAGATCAGGAATATTTCGGTTGGAAATTCCATAAAGACTGACATAGAAGAGCCTGAGCTTCCAAAGACCACTCGAAGTTCTTGCTTCTGTGTCTATGAATTCGTTTCCCAAATTACTCAACTGTTCATATTCACCCGAATGAAAAAGAGCGTTGACCCTATTTGATATCTGCTCCCTAGTAGCTAACTCACTCGCCATCAAGCTCGTCGAGGCAAAGACCAGAAATAAAACTAAGACAAGTCTCAATTTGATTCTCCTTTCCAAATCAATAAAACCGTATACATTACAATGCAATTTAAAACTTGTTGCTGAACTTAATAATTTGCTGCCACCGGTCTTTGGACTAAGCAAACGACAACACAGGGTTAATAAACAAGCTGTATAAGCCAAAGCCAATAGACAAAATCCCCGTAACCAAAATAGATAGTCTTTGGCTCGCGCTAGCATCTTCGTCGTGAAGCTTAGGAAAAATTTTGATTCCCGTAGCTGGTATGAATGCCAAGATACAATATCCACCACTAAGAATTACAGTGATAGAAAGGATGATATTTAAATCCATTCGATTCCCCTAAAAACAAATTTCCAAAGCTGATTTTGCTAAAAAGACAGGCTAAAAGGAGGAGAATAGGAATAACGAGGTAGGCTCTTCCTTAAGTAAAATAAGCGAACTCGCGTTTATCATCATCGCTACGCTTAAGTTCCATCTTTTTGCTGTTGTTATTATTTTGTAATCTTACGGGATGAGGTCGCTTACGACAAGTTGGTGGAGGGGAATACTAAACATAATGTGGATGTATTAATAAGCGATTACTCACAGCGACTTTTAGCTTCAACTTTATCCCAGTCAGTAGTGTCGACTAACAAATTCCACGTTTTAAAGTGCTTATAAATCCAAATGATTTCTTGAACCTGAGAACCCACGACAAGTCCTATAAACAGAAACTTAATTTCAGTAGGGAATACCTGAGGCAAAAACAAATCGCTAAAAACTACCAGAAGTATGCTCAGTAAGCGAAATAGAATTAAAGGCAGGTGCCTTTTGTACTGGCCCGCGAGCGTAAAGCCGTCTTTTCTGTACTTTAATAACCTTGCGTATATATTTGTTTTCATCACTGATGAGTGCTCTGCTGCTTCGTAGTTTTCATGACTTAGCGTTAACAATAAGCTCGCCGGGTGACGTTTGCACAGCTAGACGGAGAAAAAGACATTGGTTTGATACGTATGGTTAAATTCTTACTCAAGTCGAGCCTCACACAGACTGACGGATAGCTCATATTCAAACAGTTGCACTCCTTCTACTCCAGAACAAGCAAGTAGCAAATCCTCCGAGATATGCCGTGCAACAATAATGCCTCGAACCGACTGCCCAGATTCTGTCTGATTTTTCCTTATCCAGGCCATGTAGCGCAGTAATTGACCTACAACCCTGTCGTAGCCTTTAGATACTTTTAACTCTATGACCACGTAGTTGCCATCAGAATCCGTGCCCAGTATATCGATAAACCTTCCACCTACAGGAAACTCTAAGCCATTGATCCCTTCATCTTCGAACAGTGTGAGTCCTGACTCTATAAGGTGAAGGTTCCTCGCGAGATAATTCTGCAGGTCCTTTTCATACGCAAATTCTGGGCTACCTTCCTCTGCTAGCTCTTCAACTTCCCCCTTTATAGACTGTTCAACATCATCCCCTGGGTAAATTGGTGCTGGGTCATTCTGACGCCTATAGAGACGAAAATGTTTGGGGTCGACTTGAAAGAAGAGGTCATCCTCTCCCGGTTTCGCCCCGTAATGTACCCGGCTTTTCGAGTTGACCGACATTCGAAGCAGATGGGCGGCGATCGTTCCGTCTTTTATTTTTGGATAGTTTTCCTTAAACCAAGAACGGACTCGATCACGCGAAATCACAGTATCCGGTTTCAAATCTATGTCAGACACCATCTCATGCATAAGGGTGCGGACTGGCTTGTCATAAATTGATGCCATAAAACCTCTTAGAGTTAACGCCGTACACAAGGGCAGCCGAAGCAACGTTTAAGCTGTCTGAACGGTACAGCCGCGTTGTGCAGATCCTAGTTAAGTGGACCTCTCTGCATTGGATTGCGCCTTGTTTTTTGCACGTAGCTCAAATGCCCGAACTATAACGTATGCAATTAGTGCGAATATAAAGAATACCAATAACATCCAGGCTATAGATTGCAAAGATTCTATGATCGTACGGTAGATTTCCAAAACCCAACGATCTGTACTAAGAACCGGAGGTGTAAAGTGCTCTGTTGGATCGCGTAGAAAATTTTCTAAGTAGTGAATCCGCACACCGCCAGATATACCAACTACATAGATCGCAAATTTCAGGTACTTAGTCCATGCGTAGGCTATGTCGTTGGCTACAATTCTCTCCAAAATTCCATCTATTGGTTTCGCAAATAATTTCGCTACGATGAAACATACGACCAACGAAACTAAAAAAGTAATTCCTAATAGTGATAGAAACATCTATATCTCCTTGACTGCCTAAGACACGTAACGCTGAGTTAAGATGCAAAAAACGCCAAGCGTTTTTTGTCATTCTTGAACGACATGTTAGCAGAATCGTATTGGCGCATGATCCATTCTGTTCTATTGAGGTGTTTTGCAGCCCAAGCTTGAGATTCCATTTTCGGTTGCGGGTATTTGAGCCTTGCAACAACACCAGCATAAAAACTTAAATCATAAGACTTAAAGGCCAATCGGTCACATAGCGAGGTTACTCCTTGCATGTGCGTACCAAAGAAGGCAATAGACAGGTAGCTCTCGGCAATTTGGAGCTTCGTAAGCCTTAAACAAACTAAATGGGCAAGTAATTGCTCAAGCAACTTCCTTGTCAGAGTTCTTTCATAGCGCCCAATAGCAGTGCGTACAAACTGTTGCTCAATGGTACTAGCTCCTTGGAGCTGACCTTTTGTAATAGCCAAAATTGCTCTAAAAACGCCTATATAATCTACACCAAAATGGCTTTGACCTCGTTTATCTTCGCCAAAGTAAAGGCATTGAATTAGTTCTTGTGAATACATTTTATTGTTTTTACGAGCGGCATTAATACATTGTTTGTAATAAAAGCGGACGTTTCCAAAATTAAACAAGTAGCATAAGAGCGCTGCGGCAATCATCGGGAGCGAAAATAACAAATACACTAGCCTTAAAACGGTTCTCTTTGCCAAATGGAGCCCCCTTCTTGATCTGCTATAAAGGAGCTGAATTTACCAGATAACAACGGTTTATTTACAGTCAACGTGAAGTAGTTAGTTGACTCGCGCCCAGTGCCCTGTTCACTAATATGAATATGAACTCGGTCTTTGCTGAAATAATTTTTCTCATATGCACCAGTCAATTTGCCTCTTGAGCGATTTTTTCCTACGTATTCACGTTCACCTGTTCTAGATATTTCGTAGACTTTTTCAACAGAACCGCAAAGGTTATTACCCTCTCGCCAAACAACACAAACGTAACGCAGTTCCATGCCTTTATATGGGTTGTATGCTGTTCTTTCCGTAATCATATTGAAGTGCCACTTCCCCGTTACATCAGCATCTCCAAAACATTTTTCACGCATCCAAAAGAAGAATACGGCTAAAACGATACCGCCAACAATTGTAGAAGCTGATCCAACTAAGAAGCTTTCAAATAAGTCCATATATTCTCCAGACTGCTAACGCCCTTAAAGCAGCGGTCGCGTCAGTTGTCCGCCTGACTTTTCTTGTTAGCAGTTGCTTGCTCACGTTTTGCTTTCATTTCTTCTAACCATTTCTGGTGCTCTTCTCTTTCCAGTTCTCTATCTTCAGATGAATATGTGTTCACATGGAGCCGCTTTGAGGGTGATTTTGTCATCCTTTCAACTTGCTCTCTGAGTTTTTTAATGTCTCCAGAAATTTTATGAAGAGGGTCACCACCTCCGACTTCTATCACACCCTCAAACTCTTTGAAATCTATGATTAATTCATCAGAATATGAGTTTCCTTCAACATCCTCATAAGATGTTAAAATCTTGAAATATGTTGAAAAAACATCCTCGCCATCGACTTTGCCTTTCACCTCTAAAAAACTAAATAAAAAGCTCTCAAACTTTTGATTAATTCCAAGTGAATGCAGGCCTTTAGATATAGCGTGCAACTTCAGGAACTCATCAACAATAGAATTCTGAGATCCTTCAATTTCGTTATTATTTCTGTCATAGAATCTAAATCGAACATTTCGAGCAATTCCTTTACCAAGGTTGCTAATCTCGAGCATCATCAAATTGAATGATATTTTGCTGCTGAAAAATTTTACGGCCACGTTAGGCCGAATACTCTGCACCCGAAGTTCGTTGACTTGCTCAATTTGAGCCTCTCGTAGATACCAAGTTTCTTTCGCAAGCACAAACGTCAATACTGCTATAGCAACTGTAGCTACAGCACTAACCCATGAAGACAACGAATCTGCAGTCAGAATGTTGGCTAACTGAATCTGGCTACCAACAACAATGCCAAGTATGAATATTAATGGCGCAGCTAAGATGCCTACGACAGCTAATAGTGGAATTAAACTCTTTTCATTTTTACGTTTAGGCACTATCTTTCCTTTGACCGCTAACGCCCGCAGCATGCGCGGCTTTGGAATGGAGGCGAAGCCGCAATGGAAAAGGCGTCGCCATGCCTGCGATTGTTAGCACAGCAGATCACTTGAACCAACGCTCGTATAATAAAGAATGGCAACGTGAGGCGATGCAGCCAAAATACCATACAATAGCCGAATACCCGCCCAAGAGCAGCCATATCCCAATTGCCAGCGGAGGGAGACCATGCTCATTTGTCGCTTTCACCATATCTGGGACGACTGTCGACAGCATAAGCCCCCAATAACCCGCTATAAGAAATGATCCTGAACCTATGATCGCTAGGATTCCCGAATTTAACTCAGATAATTTTTTTGCTTTTCGCCGAGTGATTATTTGAGCAAGCTTGTCCAACTGTGCCATTACCTTTCCTTTCTGATACCGTATAGCCGCGCTAGGCCTTGTAAGAAGTTAACTCCAGTTTAATGCGTGACGTTCACCTACATATGGTACGACTTTCCATTCTTCCTCTTCGTTTTTGCGTGAATAAACTTCTCGGTCGGTACCCTCTGAGTTCGGAATGCTAATACATTGCTCCGCGTCATCGTCGCTGCATATCACCGGCTGGTGTTCAGCTGAAGAACCTGCATATTTATTGTTCTTCACTTTATCCCAGATTTGGCTTATTTCTTTTTGGGTATGTTTCATTGATGTAGCTCCTTGAGTGCTAACATTTTAATACTAAGCGTGCCTCATATCTCCGATACATGCGCATGCACAATAACAAGCATGCTCATTTTCCACGATGAACAATCATAAAACCTATGTATGGTGATCGATTCTCACGATAAACCGAGCGCAAGAATACGCTTCAAAGAGAGCAAAACAGGCATACAAAAGCGAAAAGTAAGAAAGGCTCTTCCATGAGGAAACTATCTGAGCTGGTTCTTTGCAGTAGATTGTTCAACTGCTATTCGCTTGCCATACTCCATCGGCGCGCGTTTATTATTTAAGCACTAACTTACAAGATTGGTTGGGTTGGGGCAAGTCTGGTGTAACCGTCACCGTGGAGACCGCACAGCGGTCCGTACAGACTCCCTAGCTTGATGTCCGGCACACATGCGCAAGTGAAGTGCTCGATGCACTTTGCTTGTGCTGTGACTTTTTCTTTGTGTTGATGTTGTTTGATGCAACGGCTGACCGATATCAGAGGATTGCGAGGTTTCTGACCGCAGGGTCTCTGAGACAGGGACGTCGAAGAGAAGCCCCCATGGATGGGTTCACGGCGTCCCTGCGGCAGATTCTCGCAAGCCTCATCGGTTAGCCGTTGAAACGTGATCAGATGCCTAGCACCTTTAACCATCACCGTGCAGACCGCACAGCGGTCCGTACGTGACTCGATACCTACCTAACCTACAGCCAAATCCTACTCCCCAGCAATCTTCATATTATCAATCCAAATCGAACCCGACTGCACAGCATGGCGCTTGTCTATGTCGTTGCCAATCGCCGTAATCTGCTTGAACATATCTCTTAAATTACCCGCAATTGTCACTTCCGTAACCGGGAACTGAATCTCGCCGTTTTCAACCCAGAAGCCACTCGCACCACGGCTATAGTCACCCGTAACCATGTTAATACCTTGACCCATCAGTTCCGTAACCACCAAACCCGTGCCCATTTCCTTCAACATCGCGTCAAAGCTTAAGTCACCGGTTCCAATTTGCCAGTTATGAATACCACCAGCGTGGCCAGTTGGGTTCATGTTCATGCGGCGTGCTGCGTAGCTGGTGAGCAAGTATGTGTTGAGCTTACCGCCCGAAACAATGTCACGCTCTACAGTTTGCAAACCTTCGTGGTCGAATGCAGTCGACGCCAAACCACCTTTTAACAGCGGGTTTTCATGAATATTGAGCCACTCTGGGAATACTTGCTCGTTCAAATGGTCTAGCAAGAAGCTGGTTTTGCGATACAAATTACCGCCGCTAATGGCACTCACAAAGTGGCCAAATAAACCGTGCGCTACGTCGCGGTGGAAAATAACCGGCGCATTCATCGTTTTCAGCTTTCTTGCACCAAGTCGGCTTACCGTAGACTGAACAGCTTCAGCCGCTACACTTTGTGGTGACGCCAATAGTTCCGGATTGCGCGCTAGCGTGTAAGCATAGTCCCGCTCCATACGCTCGCCTTCTTTGGCAATAGGCATGCAGCTTAAACTTTGGCGAGAACTTAAATAGTGCCCCGTAAACCCGTGCGTATTGCCGTACATTCTAAAGCCGCAATGCGTGCTGTAGCTGGCACCGTCAGAATTCACAATGCGCTCGTCCATGTCGAGCATTGCGCGTTCACAGGTTAACGCCTGCTCGGTTGCATATTCTGGAGTTTGGTTCGCCTCGTAGAACAACTCTAGGTCTGGAATGTCTGTAGCCATCAGCTCTTTTGGGGCAAGCCCGGCGTATTGATCCGCTTCTGTCCATTTGGCAATTTCACAGGCTTTTTCTACTGCTGCCGCGATAGCTTTTGGTGAAAGATCGGCAGTACTGGCGTTACCCTTTCTTTGACCACGATAAACGCTGATACCCAAACCGCCGTCTTGGTTAAACTCAACGGTTTCCACTTCACCTAAGCGCGACGAAACCGACAACCCTTGGCTAAAATTCAACGCACACTCAGCAGCACTAGCGCCTAACTTCTTAGCTTGGCTCAACGCTTCTGCAACCGCCTGTTGTGAACGTTCTACTTCTTCTTGTAACTGGGCGCGACTAGACAACACTGCCTCCTTACTACTTAGCCATTAAACTGCTAAAATTCATTTTTATTTCGTATTACCTACGTGCGGACACATCATGGACATTGAAGACGACGAGTTATATACCAGCAAATCAGACCGAAAGCGTGAAGTGCTGGCCATTACTGACTTAGGGCGCAAGCTTGTAGACCTTACCCCAAACCAGCTTGCTGAATTACCGCTTAGCGACGAATTGCTAGAGGCGGTAAAACTCGCGAAAAAAATCCGTAATAAGCACGTTGGTTTTAAACGCCAAATTCAATACATTGGCAAAGTTTTACGTAACGACGATCCGCAACCTATTCTCGACGCTATCGCCGAGAAGGAAAATGCGCATCTGCACGAACAAAAACACTTTCATGCGTTAGAGCAATGGCGTGACCGTATACTTGAACAAGGTGACGAGGCCATTCAAGCGTTTATCGACGAATATCCTCACGCCGACCGTCAACACATGCGCCAGCTCGTGCGCACTGCGGCAAAGCAAAAAGAGCAGAACAAACCACCCGCTGCTTACCGCGAACTCTTCAAATATTTAAGGGAAGTTTCTAAACCTTAAATACTTACTCAGCACCTTACTCAGTGCCGCCAACGGTCATCATGTCAATTTTGAGCGTTGGCTGCCCGACACCCACAGGTACGCTTTGGCCATCTTTGCCACACACACCAATACCTGTGTCTAAATCTAAGTCATTACCTATCATCGACACTTGGCGCATCGACTCTGGCCCATTACCAATCAGTGTCGCACCTTTAATTGGCGCGGTAATTTTACCGTCTTCAATGAGGTAAGCCTCTGAAGCACTAAACACAAACTTGCCCGAGGTAATGTCGACCTGACCGCCAGAAAACTGTGGCGCATAAATACCTTGTTTCACCGACGCTATGATTTCGTCGCGCTCATAGTCCCCGCCCAGCATGTACGTGTTGGTCATGCGTGGCATGGGTAAATGAGCATAAGACTCACGACGGCCATTTCCCGTTGGGTTTACGCCCATTAAACGGGCATTCATTTTGTCTTGCATGTAACCCACCAGGCGCCCGTCTTCGATTAGCGTGTTGTAACCTGAAGGGGTGCCTTCGTCGTCTACCGACAACGAACCACGGCGATTTAAAATGGTGCCGTCGTCGACAATGGTGCAACCTTTCGCTGCTACTTGCTCACCCATTTTACCGGCATAAGCAGAAGCGCCTTTACGGTTGAAGTCACCCTCTAAACCATGACCCACCGCTTCATGCAGCAACACACCAGGCCAACCTGCACCTAACACTACCGGCATAGCGCCTGCAGGTGCTGGTTTTGCCTCTAACATAATTAATGCTTGGCGAACGGCTTGTTCAACATACGCGATATAGCGTGGCTTCTGCCCTACTTCTGGGTCGGCAAAGTATTGGTAGTTTACACGACCACCACCGCCGGCACTGCCGCGCTCACGGCGACCGTCTTGTTCTGCCAGTACGGTAATATTAAGGCGCACAAGTGGACGAATGTCAGAGGCTAACGTGCCGTCTGTCGCCGCCACGAGAATATGCTCCCAAACACCAGTAAGGCTTACCGACACTTCGCAAATGCGCGGGTCTAGCTTACGTGCTTGTTTGTCCATTTGTTGAAGCATTTCAATTTTCTTCGCTTCCGACAAACTTCTCAGCGGGTCGTCTGGAATATAAAGCGGCTTCGTTTCTGAGGCGCTAAGAATCTTAGTTTTCTTCGACTGACCTACGTCGGTAATACCACGCGCGGCTCTTGCCGAGTCTTGTAATGACTGTGCGGAAATACTGTCGGCATAGGCAAAACCGGTTTTCTCACCTACAACAGCACGAACACCTAAGCCAGACTCAATGGTATAGCTACCACTTTTTACAATGCCGTCTTCGAGTGCCCACATTTCATGTACGCTTTGCTGCAAATAAATGTCGGCAAAGTCTAGTGAGCCCGAATACATGGTGTCTAAGCCCTGCTGTAACACGGCTTCGTCTATTTGGTTTGCGCTTAGCAAAACATCACTTACTTGCTGGTGCATACTCAACGAAATTCACCTCAAATCGATTGTGCTGCACAACAGGCATTTTTTCGCGAATGCTGCGTACAGGTTCTAAATCTAACTCTACAGTGAGCATACCTTCCTCACTGCCTAATTGTTCTACTACCGAGCCCCATGGGTCGACCACCATAGAATGTCCCCAGGTTTCTCGATTGTCCGCATGTTTTCCGGTTTGGTTGGGCGCCAGCATATACACTTGGTTTTCAATAGCGCGGGCTCTAATCAATGCTTCCCAATGGGCGTTGCCTGTCACCTTAGTAAAGGCTGAAGGCAGGGTAATAATGTCCGCGCCCTGCTGCCGTAACGCCTGAAACATGCCAGGAAAGCGAAGATCGTAACATACAGCTAGCCCTAAACTCCCCCAAGGCGTTTCGATTACGGTAATTTCATTTCCCGGTCGGGTAAACTTCGACTCTTGGTAGGTTTTTGTTCCGTCGTCTACGGAAGCATCGAACAAGTGTATTTTGTCATAACGCGTTACTTGCTCGCCTTGCGCATTGAAAAGTATGGATGCAGCAGCATACCTTTCACCTGCTTGTATGGGCATTGTTCCTGCGAGAATCCAAATATTATGTTGCTTGGCAACTTCTGCCAGCCAAGTTTGAATCGGCCCGTTCCCATACGGTTCCGCTAATGCGCCTTGGCGCTTTTCGCCTGCGCCAAATTGCGCGAACATTTCGGGAAGAATAACCAATTGAGGTCTGCACTCGGGAAGTTTCTCTATAAACTCCATGAGCTTCTGCTGGTTGTCTTGCCAACTGGCTAAAGAAGTCCATTGAAGTAACGTAATGCATGGCTTATTCGCCATTACCGCCGTTTCCTTCTTCGTTTGATTCTTCATTAGTCTCTCCTTCTGCGGCTGTGCTTTCATCTTCTGCGGCTCCGCCGGCTTCTTCTGGAGAATTTTCATTCGTACTATCGCCTTGAGCTTCTGAAGACTCTTGTAACTGCTCGAGCTCTTGTATGGCTTCTTCCGGTAACTCAACCTCGGTTGAATCACGTCGAACTTCATTCACTTCAGGGTTTTGTACCGTACCCGTCATACGATATTCAAGGCGCGATATAACCTTTGCGTCGTGTAACACCCTGTCGATAAGCAAGGCTGCAATGCCACTTGGCGGATTCACCATCCAGGCTAACAACACCGGTAAACTCGAAGTTACTTTTGGTGTGTAACTTAGCTTGTAGTCGATAAGCTGCGTATTCCAGTCGGTCGAACCTTGTATTTCTAAGTCACCTGCCGAGCCTAACATGGTGCTGTTGTTGGTGGTAAACACACCATCGACAATTTCTAGGTTTCCGGCAAAGCTATTAAAGAACATACCCCGGGCAAAAATGTCACGAAAATCTAACGTAAGCTTACGTACTAAACTGTCTAAGCTAAGTACCGAGAACAATCGTGCGCCGCCATCGTCGACATCACGTAGATAACCCGATTCCATGTTATAGCGCGTGCTACCGTCCAACGATTGCATATTGAAGTCGAGTAAGCCACCTTCCCATATCAAGGTACTTTCTACTTCCATAGCCGCGTCGCGCACTACTGAGTCGAAACCCCATTGTTGCAATAACGCACTAATATTCGACGTTTCAAACTCGCCTTCTAGGTTGCTGTAAACTTCGCCATCGGTTTCTATCCAACCGCCGGTTAACTCAACACGCGCTCCGCTTTTGAGTATACGCAAATGGCGTAACTGCCCGTCTTCGATGCGAGGATCGAAACCTAAAGTTACGCGACCAAAGTCATTGCCGTTATATCTGCATATACGGCAAATAAACTCGAAAGGAGGCAAAGAGTTGAGCCACGCTGACTTGGTTTCACCAACGCTACTTTCTTGTTGCTCTTGCTGTTCTTGCGTTGGCTCTTCTGGTGAACGCTCACCGAGAATCTCTTTTCCACTCAGCTCTAAGAAGTCTGCTGTTAACCGAACTGAGTCACTATGCTCGGCATAGTCCACCTCAATGCGTGTTTCGGTGGCGTCGATTCTTCCCTGCCACAGGTTGTCAGCTCGCTGTAAGTTAATGCTTACTTCATGAAACGGCAGTCCTACAACGTTAACTTCATCTATATTCGCGGATATGGAACTTAAAGCAGGAATGAAAGCGGCTCTCTCGCTCTCTTCCCCGTCAGTTTTCAATGTGCTTAAAGGTTGCCAAGCTTCTATGTCGAAAGACGCTAGCTCCACCGCTAATTGGCTCTCACCTGTGGCTAATTCTACTGCGTCACTGGTTTCACCGAGCTGCAAAGTAGCGGCATTAAAGCCTTCAACGCCAGTAACTTTACTTGCATCAAACTGAAAATGATCTTCAACGCCCGTGGTTAATCGCAAGCCATCTAAATTCCCCGAAAGCGTTGTTTCCCAGAACCAAATTTCTCCCGGGGCCTTCAGGAATGGTTCGGGTAAATCACTCTCCACAGGGGTTAAATCAGAGCGGAATAAGCCGTCGTAAAGCACACCTTCGCCGTTAAAGGTTAATGTTAGCTCGCCACTGGAACGCACGTCGCCGCGTACCATGGGCGCTAGAGCGTCTAAATTAAGAGAGTTCACCAACCGCGTTGAATTCCATAGCGAATCCATAGCAATAGTCAGTTGATATTGCCCTGCGGAGGAGTCAGTCTCGCTCCCCTGTCCGGTGACCTCGACATTGAACAGCAAGCCCTTCCAACCTACTCGACTCGCTGCAAAGCTTAGTGTGTCCTTGGTAAATTCAAGTCGACCCGAAACGCCTGTAAACTCAGTATTGATGGGTTGAATGAAGACATCTTGGCTTACGATATTCGCATACCCTTCAACTTGCGTATTTTGCGGATCTGCCAAAGGTATCGTTAGCGTAAATGCGCCCGTAACCGGCGCCGAGCCAACAACTTGTTCCATGGCTGCACCTACAGAATTCGCAAGCGGAGATTGTGCAAAAAGTTGCTGTAGCGTGGCAGGGTTTTCCTGGGTTTCGGCGCTAATTATCAATTGTCGTTCAGGCTGTGATATTTCCGGAATACGTGTAACAACATTGCTCATTTCTACTTCCGCGAGCATTGCTGCTGGCGTGGAAATCGATAGCTCTTCATTCTGATAGGAAATAGTTGCCGTTTCTGTACGAAGCGTAGGCCAGTTCGGTGAGAAGCGGAACTCTAAATCATAAAGCTGCGCGCTTGCCTGAAATACACCAGAACCACCACGATAAGGGAAATCGTTTAACGCACCTCGCCACAGCATACGCAAGTTTTCGACATTGCCTGAACGCATTGCGCCCTGTAAGTAATCACTTACTCCTTGGCCAAGTTGCAATGGTAAAAGGCTTAATCCGTCTAAGGTGTTTAGCGATTCTTCACCGCTACTCACAGACCACTCGACATGAGGGCTACGGTTCTTCCCGCCTTCCACACGTAAGCTTTGTACTATAGCTGCGTCTGGTAAGTTGAAACGTGCATTGGGTAGTCGCACGGTCCAGCCTTCTTCGTTGCGACTCCAAAAGCCTTCCCAACGTAAGCTCTTGAGTAATTGATCAGAAGCGAAAGTACTGGGCGAACTGAGCATGACCTGCTCACCGGAAATTTCGAAGCGTCCTTGGTTTCGCTCACTCCAAAATTCAAACTTTAATCCGTCTACCCCTGGGATACCGCGATGAGGTTGCCAGCTTAAATCGTCTGCTAACAAATAAAATTGCCATTGTTGTTCTTGCGTAAGGCGCAACTGAATTTCATGAATGTCACCGGTGGGCTGAATACCCTCAGACCAAGCACTCATTTCCTCCCCAGGAGAACCAAAGAGTCCCCAAACAGGGCTGGCATTAGGAATTTCTAAGTTGCTCACGTTCCAGGTATGCGTACCATTTAGGTATTCCCAGGCTACCGTGTCTACAGGCCAATTTTCTTGGTCTAAACGAATAAACATAGGGTTGGAATTCATTAACCAACCGTCTACCTGTGGTGACAACAACCAAGTTGTCGGGCTGGTAGTAAGTACATGCTCACTTTCGCCACGAACCCACTCTAACCTGTTCTCGTCGAAGTGAACTTGCCCTTGGGTAAACTGACCGTCGGCGAAGTCTAACCAACCGCGTAAGTTAAATTCCGCTTTTTGAATTTCTGCAGTGTGCGTTAACTGGGTAATCCACGGAGAAATGTCGAGGTGACTTGCCTCTACATACATACTTCCCGCGAGCGGCTCTCCGACGCTCGAGTTCAAGTCGATAATGAAGTCTAAGTGATTAGCGGTTACGTTTGGTATATTGAAACGACCAACGCCCTGGCGACGTCCATTTCGGTTCAGCCAACTTAAGTCTTGTATCGAAATTGTGCGCACACCGCCTTGCTGGTCATGCAGCCTAATGAGGCTCTGCTCTACGCTAAACTGGGTTAACTGCTCGAACAACAATCGTTCGATAGCTTCTAATAGCGGCAATGCCGGCAGTTCGCCTTCGCTGTGTCGGTATATGTCTAACTCAACACTCACCAATTCGAAGTCATCAAAAACAATATGCCAGCCTAACAAGCTGTCCCAAAAATTTAGGCGTGCTCGAGTTTCACCTAAAGTAAAACTGATTTGCTCTGAGTTCTCATTCAATAACTGAACGTCTTTAAGCACCAATGCGGGGCCATTCATCGACCATGTAGCGGAAAGCTCGCCGATGTCTACGGGCTGGCCATATTGGGAAAGGACTAATGCTTCAATTTCCGACTTATATCGGTCTGCATAAGGTAGTGCGATGCGGGCAATAGACAGCAATATTGCGGCCGTAACCAGCAATACTGCTACAGTCAGCCAAAGTTTATTGATGGCATAAGCTAAGGCACGGGTAATTTTCACTACATCATCACCACGTCAAACTGCTCTTGGTGATACAACGATTCAGTTTGAATTTTGATCTGCTTACCAACGAATACTTCTAGTTCTGCTAAGGCATGCGACTCTTCATTCAATAAGCGTTCGGCGACCATTGCAGAAACATACACCACAAATTTGTCGGCATCGTAAGCACGGTGTACACGCACAATCTCGCGCATAATTTCATAGCAAACGGTTTCCACCGTTTTCATGGTGCCGCGCCCTTTACACACTGGACACTCTGACGACAACACATGTTCTAAGCTTTCACGGGTGCGCTTGCGGGTAACTTCCACTAAGCCTAGAGAGGTAAAGCCGCTAATGCTGGTACGCGCGCGGTCTTTCGCTAACGCTTGCTCTAAGCTATGCAAAACTCGACGCTTATGATCGGCATTTTGCATATCAATGAAGTCAACAATAATAATGCCGCCCAAGTTGCGTAAGCGCAGTTGCCGCGCAATAGCCTGAGTTGCCTCTACGTTGGTATTAAAAATGGTTTCTTCTAGGTTGCGATGACCTACAAAAGCACCCGTATTAATATCAATAGTGGTCATGGCTTCCGTTTGGTCGATAATCAAACTTCCACCCGACTTTAACGTTACCCGACGATCTAGCGCTCGCTGAATTTCATTTTCTACGTCAAACAGGTCGAAAATAGGACGCTCGCCTTCGTACAGCTCAACACGGTTAACCACTTCGGGAATAAATTCCTCAACAAAGTCGACAAGTTGCTGATGCGCTAACTTAGAGTCCACGCGAATGCGTTCTACCTCTACGCCCACCATGTCTCTTAACACCCGAGAAGCTAGGTTCAGGTCTTGGTACAACACACCACCTTTCGACTTACGTTGTCTGCGCTCTCTCACCTTTTTCCATACTCGGCGAAGAAACTCTGCGTCTTGCTTGAGTTCGTCTTCTTGCACACTTTCGGCTGCCGTGCGCACAATGAAGCCCACTTCATCGTCAGACAAACTTTCGGTTAAACCTTTGAGGCGTTCGCGCTCTTCGTCGTTTTCAATGCGCTGCGACACCCCCACATGTTCAGAGCGTGGCATGAGCACCAAATAACGAGAGGGAATGGTAATTTCTGTGGTTAATCGGGCACCTTTTGTGCCTAAAGGATCTTTCACCACCTGCACCATAATAAACTGGCCTTGAGACACCAGTTCAGTAATGTCTTTGTGTGCCGGGCCGTCGTTTTGCGATCCCGTCTGTGACGTCACCGGCTGCAAAATATCAGACGCGTGAAGAAATGCCGCTTTGTCTAAACCAATATCCACGAATGCAGCCTGCATTCCCGGTAATACACGGCTAACCTTGCCTACATAAATGTTACCCACCAGACCACGCTTTGCTTCTCGTTCAATATGAACTTCTTGCAAAATGCCGTTTTCCACGACAACCACGCGGGTTTCGCTTGGGGTTACGTTGACAAGTACTTCTGCTGTCATGGTTACAACTCCAGTAATTCGGCTTTTGCCAATAGCGACTCGGTTTCACACAAAGGCAGACCTACAACCGCGCTATAGCTACCTGAAATACGTTTAATGAATCGGCCACCTAAACCTTGTATGCCGTATCCGCCGGCTTTGTCTAAAGGCTCTTTGGTGTTCCAATACCATTGAATATCTGCTTCGCTCAGCTTACGAAATTCAACTTGGGTTGGCACAGTGCAACTGAAGGTTTCGCGTTTTGCTCTTTTGACCACTGCAACGGCGGTCATTACTTCGTGCTGAACGCCTGAAAGTGACTGCATCATAGAGTAAAAATGGTCGAAGTTTTCCGGCTTTTCAAATACTTCGTCGCCTAAAGTGACAATAGTGTCGGAGCCCAGAAAGGCATTAAACTCACTAAAACGCTGCAGCCCAGCATCCGCTTTTTCAAGCGCTAGGCGTTGTACATAGTCTGCCGCAGCCTCATTGGGCTTGCGCTTTTCTTCTATATTGACCGGCTGAACATCAAAAGAAACCGGTAACATAGACAATAACTCTCGGCGCCTTGGAGACGCCGAGGCAAGACATAACTTACTCATATCATTTGGAATCGACGGCGAACCTTTCTAAGAATCAGAAACAACCACGGCCACAAAATAGCGGAGCTAAGTACAGGCCAGAAATACTGACCAAAGAACTGCGCGTCGTTGAGGTAATATTCAATTAGGAAAACAATAATTCGCTCAACCGCAACTAAAGCAGCCATTAATAAAGACTGCTGTAATAGCGAGAAGTTTCGTATTCTTTGGTAATGACGGGCTGCGCTGTAGCTAACTAGAGCATACGCGCCGGCGTGAATCCCAAAGCTTGAACCGATAAGAATGTCGACACTGATACCCAGTATAAACGCGATGCCAATGCTCACGCGATGAGGAAGCGCAATCACCCAATAAAGCAAAACCAATAACGGCCAGTCGGGTCGAATGGCTGCCGCCCAAAACGACATGGGCATGGTGGCTAGAACGAGCGCCACCACAAAGGTCATAAAAATCACAAAGCGCTGGCCCATAGAGCTGCTAGTTTCTATCATTCGCCTGCAGTCTCCTCTGTTTCTGGGTTGGTCCCTTCAGACTCAGGCGCACCCTCTAAGCGCTCACGATACTCTTGTATCGGATTAAATACCGGTTGTTGCTCACCGCCGGCTTGCCATACAAGTAATAACATCCGGATACGGTCTAAGTGTGCAATAGGCCTTGCGGAAACGCGTGCAAAAGGTAAAGAGTCGTCTCGGTCGATGGTAACAATTCGAGCTACTGGATAACCTTCCGGGAATACCCCACCAAGACCAGATGACAGCAACAAATCACCTTCAGCCAAGTCGCTTGAATGCGGCACGTGCATAACATCAAGCTCGCTGGTTTCACCGATACCCTGTACCACAACACGTATACCGCTGCGCGCGCTTCGGGTAGGTAGCGCGTGGTTTTGATCGGAAATCAGTAAAATACGTGCGGTAGACACGCCGACGCTAATCACTTGCCCCACTACACCTTGATCGTCGAGTACGGGCTGTCCGATAAACACTCCGTGCGCACTACCTTTGTTCACCACAACTTGATGAGAAAAGTTATTCGAGTCGACCGCGATAACTTCCGCCACCATGCGTAAACTGTCTTCTCGAGCTTCCGAGGCTAATAAATTGCGTAGTCGTTCATTTTCGCGCACTAAAAATTGATAGCGTTGCATTTGCCCTTGCATCTCGAGCATATCCAGCTTCAACGTTTCATTTTCTTGACGCAGATTTTTGCGGCTTTGTAGGTTTTGGTCGAGGCGTGAGAGCAGCTGTTCAGGTACAACCGCCAAATACTGAATGGGGCTAATAATCGAGTTTAAAACAGCCCGTGTTGGCTCCATTACGGAAAGACGGTGGTCTAAAACTAAAAGCAAAAACGCTAGCAACAGGGCTAGCGTTAATCTGAACCTTAGGGAAACCGTTCGAATAAATAAAGGAGTCACAGGTCGCTCTTTTAATCTTCGCTAAACAGGTCACCGCCGTGTTGGTCGATAAGTTCTAGAGCTTTACCACCACCGCGAGCCACACAGGTTAATGGGTCGTCTGCAACGATGACCGGAATACCTGTTTTTTCCATGAGTAAGCGGTCTAGGTCACGCAATAACGCGCCACCACCGGTAAGTACCATACCGCGCTCTGAAATGTCTGAAGCCAATTCAGGAGGTGATTGCTCGAGAGCAACACGAACTGCACTTACGATACCAGCCAGTGGTTCTTTAAGTGCTTCTAAAATTTCATTGCTGGTGAGTGTGAACGAGCGAGGTACACCTTCAGCAAGGTTACGGCCGCGCACTTCAATTTCACGTAATTCGTCGCTGGCATACGCAGTACCAATTTCTTGCTTAATGCGTTCTGCTGTAGCGTCACCAATAAGTGAGCCGAACTTACGACGAACATAACTAATAATTGCTTCGTCAAACTTGTCGCCACCAATGCGAACTGAAGAAGAGTAAACCACGCCGTTCAAAGAGATAATAGCGACTTCAGTTGTACCACCACCGATGTCGACAACCATTGAACCTGTTGGCTCAGAAACCGGCAAGTCGGCACCAATAGCTGCTGCCATTGGCTCTTCGATAAGTACTACGCGACGAGCGCCAGCACCCAACGCAGACTCACGAATAGCACGGCGTTCAACCTGAGTAGCACCATAAGGTACACATACAAGTACCATTGGGCTTGGTCTTAAGAAGTTGTTGTCATGAACCTTTTTAATGAAGGTTTGGAGCATTTTTTCGGTAACGTGGAAATCTGCAATTACACCGTCTTTCATTGGACGAATTGCTTTAATGTTACCTGGCGTACGACCTAGCATCAGCTTCGCTTCATGGCCGACAGCCGCAACACTCTTGGTTCCCCCAGTGCGATCTTGACGAATCGCTACTACTGACGGCTCGTTCAACACGATGCCTTTATCTTTAACGTAGATAAGGGTGTTGGCTGTACCTAAATCGATAGATAGGTCATTTGAAAACAAGCCGCGCAACTTCTTGAACATACTGAAGGGATCCCATAATTATTCTGATCGGAAAAACCCGCTAACTTTAGCAAGGTGCGGGTTTGTGAGCAAGCGCGTTTACGGAGTTCTTATAACTCTCATACCCACGTAGTTACCGCGAAAATCAGCTGGCATTTCCAACCTTGCCGCAGCTCTCGCTAAACTTGCTGCAAAATTGAACGCTCCGCCTTTCAATACAGGCGCTCCTGAACGTTCGTCAGCAGTCCATTCCCAAACATTACCTACGGTATCGTAAATACCCCAGCTGTTTGCAGGAAATGAGCCCACCGGAGACGGTTTAACATTGGCAAACTGGCCACCACAGGTACGGCAATTTGCACGGCCTACGCCAATGCTGTTACCCCACCAATAGTTAGTATCGGTGCTTGCTTTTGCTGAATATTCCCATTGCGCTTCAGTTGGCAAACGATATTCATTACCGGTAGTGCTGCTTAACCACGCTACATACTCAAGCGCGTCGTTGTAACTTACACACACAACAGGTGCGTTACCGTTTTGTTCGAACCCTGGATTACGCCAATTACGATCTGCGCTCCATTCGCTGCGGCCTTCGCCATTAATTGCTGCACAACCGCGAGCCATTTCAGCTTCGGTGACATATTCTGTTGCCGCAACGAAATCACGGAACTGTTCAACAGTGACTGGGAAAACACCCATACCGAACATTTCGCCAATCAGTACAGAGCGCACAGGCTGTTCGTTGGCACGGCCTTCACCGGTTTGGTCGCCTACCTGAGCACGGCCTGCTGGCACGATAACTAGGTCTGGACCTTTAGCTTCACCATAAAGCGCATCTTGGATGCGCTCGCCGGTAGTAAACACGTTGTTAGAGCGTGCTAATTCAAATCTTAATGTTTTGGCTTCCCGTAAGCTTACGCGTTGAGAGTCTCCCTCAAAACCATGCTTGCTTACTACGATGTCATGTTCCCCCGCTGGTAGCATGAGTTGCAGCGGAGTGGAGCCGTAACTGACACCATTAATAAAAACCTCGTCGTCGTACACATTTGAACGTACGGTTAACTGGTACAACACGCCATCATCACCAGCGGCTGCTTCAGCATTTTCAGCGGTGCGGTTAGTACCGTCGCTGCAATAACGAGAATCGATTTGTAAAAGTGTGCATGCTTGGTTGCCGTTTAGCTGACCTTCAAGCTCTACGCGTAGGTTAACGCTGTATTCGCCCTGACCGCTAAAGCCAGAGTTCACCACGCGAGCACCTAAAACACGCACGCTTGCGCCACTAGCTTCACGGTTTTGTACCGCAATTTCAGACTCTGAAAGGCTAGCAAACAAGTTGTTGGTAAACTCACGAGAAGCGCGTTGTCTAGCTAATTGCTTGCCACGCTCTTCACATGCTTGAATGGTGTCGGTACGAGCACACGTTAACGACTGCTGCGCGTCGATGCTTCCAACGCGGTTAAATTCGTTACGGATTCTTTCAACACGAGCGAACTCTAATTGCTCTTCATAGCTTTCCAAGCGGTTCACTAAAGCGTGACGGCTCATGCTGTTCTGTTGAATTTCTTCCTGCTTCTGAGACAAGCTTGTCACCTGCTCGCGAATACGATTCAGGTTTTGTTGATGTGCATCAACAGCTTCTTGATAAGCCGCAACAGCGCTAGAGATGTCTGTATTTGGGTCGGTTACCACGAGCTGATAGCGCTCGTTCATTTCCGCTAAAGCGACGCGTCGCGCTTGCTCTAACTCTTCACTCCGCGTACGCAGGGCTTCAAGTTGAGTTCGCATTTCACGCTCTTCATTGCGCAAAGCTTGTTCTTGTTGTTCTGAGCTCTGATATTGCGCTTGTAAGCGTTCTATCTGAGACTGAATTTCGTTCACTGAGGCTTCGTCTGCGTTCGCCGCCGAAACCCAGGCTAGTGTTGTTACCACTGCCAGTGCCAATCGAGCCATTCGCATCATCATTATTTTCCGGTCATTTTCTGAATTAATTCAGTACAGTGTATGCCTATGCTATTTGTTGAAGGCAAAAAGCGCAAGCATGATAAACACGCAACATGAATATAACGCCTATTCTACGTCAACACACCCCTGAACGTATATAGCCTTGTGACTGTATACATACGTACCGTGTACTGCCTCCAGACGCAAATTCCCATTGTATCGAGCTAGAGCCACACGCCTCTATTGAACTTTCGTGTGCCAAAGACACCGGACATCCAAGCCCGTTAAATAAGAAGCCGCTGGTCGGCCCCGAAGTTACAGTAAAAGACACAGCACTTAGGTCAATTGCACCTTCGGATACTGCTACAACGTCGCAAATACTCGTATTCGAAGACGCTGTGCGTTGAATACTAGCTCCAGTTAAAACACCATAGCACCGAAACGCCGTGTCTTGCATAGCTCGCTGTTGTTGCAGGCGCAGCATGCTTAAAGCTTGGGCATGCACCGTTGCAACATTGGTTGAGCCGTCTCCGGTAAAAAAGCGAGGCGCAACAGAAACCGTCAGTATTCCAATAATGACGACCACAATAATAAGTTCTATTAATGTAAATCCGCTGCTTATTCGGCGTTTCATACGCTTCTTATTTAATGTAAAAGTTCATTAGGAATAATGACAATAAACCTGCCAATGTACAAGGGCGTTCAACTTGCTTGTAAATATTGCACAATTCATAGCTATAAATATGAAAAATCGCACAAAAAATGTATGCTTAGAAGTACATTAGCGCTTTCTCTAGAGGGTTTATGGTTCCGCGCCAGCAACAAGGATTTACGCTTGTCGAAATTATTGTGGGCATTGTTACACTTGGAATTGCATTAACAATTCTAAGCACGTTGCTATTTCCGCAGGCAAAACGAGGTGCCGAACCCATTCTGCAGATGCGAGCGTCGGAATTAGGCATCGCATTAATGAGCGAAATTCGCAGCCAAAGCTTTGACGAAAATAGTGACCGCTCTGGCGGTGGTTTACGTTGCGGTGAAACGGGTGCGCCAGCATGTACACTACCCGCCAACTTAGGCGACGACGGCGAGGACCGCGCAAGCTTTAACGATGTAGACGACTACCATCAGCTGCAAGTGGTTATTCCTAATATAACCAATACACTGAATGAAGACTTAAGCTCTCGCTATCCGGGTTTTAGTTATGCCATTGATGTCTGTTACAGCAATAATGTAGGCGTTTGCCAGGCAGGAGTTACCAATTTCAAGCGCACCCAAGTCACCATTACTACGCCATTAGGCCAAGATTTCGACTTTACCGGTATACGAGGTAACTTTTAATGCGCAGCGGTAAAGGCTTTACCTTAATCGAACTGATCGTCGTTATTGTTCTATTGGGAATAGTCGGCACTTTTACCTTTAGTTATTTAGGTTTTGGAGCACGTATTTTTTCCGACAGTGTTGAGCGCGAGCAATTACTGAGTCAAAGCCGGTTTGCGGTTGAAAGGCTAAGCCGTGAATTAAAAAACGCACTACCTCGTAGCATCCGAGTAAGTGCTACCGACAACCAACGCTGTATTGAATTCGTTCCTATATTAGCCGCAAGCAGCTATGTTCAAATTCCACTTCCGGGCCCAACAAGTAGTGACGACTTCGTAGGTGTAACTCCTTCCGTGCCCTCGAACGTTAGTTTAGTTGGCGGCAGCTTGTATGTTTATGCCACTACGTTAAACCACATCTACGGCAATTCTTCTCGTAAGAAAAACATAGATACGCTTTCTGCAGACACGCCAAACGCAGGGCTAACCACATTTAACTATTCGGACAGCCCAACACATTTTCCTACAGAAAGTCCTGCGCGACGTTATTTCGTCACCAGTACGCCAGTAAGTTGGTGCATGCAAGGTACGCGTCCTAACCAGCAACTTGTTCGCTTTAGTGGTTATGGTTTCAATATTAACCAACCGTCGTTAGCAACGTTACTGGGTTCTGTTTCTGGGGAAGTTATGGCTGCGCAGCTCGACAACGACCTGAGCCAAAGTGCGCAGTACCCTTTCCAAGTTTTCGAAGCGACTTTGCAACGCAACAGTTTGGTACAGTTCGACTTTCGGTTCGCTCGTGACAGTGGCAACGAACCTTTAAGAATTCAACACGAGGTGCATGTTCCTAATGTTCCATAGCAATCATGGCAAACAACAAGGCAGCGCATTGGTCGTCGCAATATTTATTATTGTGGTGCTTTCTGTTGTGGGCATTGCATTAACACGCGTTATCAACGATGCGGCTCAAGGGGTTGTAGCAGAAGTTTATGGAGCTCGGGCTTACCATGCAGCAGCAAGCGGTATAGAGGTTTTTATGGCAGACGAGTTGTTTCCGCCCAACGACGACACACCAAACTGCGTCGCGCAAAGCTATACTTTCAACATAGACGGACTGGACAACTGCGAAGCCAATGTAACTTGCTCTGAATTTCCTCTGCCTGGTGACTTTTCAGGAACACACTTCCAAGTAGAAAGCGTCGGAGTATGTGATATCGGTGACAGCAGGTATTCCAGACAGTTAGCAATAGAAGCAAACATTAATGACTGAATTTAAACGCTCACGTTCATATCAAAAATGGCTCCATTTAGCCCTTGTGGTTATGGCGCTGTGTGCGTTTAAAGTAAATGCGGCAACATACACCTTACCTGGAATACCTAGCAGCTCTCCGTGGAACAATTGTTCGGTTGCTGGCACAGTGATTACCTGCACAGGAAATTTGATTTTTGGCAACAACGACACTTTATTAGTATCGCAAGAAACAACCTTAAACATATCTGGCGACTTAAGTTTTGGAAATAATTTCGAAGTTAACCCTGGCGGCAATGCCGAAAACCTTCATATTTTCGTAAGTGGGAATTTGAATCCGACCAATAACGCTATTATAAACGCTGACTTAACCATTGCGGGCTCCGTGAATGCAGGAAACAATGGAGCCTTAACCGGTAACTTAGTGATTTCGGGGAACCTAAATCTTGGGAACAACAGTTCGATTGAGGGTAATGTAACCGTAAGTGGCACATTGCAAACGGGAGAGAACGTAACCTTTTGCTCAGAGACCACACAAGATTCATGCTCAATCACAGCGACCAATATCAATTTCGGTCAAAATAATGAGATTTATGCCGACGGTATTGAAGCGGAAAACATCAATATAAACGGCAACAATACAGTCATTAATAGTGATATTGAAGCTACTGGTACAATAAACAACAACGGTACAATTAATGGCAATGTTAACGCTGATGGCACGGTAAATAACAACGGCGAAATTAACGGCTATGTTAACGCACCCGAAGTCAATGGCGGGGACGACGTTAACGGACCTGTTTGCGATATTAACGACAACGACGGCCCCTGCGGTGGCGGAGGTGGAGGTATTGACCATTTCCGTATTATTCAATCTGGTTCCGCAAGTGCCTGCGTAGCCGAGAGCGTCACCATCCAAGCGTGTACCAATGCTAACTGCACCAACCTATACAGTGACGCGGTCAGTGGAGAGTTAGAAGCCGACGGACAAACCGCCAATAATATTATTGCCTGGTCTATCGCAGCAGGTGCAGGCCAAACCTCCGTATCTATTTTTATGCCGTTTAACGGCAACCTGGGTAGCAGCAACCAAACCGCTATTCTACGTACCCGAAACGAAACAGAGGCTCCTGGCGCGATCAACCAGTGTGATGTCGCGGGTACGGTGAATAGCACAACATCTTGTGAAGTGAGCGTGAGTCGAGCTGGCTTCGTAGTAAACCTTGCCGACGGAGTCGCAGGCGCCAGCGAGACCACCAACACGATTCAAGCCGTTGGCGTGAATACAAGTAACCAATGCACGCCTTTATTTGAAAACGTAAGCCGCAATGTCACGTTAACGCAGAGCTACAGTAACCCAAGCTCTGGAACTCAATTCATTAATGTTGGAGGAACCGATTTAAGCACGCCTCAGGCTTTTAATTTAAGTTTCAATGCTTCGGGTATCGCCACACTTCCGACTATGACCTATCCAGACGCGGGGCTTATGTCTTTGAATGCGAGCTACACGGGTAATTCGACTAACGGAGACGCAGGAACTGTAGTCGTTGGGGATGGGGAGTTTATATCTCGCCCCGCTAGCTACGCATTTACTAATTTAAGTTGTGAAAACACATATACTGGAACTGATTCGGTTGGCGGCTTTGAGGTTTTCTGCGCTGCCGGTCAATCGTTTGATTATCAAATAGAGGCGCGCAATAGTCTAGGCAACCTAACACCTAATTTTGGTAACGAAGTTACACCTACAACCGCATTACTTACTGCGAATTTAGTTGCTCCTACAGGTGCAGGAACTATTACCGGCAATCTCAGTGAAACTAACGCCACATTCTCAAACGGCATAGCATCCGTTACATCAAGCTATAGCGAAGTTGGTGTGATGTCGATCTCCGCCAGCACGGCAAGCTACCTAACGGGTTCTGGAGTTGCTTCCACATCGAATGATATCGGTCGCTTCATTCCATCATATTTCAGTCACACCATTAGCACCGCCGAGCTTGCAGGCTCCATGACCGACGTAGCGACGTCAGTACACTACTTAGGCCAACCTATGATCTTTAGTACGGCGCCAGAAGCTATTTTGGTGCCTCGCGCCGAAGACGGGCAGCAGATATTTAATTATTTCTTCAGCCCCTTTATGCGCTATGTGGCACCGACCGATGAAATAGCAGATAGCGACCTTGCTGTGAATGTGCTGGATGCAAATTACGCAACGCAAACAGCAAGTGTCGACACGGCTGGAACCTTTAACACCGATGCCGTGCCGGCCAACAGTGAATTGAGAGTCTTCTTAGAAAATACAGAGTTGTTGTTCGACAAAACGCCTGAGCTAACGTCGCCAATAACTGACACCGAGCTTGAGTTAAACCTTACCTTTCAGGCTGCGTGGTTAACCGACGCAGACAACGTATGTGTGAAAACGGCTCCTGCGGACAGCTGCCAAAACGTGGAATTTAACAACATTCTATATCCAGAGCAGCGTTACGCACGCCTTCGTCTTGAAAACCTTTCTGGTCCAGAAAGCGAACCATTAGATATTCTAGCGTACGTGGAGTACTACAATGGCACTAGCTTTGTAGCGCACAACCCTGACGATCAAACCATATTAGGGATAGCGGATTTCTCAGTATTTAACGTTGATCCGGCTATCACGGTTTCAGCGACCGCTTCACCGATGACCGAAAGCTTTATCAACGGTGAGTTGCCTAGTGGAAATTTCGCTTGGATAAATGACGCACCCAGTGCCAGCGGAAGCTTCGAATTCACGTACGAATTGCTTGCACTACCTTGGTTACGTTACGACTGGAATAATGACGACACACTTGTAGACCCAACAGCTCAAGCTGGTTTTGGGCAATACCGCGGTAATGACCGTGTTATTTATTGGTTAGAAAGGGGCTGGTAAAGCTCCTGAATAAAAAAACGGGCCTTTTGGGCCCGTTTTTTATTAAGCACTTTATTCAGTTAAGCTGAAAAGCGTCGTACCAACGAATTAAGCTGGTTAATCGTTTCTTCCAAACGTTTCGCACTATCTAGGGTTGCACTCACGTTTTCAGAAGCTGCTCGAGAGTCGTCCGAAATATCAGTCACTTGCTGGTTAATATGCTCGGCAACATTAGACTGCTCTTCAACTGCCGCAGCCATATTTTGGTTACCTTCCGCAATTCCATGCACTGCAACTCGAATCTCTGAAAGAGCTTTCTCCGTGTCAGTCACCATGGCCACACCTTCCTCGGCAACTCTTCTGCCTTCCTCAGAAATATGCACGGCGTCTTCCGCTTTAGTTCTAAATTCACCGATAATTTTGTGAATTTTGTCGGTGCTGTCACGAGTCTTCGAAGCTAGAGCTCGAACCTCGTCAGCCACCACGCTAAACCCGCGACCATGCTCTCCTGCTCGCGCTGCTTCAATAGCTGCATTCAGTGCAAGCAAGTTCGTTTGATCTGCAATCTGAGTAATGATGTCTGCCGCTTGGCCGATCGTGTCAGTCGACTCGGCAAGCTCATTCACGGTGTGCGCAATTGATCCCACCGTGTCACTTAAGCGATTAATCGCTTCCAAAGCTTTTTGCGCGGTGTCTGCACTGGTATTTACGTTCGATGAAGCTTCATTTGAACGCTGCGCGTTTATCTCGACGTTATCCGCAACTTCTTGGATAGACGTGGTCATTTCATTAATGGCAGATGCCGCTGTTTGCGTAGCCTGCGACTGACGTTCAATAAGCTGATTGCTTGCTTCTGCTTGCTCTCGCGACTCAGTGACACGCGCATATAACGTCTCCGTCGCATCTTGAATACGCGTAAGCGCCGTTCGCCCGCGCGACGACTCACTACGAATCATGAGTTCAACAACCGCTTTTGCACCCACAGCTTCAGAGTATGTACGAGCCACATACGGGTTATTGAAACCCTCTGGCATGAGCTTCTCGATATCACTCCAAGTTTGCTCATTTTTGATGATACTCGCAATCAGTGCCAGTATACCCAAACCTCCAATAAGACCTGCTGCACCAGCACCCCAGACAAAACCACCAATCACCGTACCTACCAAAGTAGGAACCCAAACATGCATGAGCTCCTTCGCGTAATAGGTAATCTCTTGAGTGCGGCTTAACGGGCGCTTTCCTTCACGTATACGTTTATAAATCTTATCGGCTAATCGCTTTTGATACTCTTCAGGCACTACACGTACGGACTCGTAGCCGACAATTTTATCTTGCTCGAAAATAGGCGTTACATAGGCGCTAACCCAATAATGATCGCCGTTCTTTCTGCGGTTTTTAACGATACCCATCCATGGCTTGCCCGACTTCAACGTTGCCCACATGTTTTCATAAACCGCGGGTGGCATATCTGGATGGCGCACTAAATTGTGGGGAGAGTCCATCAATTCATCGTCAGTGAAACCACTCACCTGCTGAAACGCGCTATTGAAATACTTAATTGCACCGCGCGTGTCGGTAGACGAAATTAAACGCTGATGGGACGGAAACTTATATTCCTTTTGAGTAACCGGTTGGTTGTTTCTCATGCGCTAGCCTTCTTAAAATTAATATCTATGTATGTTTACAAGGTGCTTGAGCTTATAGTTATTATAGTAGCGCCTTTTCTTCACAAGCTTAGTCTAGTTATCGGTAATGTTTAAAATTCCTCTATAATTATTTCAATGAATAATTTTATGTTCATCTGGCTCCATCGATATTCACTTCACCTTGCACGTCACTTACGGAAACATCTCCACTTCCTTTTTCCATTACGGTCACCGACCCAGCCACAGAGTATGCAGAGACATCTCCAGATCCCAAGCTTTCTACGAGCAAATTACCCATCAAGTTACGAATGGTAAAATCACCTGAACCTATGTCCTCAATTAACACATCGCCCCCTGCCTCACGAACGATCATATCTCCCGAGCCAATGTCGGACATCGTAATAGCACCTACACTTCTAAGTTCTACATCTCCTGACCCTAATTCGCCGGTAATCATTCCGTTGATGTAGTTTGCCTCTAGGTTCCCACTCCCAACCTCAAACCGAAGCGCTCGAACATGTTCAAACCTGGCAAACCCAGACCCTAAGTCAATTTCAACACCCCACGACTTGGGTATGCTGCCCTCGATTCTAAAATAGCTATATTGATTACCCTGACCTATCAACCAACGAAAAAAGCCGCCGCGCTGAATGGAACTGTCGGTCATACTCACTCGTAACCTGTCGCCTCGTTTGTCGGTATCGAATACCATTTGATCAAGCACATCAGGATTGGAGGCGCATTTGCGAACGGTAAGGGTAGCAATGTCATCATTTGTGCCCGTCAGGTTAACTTCATCAGCACCCACGTTTAAAACTAGCCAAGCTATTTCCGAGTCTGAAAACTCAATTTCCTCAACATCGGAGTGTAAGCAAGTGCTTATTGCGTATGCTTGGTGACTCCAAGAGAAAACAAATATCAATGATAAAACCCCGATCAAATGCTTCACGCTGAGTACTCCGTTTCAAATGCTCACTAAAGTTAAATCTTGCAACAATTTGTTCTGTCGCATAGATAGTACTTTTCAGTTAACTTCTATTATGATGATGAGTAATTAATAAAATTAGTTAGTATTCAGCAAAATACAAGGACAAAACATGCGTCTACTCGGAAATATACTTTGGCTCCTTCTCGGTGGTTGGGCTTTATTCTTAGCTTATACCTTAGCTGCTATTATCTTTTTCCCGATTTTTCTACCCATTTTTAGAATCGCTCTATTTGCACTATGGCCTTTTGGTCAGAACGTGATCAGTAAAAGTGAATTAGAAGCCTACAAGCGGTTAACGGACACGGAACATGTTTCGAGCAAAGTGCATACGTTCGGCCGAGGCGTGGGTACTGTTCTAAATATTCTTTGGATTCCGGTGGGCTTAATTCTGGCGATCTTGCACTTCTTTGCATCGATTATGAACTTGGTGTTTTTCTGGCTTATTGTCACGATTCCGAATATTCCCGCGCATTGGAAACTGATGGGCGTGGCTATTTTCCCATTCAACAAGGTTATAGTTCCAAGTGAAATTGCAGAGGAAGTGCGGATTAAGCTGAAAAAAGGAAAGCTTGGGATTAAATGATAGTTTGGGCTTAATGGGTTTGTTCTTGTTGGGTGGTTACGTATCAATGGCTATCCGATGACCGTTGCGAGAATCTGTTTGTACGGACCGCCGTGCGGTCTCCAAGATGATGACTAAGAATACATCCATGTAGCATCCCTCCGGTTCGGCATCCATGCCTCACGTAAAAACCTGAGCGAGCAATGCTCGCTCCGCGCGGTTTTCACCCTCCAACACTTTGTGATCAGGGACATCAAAATCCGCTTTCATGAACCACGCTTTGGGGTAGTGTAGCCATTAATCCACATGTAGAGAGTCACTGCATTAGAAGAACACATCGAGTGCTCTTCTAATGCCTAAAGCCAAGCCTCTGGTTTGAAATTGGATTGAATCACCCTACCTTCGTCCGCAAACTTTCCTTATAAATTTGAGTCTCTCAGGTTTCAAGCTTTCGGCCCAAGGAGTAGCCATAAAATAAAGCCTGCGAAAGGTAGCAAGATAATCAACACAATCCATAACACTTTAGAACCAGTTCCAGCTCCACTCTGTGCCGTTTTCACAATCGCGTAAACATCTAGAATTAGCAGTATTAATCCAAATAAACCTGTAAGTTCAAACATACGCTTGTTCCTTGAGTTAATTGAAGATTTTTCAAATTAAGCATAGAACAAATTCAGCAGAACGCATGGTTGAAGATTTTAGCTTGTTAGATTTGTGCGTGCTGGGTGGTTACGTATCAATGACTATCCGATGAGTGTTATTGCTACGTGACTAGCGACAAGTACAAAACGCCAAAATCCAGGACCACGGTGCAGACCGCACAGCGATCCTTACGAAAACTATTTCAGCTTTGATTTTCAGGCAATAAAAAAGGGGCCGAAGCCCCTCTTTTTATTTCTAATCACTTAACAACCAGTGCTGACAACTTCAACCGAAGGTGGCGTCGAAGCATCGGCAGCTTCTGTATAAATTAAATAGCATTCAGTGTCTGGAGATACCGTTGCTGTGACAGAAACGTCTGATGGATATATTAACAAATCATCAGTTGTTACAGCACCAACATCCGCAGTTGCAACTACTGAACCCCAGTCTGAATCATCAGCTAACGCTTCCATAATTCCCGTAGCAGTAGCTGCCGGATATCCAAACACGATATCTACCGCTGGATTAGATAAAGAGACCGACGCAGTTTCTGATTCTCCAGCAACCAAAGCTCGCGCATATGTAATCTCCATTGCTCCCTTAACACTCGATTCTAACCCACCAAGAGTCGCAGCACGCGCATCTGAACCAAAATCAAAAAACCTAGGAGCTGCTGTTACTGCCAGGATACCCAAAATCACAATTACGATGATCAATTCGATCAAAGTAAAACCTTTTTGCTGTGTCATATTACTCACCTTTTACAAGCGTTTTAGTATTTAAAGCCCCTGGCTAGCCGTCCTGGCTGAGTCTCCCCTAAAAAACCCGGGTCCATTCGAGAAATCGAAATTAATTACGATTCAAATTTACGTTTACACTACCCGTACGCGGGTTATACACAAAGTTATTACCCACAGTTAAGTAGTCGTCACCCGACGGTGCTGCTGTCAGGCCTTTTACAGTACTAGCTTGATAATAAACACAAATGTCGTTTGTGCCGTTATTCTCAGCCGTTACATAAAATCTTACTCGCTCTACTTCTGAAAAGTCAGAAGCAGCTGTTGGTGCGCCTTGTAAAATAGCGCCAAACAATGTTCTACAGTCATCAGCAGTCATGTTTTCGTCGTGAGCAGCTGGGTTACCATTACCACTCACAGGGTAACCACGGTTACCGTCTACATTCACTTCAACCAAGTCCATGACTACAACAGCGCCAGCGCCTGTAGTTGCATTCGTGCCGCTAGGTCTGCCGTCCAATTCCCACTGGCCGCGTACAATACCCACAGCACTGACTAAGCCACCCGCAACACCTTCAATAGAGGCGTCTTCTGCGTCAGGAGCAATGTTAATAAAACGAGGAAGCGCCGAAGCGGCTAATAGTCCTAAGATCACTACAACAATAATAAGCTCTATAAGCGTGAAACCCGCTTGTTTATTTGCTCGGCTCGTTTGTTTTTGTTGCTCTAATTCCGAGGCCATTGTAGCTTCTCCATTATGTTTAAATCCTATCATAACTTGAACTCGATCAAGCTATATAGATTGTTATATTACGCGCTTCTCTTTTATTGCGCAAACCCTTTTATTACGAGGGTTTTGTTACATTTTGATGCTTCTCAACGCGACCACAAACCAGTCAACATTTGATTATGCTTTAACCACCCGACCATTCTCGGGATAAAACGTAAATTTAAGAACATCGCGAAAATAAAATTCGCACACATCGAGTTCACGGTCGCCGTCGTAGTGATAGCGAATATCGAGTTCTTCTTCGAGCGGTTCGGTACGTGCCAACAAGTACCACAACTCAGCACATCCTTCTGCTCGCGAGGCTCTCGCTAGCGGCCAGCCATCTTTCGACATCAGCACTCTTACCGAGCCGCTAATGGGTTCAACGGGTCGTCCATGCCTATCCCAGTCAGCGTACAACAACCCAACTTCAGCGGGTCTCCCCGTGCGCATCCATTCTACTCGCGCCAGCATTAAATGCTCTTCAAAACGCTTGGTGGCCATTTCAAACTCTGCGGCTTTCCAGTCAACGTCGTCTTTAAACAGGTTATATAAAAAAACGCTGGCGAAAATAGCAACTAAAATTCCGGACACTATCCAAACTAACAGCGTGCGTTGACTAGCACGACCACTCGAAGCTTGATCAAACTTGGGTATACGCATCGACTACAATCCTCCCGCTGCTTCCATCATTCCCCACATAGGTAGGAAAATACCCATCGCTAGCACACCTACAATAATGGCCACAAAGCCCACAAGCATTGGTTCGATCTTCGCTAGTAAGTTCTTCAAGTCGTAATCGACCTCACGCTCATAATACTCGGCGGCTTCTAATAGCAAATCGTCTAAGTTACCGGTTTCTTCACCCACCGATATCATTTGCAGAACCAACAAGCTAAACAAACCACTGCTTTTACTCACTCGCGACAATGCTTCACCGCGCTCTACACCTTTTCGCATGTCTACAATTCGTTCTGCCATATATTGGTTGTCGACCGCGTCGGCTACTAAATTCAAGGCTTGCGTAAGTGGAACACCTGCGTTCAGCATTACACTGAAACTTCTACAAAAACGTGCTAACAAAGAACGTTCCAACACGTTGCCAATAGCTGGGACTTTCAATTTCCACTTGTCCCAACGTCGTTGAAACTGTTTTGATTGAAGCTGATAACGCAAGCCAAACCAACCCGCTATACCGGCAAGAATAATGAGCCACCAATACTGCTGAAACACACTCGAACTACCCAGCAGTATTTTTGTGATTAACGGCAACTCTGCATTCATACTTTGGAACATGCGTGCAAATTGCGGAATAACAAACAAGTTAAGCAAGAATATGGCTACCACCAACGTAGCTAATACAAAGCTAGGGTAGCGCGTTGCTTGTTTCAGGCGCTTCCTGGTTTCTTGCTCATTTTCTAAATAATAAGATAACTGAGAAAAGCTCTCTTCTAGCTGTCCCGTGTTTTCTCCCACATGAACAACAGCAATGACCAATCGAGGAAAACACTCTGGATGGTCGGCCATAGAAGCAGAAAGGCTTCGACCTTTCTCTAGCTGCGTAGCGATATCTTTTAACGCACTTTGTAGTTTCTTGTTACTGGCGTTTTCAGCAAGCCCCTCAATAGCGCGCAACATAGAAATACCCGCTTTGGTCAGCGAGTACATCTGGCGAATAAACATAACTAAGTCAGGAAGCGGTAGAGGTCGGGAAAAAATAACTTTCACAATACGCTTAAAGTCAAACCCGTCCGAAACCTTACCTTCTGAAATAGAAAGAGGAACAATACCTTTGCGAATCAATTGGTCGGCAACCGTACTTGCGCTCGAGGCGTTGACTACGCCTTTCACGGTTTTACCTTGTCGGTCGCGACCTTGATAAGCAAAATCAGGCATCGTGCTCACCATTATTATTTTCTAATTGCTGCTCTAACAATGCTTCTGCCGCAGCCATCTCAGATTCATCTAAATATGGAAGCCCGGCAATCAGAGTCATCACTTCCTCTAGCGTGGTTATACCTTGTGCAGCAAATTCGAGCGCCGTATCCACCAGCGACTTAAACGATTCATTCGCTTTAACCGCTTCCGAAAATGCGTACGTGTCGCTTTGTCTTAACGCCTGAACCATCGGGTCATCAATTTCTAATAACTCGAAAACACCCACACGACCACGGTATCCGGTGTAATTACAACGCTGACACCCTTTTCCTTTTTTCCATTGTGGATTTTCTGGAATACGTTTGACACTCGCACGCATAAGCGCCTGTTCATGTGCATCTGGCTCATAGTCTTGAACACAATGGGGACACACTCTACGCAATAGCCGCTGCGCTAACACCGCGCGTAATGCACTAGCTACTAAGTAAGGTGCTGCGCCCATATCAATTAAACGCATGGCACTGGTTACGGCGTCGTTAGTGTGCAACGTAGACAACACTAGGTGACCAGTAATAGAGCCCCGCAGACCAATTTCTACGGTTTCTTGGTCACGCATCTCCCCCACCATGATAATGTCGGGGTCTTGCCGAAGAGTGGTACGCAACACGCGCCCAAAACTGAGGCCAATTTTAGAATTCACCTGCACCTGGGAGATTCGCGGCAGCCTGTATTCAACGGGGTCTTCTACCGTAATGATTTTCTTCGCAGGTTGGTTGAGCTCACTTAGTGCAGCGTAAAGCGTGGTGGTTTTACCCGAACCTGTAGGCCCGGTAACCAGGATCATGCCGTATGGTCTACTCAGGTGATAGCGCACTTTCTTGATAATATCCGCCGGCATACCCGTTTCTTCAAGCTTCAATAACCCTGAAGACTGGTCGAGCAAACGCATGACACACGCTTCGCCATATTGAACTGGCATGGTCGACAAACGCACATCAATACGGTGATTCTTCACCTGCATTTGAAAGCGACCATCTTGCGGAAGTCGCTTTTCGGAAATGTCCAAGCCCGCCATAAGCTTCAACTTCAACACCAAAGCACCCGCGATATTCTTCTCATCAAGAATGTTTTCTTGTAATTGCCCGTCGACGCGCTGTCTTATTCTTAACCCATGCTCGTCTGGTTCAAGGTGAATATCGGAAGCTCTAATTTGAACCGCATCGGCAAAAATCGACTGCAATAATCTTGCTACGGTGACATCGCCCTCGTCAGAAGAGTCAGAGAGCGCACCTAAGTCGAATTCTTCAACTTCACCGCTTTCTTCTTGTAGTTGCTGCGCAAACTGCTCAATCTCTTGAGTTCTGCGGTATAAATTATCGAAACTTTCAAGCAACTGTTCTTCTTTCACTACCGCAAGATTCACATTTCTCGGCGCTAAAATAGCGCTAATAGCATCAATAGCGGTTAAATCGGCAGGATCGCTCATACCAATAAGCGCTGTATTGTCGTCTGCCTCAATAACTAGTGCCCGATGCCTCCGCGCCTGAACTTCTGGCAGCAAGCGGGCCACATTCGGGTCTAGTCTACGCTCTGTTACGTCTACCAGAGGTACATTCAACTGATGCGCAAGAAACTGAAGTAATCTGTCGTCGGTGACAAAGTTTAAGTCTGTGAGTACATACCCTAGCTTACGCCCCGAAGACTTCTGCTCATTCAACGCTTGTTCAAGTTGTGCTTCAGTGATTACGTTTTCATGAACCAGTAAGTCACCGAGTCGCATTTTTAAACGTGGACGTGCCATTATTGAAGCGCCTCCAGTCGTTGTTGAATGTAATCTCGGCTTACTTGCGCCAAGGTTGGGTCGGAAAGTGCAGAACGGTAGGCTTGTTTCGCTTGTTCTATTTGATCTAAAGCATCATAAGACAACGCCAAGCCTAGCCACCAAGTTCCTTGATCGGTGCGCCAATTCAGCAAAGTTTCGTACGTACCTATAGCTAACTCGTAATCTTGTAGTTGCTCGGCGAGTACGCCACGTAAACTTAATAGATCGGCATGTTGCGGAAAACGAGCAGGCACGTCTCGCAATAATTCTAACGCCACTTGTTCCTGCCCGGAGCGCTCTAAAATTCGAGCTTGCAGCAGTAACAGGCGAGGTTGATTCGGAAAGCGTTCTAAACCTCGCTCTAACACTAATAATGCGTCGCTCAGAAACCCACGACTGAAGTAATAAATGGCCAGCTCTTCACGCGCGTCGTGAAACTCTGGAGCAAGCAACAATGCGTCTTGCAATCGTGCTGCACCTTGTCTCTGCTGCCCTTCGGACAACAACTGTAAACCCTGGTTGTAATAACGTTGAGCTATTTCACGCGGCGATGCTGTGCTGTTAGATATTTGCATATCACCTTGCGGCTTTTCTGAAGCTTCTTGCTCAGAAGCAGGCGATTCCTGAACTTCAACATCGGCGATATCGATTTGCGGTTGAGTCTCCGCTTGCGGACTATTCTGCGAAGCTGTTTCAGGCTCGCTTTGAGCCGCTTCTTGGTTGATTGCCATTGGCACTGGCTGCGCGTGGTTTGCAGAGGTTGTTCTAGCCGGCGTAACCGCCGCAGGTTGCGCTTGTCGCTCTGATTGTTGCGGCTGGCTTTCGGTCATTTGCGGCTGTTCAGAGGTTGTCTGCTCTGGCTTAAACATCCACAAAACAAGCAAAACAATAACCACACTTGAAGCAACACCTACCAGCGCGTAAAACCAAGATGAACGTGGCCTATTACTGGGCACATATTTTGACGACACATGCCCCGCTTGCTTGTGTTCACTGCCACGTTGGTCGATATCTTTGAGCATCTGATTGATAAGGCTCATAGCGCAAACCACCCTAACAACCATGCTGCGCCAAGCACAACACTACTTCCCAGTACCGCACCTACTACGCCCCAGATCCATGGCGCCATGCCAATCGCTGCTGCGTCTTCGGTATCTGTAATTGCGGCTTTTACATCTTTAGCAATCAGGTGATGACGACCAGCACCAAAAGCTGACAAGAGCGCCTTATGAGCAAGCACATTAGCCAACCGCGGTACCCCTCGGCTCGCTTTATAAATCCAATGTGCCGTTTTATTCGTGAACATCGGTGGGCCTTTGTAACCCGCTATTTGCAGTCTATGGTGCAGGTAAGTCGCAAGCTCTGTTTCGTCTAGTGTTCTTAGCGTATACGAGAAAGTAATGCGTTGTCTTAACTGGCGAAGCTCGCGAGTAGCTAGACGCTCGTCTAATTCGGGCTGCCCCATTAAAACCAAGTGCACTAATTTTCTCGACTCGGTTTCTAAATTGGAAAATAAACGTAGTGCTTCTAAACTTTCTTGCGGTAAGGCTTGTGCTTCGTCGAGCAAAATAACTACGCTGCGGCCCGACTGATTAATTCGTAATAGCTCACGCTCAATAGCCTGCGTAAGTTTGTGCTGATCTAAGTTGTCTGCGTTTTCAATATTAAGCTCTGAAGCAATAGCTTGCCGAAGCTCAGCAGGACTCAAGTACGGGTTCGGAATATAGGCAGTAACGAAGTGATCGGGAATGTCGTTCAATAATTTACGACACAACAGTGTTTTACCGGTACCTACTTCACCGGTAACTTTAATAAAACCTTCCCCTGTTTTCAGTGCTGTAGAAAGCACCTCCAAAGCTTCATGGTGAACTTGTAAGTCACAATAGAAACTTGTGTTAGGGGTGAGCGTAAAAGGTAGCTCTCTGAGTCCAAAGTGGTACAAATACATCTTTTATTCCGCGTCGTACCAACGGCGCAGCAATTCACGCGAGCGCTCTAATTCGGTGTCCCATGTTTCCGCACCAACGATGGTAGGGCGAAGCATAATCACTAGTTCTTTTTTCACTTCACGCTGACGACGGTTACTAAATAGCTCTCCCACTAAAGGAATACTCCCTAACACCGGCACACTAGAAACATCTTCGGTATAACTGGTTTGCATTAAACCACCAATGACAACCACCTCACCGTCGCGAGCTCTGATAATTGTGTCTGATTCCCGAATATTGCTGCGCGCTAGCGGTAGGACGAAACTCTCGTCGTTCAGGGAAATAATTTTTTCTTGTTCAGTGGTTTCCGTGACTGAAGGGTGAACATGCAGCGTAATGTCACCGTTGTCTCCTATTTGCGGTGTTACGTCGAGCGCAATACCCGAGAAAAATGGAGTTAGCTGAATGTTTGGCGACGACGTTGTGGCGTTACCCGTAATGGTTGTCGTGGAAACGTCAGTCACAAAGTACTCGTCTTCACCGACTTTAATAATCGACTTTTGGTTATTCGTTGCGGTAACTCTAGGACTAGAGAGCACTTGAACTTGACCTTGGTTCGACAACAATTGCACCATGCCGGCAAAGTCACTGTTGCTAAACGTAATACCTAACACGCCGCCTAAGCTGCCACTTTCAATGCTTGAGCCGCTGAATGAAGCGCCAAAACCTGAGCTTGCTGAAGTAATCCGAGACCAGTCTACGCCTTGTTGATACTGGTCATTCAACGTAACCTCTACAATACGCGCTTCGAGAACAACCTGGCGCTGTAAGCTTTGTTCTGCAGACTGTAAAAAGTCTTTCGCGGCACGAATTTCAGCAGGGTACGCGCGAATTGTCGCAAGTCCGGCTTGAGGAGAAACCACAACAGAACGGCCGCCACCGTCGCCAACGATTCCCGTAAGAATGTCTTCTAATTCGCTCCAAAAATCAGTTTCGTTAGACGTTGAAATAGAACTTCCACTCTGCCCCGTGCCAATTTGGCTCGAATTACTGCGATTGCTTTGACTTCCTTGATTCCCCAACAAGTCCGACCCAGTATAATTACTATTCGACTGACTATTACTGTTCTGGTTTAAGCGATTATTACCCGCTTGATCTGCCACTCCACCAGAAGTAATTTGTGTTTGGCTTAAGCCTAAGCGACGCAAAGACAGGTAATTCAGCGCCACGGTTTCTGTTCTTAATCCCGCAGGAAAAACTCTATAAATACGGCCTTGTTGGCGAATGTCGTAACCGAAAATGTCTTGAACAACGTCTAACGTTTCTTGCATGGTCACGTCGCGCAAGTTCAGCGTAATACCGCCGCGGACATCGGGGTGAACCACTACGCTGTATGGTGACTCAGCGGTAAGCTGGGCGAAAAAGTCGCGCGCTGCCATGTCTCGCGCTTGAATAGAAAAGCGCGGCTCTTCTAGCAACTGACGTACAGAATTAGACTGTAAATCACCACCCTGACGTAACTGAGCACGCACCTCGTCGGGTACGTTTCGTTGCTCTGCTCTTTGCGCCGTTGTAGGGTTGTTCGACAGGGCTTCATTAGCTTGCTCAGACAATTCTTCTGGCGGCGTCCCCATGCAACCAGACAGAGCCATTACAAGACCTCCTAACAATAAGGTCTTGCCCATATAGAACTGCATCAGGCTCACTGTCTTTTTCATGACGATTCCTTGCTTATACTCAACTGCCCTTGCTCAAAAACGGTCAAGCGCATAATTTCTTCTTCTCGCTGTAGCGTAACTTCATTGGCACCGATGTCTGTAACAGCCCACTCGCCTACGCGATCACCTACTCGGTAAATCTCATTATTAATGGTCGCTGTTGCCGCACTCTCAACATACCAGATGCTTTGCAAAGTTAAACGCAGGCTTCTCATACTCTCTACGAGAGAGCCCTGCTCGATCGTTGTCCCCTGGAGGAACGCATCGGGTGGACGAGTTGGATCAACCATTTTCTCTTCCGCCATGGCATGCGCATTAAAAAGCCCGACCAAAGACAACAAAAACACCATGCTACTGCGCATTTTCGCCTCCCTCGTCACTTTCTGCCGCCACTGTGCCATAACTCAGCGTATATAAATTAAGAGTTACCCTAGCTTGTGGGTACTGTATTACTTGATAATCTAAAGACTTCCAATAAAAACTTAAAGGCAATTCATTCAAGTTCGTTAGGTAATTATGAATTCCTTCAAAATCACCCTCGAGAACAACTTCTACAGGGTGACGATACACTTCCATAGCCGCCTGCTCAGTTGCTTGTTCCGAATCTTGAGTCGTTGTTAACGGTGCCGCCGGCTTTGCGTCGAAGTAGGTCAGCTCTAACGACTCTGTTGATATTAAAAGCGACTGAATCCAAGTTAACAGTTCACTAGGCTGCACAAATTCGGCCTGCGCCTCAAGACTTTGTGTTAGACGAGCATTCTGTCGTTGTAATTGCTCAATACGCTGCTCGGCACTTCGATTCAAATCAACATTCGCACGCGCCGTAAGCTCTGGTATTCCAGCTTCAAGGGCGGTGGTAGTAGTACGAACATTGTCTAGCTCGGTTTTAACTTGCGCCCGCTTTTCTAATGCTGGTTCTATCATAACCAAAAAGCCTATCCAGCCAATGATCCCGATCAATAAAACACCAAGAATCCACTGTTCTCTGATTGAGCGGCTGTCAAAACCATCTTTTAACCGTGCCCAAATTCTCATTGCTGTGAACCTCGAGCTTGTCTGGTTCCAGAACTTGCAACTTCTCTAGGGCTAGAGACTATGGCGAAATTCAATGCACGTTCACTGTCTCGCTGTAATTCAACAACTGAGAATCGATATGGACTAAGCGTATCTACTTCCTTAAATCGCTCCATCCAATTTGGAATTGCTGCCGGTTGCACGGTTTTTCCGTATATTTCTAATCCACTTTGGTCAGCATAGATTCGCGTTAACCAAATGCCTTCAATATGCACTCGAGACAGATCACCCAATACTTGGCTAAAGTCGATATTGCTCAACCTGTTCGTTGTGTCAAAACGTTGTAGCAACCTTGTTTTCGCAGTTACTTCTCGCTCTAACACACGTTCGCTTCTCACTAACTCAGGTGCTACCCGGGCGTTACTTACGCGCGCGTTTAATGTAGCTACTTCATTTTGTAACTCGGTTAGCTCAGCCTGTTGTTTGTTCACTTTGCTCTGCAACGATGCAGTCGACACTTTAATCATAATCAGCGCTGTGACCAAAAACACTACAACCAAACTTGCGGCAATACTTACTTTGTTTGCCGATATAAGCTTTATTTCAGGTTTTAAAGACGCTTGGTAGAGGTTAACGCGATACTTCATGCCGCTGCCTCCGCGTCAGAGTCTGCTGCTATGAGCCACAGTAAGCCACTTAATACTGCGAGGTCACTAAAGTCACCCGCGCGAAGCTCTTTCGCCCAGTCCGGGTATTGCAAGACACTACTCTGCATACCCAGTTGCGCGCCCACCATATCGACAATTTGCGGGGCTTGCGGATGATTGGTGGCTAAAACCACTTGCGTGAGCGGCGCTTGCCTAAGTTGGCTTGTATAGAAGTCGAGTGAGCGCTGTATTTCCAAGGCCAGCTGTTCGACCTCGTCCATGTTTTCGGGAGACATTTTCCCGATCTGGGTAATACGCGTTAACTCTCTGTTCAACACTAACCTTTGCTGCGCAATAATATGTAGTTCGTTACTTTCATGCTGGGTTTGAGAAAGTGCCAAAATACGCTCATCAGGGGCAAACCAATACGTAAAGGCGACGTCTGCATTTACAATACCCTGAACATCAAACTTCTGTTCGTGAATAATGTCGAGTAGAGGCTGTAAAAACGAACGGCTAGCCGCGATAGCCACAATTTTGTTTTCGCTACCGGCCTGAATAGGCAAGTCGCAGTAGTCGACAACCATGTCTGCGGCGTCGATATTCACCAAATCTTTCAAGGTCCATTGTAATGCGGCGGGAATGTCATCTTCAGCAACATCGGGCTTGTCGACACTCACTTGCTCAACGTATGCAGAGCTTAAAACGATCTGCAACGGCTGTTGTTTGAAGTCGAATTTGTCGTAACGCTTGAGTAATTTAGCTAATGCTTTGGCATGGTTGTCGTTAGCAACTTCAATTTCGTCATTAACAACAAGCTCCCACGCTTTACTATTCCAGGAAAGAACTGACGAAGAGGCTATGCCATCCTTTTTCTTAGATTTCAGGATAGCTAAATGAAGTGCTTTTTTCTGCACGCTAACAGCATATACATATTGCTGCTGATTTCTTTGCGGCCATTTAAACACGTTAAAACTCATGCTCCCTTCGGCGAATTACTGGCGTCCTACCAGTACTTCAATTTTATTATAATTATGCTCGCGAAAGATATCCCCCGCGAATTCTACAACACCGTGTGTTTGCGCTTATTTCACATGACCTTCGCCAGGGTAAAATAATAATTGACCATAGGAATTTTATCCATTTGTCTATTTTAACGGCAATCGTGTTAAAAGTCTTGTAATTTCGATATAACAAAGAGGGTATTTTAAGGGGTGAAAAAAGTGCACGCCCCGGCGTGAAATTCACAGCGCGGAGCGTGGCAGGGGTTCCTGCGGGGGCAGGAATTCTTTTCAAATGGTTTAACTAGCTATCGGATGTTACCAGCAGAGCTTGAACTTAATTTTCACATTTCCATTGCAGCTGCTCGTTTGCCCAATAAGGAACAAAAGGTTCGCTACCGATTTGAACGCTTGCAGGTACTGTCCAAGTGCTACGTTTCAATGTGATCTTGTCTTCATTCACGGGTAAACCATAAAACTCTGCACCAAAACGGCTCGCGAAGTTTTCTAACTTATCTAATGCGTCCATACGGCTAAAGAACTCAGCGTATAACTCAATAGCAGCAGGAGCCGAATAACAACCTGCACAACCACATGCGGCTTCCTTTTTATGACGAGCATGTGGTGCAGAGTCTGTACCTAAAAAGAATTTCGGACTACCGCTAACTGCAACAGCTTGTAAGGCTTCTTGGTGTGTTCTGCGCTTCAATACCGGTAAGCAAAAGTTATGCGGCCTTACGCCACCCACTAATAAGTCGTTACGGTTCATTAATAGGTGCTGCGGAGTAATCGTTGCACCCACGCCAGCGTGAGACTCTTTCACAAAGTCGGCTGCATCTTTTGTAGTAATGTGCTCAAGTACCAGTTTTAAACGTGGGTGCTTGTTTACAATCCCAACTAAGTGGCGATCAATAAATTCTTTTTCACGATCAAAGATATCGATTTCAGACTCCGTGACTTCGCCGTGGACGAGCAATGGAACGCCCTCTTCTTCCATGGCCTCAAAAACAGGTCCCATGTCTGCTACCGAAGTTACACCTGCGTCTGAATTTGTAGTTGCTCCTGCTGGGTAGAGCTTAAAGCCAATAACATCAGGATTCGCCGCTGCTTGGCGAATATCATTCACTGACGTCGTTTGCGTGAGGTAAAGTGCCATCAACGGCTGGAATGTATGGCCCTGAGGAAGAGCGGCCATAATGCGCTGCCGATATTCCATAGCCGCAGCAACCGTAGTTACCGGCGGAACCAGATTAGGCATAATGACAGCACGATTGAACACCTTCGCAGAAGCTGGAACTGTACCGGCTAATAGGTCATCGTCTCGTAAATGAAGGTGCCAGTCGTCGGGGCGAATAATACTCAAAGTATCCATGTACAGTCCTCAGTCGATAAATGTGCGAGGAATTATACTGGAAACCGGTTACTTTGACATCGCCTCAGACCAATGTTGTCTGCAGCAGGATATATAACGGTCGTTACCACCAATGGCAATTTGCTCACCGGCTTTTACAGCATTGCCATTTTCGTCGACTCTCAACGACATCGTAGCTTTACGACCACAGTGACAAATCGTTTTCATTTCAGCCAGTTTGTCAGCCACAGCCAACAGCACAGCACTACCGGCAAATGCTTTACCAAAGGCATCGGTGCGAATGCCGTAACACATTACAGGAATGTTCTGCTCGTCGACCACACGGGTAAGTTGCCACACTTGTTGTTCGGTAAGAAACTGAGCTTCGTCGATAAGTACACAGTCTATAGCAGGCCGGGCTTTACGTGTTTGCTGCCATTTTTGCTCGATGCTCTGAATTAGTTCAGCTAAGTTTTCATTTTCGGTAAACGGCATGGCTTCACGCCCAATACCCAAGCGAGACTGAATTTTTCCAACACCTGCTCGGTTATCTAAGTTCGGTGTAAGTAATAAAACTTTCTGCCCTCTTTCTTCGTAATTGTGGGCAACTTGTAGCAAAGAAGTACTTTTCCCTGCATTCATTGCAGAGTATGTAAAATAAAGTGAAGCCATTGTTGGTCCGTTATAAAGCGTGGTGAGATTATTTTTATTTTAGCTATTTGCCCGATTACTTTACCGAAGCCGACTCATGAAGACAATTTCCAAACCGAGCAATTCAGTATATTTTCAGATATAATATTCGGTTAAATTCACGCCACGGAGACGCTTATGCCATTTAGCCCGAAAGCCTCAGATTCACCCGCCAAGTTTTCTCTCGACTTTATTCGCGAAATGCCAAAAGCCGACTTGCATTTGCACTTAGACGGCAGCTTACGTATTGAGTCACTTATTGAGATGGCTAAAGCAGGTAAAATCGAGCTTCCTTCTTATACCGTAGACGGTTTGTACGACAAGGTTTTCAAGTCGCACTATGCGAACCTAGGTGAATACCTGAACGGTTTCCAATACACCTGTGCCGTACTACGTGATTTAGAGAATATGGAACGTGCGTCTTACGAATTGGCAATGGACAACCTAGAGGAAGGCGTAAACTACATTGAAGTTCGTTTCGCCCCGCAACTGCTGATGGACCCAGCCAATGGCATTGGCTTCGACGAAGTTATGCATGCTGTGAACAACGGTTTAGCCCGAGCGAAAAGTGAGTATAACCAGCGCCCAGACGTAGGGTTAAGTGAAGGGTTAAAGCCTCCATTTGAATACGGCATCATTAACTGCGCAATGCGTATGTTTGGTAAGAAAGGGTTTTCTCCGTATTACACGCAACTATTTAACTTAATGCGCGACCACGATGATATGGCAGTGATCAAAGCTGCTGCTATGGAAATGATACGCGCCAGTATTCGTATGCGTGACGAAGAAGGTCTACCTATCGTAGGGTTAGACATAGCCGGACAAGAAAATGGTTACCCTGCCAAAAAATTCAAGGAAGTATACGAGTATGCACACCAGAACTTTTTACTCAAAACCGTACATGCCGGCGAAGCCTATGGTGCAGAAAGTATTTTCGAAGCGCTTACTAAGTGCTACGCAGATCGTTTAGGCCACGGCTATTCTTTGTTCTCACCTGACATGATTGAAGACGCCAGCATTAAAGACAAGAAAGCGTATAGCGAACACTTAGCGTCTTATATTGCTGATAGAAGAATTGCGGTAGAAGTTTGCTTAACCAGCAACTTACAAACTAACCCTGCTATTGGTGACATTAAGAACCATAACTTCAAGCACATGCTAGAGAACCGCCTGGCTACCGTGATATGTACTGACAACCGTTTGGTATCGAGAACCACTGTCAGTGACGAGTATAAACTAGCACTCGATAACTTCCCGGTACCCGTAAAACGTTTAAAAGATATGGTTGCTTATGGGTTTAAAAAGAATTTCTTCCCAGGCAGCTATATTGAAAAGCGTGCGTACGCGAAGCATACGTTGAATTACTTTGACACGATTGCGCACAAGTACGGATTAATTTAACGAAAAAACAAAAAAGAGCTAGGAATTTACCTAGCTCTCGTTCTCTTTTCTTTCTCGTTTATTTTCATACATTTTCTTGTCTGCTGTTTTTAGCAGATCATCAAGGCTTTTACCCTCTTCACTATAGGTAGCAGTGCCTATACTCGCGCCTACATAAAGCTTCTTTCCGTTGTGCTCAATGGTGGTCTCCACAATGGCTGTACGAATCTTCTCAACCACAAAATCTAAATCTTTAAAGCTACGCATTCGAGTAAGAAGCAGTAAAAACTCATCGCCTCCAATTCGAGCTGCCACATCTGTACTTGAGATCGACTTACGCAGCGTGTCAGCGACAGCAATTAGCATATCGTCACCAACTTTATGCCCATACAGGTCATTAATTTGCTTAAAACCGTCTAAATCTATATACAAAATGGCAAACTGAATTCTTTCTTTTGCGTTCTTGGACATCAAAAGCTCTGTGAATTGGTCCAAATATCTTAAATTTGTCAATCCGGTGAGTTTATCCTCGCGTGCGTGTTTACGCGCCAAATTCAAGGCCCAGTCGGTGTATCCAAGTATAGCTAGGATAGCGAACAATAGAGATATACCCAGAATACGAACAAGGTGTTCCCGGTACCAGGCGATGCGCTCAGAAAAAGCCGTCAGCTTCTCATAAGCTAGGATCCAGTTGCCATTGGGTAAATTAACAACTAACTCGGGGTTACCCCCTTCGAATATCGATTCTTCCCCGTAAAATATATCTCCATCTCGACCACGCCCGTGTCTGCCCCGTAACGCAAACCGAACACCTTGATCGGCTAACTCCGTCAGGCCTGCTTCATCAAACAAGATATCTGTATTGATAACTACACTTGCTCCTCCCCAATAACGATCAGGGTTGTTGACCTCGAAAATAGGAACTCGTGCTATCAAGGCTGTACCACCTTGCACTAAGTTTACGGGTCCTGAAACCACCATTTCCTTAGATTCCATCGCTTGGCGAACAGATGCGTACTGAATTGGGTTAGTTCGAAAATCAAAGCCAATGGCTTCCTCATTGCCCTCTAGGGGATAGACATAGCGAATAATATTGTCAGGGGCCAGACCGATATTACGAATAGCGTCCGCCCGCTCATACAAAGCTCTTGCTATAGGTTCCCATTCCTCTGAGTCAGAATTCGGATTCGCAGATATATAAGTTGCTAAGGACTCAGACAAGTAGATGTCATGAAAAATAATGGATTCTAGTTGCGCTCTTGCGAGCTGAAATTTCAGCGAGCGTTCAGCTCTTTCTTCTGAAAGGAGTTGGTCGCGGTATGCAGATTGTGCATATTCAATGCCTACAATGCTTAAAAGCATCAAAGGAACAGCTAAGTATATTGTTATGCTTTTTTTCATTGGATCCTTTGTTCGCAAATGCGACCGACTGTACAGGACAGTGATATTTTACAGCTCTTAAACCATAGAGTTCAGAGGTAATAGCTTAAATACGACGATTGTCATAGAATCGAGCAGTTAACCATAAAAAAAGTACAAAATAAATGAATGCATATCAGGCTCTTGAGCACCAGAGAAAACTTCTTTTTGTGACATTATGGTTGGTTATTACGCTCTCATTAGTCATAGGATCAATCAATGTTGTCTCTTTTCAAGCGAACACCATAGCATCTTTTAATTTCACTTCAGCTGTACTGGGATTGGTGATTCTTCTATATTTCAAACGGACCCAAAATCTTAATGTTGCTTCATGGTCGGTCATTCTGGCCGTAATTTTTAATCTCTTTATGTTTATCTTTATTGCAAAAGGACAAGCATATTCATTAATTTGGTTTACGGTCTTAGCGCCGCTCAGCTTTTTCTTACTCGGGAAAACTGCAGCTTCTTGGGTATCCGCAATCGCTTTTGTTTTAGCATTAATTTATGTGGGATTTTCACTTCCTAACTCGAACCCACACCCACTTAAAGTTGGCGCATTACTTAACGTCGCAGAAGTATTTGTAGTGCTGTGGTTCCTATTTAGGTATTACGAACGCGCTAGGCAAGACGCGTATCAAGCACTCGAAAAGGTGTCCATTACCGACCGTCTAACCGGTTTACATAACCGCGGTCGATTGGAAGATTTACTGGACTACCACTTACAACTTGCAAAGCGGGATTCATCGCCTCTATCTATTGTGCTAGCAGACATAGATTACTTTAAAAACGTTAACGATGAGTTTGGTCATCTGGAAGGAGACAGAGTTCTTAAACAAGCTGCGAAAGATTTAAGGTCGGGAATACGGGAGACAGATATCATTGGTCGCTGGGGCGGAGAAGAATTTTTACTAGTGTGTCCCGACACTGCTTCCACAGGTGCAGCGACATTAGCTGAGAAATTACGAGACCAAGTTGCTAAACGCGTACAAACTCTCGACGGTAAATCAGTAACGCTTAGCTTTGGAGTGGTTACGGCGCATCCCAACGACACACCTACTCAGCTTATTTCAAGAGCAGACAAAGCCCTTTACCAAGCGAAAGAGCGCGGCCGTAACCTCGTCATCACAAACTAATATTATTTGAGCAGCTCGTTCAAGTTACCCATCTGCACTCTTAACTCTTCGATGGTTTGGTCGAGCTGGCCGAAGCTTAAAACAGCTTCTTCCATTTGCGTTACGTTGGCGTCTGAACTTGCCGAAACTTCTTCTACAGTGGTCGAAATTTCACCCATTAAACTAGCGTTACGAGAAACTACATGTTCAATTTTCGAAGTCGCCTCTTGGGTTCTTTTCGCAAGCGTTCTCACCTCGTCTGCAACTACGGCAAACCCTCGACCTGATTCACCCGCTCGCGCAGCTTCTATCGCAGCATTAAGTGCCAATAAATTCGTTTGCTCTGCAATTGCGTTAATCGTGGTTACAATGGTTACAATATCTTTAGACTGTTCGTTGAGCTGCGAAGACAATTCACCCACAGTTCGAATCATGCCCGAAAGTTCTTCTCCCGAGGCTCGGGTAGAAGACAATTTTTGTTTGGACGTTGAAGACTGAGAGTTTGCATGGTCACATTGGGTATTCACGCGATCGCTAATGTCTCTGACCGCAACGACTCGATGTGTTACATCGGAAGCCACTTTAATAATACGATTGACTACGCCATCACGGTTATAAATTGGATTATATGTAGCCTCTAACCAAATATCGTTGCCGCGTTTATCTCTTCTGTGAAACCGCCCATCAAAATACTCACCGCGTTGAAGCTTGGTCCAAAAGTCTGGGTTTTCCTTATAAAACGACTCGTCACAAAACATTTTATGATGTTTACCCACAACCTCACTTTCTTCATAACCAACAAGAGATAAAAAGTTCTCGTTAGCACTGACAATAACGCCTTCAGGGGTAAATTCTATAACGCCCATCGACCTGTTCAGTGCATCGGTCAGAGCTTCTAGCTCTCGTAATCTGTGTCTACTCTCTGTAATGTCTGAAGCAATTTTCATGACCTTTACGACTTCGTTATTACTATTCGTTACCGGAAAATAGGTCGCACTTAACCACACGAGGTCGCCGTTTTTCTTAACGCGACGAATATTGCCTGAGCTGGCATGTCCCTCCGCCAGCATACGCCAGTGTTTTTTATAGTCTTCAGAATTAGAATATTTGTCCTCACAGAGGATACGATGATGTTTCCCAATCAAATCGGAAGGGCTGTACCCGGTAACATCTGCAAAGAGCTGGTTTACTTGTTCTATTACACCTTGGGGAGTGAACTCGATATAAGGAACGTGTTGTCTAATCGACTTTAAATAATCAATAGAAACTTCGTTTGCAGAGGAAGGAGCAGGTTTATCATTTTCTTTTTTTAGAAAACCAAACATAGTCATGTCCAAGCTATTTTCATATAACTTTAAAATTAGACTAAAAACGAAAGGTTATCCACGCTTAGTGTACTGAATTATCAACATAAAAAAGCCCCGCAAATGCGAGGCTTATCTAGTTTATGTGATATTCCATTCTGATTAAAATGGAATATCGTCATCAAAGTCGTTGTTTGGCATTGGAGCAGGTTGCGGAGCTGGTTGCTGCTGCGGCTGAGCCGGCTGGCCATAACCACCTTGTCCCCCCTGATTACCTTGCGACTGTTGCTGAGGCTGACCGTAACCACCGCCTTGCTGTTGTTGCTGTGGTTGGCCGTATCCGCCTTGGTTTTGCTGAGGCTGCTGAGCAGGCTTCTGCTGTTGCTGCCAGTTATTAGAACCTTGGCTTTGGCCTCCAAAGTCACCGCGACTGTCTAGCATTTGTAGGTCGTTACAAACAATTTCAGTGGTGTAACGGTCTTGCCCGTCTTGGCCCTGCCACTTACGCGTTTGCAAACGGCCTTCGATATAAACCTTAGAACCCTTTTTCAGGTACTCACCTGCAATTTCAGCCACACGGCGATAACAAACCACACGGTGCCATTCGGTATTTTCACGCTGCTCACCAGTTTGTTTGTCTTTCCAAGTTTCGCTCGTTGCGACACTTAGGTTGGCCATGGCTTGACTATTTTGCGTGTAACGGACTTCTGGATCTGAACCTAAGTTACCGATCAAAATAACCTTGTTGATACCACGACTCGCCATAATCCTCTCCTATTTTACTGAACTCCTGACAGCAATGTTTTCACTGCTTCAGGCTTATATAATTTGGGGTCAACTTTTAAATAAGCTGTTTGCTCTGTATGCACTACGGAGGCTTCCTCTACACCCTGTAACTGAGTTAGCTGTTCGGCCATTAAATTAGCCTGCTGGCCCGACATTTCTGGTAACGACAATGTAACTCGAGTGGTAGGTTTTTCCGCTTTCATGCCTGTTGTTACGAGTAACCAACATAGTAGCAGCACAATGCAAAAAATCATAACTGCATTGTGCCCTCCCCAAGCAGAAATTGCACCACCCAATGTACCACCTAAAAAAGCTCCGAAAAATTGAAAGGTGGTGTAAATTCCACTCGCAGATCCTTTGCTACCCGCAGGTGCGTGCTGACTTAGTTGGGCGGGTAATGTAGCTTCCAAATAATTAAAGCCTACAAAAAATAGCGTTACGCCTAGCATTAGCGCTGGTAATTGCTGAGAAAAAGACGCAATAACTGCAAAACCAATCAATAAAAATAATGCCCCTACTCGAATCCCCAAAACCGTTTTCTGACGACGTATCACCCACAGCATGAAAGGAATCATAACTGCAAACGACACCAGGACTGTGACTAAGTATGCTAATCCATGCCACGAAGCGTTTAGTCCAGCTTCTATTAAGTTTATGGGAAAGCTTACAAACCATGCGGTTAACACTAAATGAAGCACACCGACCCCAGACTGAAGTCTAAGTAGTTGTGTATTTTTTAAGAGCTGCTTCATTTCGTCAGGCACAGCAATCACTTCTCTTGAGCCTGCTGCTTGTTGTGGCGCTTGTATAAATTGCACCACAAATAAAGCCGCTAATGCGCTCAAGATTGCTGTAACCCAAAATATCCCGGAAATGCCAATATATTCAGCCAGAACGGGGGCGGCGACCAACGCCACCACAAAACTTAAGCCAATGCCCATACCAATTGTGGCCATGACCTTGGGCCGTTGTTCCGGCCGAGCCACGTCTGCAGCAAGTGCCAGAATTGCGCCAGCTATAGCACCTGCACCCTGTAAAACACGCCCAACAATAACCCATCCGAGCGTAGGCGCAGCTGCGGCAACCACGCTGCCGATTGTAAACAGAAGCAAGCCCGCAACGATGACCGGTTTACGGCCTATTCTGTCGGAAAGCATTCCCATCGGAATTTGCAGAAACGCTTGAGTAAGACCATATGCACCAATGGCAATACCGACCAACATTGGCGAATAGTCAGGATAGTTTTGACCGAATATGGCTAACACGGGCATGATCAAAAACAGGCCAAGCATACGCAGGCCGAATATAGACGCGAGCGATACCGCATGGCGCTTTTCTGTTTGATTCATGGTGTCGGTTGAAGCCAAAACTGCAATTCCGTTACGCGGGGTAAAAATGGAACGCAAGTTTACCAGAACCGCGAGCAATTCGACACACTGAAACATAACCTCGCTGTTGCACTTTTCTTTAATGCTTTACGTACTTCAAAATGCGGTTGTCGCTGTGCGATAATGGTCGATTATTCTTCACACGAGGAAAGCTGGTTACATGGATAAAATTGATATCCGCGGTGCAAGAACACACAATTTAAAGAATATTCATCTTGAAATTCCGCGAGACAAACTAGTTGTTATTACAGGGCTTTCAGGTTCGGGTAAGTCTTCACTTGCGTTTGACACGTTGTACGCAGAGGGGCAGCGGCGATATGTAGAGTCTTTGTCGGCTTATGCTCGTCAATTCCTGAGCTTAATGGAAAAGCCGGACGTGGACAGCATTGAGGGTTTGTCGCCAGCGATATCTATTGAACAGAAGTCGACTTCTCATAACCCGCGCTCCACCGTGGGTACAATTACAGAAATATACGACTATTTGCGACTGATGTTTGCTCGCGTCGGCGAGCCACGCTGCCCTAAACACCATGAACCGCTAGCCGCGCAAACTATTTCCCAAATGGTAGACCAAGTTTTAACACTACCCGAAAACAGCAAGATTATGCTGTTAGCGCCAGTGGTGAGAAGCCGCAAAGGTGAACACCAAAAAACATTAGAAAACCTTTCAGCACAAGGTTTCTTGCGCGCTCGTATCGACGGTAACGTATGCGACTTAAGTGACCCACCTGAACTTGAACTCCATAAAAAGCACGACATTGATGTAGTAGTCGATCGCTTGAAAGTTCGTGAAGGTATTGAACAACGCCTTGCTGAGAGTTTCGAAACAGCATTGGAGCTCAGTGGTGGTACTGCGATGGTGGTTTCTATGGAAGAAAACACCTTTGAAGACCTACTATTCTCTGCCAACTTTGCATGCCCGCAATGTGGCTATAGCATGCAGGCACTCGAACCTCGAATGTTTTCTTTCAACAACCCAGCGGGAGCATGCCCTACCTGTGACGGTTTGGGGGTTGAACAATATTTTGATCCTGAAAAAGTAGTCACCAACGCCGAACTAAGTTTAACCGGTGGCGCCATACGCGGTTGGGACAAGAGAAATTTCTACTATTACCAGATGCTTCGCTCGTTGGCGAAACACTATGAATTTGACCTCAATACACCGTTCCAGAACTTGCCGGAAGAAGTCCGTGAAAAGGTACTCTTCGGAAGCGGATCAGAGGAAATCAAATTTACCTATGTGAACGACCGAGGCGATACGGTTGCGCGCAAACATAGTTTCGAGGGTATTGTGCCCAATATGCAGCGTCGCTACCGTGAAACTGACTCTAACGCGGTACGTGAAGATCTGTCGAAGTATATTGCCACCAAACCTTGCCGTTCATGCGAGGGGACTAGGCTACGTGAAGAAGCGCGTAATGTATTTGTACAAGAGACTACTTTGCCAGAAGTTGTTGAGCGATCAATTGCCGACTCACTGGCTTTCTTTAACGCCCTCGAACTTACGGGTCAGCGCGCAAAAATCGCGGAAAAAATATTAAAAGAAATTAATGACCGACTGCGCTTTTTGGTGAACGTTGGTTTGAACTACCTGACACTTAACCGTAGTGCGGAAACGCTGTCTGGCGGTGAAGCACAGCGTATACGATTGGCAAGCCAAATCGGTGCCGGCCTAGTCGGAGTTATGTATGTGCTGGACGAGCCGTCGATTGGATTACACCAACGCGATAATGAACGACTTTTAAACACGCTTACCCACCTACGTGACTTAGGCAACACGGTGCTCGTTGTAGAACACGACGAAGACGCCATACGTGCAGCCGACCACGTGATTGACATTGGCCCGGGTGCTGGAGTGCACGGTGGTGAGATCATCGCGCAAGGTACCATGGATGACATCTTAGCAAGTGAGCGTTCACTTACAGGACAATACCTTTCAGGCAAGCTCAACATTGACGTACCGAAACAACGTGTGAAAGCTGGTAAAGACTGGCTAGAACTTGATGGTGCTCGGGGAAATAACCTCAAGAATGTTAACCTGCGTGTGCCGATTGGTCTTATGACCTGTATTACGGGTGTTTCGGGGTCAGGAAAATCGACGCTCATTAACGACACACTTTGGCCATTAGCGCATAAAGAACTCAATGGAGCAACGTCGGACACGGTTGCGCCGCACGATGAAATACGTGGCTTAGAACACCTCGACAAAGTCGTTGATATTGACCAAAGCCCTATTGGTAGAACACCGCGCTCTAACCCCGCTACTTACACGGGAATTTTCACCCCAATTCGGGAATTGTTCGCGGGTGTCCCGGAAGCAAGAGCTCGAGGTTACAAACCTGGCCGCTTCAGCTTTAACGTGAAAGGTGGGCGCTGTGAAGCATGCCAAGGCGACGGTGTAATTAAAGTTGAAATGCACTTCTTACCCGACGTGTACGTGCCTTGCGACATTTGTAAAGGTAAGCGCTACAACCGAGAAACTCTGGAAGTTCGTTACAAAGGTAAAACCATAGACGAAGTGCTAGAAATGACGGTTGAAGACGCACGAGAATTCTTCGATGCTGTACCTGCTATAGCGCGAAAACTGCAAACACTCATGGACGTAGGCTTGTCGTATATTCGCTTAGGCCAGTCGGCAACGACCTTGTCTGGGGGTGAAGCGCAGCGCGTTAAACTTTCGCGGGAGCTGTCCAAACGGGATACGGGCAAAACCCTGTATATCCTGGACGAACCAACCACCGGCCTGCACTTCCATGACATCCAGCAGTTACTTGCAGTGATTCATCGTTTGCGTGACCATGGCAATACGATCGTTGTCATTGAGCATAACTTGGATGTGATTAAAACCGCAGACTGGATTGTTGATTTAGGTCCAGAAGGCGGCAGCGGCGGCGGGGAAATCCTCATTGCAGGAACACCGGAAGAGGTGAGCCAAAGCGAAACCTCTCATACCGCAAAATTCCTTGCGCCAATGTTATAAAGGTAATGCTTTAAGCGAAAAGGGTTAATAGGAGAAGAATGGAAGGTACAGTTGTTCACCCTAAACGTACGCAAGCACTGCTTGAGAAAATTCTCGAGAATGCTCGTGCGTTGCCGAACGACGGTAAACTAGCAGACTACATTCCGGCATTGGCGGCAGTGAACCCAGAGCATTTAGGATTAGCTGTAGTCGAAATTAACGGCGATGTTCATACAGCCGGCGACGCGTACGTACCTTTCTCAATTCAAAGTATTTCCAAGATATTTAGCTTGATTCAAGCCATGCAGCGATTAGGTGACGACTTATGGCAACGTGTCCGCATGGAGCCTTCTGGGCAAGCGTTTAACTCGATTGTACAGCTGGAATGGGAGCATGGTATTCCGCGCAATCCGTTTATTAATGCAGGCGCGCTTGTAGTTGCCGATGTGCTCACGCGCCATTACTCAGCAAGCAGAGCCGCTTTCATTCAATTTATCAGAAACCTAGCGCAGAACGACAGCGTTATTGCGGACGAGGAAGTTTGGCACTCCGAGCTAGAGCATGGCAACCGCAATGCAGCAATGGCGTATTTGATGAAAAGCTTCAGCAATATTGAAGCGGAAGTTCCAGACGTTCTCGACCACTATTTCTATCAATGCGCTGTGAGTATGAACTGCGTTGACTTAGCCACTAGTCTTTCATTTCTGGCAAACCGTGGGGTTCACCCATGCACTAACGAAACTATTTGCGATCACCGCTCAACTCACCGTATTAACGCGCTGCTATCTACCAGTGGTATGTATGATCAGTCTGGTGAGTTCGCTTTTACCGTGGGCTTACCGGCCAAAAGCGGAGTAGGCGGTGGATTAGTTGCAATAGTTCCAGACTACGGCGTGATTTGTGCTTGGAGTCCCAAGTTAAATGCGTTCGGCAACCCTCACAAAGGCGTATACATGGTGACGCAGCTCGCTGAAGAACTTGGCTTAAGCGTTTATAGCTAACAGTTTTCTAAACAGCGCGGTGAATATAAGTAGGAATGAGAAATACCGAAGTCGCTGTACACCATTGGTAAACGTCCTGAATGATGAAGTTCATCAAATAGTGCTCTAATACGTGCATGGTTGTGCGCGATTCTCTCACTCAAAATCAAGTGTGTAGTGTAGCTATGGTCAATCTCGGGATTAGGTGACAAACCGTTGATATCAAGATGCTCTCGCAATGCCAGCCAATGTACGTATTCGTCGGTAAGTACCGCAAGGTCAATTCTACGGTTCGTTAGCATGGTAATTAGAGACGCTTGCGAGTCGGTACTATACACGTTGTAGTCAAGCTCGAGCACGTCGCGAGCAGTGCTAAAACCTGCGAATCGGTAGTGATAACCTAACACCCCACCCACTTTTAATGAGCCATCTACAGTGAAGCCAATCTCGCCACTATCGAGTCGCGACCTTAGTCCATACAAGCGTTCCGTACCTTTATTCAGCACAGGCCCCGCCACTACATTAGGATATCTACTCCATCCCCAGCTCAGCGATTCGAACATCATTAAGTCGCAACAACCGTTTTCACTAAGCGAATCATATCGTTCCGAGGGGCGCACTTCATGAATCACAAATCGAAAGTCGTCTTGTATTTCATTCAGAGCGTCGACGACTACGGAGACCATATGTTGGTCTGAACGAGGCGAGTAGTATGGGGGGAATTCGTAAGCTGCAACGCGAATAACTTGAGGCTCAGATTCTTGTGCGTAAACGCTAGCGCTACACAGCGCGCTGCACAGTACCACAAGCAAAAACACAAACCTCAATTTCGCCATTTAAGCTCCAATGAACTCAAGACTATTTAACTTAGGGTAGGCAACCCTATTAAGCTGCCTACCTTTTCTTTGGTTTTCTACCTGGCTCTAGTTTCCTGGCATCGTATAGTATGTTTCCGCACCCGGACCTACAGGGAAGCCGAGCACAAATACAAAGATAAAGAACAAGGTCATCCAACCTACGAAGAACACCATGCTGTAAGGTAGCATAATCGATATCAGAGTGCCGATACCTAAGTTCTTCTGGTAACGCGCTGCTACAGCCAATATTAGACCAAAATAACTCATCATTGGAGTAATTATATTCGTTACCGAGTCACCAATACGATACGCCGCTTGAATCAACTCTGGTGCATAACCAATTAGCATCAGCATCGGTACGAATATAGGAGCTGTTACCGCCCACTGCGCAGACGCAGAACCAATCATCAGGTTCACGAATGCACACATCATAATGAACAAAATGAATACCATAGGCCCAGTAAGGTTTATCGACTGCAAGAAATTTGCGCCATTTACGGCCAGAATCGTACCAAAGTTAGTCCAGCCAAAGAACGCAACAAACTGAGCGGCAAAGAAAACCAATACAATGTATAAGCCCATAGAACTCATGGTTTTCGCCATCGCGTCAATGACGTCCCGGTCGTTACGCATTACTTTAGTTACATAACCGTACACAAAGCCTGGAATAGCAAAGGTAATAAATATAAATACCACGATCCCGTTCAAGAACGGTGATTTCGCAATTTCACCTGTTTCTTGATTTCGTAATACACCGTTTTCAGGGATGATGGTGATCGCCAATAACGCCAGTAACGCAACAAAAGTGAGGCCTGCGAAGATAAGACCTTTCTTCTCTGTCTTAGACAGCTTTTCCATTTTAACGTTCGGGTCGATTTCTGCGTCTGGATCGATATCGTCCGGATTGTATTTACCGAGCTTCGGTTCAACAATTTTCTCGGTAACAAAAGCACCAAGAATAGCAATCAGGAAAGTACTCGCAAACATGAAGTACCAGTTCATTTCCGCGCCAACCACATAATCTGGGTCAATAAGTTGCGCCGCTGAAGTGGTGAAGCCGGCAAGAAGCGGGTCTACCGTACCAATGAACAAGTTAGCACTATAGCCTGCAGAAACCCCCGCAAATGCTGCAGCCAAACCCGCTAGCGGGTGACGGCCCAGTGAATGGAAGATCATCGCCGCTAATGGTACTAGCACCACATAACCAAGCTCAGACGCTGTGTTAGAAATAACACCAGTGAATACTACAGTAACGGTAACCATACGCGGAGAAGCACGCATAACCATGCCTCTAAGCAGTGCTTCTAGCAGGCCACTACGTTCGGCAATACCCACACCAAGAATGGCCACTAGCACCACGCCCAAAGGCGGGAAGTTCGTAAAGTTAGTGACTAGATTAGAAACGATATAGCGTAAGCCATCACCACTTAACAGGTTGTTTACGGCAATCATTTCGCCTTCGCTACCTGGGCGAGGATCAGCTACAGCAAGACCGAAATAGCTCGCGATACCACTCGCTAAGATGACAAAAACACTAAAAAGCGCAAATAAAGTAATTGGATGCGGTAGCAAATTGCCAAGCCACTCAACACCGTCAAGAAACCTAGTAAACCAACCTCTACGTCCCATTAGGTCGTTATTCTGCGTATTGTCTGCAGACATAAATCGCTCCTTTGGTCGCGCTCTTCTGGCGCGTTCTCGTTACAACAAAACAAATCAAGCGCACCATTCTATATGAAAGCGGTGACTCTTGGTAGCAGACCGTTATAATGAGATGTTAACTATGCGAAACTTAAGCTTAATCAATAAAAAGAAGAATCCAAATAAGGAGCTGTACTATGGCGCTGCATGTAATCGACCATCCTCTGGTTCAGCACAAACTCGGGTTGCTCCGCGAACACGACATCAGCATCAAGAATTTCCGCGAATTAGCGAATGAGTTGGGCAACCTTCTCACTTACGAAGCTACCAAAGACATGCCGTTAGAAACTAAAGAAATCAAAGGCTGGAGCGGCAACCCTATCCAAGTAAAAACGTTAAAGGGTAAAAAGGTAACCGTAGTGCCTATTCTGAGAGCTGGCATGGGCATGCTCGACGGAGTATTGACGCTTATTCCTGGTGCAAGAGTTAGTGTTGTGGGTTTATACCGTGATGAAGAAACCTTACAGCCAGTTTCTTATTTTGAAAAATTCGCAGGTAGCATAGAAGAACGGGTAGCGTTGGTGATAGATCCGATGCTAGCTACGGGAGGCTCCATGATCGCAACCCTCGATATGCTGAAAGAAAGAGGCTGCCGAGATATTAGGGTGTTAGTGCTTGTCGCCGCGCCAGAGGGTGTGAAAAAGGTTAGTGAAGCACACCCCGATGTGGATATTTATACCGCCAGCTTAGATTCACACTTGAATGAGCATGGTTACATTATTCCTGGCCTAGGCGATGCCGGCGACAAAATATTTGGTACACGATGAAAAGAATAACAATTCGCAAGTTACATAAATGGATTGCGTGGATATTATCCATACAGGTTGCACTTTGGGGCATAAGTGGCGCCTACATGGTGTGGATGAAGCTTAGCTATATCCATGGCGGCCATTTAGCCGAAAACGCCGAAATTACGACCGGAACCATTAATCAGCAAGCATTTCGCACGATTACGGAACGTTACCCCAACGCTGAATACATAAAATGGGTTAACCGAGGCTTGGTAGACGCTCCCGAAGGAGCAATCGAAGTGAAAACAAGAGACGAGCTTATACTCTTCTCTTCAGAGTCTTTATTCCCCATTCAGCCAAGCCGCGAAGACATTGAGCGCATCGCGAGCCGTGTTTATACAGCCTCCAGCGAAGCATCGATTCGTAGCATTACCTTCCTTCATCAAAGCGGTCCAGGCGAACTATCTTCTTCACATTTGCCGGTATGGCAAGTTGAGTTTGACGACTGGGTAAATACGACGTTGTATTTTAAAGCTGAAACAGCTGAGTTGGTGACAAGACGCTTCAGCTTTTGGCGCGCGTTCGACTTCTTTTGGATGCTCCACATTATGGATTATAAAACCCGAGCTAATATTCAAACTCCGTGGCTAGTTTTCCTCACCCTACTCTCTATCGGGTTTATTGGCACTGGAACGGTTTTAACGGTCCGCCGTTTAAAGCCTCGTAAGCGCAGAGTGGTGGGTGCACGATGAAACGTAAAACGCTATTTATGCTCCATAAGTGGACTGCTGTGGTTGTCGGAGCTCAGTTTCTCATTTGGTCTATTACAGGGCTTTACTTCTCCTTAACAGGTCATGAATGGCTTAATGCTGAACAAAACCGAATGCATCCTAATAATACAGCAGTGCTTAGTGCCCCCGAATGGTATCCAGACCACGAAGAAATTGAGTCGGCAACACTTCAGCGCGTAGCTAACCAACTTGTTTGGAATATAGTCACCACAACAGGGTCTAACTGGCTCAGCGCAGAAACAGGGGACACATGGACGGCTAACGCCCAAGTTGCTCGCGTTATTGCCGAGCAAAGCTATCATGGTGCGCTCAGTGCAACTGATGTTCACTTTTATCCAAATGGTATCGATGTGCTTATTAATGAAGAGCTTAGCGACCTAGGTGACGGTGTCTATGAAGTGATCTTCGACGACACGTTGGAAACCACAGTCTATGTCGCTGAAAAAAATGGTGAGGTCATAACGCATAGAAATAAGTGGTCAACGCTGAATGACTGGGCATTTAGGCTTCACTTCATGGACTATAACGGTGGCAAAAACTTTAATAACCCTCTGACTTGGACCTTCTCTGCTGCTTTTCTATGGTTCATTACCACAGGCATTTGGCTACTGTTAGTAAGCATCAGGTTCAAACGTAAATAACAAAATGGGGTCAGAGCACTAAGTGCTCTGACCCCGTCTTCAATATCGCTCTAAGCCATAGGCTTTGGGGGTTTCAGAGAAATTCTAAGAGGCTCCGTGCAATCCCCCTGTTGAAGCTGAGTTTACCTCTTAATCTATTGTTTATAAGAACCTTTTCCTAAAAAACAAATGGGGTCAGAGCACCTAGTGCTCTGACCCCATCTTCTTTTGCGTACAAAAAAGCCCGCACGAAGCGGGCTTTCAATTCAGCTTGCTAGCTCTAGATTAGTCTACAATCTTAGATACTACGCCAGCACCTACTGTACGGCCTCCGGCCTTTCGCAGGCTCAAGGCGCTCACCTGCTAAAAAGGGTCCACCGGACCCTTTTCTTAACGCGTTCGCCCTTCCCGCAAACCGTGAAGCTGGCCTCCAAATACAAAAAAGCCCGCACGAAGCGGGCTTTTCAATTCAGCTTGCTAGCTCTAGATTAGTCTACAATCTTAGATACTACGCCAGCACCTACTGTA
>NZ_SKFB01000020.1:0-55968 GCF_004344885.1 Lysobacter sp. N42
AACGACAGCTGCATCGCACTCACCCCGATCACGGTGAGGCATTGTCGCGCAATCGGGCGGAGTTGTTCAGACCTTCCCTAATCCCTAATCCCGAATCCCGAATCCCGAATCCCGAATCACGGATACAGCATCCGCTTGCCCCAGTCCCCCGCGGCGTCGAGCTCGTACATCCAGCGCTCGTGCAGGCGGAACTGCGCGCCGTACCAGAACTCGATGCGCGCCGGGACGACGCGAAGGCCGGTCCAGCGCGGCGGGCGCGGGATGTCGCGGCCGGCGAACTCGCGCTCGACCTGCTGCAGCCGCGCCTCGAAGGTCTCCACGGAGTCCAGCGTTTCGGACTGCTTCGAGGCCCATGCGCCCACTTGGCTCACCCGCGGGCGGGTGGCGAAGTAGGCGTCGGCCTCGGCCTCGGAAACGATTTCCACCGCGCCTTCGATCCGCACCTGCACGCCATTGGCCACGCGCGGCCAGTGGAACAGCAGCGAGGCATGCGGATTGGCCTGCAGCTCGCGCCCCTTGCGGCCGTCGAGGTGGGTGTAGAAGACGAAGCCGCGCGCATCGTGCGACTTGAGCAGCACCATGCGCACCGAAGGGCGCGCGTCGAGGCCGGCCGTGGCCAGCGCCATCGCGGTGGGGTCGGGCTCGCCGGCATCGGTGGCCTGCGCGAACAGGCGGTCGAAGGTGGCGAGGGCTTCGGCGAGCAGGGCGGGCGTGTCCATCGCGGTATTGTGTCCGCATGTCCATGCCACTGCACGCGAACGCCGCGCATGCGGCCAGGCCGCTCGTCCTCGTCGGCCCGACCGGCGCCGGCAAGTCCACCGTGGGCGCCATGCTCGCGCGGCGGCTGGGCCGCGTCTTCGTCGACCTGGATGCGCGCGTCGAGGCGCTGGCCGGCCGCCGCGTCGCCGACATCTTCGCCGCCGACGGCGAGGCCGCGTTCCGCGCGCTCGAGTCGCGCGCGCTGGGCGAGGCGCTGGCGTCGGAGGGCATCGTGCTCGCCACCGGCGCGGGCGTGGTGCTCGACGGCGGCAACCGCGCGGCGATCCGCGCCGCGGCCAACGTGCTGCACCTGGATGCGAACGTCCCCGCGCAGCTCGAACGCCTGCAGGCCTCGTCGGATCGGCCCCTGCTGGCCGGCGACCGCGAGGCCGTGCTGCACGCGATGGCGATCGCCCGCGGGCCGCTGTACGCGGAAGTGGCCGATGCGCGCATCGAGACGACCGCGCATCCCATCGACGAGGTGGTCGACATCGCCGCCGGTGCACTGGCGCTGCTGGAAGCCGGAGGCGGCGCGCGGCCGCAGCGCCTGCGCGTGGAAAGCCCCCGCGCGCCCTACCCCATCCTGGCCGGTGCCGGGCTGCTGCGCGAGGGCTCCGCGGTCGCCGAGGCCGTCCGCGGCCGCCACGCACTCATCGTCTGCGACCGCCACGTGGCGCGCCTTCATCTGGCCGTGCTCGACGCGAGCCTGCGTCGCCTGCGGCCGGATGTGCGCATCGCCCTGCACGTGCTGCCGCCCGGCGAACACGAGAAGACGCTGGATCGCTGGCGCGAGGTCGTCGACGCGCTGGCCGCGCTCGGCGCCACGCGCGACGCGACGGTGGTGGCGCTGGGCGGCGGCGTGGTGGGCGATCTTGCAGGTTTCGCCGCCGCCAGCTGGATGCGCGGCATCGACGTGGTGCAGGTGCCGACCACGCTGCTGGCGATGGTCGATTCGTCGGTGGGCGGCAAGACGGCGGTGGACCTGCCCGCAGGCAAGAACCTGGTCGGCGCCTTCCACCCACCCGCCGCGGTCGTCGCCGACACCGGCACGCTGCGCACGCTGCCGCCGCGCGAGTTGCGCGCCGGGCTGGCGGAGGTGGTCAAGTACGGGGCGGTCTTCGACGCCGGTTTCCTCGACTGGCTGGACGCGCAGGCCGATGCCCTGCTCGGCGGCGACGACGCACGCCTGGCCGAGGCCGTGCTGCGCTCCTGCCGCTACAAGGCCGAGGTGGTGGCACGCGATCCCTTCGAGCACGGCGAGCGCGCCCTGCTCAACTTCGGCCACACCTTCGGCCATGCGATCGAGGCCGAGCAGGGCTATGCCGGTGCGGCCGATGGCCTGGTGCACGGCGAGGCGGTGGCGGTGGGCATGGTGCTGGCGGCGCGGCTTTCGGCGGCGCTCGGGCGTGCGCCATCGGCCGATGCGGACCGGCTGGAGGCACTGCTCGACCGGCTGGGCCTGCCCGTCCGCATTCCCGCGGGGCTCGCGCCCGAGCGCCTGCTCGCGCGCATGCGCCTGGACAAGAAGGCCGACGCCGCGGGGCTGCGCTTCGTCCTGTGGGAGGGCGCCGGCCGCGGCCGCATCGTGCGCGACGTTCCCGACGACGCGGTGCTGGACGTGATGCGGGCATCCACCGCATCGGTCGGGGCGGACGCATAGGCGCAGCGCGTCCGTGCGGGACCCGCGGCGGTCGCCATCCCGGGGTGCGCTGCGCGTGGCCCGGCTGTGCCCGGGCCGCGGGCGAAGCCGGTAGCCCGGGTCGCGGACACGCTGCCCGGGCCTGTGCGCGGGTATCAGGACGCTGCGCGAGGCAGGCCGAGCACCGCCCTGCGCGCCACTGCACCGGCCGCGACGGCGCCTGCGGCTACAATCCCGCGGATGCGACTGCTCCTGCAACAACGCCCGGAAGGCCGCGAAGCGCCGCGCTTCGTCCAGCTCATGCTCCAGCCCGACCTGCTGGGCGGCTGGACGCTCGTGCGCGAGTCCGGCCAGATCGGCGGCAAGAGCACGGTGCGGCGCGAGCAGTTCCTCGACCAGCAGTCCGCGGTGGCCGCACTGGAGAGCGCGCGCGACGCGCAGCTCAAGCGCGGCTTCCAGCTGATGTTCGCGGAGGGTGCGACTCCGCGCTAGCGGACTGCCCAAAGGCAGTCCGCGCGGAGTCGCACGCCCGGGCATGGATGCCCGGGCCGGACCAGCCGAAGCCCCTGATCCGGCGCCATGGATGGCCACCCGCGTGTTGCCGACACCTCACCTCCACGAACCGGCGCTGCGTCCCGAAGCCGCCCGGCGACTCGGTGGCACCGGACCGACAGCCGCCGCCGCTGCGCCACAATGTCGACGCCCACCCTGCCCTTTACGCCCAAGCGAAGCGACGTTCCCATGACCCACGCCCCCCTCCAGAACGACCGCTTCCTCCGCGCGCTGCGCCGCGAGCCCGTCGACCGCACCCCCGTCTGGCTGATGCGCCAGGCCGGCCGCTACCTGCCCGAATACCGCGCCAGCCGCGCGCGCGCCGGCAGTTTCCTCGGCATGGCCAAGAATCCGGAGCTGGCCTGCGAGGTCACGCTGCAGCCGCTGGAACGCTTTCCGCTCGACGCGGCGATCCTGTTCTCCGACATCCTGACCGTGCCCGACGCGATGGGTCTGGGCCTGTACTTCGTCGAGGGCGAGGGCCCGAAGTTCGAACGCCCGGTGCGCACCGCCGCCGACATCGCCAGGCTCGCCGTGCCCGACATGGCGGCCGAACTCGGCTACGTCACCGACGCCGTCTCGCTGATCCGCCGGGAACTGCGCGGCCGCGTGCCGCTGATCGGCTTCTCGGGTAGTCCATGGACGCTGGCCTGCTACATGGTCGAGGGCGGCGGCAGCAAGGACTTCTCGCGCGTCAAGGCGCTGGCGCTCAACGACCCGCAGGCCATGCACCGCCTGCTGGCCGTCGTCACCGACGCCGTCATCGCGTACCTGAACGCTCAGCGCATCGCCGGCGCGCAGGCGCTGCAGGTCTTCGACACCTGGGGCGGCGTGCTCTCGCCGGCCATGTACCGCGAGTTCTCGCTGCGCTACCTCCAGCGCATCGCGCGCGAGCTGCCGCGCGGCGAAGGCGCCGCGGCCGCGCCGCTGATCCTGTTCGGCAAGGGCAACGGCGCCTACCTTGAGGACCTCGCCGCCACTGGCGCCGAAGGCGTGGGCATCGACTGGACGGTGGACCTGGGCGATGCCGCGCGCCGCACGGGCGGCCGCGTGGCCCTGCAGGGCAACCTGGATCCGGTGACGCTGTACGCCTCGCCCGAGGCCATCCGCCGCGAGGTCGGCCGCGCGCTCGACAGCTACCGCGACGGGAACGGCGGCTCGCGCGAAGGGCACGTCTTCAACCTCGGCCATGGCATGTCGCCGGACATGAACCCCGAGCACGTGGCCGTGCTGGTCGAGGCGGTGCACGCGCACAGCGCGCGATGAGGTTCGCGGCGCTGCTGTCGCTCGCCCTCCTGCTGGCGCCGGCGGCGCGCGCCGGCGACGCCTTCGAGGGCCGGTACGACTGGGGAACGGGTGACGCGCCCGACCCGGTCTGGACGCTTCAGGACACCGGCAACGGCCTGCGCATGCGCAGGCACGATGGCCACGAGCTGCCCGTTCGCGAGCTCGACGCGGCAGCGCGCGCAGGGCTCTGGGACCATCTCGACTGGCCTGCAGGGACCGCGCCGGCCGTGCGCTGCGTCGGCTGGGCCGATGAGCCCGGGCCGTTCTCGCGACCGCTGCCCGGCGGCGTCACGGCGGTGATCTGCCGCGTGCCGGCCGATGTCCGCGCACGCATCGACTGGATCCGCGACTACACCAGCGACTGGATCTACTACGACACCGGCCTCGGCGTGGCTGCGCTGCGTCGCATCGACTGACCCCCGCGCGGGCACCCGCCCGCGAGGCGGTGCTCAGGCGGGTTCCCCGTGCAGCACATCCTGCAGCACGTTCGCGAGCATCGCCCCGGTGACCGGCTTGCGCATGAAGCGGTCGAAGCCGGCCGCGCGCGCCTGCGGCTCGGACTCCGCATCCGCCCGCGCGGTCACCGCCACCAGCGGCACCGTGCAACCGCCCGCGCGCAGCTGCCGCGCCAGCGCGAAGCCGTCCATGCCGGGCAGGTCGAGGTCGAGCAAGCCCACGTCGAAGGGCCGCATCTGTGCCTCGGCGAGCGCCGCCAGGCCGTGGGGCGCGTGGCGCACCTCGTGCCCCTGTGCGCGCAGCAGGCCGGTGATGACCTCGGCAACGGTCGCGTCGTCCTCGACCAGCAGGATCGAGAGCGCGGCCGGCGGCCGCGCGGCGACGTCCGCCTGCGGCGCGCGCGCCGGCAGCGCCGCCGCCGGCAAGGGCACCTCGACCTCGAAGCGCGTACCCACGCCGGGCGTACTGTCGACGTCGATGCGCCCGCCCATCGCGTCCACCAGTTCATGACTGATCGCCAGGCCCAGCCCGCTGCCGCCATGGCGTGCCGCCGTGCGCGCACCGTCGCCCTGCTCGAAGCGCCGGAACAGGCGCGCACGCTGCTCGGCCGACAGGCCCGGCCCGGTGTCCTGCACGACGAAGCGCACGCGGTCGCCGACGCGCCGCACATGCAGGGAGACGTGGCCCTGCTCGGTGAACTTGAGCGCGTTGTTGAGCAGATTGAGCAGGACCTGCTTGAGGCGGCTGGCATCGCCGCGCACCCCGGCGGGCAGGTCGGGGCCGAGGTCGAGCTCGAAACGCAGGCCACGACGCTCGGCCAGCGGGCCGAGCAGCGCGGACAGGTCGGCCAGAAGCGCGCGCAGGTCGAACACCTCGTCGACCAGTTCCAGGCGACCGGACTCGATGCGGGCCAGGTCGAGCGCGTCGTTGAGCAGGCGCAGGAGGTGCTCGCCGGCGCTGCGGATGGCGGCGACGTGGCTGCGCTGGCGCGCGTCCAGCGGGGTGTCCAGCAGCAGCTCGCTCATGCCCAGCACGCCGGTCATGGGCGTGCGCACCTCGTGGCCGAAGGTGGCCAGAAAGCGCGTTTTGGCGACGGACGCCTCCTGCGCGAGGCGGCGCTCGTGCTCGGCCTGCTCCCAGGCGTGGCGACGTCGCAGCCGGCCCCGGTAGTAGGCGGCCAGCAAGGCCAGCGCGGCCAGCCCCGTGAGCGCGAACCCCGTGATCGACCACCACGCGCGCCACCACGGCGGGCTGACGGAGAAGCGCAGCTCCCGCACCGGGGCCCAGACGTGGTCGGCCGTGCGGGCGGTGAGCTGCAGGCGGTAGTCGCCCGGGGGAAGCTGCGAGAACACGCGCTCGCCCTGGGTGCCGCCGTCCACCCAGGCGGCGTCGTAGCCGAGCAGGCGCGTGCGGTAGACGTGGGCCGACGGGTCGGCGAAGGCCAGCATGCGGGCGCGGATACGCAGGTCGCGATCGCCCGGTGCGAGCGAGAACGGGCGGGCAGGATCCAGTGGCACGCGGACGCCGTTGCGCAGCACGTCGACCGTCTCCAGCACGAGCCCGGGCGCCTCGGTGGCCGGCCGCACGACTGCCGGGTCGAACAGCACCAGCCCCTCGGGGGTGCCGGCGAGGATGCGACCATCCGATGGCCGCGCCACGGGCGGATCGGCGAACTCCTGGCTGGGCAGCCCGTCGCGTACGCCGTACACGCGGCTGCTGCGCGCCGCCGGGTCGACGCGCACGAGGCCACGCACGCTGGTGACCCACACGATGCCGCGGTCGTCCACCGTGAGGCCGGTCGGGGCCAGCCGCGGGAAACCGGCCTCCGGGCCGAGCCGCTCGCGCCGCACCGGGCGCCCGCGGCGCAGGTCGTAGCCCTCCACCGCGCCGAAACGCGCGAGCCACAGCCCGCCGCGCGTGTCGACGGCAATGCCGTGCACGGGGCCCGCGTCCACGCCGGGCACGCGCACCAGGCGTTCGCCGCGCGCATCGGGGGCGAGCAGGCCGTCGGAGGTGGCGATCCACATGCCGCCGTCCAGCGACGGGGCGATGTCGTGCACGCTGGTCGCACGGTCGAGCCCGCGGCCGTCGCCGCGCATGTAGCGGGCGATCACGCGGCCGTCCTCGTCGCGCACCTGCACTCCGTACTCGCCGGCGATCCAGATCGAGCCATCCGCCGCCTGGACGAGCCGGGAGGCGTCACCGGGCATGGCGCCGTTGTGCTGGCCCGGCCACCATCGGCGCACCTCGCCGGTGCGCGGGTCCACGCGCGCCAGGCCCTCGGTGAACGTCACCCAGACCTGGCCACGGCGGTCCTCGAGCGCGGCGTGCAGGATGAACCCGTCGCCCACGTCCTCCACCACGTGCTCGACCTCACCGGATTCGCTGTCGAGCCGGTCGAGCACGCCGCCGCTGCCCACCAGCCAGACGGTGCCGTCGCGCGAGGGCGCGATGCCGCGCACCTGCGCGTTGGCCAGCGTCGAGCTGTCGCCGAGCCGTCGCGCCAGCACGGAGAACTGGCGCCAGCGCGGCGGCAGGTACCAGAGACCGCTGCTGTTGCTGGCGAACCACAGGCCGCCCTCACGGTCCTCGTGCGCGTCCACCCATGACGGGCGCACCAGTCCCTGGGCGAGCTCGCTGTAGAGCGGCACGGTGGTGACGCGGTCCTCAACGTCGATGCCGAGCCCCTCGGGAATGTCGAACCAGTAGCTGCCGGCGCGGTCGCGCATGAGCACGTGCAGGACCGGGCGCCCGGTATGCGCCCACGGCGCCGGCTCCCCGCGCCCGTCGGGGCGGCGGACCGCCACGCCACGCGGCGTGCCGATCCACAGCGTGCCGTCGCGCTCCACGCTCAGGCCGTTGATGAGCGGGGACGCCAGGCTTTCGGACGGCATGCGTTCGAAGCCCTGTCCGTCGAACCGGGCGACGCCGTGGCCCGTGCCCACCCACAGGCTGCCGTCCGGCGCGACGGCCAGTTGCCGCACGCCCGGGTCGGGAAGGCTTCGCTCGTTCCCCGGCATCGGCACGTAGCGCCGTACCCGTCCGCGCACCAGGCGGTGCAGCCCGGCGTCGGCGGTGCCGAACCAGAGCGCGCCGTCGCGCGTGGAGGCGATCGACCACACTTCGTTGCCGCCCACGCCCGGCGTGCCGCGGTCGATCCAGACGAAGCGCCTGCGGTCGACGTCGAGCATGGCCAGCCCGGCCGTGCGGGTGCCGATCCAGACGCGGTCCTGCGCATCCACGTGCACCGACCACACGAAGTTGTCGCGCAGGCCCTGCTCGGCGCGCCAGACCCGGAAGCCCACGCCGTCGAAGCGCGCCAGGCCGTCGCTGGTGGCGATCCACAGGTAGCCCCGGCGGTCCTGCGCGATGGCGTTGATGCGGTTGGACGGCAGGCCGTCGGCCACGGTGAACTGGCGCGGGCGCGGCGTCTCCGGGAGGCCGGCGGAGGCCGCGGGCGCAAAGGCGATGAGGGCGGCGAGCGCCGCGACGATGAGTGCACGCATCCAGCAGGTCCCCCGGGCGGCACATCCCGGCGGCCGCTCCCCGCGCGCAAGGCTGGGCCATGCGGGGCGGCGGGGCAATAGCGCGCCCGTCGGCAACGGCCCGTTGCGCGCCCTCATGCGGCCAGTGTGGCCCGGCGGCCTAGAATCGGTCGACACCCGCCGGGACCCGCCGATGCCGCGCACGCCCCGCCCCGCCCTCGCCCTGCTGGCCGGCCTGCTGCTGGCAGCGCCCGCCGCCGCGGACGAGCCAGCCGACTTCGCCGTCGACCCCGTGCATACGCGCGTACTCGTGGCCGTCGACCATGCGGGTTTCTCGCGTTCGCTCGGCACGGCCTCGGGCAGCACCGGGCGCGTGCGCTTCGCCGAGGGCTGGGCCGGCGCGGAGGTCGACGTCACCGTTCCGCTGGATGCGCTGGATTTCGGCGACGCGCGCTGGAACGCCGCGGTGCAGGAGCTGCTGGGCACCGGCCGCCATCCGCGGGCGCGCTTCGTGTCCACCCGCGTGACGCCTCGCGACGCGACCCGCGCCGAGGTCTGTGGCGACCTCGCGCTTGCCGGCACCACGCGCCCCCTGTGTATGGACGTGACGTTCAACGCGCTCAAGCGCCACCCGCTGCCGCCGTTCCGCCGCACCGTCGGCTTCTCGGCGACCGCCCGGCTCGACCGCATGGAGTTCGGCCTCGACCGCTGGGCCTCGATGGTCGGGCGCGAGGTGGAGCTGCGCATCGAGCTCGAAGCCTCGCGCGGCCTCGGTGCCCCCGCGGCCACGCCCGCCCCATCCACCGAGGACCCGCGCCGATGAAGCGCTCCACCGTACGCCCCGACCGCTGGGGCCCCGTCAGCCAGGCCTTCCACTGGATCAGCGTGCTGCTGCTCGTGGCGATCGCCGCGATCGGCCTGACCATGGAGGATCTGCCCACTTCGCCGGACAAGATCCGCCTGTACGCACTGCACAAGTCGCTCGGGCTCACGCTGCTCGCGATCGTCGTGCTGCGCCTGCTCTGGCGCTGGACGCGGCCCGTGCCGGCCGACCTGCCCGGCATCGCGCCCTGGATGCGCCGCGCCGCCAGCGGCGTGCACTGGGGCCTGTACGCGCTCATGCTGGCCATGCCGCTGACGGGCTGGCTGCTCAACTCGGCCGAGGGCTTCCCGCTGCAGTGGTTCGGCCTGTTCAACCTGCCCGCGCTGGCCGCCGAGAGCGAGCCGGTGGCCGATCTCGCCCACGAGCTGCACGAGAACGGCTTCTGGCTGCTCGTGCTGCTGGCCGCCGGCCACGTCTTCGCCGCGCTCTACCACCACGTCTTCCTTCGCGACGGCACGCTGCAGCGCATGCTGCCCGGCCGCCGCCGTCCGCCGGAGTCCACGCCATGACGCGCCCCGCGCTCGCCCTGCTGCTCGCCACGCTCGCCACCCTCGTTCCGGCCGCCCAGGCCGCCGACTACGTGCAGGCGCCGGGGTCCACGCTGACGTTCGCGACGAAATACCAGGGCGAGGTCTTCACCGGGCGCTTCCCGGCGTTCACGACGCGGCTGAGCTTCGATCCCGCCAGGCTGCAAGGCGCGCGGCTGGATGTCGTCATCCCGCTGGCCGGCGCGGCCACCGGCAACGACGAGCGCGATTCCACGCTCAAGGACGCGGACTTCTTCAACGTCGCGAAGTTTCCGCAGGCGCGCTTCGTCGCCACGCGCTTTCGCGCGCTCGGCGGCAACCGCTATGCCGCCGATGGCCAACTCACGCTTCGCGGCGTCTCGCGCCCGGTCACCCTCGGCTTCACCTGGACCCCGGGGGCCGCACCCGTGCTCACCGGGCGCGCAACGGTGAAGCGGCTCGACTTCGGCGTCGGCGCCGGCGACTGGGCCGATACCTCGCTGATCCCGAACGAGGTGGCGGTGAGTACGAAGGTGGTGTTCAGGCCGGTCGCGGCGGTCGGCAGGTGAGCGCCTGCCTCGACCGCCGCGCCGCGTGTGCTCCACGGCGCACGCGTGTCGGCGCATTCCGAACGGGCGGTGCGCGGCGCGTGCGCCGTCTGGGCCTCGCGTGGCTGCTCCTGGCCTGCGCGCTTGCCGACGTCGCCATCGGCGCGCCGCCCGCGCCGGCGGTCGTGTACCCGCCCGAGCTGCGGGGCGCGTGGTTCACCGACGACGCCGAAGGCCGTGCCGGATGCGCCGCGCACCGCCGTCGACCGACGCCGCGCAACGAACACGACTGGGGCCGCATCGTCGGCGCGATCATGATCGGCGGGGACGTGGCGCACCACGTTTCCGACTACGGAGAAGGCGCGTTCTACATCCCGACGTCGGTGGTGCCACTCGGCGCGGGGTGGTGGCGCATCGAAAGCCGCGTAGGCATCGACGGCGAGCCGGACCCGCAGGAGCCGCCCACCGTCAGCGAGCTGCGTCTGGAGCAGGGGCGCCTGCAGTGGCGCGACGCGGGTGAATCCGGCCACGCGCGACCGCGCCTCGTGCTGTGCAGCCGCCGCATCCCGGGCGACGCCGGCTAAGTCACCCGGCGCGCAGCGCCACGACGGCCGCCGGATCGAACGGCCAGTCGAGTTCCACCCCGGTCGTCCGGTCGCGCAGCACCGGCACGCGGTGCCCGTAGGCGGCTTCCAGCGCGGGATCGTCGTCGACGAACACGCTCTCGAACTCCGGGAACGACGCGCCCGCCAGCACCTCCAGCGCGAGGTCGCAGAGGTGGCAGTCGTCGCGCTGGAACAAGATGAACCGGCTCATGGGGATGCGGTGCAGTACGGAAACGCGGCGGTCGGTACGGGCTTAGAATAGCCGCCTTCCCTCATCGTCCCTGGCTGGAGCCGCGGTGGCCGTCAGCACCTTCGACCTGTTCAAGATCGGCATCGGCCCGAGCTCCTCGCACACCGTGGGCCCGATGCGCGCGGCCGCGCGCTTCGTCGAGCGCTGGCTGGTGGAGAACGGCGACCTGCCACGCACCGCCCGCGTGCGCGCCGAGGTATTCGGCTCGCTCGCGCTCACCGGCCGCGGCCACGGCACCGACAAGGCCGTGCTGATGGGCCTGGAAGGCCATTGGCCGAACCTGATCGACCCGGACGTGATCCCGCCCGCGCTCGAGCGCATCCGCGCCAGCAAGCGCATCCGCCTGTTCGGTGCGCACGAGATCGGCTTCGACGAGAAGCACGACCTCATCATGAACAAGCGCCAGAAGCTGCCGTTCCACACCAACGGCATGCGCTTCACGGCCTACGACGCCAACGGCGAGGTCATCGCCACCCGCGACTACTACTCCGTCGGCGGCGGCTTCGTGGTCAACCAGGACGAGGCGGCCGAGGACCGCATCGTGGCCGACGAGACCGAGCTGCCCTATCCGTTCCTCACCGGCGACGCGCTGCTCGCGCAATGCGAGCGCACGGGCCTGTCCATCGCGCAGCTGATGTTCGCCAACGAGCAGGTCTGGCGCGCGCCGCAGGAGATCGAGGCGGGCCTGGACGAGATCTGGGGCGCGATGCAGGCCTGCGTGGCGCGCGGCATCCGCGAGGCGGGCACGCTGCCGGGCGGGCTGCGCGTGACGCGGCGTGCGCCGCAGCTGCATGCCGAGCTGTCCTCGCGCCCCGAGGCCGCGATGCGCGATCCGCTCACCACGCTGGACTGGGTCAACCTCTACGCCCTCGCGGTGAACGAGGAGAACGCCGCGGGCGGGCGCGTGGTGACGGCGCCCACCAACGGCGCGGCCGGCATCATCCCGTCGGTGCTGCACTACTACGACCGCTTCATTCCCGGCGCGAGCATCGAGGGCGTGCGCACGTTCCTGCTCACCGCCGCGGCCGTGGGCATCCTCTACAAGGAGAACGCCTCCATCTCCGGCGCCGAGGTCGGCTGCCAGGGCGAGGTGGGCGTGGCCTGCTCGATGGCCGCCGCGGGGCTCACCGCCGCGATTGGCGGCACGCCGGGCCAGGTCGAGAACGCCGCCGAGATCGGCATGGAGCACAACCTCGGGCTCACCTGCGATCCCATCGGCGGCCTGGTGCAGATCCCCTGCATCGAGCGCAATGCGATGGGCGCAGTGAAGGCGATCAATGCCAGCCGCATGGCCATGCGCGGAGACGGCAAGCACAAGGTCAGCCTCGACAAGGTCATCAGGACCATGCGCGATACGGGGCGCGACATGCAGGACAAGTACAAGGAAACCAGCCGCGGCGGGCTCGCGGTGAACGTCATCGAGTGCTGAGCGGGCATCGCGAGGGAGCCTGGCGCCCGGCGCACGCCACGGGCCCTCACGATGGGCATAGCGCCTGGGGACCGCCTGCTTTCAGTTGCGTGGAGAATGGCCGATAACGACCGTGGACGGGCCGAGGACAGGAGAGCGACCCATGCGCAGGATCATGGCCGCACTGGCATCGCTCGCCCTGCTTGCCCTGCCCGCCGCGCATGCACTGGACCCGGGCAAGGCCCTGCACCATCACGTGCGCAACGTCTGGTCCATCCAGCAGGGCCTGCCGCAGATCAGCGTGCTGGCGATCGCGCAAGACCGCACCGGCTACCTGTGGGTAGGCACTCAGGCCGGTCTGGCGCGCTTCGATGGGCTGCGCTTCGAAACCTTCACCCCCGACACGGAGCCGGCACTGCCTGGCACGTGGATCCGTGCGCTGCACACCGCGCGCGACGGGCGGCTGTGGATCGGCACCTACAAGGGGCTGGCAGTCCACGACGGCCGCCTGATCCGGCCGGTCCCTGCGCACGACGCGCGACGCTGGCCCGCGCTGGACATCACCGGCATCGCCGAGGATCCGCAGGGCGGCCTGTGGATCGCCTCCGCCTCCGGCCTGTTCTGCGTCGTCGACGACCGCCTGGTTCCGGTGGAAGGCAGTCCGACGCGCGTCCAGGCCCCGCTGCCCCGGCCGGACGGACTCTGGCTGGGCGGTCGGGGCGCGGTGCACCGGCGCCTTCTGACCGGCCGCTGGGAAACGCTGCCGCTGCCCCCGCAGGCGACGGACGCCACGGTCAACCACCTGCTCTCGGCACAGGGCCGGCTCTGGGCGGCGACGTCGATGGGCCTGTACCGGCTCGGCGCTGGCGGGTGGGAGCACGCCGATGATGTCCCGCAGCTGCGCGATGCGCCCGTCGACGTGCTTTTCGCCGACCGCGACGGCAATGTCTGGGCCGGCGGCGACACGGGCCTGGCCCGGCTGCGCGGGGGCGTGCTCGCCGAGTTCGTCGGCGTGCGCGAACCGGGCGGCATCCCCGGCCTGCGCTCGGCCTTCGAGGATCGCGAAGGCAACCTGTGGCTGGGCAGTCAATGGGAGGGCCTGGTCCGCCTCTGGAATTCGTGGACGCGCCGCTACAGCACGGCCGAAGGCCTGCATGAGCGCATCGTCTGGTCCGTCGCGGCCGATCCCGACGGGCGCCGCCTGTGGGTGGGCAGCAACGACGGCCTGAGCGTGTTCGAAGGCGGCCGGTTCCGGCGCGTCGTGCCCGGCGCGGCGCTGCCGCATCCGCATGCCTACAACCTGCTCGCCGAGCCCGGCCGCCTCTGGATCGGCACGCGGGGCGGACTGCGCGTGCTGGACCACGGCGCCGGCGCGACGGCGCCCCGCGCGCTGCCCGAGCTGGCGGCGATCGGCGGCGCGCAGGTGAACGCGCTGCGCCGCGCGCCCGATGGTGCCCTGTGGATCGGCACGCCCGAGGGCCTGTTCCGCCTGCACGAGGGCAGCGTGCGCCGCTACGCCGTGGCCGAGGGCCTGGCGGACCCGCGCGTGCGCTACCTGCTGGTCGAACCCGACGGCACCCTGCTGGCCGGAACGGAGAACGGGCTGTTCGAGTTCCGTGCCGGCCGCTTCGTCGCGGTGCGCGGCGAAGGTCTCCCGAAGACACTGGACGTCACCGCGATCCACCGGCTGCGGGACGGCCGCCTGGCAGTCGGCACGCTGAACGAGCGCACGTATGTCGGCGATGCGCGCCGCTGGATCACGCTGGATCCGACGCGCGGCGTGCCCGCCAACGCACCATTCTTCCTCGCCGAGCACGACGGCTACCTGTGGATCGCAGGCATCCGCGGCATCTCGCGCGTGCCGCTGGCCGACATCGCCGCTGCGGCCACCGGCCGTCGCGACAGACTGCGCGGGGAGATGCTGCTCAACGAGCGGGGCGACCCCATGAGCGGGCAGCAGGGGTACTGCTGCAACGGCGCGGGCACGTCGAAGGGCGTGCTGCGGGGATCGACGCTGTGGCTGCCCACGCGCGACGGCGTGGTCGCGCTGGACACGCAGTCGATCCGCAAGAACACCACGCCGCCCGGTGTCGCGATCGAGCGGGTTCGCATGGGCGGCGACGCGCTGCCGGCCTGGCGCCTGGACGGAAAGCCGCTGCCGGGCGACCTGCGCGACCTGTCCATCGACTTCGCGGTCATCAGCTTCCAGGACCCGCGCAGCGTGAGCGTGGAGTACCGGCTGCGCGGCTACGACGCCGACTGGGTGCAGCCCGAGGGCGGAAGCCGGCAGGCGCGCTACACCAACCTGCCGCCGGGCGACTACGTCTTCGAGGTTCGCGGCCGCAACAATGCCGGGGTCGCGGCGAAGGCGCCGGCGCAACTGCGGTTCAGCGTGACGCCGAGGTTCCACGAAACCGGATGGTTCGCGCTCCTGGCCGTACTCGCCGTCGCCGGCCTGGTGTACGCGGGCTACCGCTGGCAGCGCATCCGCTACCAGCGCCGGCAGGCCGAGCTGGAAAGCCTGGTCGAGCAGCGCACCGAGGCGCTGGCGCTGGCCAACCGCCAGCTGGAGGACGCCAGCCACACCGACCCGCTCACGGGGCTGCGCAACCGCCGCTACATCGGCTCGCAGCTGCCGGCCGACCTCTCCTTCTACGACCGCCAGGCCAGCGCACGCCGCGAGGACGACAAGGCGATGCTGTTCGCGCTCGTGGACATCGACCACTTCAAGCAGGTCAACGACCGCTACGGCCACCGCGCCGGCGACCTCGTGCTGCAGCAGTTCGCGCAGGTGCTGTCCCGGCTCGTCCGCACCGGCGACTACGTGGCGCGCTGGGGCGGCGAGGAGTTCCTGCTGGTGTTCCGCCCCATGCCGCAGCGCAACGTCGCCACGATCGGCGAGCGCATCCAGTCGGCGGTGGTGGCGCACGCCTTCGACCTCGGCAACGGGCTGGTGCTTCCGCTGACCTGCTCGATCGGCCTCTCGCAGTACCCGCTCAGCCGCGACGACGGTGCGCAGCTGGGCTGGGAGTCGATGATCGAGCTGGCCGACGAGGCGCTGTACTACGTCAAGACGCACGGCCGCAACGGCTGGGCTTCGTTCCGGCCGACGGGCACCACCGTGCTCGAGCGCCTGGTGGCCGACGTGCACGAGGACCTGCAGGGCATGCTCGACGCGGGCCGGCTGGAAGTGATCGGGGAGATCGCCGGCGAGTCCATCGTGACGCGCCCCACCGGCGCCTGATCAACCCCGGCGCACGATGCGCAGCACGTCGTCGAGCAGCGCGGCGGCGGTGACGCCGGCGCCCGCGCCGGGCCCCTGGATCACCAGCGGCTGCGTGGGGTAGCGGTCGCAGCGGATCGCCACGCGGTTGTCGGTGCCGGTGCCGGCGCAGAGGGGATCGTCCGGCGGCAGCGATTCGATGCCGACGCGTGCCCGCACGCGGCCGGCGCGGACGTCCAGCCGCGCCACGTGGCGCAGGCGCTCGCCGCGCTTGTAGGCCTCGGCGAAACGTTCGCGCAGCGGCGCGTCGAGCACGCCGAGCGCGCCATCGACCTGCGCGAGCGCAAGCCCCGCGAGCGCCGGCGGCACCACCGACTCGACCTGAACGTCGTCTACATCCAGTGCGAAGCCCGCCGCGCGCGCGAGGATCAACAGCTTGCGGCGCACGTCCTCTCCGGAAAGATCCTCACGTGGATCCGGCTCGGTATAGCCGGCCTCGCGTGCCTGCCGGACGAAGCCGGAGAAGGGCCGCAGCCCGTCGAAGGCACCGAACAGCCAGGCCATGGAGCCCGACAGCACGCCGGCGATGCCATGCACCGCGTCGCCGCCTTCGCGCAGCTCGCGCAGGCTGCGCAGAAGCGGCAGCCCTGCGCCCACCGTTGCGCTGTCGCCATAGCGCGCGCCCGTGCGGCGCGAGGCCGCGTCGATCGCGCGCCAGCGCGCGAGCGAGGCACCCTGCCCGAGCTTGCTCGCGGTGACCACGTGCAGCCCGGCGTCCAGCCAGCGCGCGTGCGATGCCGCGACCCGCTCGCTTCCGCTGGCATCCACCACGATGCCGCAGGCCGCGCCACTCAAGGCGGCGGCGGGATCCACGAAGGCCCCGGCCCCGGCCCCCGCACGCACCAGCCCGGCCGCGATCGAAGGGTCCACCCCGCTGCCGCGCGCCAGCGCATGCCTCGAGTTCGCCACGTGCACCAGCCGCAGCGGCGCGCCCGCCCGCTGCAGCCGCGCAAGGCGGCGCAGGAACTCGCCGCCGACGGTTCCGATGCCGAGCAGTGCGACATCGGCCTGCCGCGGCCGCGATGCCACCGCGCCGCGCGGCGCGCCAGCCGTGACCGGCGTCGCCATCAGGCCACCGCCCCGGCCGTTCGCGTTCGCGCGCGCGCGCCGAGCGCATCGACCCGCGCCAGCGCGTTGTCCAGGTCGGCGCGCAGGTCGTCCGCGTGCTCGATGCCCACCGACAGCCGCAGCAGCCCATCGCCGATGCCGGCCGCATGGCGGGCCTGCGGCGACATGGCCGCGTGCGTCATCGTGGCCGGATGCGCCACCAGGCTCTCCACGCCGCCCAGCGACTCGGCCAGCGTGAAGCAGCGCAGCCCGTCGAGGAAGGCACGCACGCCCGCCTCGCCGTGGGCGACCTCGAGACCGAGCATCGCGCCGAAGCCCGACTGCTGCCGCGCCGCGACCGCATGGCCCGGATGCGTGGCCAGGCCGGGATAGTGCACGGCGAGCACGGCCGGGTGCGCGACGAGCAGCTCGACCAGCGCCTGCGTGTTGTCTTGGTGGACGCGCAGGCGCGCGTCGAGCGTGCGCAGGCCGCGCAGGGTCAGGAAGCTGTCGAAGGGCGCGCCGGTCAGGCCCAGCGCGTTCGCCCACCATGCCAGCCGCTCGTGCAGCGCTGCCTCGCGCGCGACCACCGCGCCGCCCACCACGTCGCTGTGGCCGTTGATGTACTTGGTCGTCGAATGCAGCACCACGTCCGCGCCCAGGGCGAGCGGTTGCTGCAGCGCCGGCGAGAGGAAGGTGTTGTCGACCACCGCCAGCGCACCGACGGAATGGGCCGCGCGCACGGTCGCCTCGATGTCGGTGATGCGCAGCAGCGGGTTCGACGGCGTCTCGATCCAGACCAGGGCCGCGCCATCGGCCAGTGCCGCATCGCGCGCGGGGGGGCAGGTGAGGTCGACGGTCACCAGCTCGAATGCGCCCTTCGCGGCCAGCGCGTTGAACAGGCGCCAGCTGCCGCCGTAGGCGTCGTGCGGCACCACCACGCGCTGGCCGGGCGATGCCAGGGCGTGCAGCACCAGGCTGATCGCCGCCATGCCGGTGGCCGTGACAACCCCACCCGCGCCGCCCTCGAGCTCCGCCAGCGCCTCGCCCAGCAGGTCGCGCGTGGGGTTGCCGCTGCGCGTGTAGTCGTAGGCGCGCTTGTCGTTGAAGCCGGCGAAGCTGAAGTTGGACGAGAGCACCAGCGGCGGCGTCACCGCGCCGAAGGCGGCATCGCGGTCGATGCCGGCGCGCACCGCGGCGGTGGCGGGCCGGAAGCCTGCGCGGCTCATGCCGGCACCCCGGCGTCGAGCGCCTCGGCCAGCACGGCGGCGATGGCCCCGGGCTCCTTGAGGAAGGCGTCGTGCCCGTAGCGCGAACGCAGCACGCGCAGGCGTGTCTCCCCGCGCAGATGCTGGGCCAGCGCATACACCTCGGCCAGGGGCACCAGCCGGTCCTGTTCGACCGCCACCAGCGTCACCGGAATGGCGATGCGCGCCGGGTCCACGTCCTGCAGGTCGATCGACTCCGACAGCCGCAGGAACGCCACCGGCGGCGTGCGTTGCGCGTACGCGTTGCCGCAGTGGTCCAGATAGTCCTCCGCGGCCACGCGCACGCGGCCCTCGACCACGCGCGCCGGTCCGAAGCGCTCGCCGAACTCCTCCGGCGTGCGGTAGCTCAGCAGCGCGAGCTGGCGCGCGAGCACGAGGCCGTCGACGTCGTCGCACTGCAGCGCGCCCAGCGCCACCGCCCGCCGCTGCAGCGCGCGCCACGCGCTGGCATAGGGATGCGCGCGATGCGTGCCGCTGATCGCGACCAGGCGATCGAGCCGCGCCGGGAAGTTCGCGGCGAACTGCAGGCCCACCATCGCACCGTAGGAACTCCCCACAAAGCCGTGCAGCACGCCGACGCCGAGGTGGTCGAGCAGGGCCGCGATGGCGGCCGCCTGGTCGGCCGGGTCGATCGGCGCGTCCAGGCTGCCGTCGGCGCCCAGCCAGTCGATCGAAAGCAGGCGCCAGCGGGCCGGGTCCAGCACCCGGCCGGCGCCCACCTGCGCGTCCCACCAGCCGGGCGCGGCGTCGGCGGCATGGGCGGCGAGGTGGCGATGCGCCGAGATGCCCCCGGCGACGAGCACCGCCGGCGCGCGCACGTCGCCCACGTCCTCGTAGCGCAGGCGCAGGCGGCGACGGCCGGCATGGCGCAAGGCCAGGTCGAGGTCGAACTCGCCGCGTCGCGCGGCGGGCGGGCGCGCGTCGTCGAGGCAGGGCCCGGCGGGCGTCGGGTCGATACAGGAAACGGGGGCGAGGCTCATGGCGGGGCTCCGGCGAAGGTGACGGGGCCATCGAGCCTGCGACGCTCCCGCCTTGCGGCAGGAGGGCACGACCATCTTCCGGCATGACGCCGCAGGAATTGGCACCTGGCACTCGCGTGCTGGTTGCCCCGGCGTCAAAGGGCCTGTCCCTCAGCCGGTCTCGATGGATGGGCGGAGTCTGCGCATGACGCCGCGGCCTGTCAATCTCTTCATCCTTATAAAGCGATGGAATAACCGGAACGCCCGCCTTACGGCCCGTCGGGCATGCGGTCGCCGCGCGCCACCGACGCCTTACACTTTGGCGATGAGCCCCCGCCTTTTCCTGCTCGCGGCCGCGCTGTTCGCCGCCGGCTGCGCCACGCGCACCCCATCCGTTAAGCCGGCTCCGCCTGCCGCGGTCGTCGCCCCGCCGGCCGTCGAAGTGGCGACCGTGCGCGAGCGCTACGTCTCCGAGGACACCGCGGCCGACGAACTCGATTCCCTGGCCACCTGGACCACCGAGGACGGCCGCACCTGGCTGATCGCGACCGCCAAGTCCACGCACCGGCTGGTGGTGTTCGACGGCGACAGCGGCGCACGCCTGCGCGACCTGGGTGGCGAAGGCAGCGCGCCCGGGCAGTTCCGCCGCCCCAACGGCATCGCCGTGCACGGCGACATGCTGTTCGTGGTCGAGCGCGACAACCGCCGCGTGCAGGTGCTCGCGCTGCCCTCGTTCCAACCCCTGGCCACCTTCGGCGAAAGCGAATTGCGCAGCCCGTACGGGATCTGGCTCACCGAGACCGAACCGGGCGAGCTCGACGTGTACGTCACCGACAGCTTCATGTACGGCGCGCGCTTCGACCAGCTGCCGCCGCTGGCCGAGCTGTCGCAGCGCGTGCGCCGCTACCGCGTGCAGGTGGGCGGTGGCGACGGGCGCCTGCGCGTCGCGCATGCCGGCACCTTCGGCGACACCAGCGAGGCGGCGGCGCTGCACGTGGTCGAGTCCATTGCCGGCGATCCCGAGAACGACCGGCTGCTCATCGCCGAGGAGGACGAGAAGCGTCCGTCGACCCTGCGCGAGTACACCTTCTCCGGCCGCTACACCGGTCGCAGCCTGCCCCAGCACGCGTTCGCCGCGCAGGCCGAGGGCGTTGCGCTGTGGGCCTGCGCCGACGGCGAGGGCTACTGGATCGCCGTGGACCAGCTCGCGCCGCTCACCGTCTTCCACCTCTTCGACCGGGTCAGCCTCGCGCCACGCGGCAGCTTCCGCGGCAGCGTGACCGCGCATACCGACGGCGTCGCCCTGCATGCGGCCTCCACCCCGAGTTTCCCCGGTGGCGTGCTGTACGCCGTCCACGACGATCGCGCCGTCACCGCCTTCGACCTGCGCGACGTCGCGCGCGCCCTCGGCCTGCCGCGCGGCTGCACCGGCTGAGCATGCGCGCGCGCCACGCCCTGCCCCTGCTGGCCGCGTTCGTTGCGGCCGTGGGTTTCGGACCGCGCATGGCCGAAGCCACGCGCGTGCTGCGCTGGACGGGGCCCGAAGGCGTGCGCCACTACGGCGACCACGTGCCGCAGCAGGCCGTCACGCGCGATGTCCAGTCCCTGCCCGTGGACGCCGAGCCCTCGGCGATCGCCGGCCTGCGTACGCGCGCCGTGGCCGGCGGCTACCAGGCGTTGGCCGACAATCGCCTGGCCGGCCCCGTGGAGGTGCGCCTGCGTTTCGTGCACGCACGCAACTTCCGCGCGGATCCGCTGCTGCCGGCGCGCGCCGTGGTGCCGGCGCGCTCGAGCGTGGTCGTCGCCACGCTGTCGGTCGTCGACCCCTCCATGGGCGCCGATTTCGAACTGGACATGGATGCCGAGCGCGGCGATCCGCGTGCCCGTCCCCGCGACGTCGAGTACCTGTTGCCCCTGCGTGGCGTGCCGCTGCGCATCGAGCAGGGCTTTGGCGGCAGCTTCAGCCATGCCGACGCGCAGAACCGCTACGCCATCGACTTCGCCGCGCCCATCGGCACGCCGGTGCTGGCCGCGCGGGAGGGCGTGGTGATGGAGGTCGAGTCGGATTTCGCGCGCGGCGGGCTCGATGCCGAGCGCTACGGCGGCCGCGCGAACATGGTGCGCCTGCTGCACGATGACGGGGCGATGTCGGTCTACGCGCACCTCAAGCCCGACGGCGCGCTGGTACGGCCGGGCCAGCGGGTGCGTGCGGGAGAAGTGATTGGCCTCTCCGGCAACACCGGCTTCGCCAGTGGCCCCCATCTGCACTTCTCCGTGCAGGCCAACCGTGGAATGCGGCTCGAGTCGATTCCTTTCCGCATGCGCGGGCCCGACGGGCCGCTGCGCCTGAGCGGCAACTGATTCCGGCTAGACGTCGGTCTCTTCCAGCATTTGCCGCCACTGCGGCAGATTCTGGATCTGGCAAACCGCGCGCAGATAGTCCTCATCGACGGGGAATCCGCCAACCAGCGCGGACGCCACGTGCACGGCGCCGGGAACCCAGAAGCCGGACATGCGGACGCGTGCCGGGCGGTGGTGATGGGCGACCGCCTCGACGATGGGCATGGGCAGCCCCCACAGCCCGAGCAGGTACGCTCCCGCTTCGGCGTAATGCGGCCCGCTGTCGTGCTCGCCACCCCGGTTCACGCCCGGCAGCAGCTTGCCGACCTCGGCCAGCAGGCCCGCCGTCGCCGCCAGTTCCCCGCTGGGGCCCGGCAGCAGTTTCCCCGCCAGGCGCGAGGTGCGCATGGCGCGCTCCTGCATGGCCTCGCGGTCCACGCCGGGCAGGTCGCCCCCCGCGTAGGCTTCGCTCGCCAGCACCATGCGCTGCAGCGTCTGCAGGCCCAGCCGCATGATCGCGCCGCGGATGTCGGTGATGGCGCGGCCGCGGGAGAAGTAGGCCGAGTTGCACAGCCGCAGCACCTTCGCCACCACGGCGGGGTCCTGCGAGACGAGCGCGGCCACCTTCGCCGTGCCCACGTCGGGGTCCTGCATCAGCCGCCCGAGTTCGAGGAACAGCTTCGGCGGCGGCGGCAGCGAGCCGATGCGGCCGATGGCCTGCACCAGCGCCGGGTTGGTGAGCAGGTCGCGCACCTCGGCCACGCTCTCCACCGCGTCCACCAGCTCGCCCGCGTCCAGCGGCTTGCTCAGCAGCCGGTGGGCGACGTCCAGCGCCTGCAGCGCATCGGTGCCGTGGCCCCGGTCCAGCAGCAGGATCCGCGCGGCCTCCGGATGCAGTGTCCGCACCTGTTCGAGAAGCGTGGTTCCGGCGAGTGCGCCGATACGCAACTCGGCCACCATCACGTCGATCGGCTGCTCCCGCGGAATGGTGAGCGCACCACCGGCATCGGTCAGCCAGCGCACGGACCAGTCCAGGCCGAAATCGTTGAGCGCGAGCTGCAGCTCGCCGGCGCGCCCGCCCTCTTCCCCCACGATGACGATGAACACCTGGTCTCCCCGGCGCTCCGGGCGCCCCCGGGTCGGTATCGGCCACGCCAGCCGAAACTTTGGTGCGCGGCCTGGCCCGGCGCGGCCGCTATAATCGGCGATCCTCCCGACCGTCCGCCGCGCCTCCGTGCGCGCGCACCGCCATGTCCGACGTCTCCATGCAGGCGCTGCGCCGCCGCACGTTCGCCATCATTTCCCATCCCGACGCCGGCAAGACCACGCTAACCGAGAAGCTGCTGCTGTTCGGCGGCGCGATCCAGATGGCCGGCTCGGTGAAGGGCCGCAAGGCCGCGCGACATGCAACCTCCGACTGGATGGCGCTGGAAAAGGAGCGCGGCATCTCGGTGACCAGCTCGGTGATGCAGTTCCCCTACGAGGGCCGCATCGTCAACCTGCTCGACACGCCCGGCCACGCCGACTTCGGCGAGGACACCTACCGCGTGCTCACCGCGGTCGACTCCGCGCTGATGGTGATCGACGTCGCCAAGGGCGTCGAGGAGCGCACGATCAAGCTCATGGAGGTCTGCCGCCTGCGCGACACGCCGATCATGACCTTCATCAACAAGCTCGACCGCGAGGGCAAGAGCCCCATCGACCTGCTGGACGAGGTCGAGAGCGTGCTGAAGATCCAGTGTGCGCCGATCACCTGGCCGATCGGCATGGGCCAGCGCCTGAAGGGCGTCGTCCACCTTCTGACCGGCGAGGTGCACCTCTACGAGCAGGGCCGCAACTTCACCCGGCAGGACTCGACGATCTTCCCGTCGATCGACGATCCGGGCCTGGAAGAGCGCATCGGCAGCCAGATGCTGCAGGAACTGCGCGACGAGCTCGAACTGGTGGAAGGCGCGTCCAACCCGTTCGACAAGGACGCCTACCTGCGCGGCGAGCAGACGCCGGTGTTCTTCGGCTCGGCGGTCAACAACTTCGGCGTGCAGCTGTTGCTGGACTTCTTCGTCGAACACGCGCCGGCGCCGAAGCCGCGCGCGACCACCGGGCGCGAGGTGCAGCCGGTGGAGGAGAAGCTCACGGGTTTCGTGTTCAAGATCCAGGCGAACATGGACCCGCAGCACCGCGACCGCGTCGCGTTCATGCGTGTCTGCTCCGGCGAGTTCAGGGCCGGCATGAAGGCCTTCCACGTGCGCAGCGGCAAGGAGATCAAGCTGGCCAACGCGCTGACCTTCATGGCCAGCGACCGCGAGATCGCCGAAGCCGCCTACCCGGGCGACGTCATCGGCATCCACAACCACGGCACCATCTCCATCGGCGACACCTTCACCGAAGGCGAGTCGCTGTCCTTCACCGGCATCCCCAACTTCGCCCCCGAACTGTTCCGCCGCGCGCGCCTGCGCGACCCGCTCAAGCTCAAGCAGCTGCAGAAGGGCCTGGCGCAGCTGTCGGAGGAAGGCGCGACGCAGTTCTTCCGCCCGCTGATGAGCAACGACCTGATCCTCGGCGCGGTCGGCATGCTGCAGTTCGACGTCGTCGCTTATCGCCTGAAGGACGAGTACGGCGTGGACGCGAGCTTCGAGCCGGTGCAGGTCGCCACCGCGCGCTGGATCCGCTGCGACGACGCGAAGACGCTCGAGGAGTTCCGCGAGAAGAACGCGATGAACCTCGCCATCGACGCCGCGGGCGAGCTCGTCTATCTGGCTCCCACGCGGGTCAACCTGCAGCTGGCGCAGGAGCGCGCGCCCGCCGTCCGCTTCCTCGCCACGCGCGAGCACGCGCATGCGGTGGCGATCGACTGAAGGCCGGACCGACCGCGCCCCCCGCCACCGGCGGCCGCGCGGGCGGCCAGGACGCCACGGGCGCCCGACGCCGTCAGGCAGTTTTCGGCAGCGACACGCACCCTACGCCTGCGTACGCTAGCATCGGCGCATGGACGCCTCCTCCACCCTGCCCGCCGAGCGGGCCGAAGGCCCGCTGCGCCATGCCACCCATGAGCTCGCCAATGCCCTGACGCACGGCCTCGGCGCCATCGCGGCACTGGCGGGCGGCTCCGTCCTGATCACCCTGGCCGCCGTGTACGGCGATGGCTGGCAGCTGGCCGGCGCGATCGTCTTCGGCGCCTGCCTGCTGCTGCTCTACCTGGCGTCCACGCTCTACCACGCCATCGCGCACCCGGTGGCCAAGGCCCGGCTCAAGGTCTTCGACCACTGCGCGATCTACCTGCTCATCGCGGGGACGTACACGCCGTTCACCCTCATCGCCCTGCGCGGCGCCTGGGGCTGGAGCCTGTTCGCCACCATCTGGACGCTGGCGATCGCCGGCATCGTGTTCAAGCTGTTCTTCACCGGGCGCTTCAAGCGCCTGTCCACCGCGCTGTACGTGGCGATGGGCTGGGTCGCGCTCGTCGCCATCGGCCCGCTGCTGCGCGCGCTGGACGGCGCAACGCTGGGCTGGCTGCTCGCCGGTGGCGTCGCCTACACGCTGGGCACCGTGTTCTACCTGCGCGAGTCCCGCTTCGCGCATGCCATCTGGCACCTGTTCTGCGTCGCCGGCAGCGTCTGTCACTACGTGGCGGTGATGCGGCAGGTCGTCGCCGCCTGATCGGGCGCGGACGCCGGCGCATCGCCCGGCCGCCATTCGTCGACCAGGTAGAGCGGGCGCTGCTTGGACTCCATGTAGAGCCGCCCCAGGTATTCGCCGATCAGGCCCAGCGCGATGAGCTGCACGCCACCCAGGAACAGGATCACCGCCATCATCGTCGGCCAGCCTGCCACCGGGTCGCCCCAGCGCAGCGCCTTCACGACGATCCACATGCCATAGGCGAAGGCGAGGAACGCGGTGGCCAGGCCGAGGTAGGTGGCAAAGCGCAAGGGCGCGGTGGAGAAGCTGGTGATGCCCTCCAGCGCGAAGTTCCACAGCTTCCACAGGTTGAACTTGCTGCCGCCGGCGATGCGCGCGTCGCGCTCGTAGGGAATCGCGACCTGCCGGAAGCCGACCCAGCCGAACAGGCCCTTCATGAAGCGGTGCCGCTCACGCAGCTGGCGCAGCGCGGCGACCGCGCGCGGCGAGAGCAGGCGGAAGTCGCCCGTGTCGGCCGGGATCGGCGTGCGCGACAGGCGTCCCATCACGCGGTAGAACGCATGCGCCGTGGAGCGCTTGACGATGCCGTCGCCCGCGCGCGCCACGCGCGTCCCGTGCACGTCGTCGAAACCTTCGCGCCACTTGGCGACGAACGCGCCGATCAGCTCCGGGGGGTCCTGCCCGTCGGCGTCCAGGATCAGCGCCGCGCCCTGCTCGATGCGGTCCAGCCCCGCGGTGAGCGCGGCCTCCTTGCCGAAGTTGCGCGAGAGCCGCAGCAGCGCCACGCGCGCATCGCCCTGCGCGATGCGCTGCAGCGCCTCCCAGGTGCCGTCGGTGCTGCCGTCGTCGACGTAGAGCACGCGGCCGTCCAGCCCCGGCACCGCCTCCAGCGCGGCGACGATGCGCGGATGCAGCAGCGGCAGCGCGTCCGCCTCGTTGTAGGCGGCCACCAGCACGGTCAGGCGATCGGAGGACATGGCGCGATCCTAGCGCGGCGCGGGCACGCGGCCGCTCAGTCGAGCGTGCGCAGGTAGGACGGCCCGCCGATCAGGCGCATCTGGCGCTGGATCGCGCGGGTGCGCCGCTGCACGTAGGGGCCGGGCCGTACGACGCTGTAGCGCTTGGGGCTGGGCAGCACCGCCGCCAGGCGCGCACTCTCGGCCGCCGAGAGCTGGCGGGCGTCCTTGCGGTAGTACGTGCGCGCGGCGGCCTGCGCGCCGTAGACGCCGTCGCCGAATTCCACCACGTTGGCATAGACCTCGAGGATGCGCCGCTTGGGCCACATCGCCTCGATGAGCAGGGTGTACCAGGCCTCGACGCCCTTGCGGAGCCAGCTGCGTCCGCTGCAGAGGAAGAGATTCTTGGCCAGCTGCTGGCTGATCGTGCTGCCGCCGCGGACCCGGCGTCCCCGCGCATTGCTGCGCTGCGCCTTCTCGATCGCCTTCAGGTCGAAGCCGAAATGCTCGGCGAAGCGCTGGTCCTCCGCAGCCACCAGCGCCACGGGCAGGCTCGGCGAGATGTCCTCGAGGTCGCGCCAGTCGTAGGCGATGCGGAAGCCGAAGTCGCCCTCGCCCAGCGCCTCCACCTGCCGGATGGCCATGAAGCTCGTGAACCACGGGTCGATGAAACGCATGGCCGCGACCTGCGCGATCGTCGCCGCGGCCAGCAGCACCGGCACCAGCACGAGCCAGCGAAGCCGGCGCCACCCGCGGCGCGTCCTGGTCCCTTGTTTCGATCCCACCACGCCCCCAGTTTCGCTGTTCCATCGCGCCGCACCGGCGCGCGCGGCGGCATTATCCGCCAACCCCGCCTTCCGACTGCCCATGACCGATACCGATACCGGGCGCGACCAGCTCGCGCGCTTCCTCATCCGCGACGCCGGCGTGCGTGGCGTGCACGTCCGCCTGGACGAGACCTGGCGCCAGATCCGCGAGCGCGAGGCCTATCCCGCGGGCGTCGCGGCCCTGCTGGGCCAGGCGGCGGCGGCGGCCGCGCTGTTCACCGGGCATGCCAAGGTCGACGGACGCCTTTCCGTGCAGATGCGCACGCAGGGCCCCATCCGCACCCTGTTCGCCGAGTGCACCGCCGCGGGCACGCTGCGCGGCATCGTGCAGCTTCCGGAGGACGCGCCGGCCGACATCGCCGTCGACCTGTCCGAGCTGGGTCCCGGCGGGATCCTGGCCATCACCATCGAGAACCACGGCGGCGACGGTCGCGAGCCCATCCGCTACCAGGGCCTCGTTCCGCTCGAGGCGCACCGCCTCGACCACGCCTTCGAGGACTATTTCCGCCAGTCCGAACAGCTCCCCACGCGCCTGCTGCTGGCCGCTTCGGCCGATGCCGCCGCGGGGCTGATGCTGCAGAAGCTGCCCGGCGACGAAGGCGATGCCGACGGCTGGAACCGCATCGGCCTGCTGTTCGACACGCTGGGCGAGGACGAACTGCTCGCCCTGGACGCGACCACGCTGCTGCAGCGGCTCTTCCACGAGGACGGCGCGGACGTGCTCGGCGGCAAGGCGCTGTCCTTCGCCTGCTCCTGCTCGCGCGAACGCGTGGAGTCCATGCTCGTGGCGATCGGCCAGGAGGAAGCGCGGCTCGCGGTGCAGGATGGCGAGGCGACGATCCGCTGCGAGTTCTGCGGGCAGACCTACCGATTCGACATGGCCGGCATCGACCGGCTGTTCACGACACCGGCCGGTGTCGACGCCCCAACCCGCCTGCAATAGCGGGCGATTGTTAAATAAGGGTAAAAGCGTTAGACTCGGCCCGTAAGACCCCCGGAACTTTCCGAGCCCGACCCGGTCCCAGCCGTCGTGAATCGCACCCGCCTCCTCCGCAGCGCCCTGCTCGCCAGCCTCCTGCTGGCGCCGGCCGCGCACGCGCAGATGGCGCCGACGCGGTCCGAGGCGCTTCCGGTGGTCGACAAGGCCAGCGGCCGCGTCGAAGCGGTGCTGCTGCTGGAACCGCTCTCGCGCAAGGCCTGGCAGGTTGGCAATACCCGCGTCGATGCGGGCTTCGGCGCCGGCTCGGGCAGCCAGCTGGGCCTGGTCTGCGACCGCACTGCCGGGCTGACGTCGGCGATCGGCAACCTCGTCGACAACTGCCTGGTGGCCAGCTTCTCGAATCCACGCAACGCCCGCCAGTCGGCCGCCGGCGCCAGCCTCGCGCGCCCGGGCGGCCGCGTCGGCCTGAGCATCGGCTCCAGCCGGGAGACGCTGCCGTCCTGGCTGCTGCCTTCCGGCCGCGGCACCGCGCGGGTCAACGAGAACACCCTCACCCTGAAGGGCGAGCGCAACCTGGGCCGCGAGGCCACCGTCTCGATCGGCGGCACGCTCGCCCGCGCCCGGCTGGTCAGCCCCAACGCGGTGCCCGCGCTCAGCGACCGCTGGGACGTGCGCAGCGTGAGCGTGGGCGCGAACGTCGGCCGCTTCGGCGCCAACATCGTCGGCCGCGTGGTCGACTCGCCCGAAAGTGCCGAACGCTGGCGCGGCCTGGACCTCGGCCTGACCTGGCGCACGCCCTGGAGCGGCCAGCTCAGCGTCGGTGCGGAGAACGTGGTCACGCGCGGCCGCAACCCGTTCGCACCGGGCGCCGGCAAGGACGACGAGGGCACGGTGCCCTACGTCCGCTACCAGCAGGACCTCTGACCCCGCGCGTCGCGTCTGGCTTCGCTGCCGGCCGTGTGGACGTGATGCCCTCAGCCTGATGAATTCGACGCTTGTGGCGGGCGCCCGCTGCGCTACGTGCCGATGCGTCGGTCCTGGCCTGCCATTGCGGCTCGTCGCCGGCGTCCGCCGTTTGATGGAAACCGCATTTCCCGCGACGTCCCTAGCCGCCGACAGAAGCGCCGATGCTGCGAAACATCAACGCGCAGCCGCCGCTGACCGTATTGCCCTCGCATGGGAACGTCGCAATCCGACTTGGAGCCAATGCGTTCCGGATGCGCCGCCGTCCGTTCTTGTTCACGACAACCGCTCGTCGGCCATGTGACCTGCCCCCAGTCGCCGTACCACCAGTTACTGGGAGAGCCCGGGGTTGAAGGGTATTTTGGGTTGATGGGTTTGGGTGCGGTGGTTGGCAGCGAACTGGGCGGGCGGGATGCGACCACAACTGCTGTGCGGCCTGACCTCGTTGTAATCCCGCCGCCACTCGGTGATGACGTCGCGGGCCTGTGCGAGCGACGTGAACCAGTGCTCGTTCAAGCACTCGTCGCGGAACTTCCCATTGAAGCTCTCGATGTAGCCGTTCTGCATGGGTCGGCCGGGCTCGATCAACAGGTGCTGGATGCCGTGTTGCTGCGTCCATGCGATGAAGGCCCGGCTGGTGAACTCCGGACCGTTGCGCTTGACGAGCCCGAACACGATCACCTTGCCCGCCGCACCCCAGCCGCGTTTGCCTTTTCTCGCGCCACCGAACGTGGTTTCGTCGAGCTCGACGGGTCCTTCGAAGGGTTCGCGCAGCTGCTCCACCTGGGCACAGCAGGCCCGCAGCAGGCGGTAGAAGCGCTCTCTCGAGGCGGCGCTGGTGTCGGACAGGAACCGTTGCCGATAAGAGGGCACGCCCAGCACGAACAGCTCCAACAGGCGCAGTTTCGTTGTCTCCGGCAAGCGCACCGAGTCCCACACCGAGGTCCAGCTGAAGCGCCGACCACATGCTCGGCACTTTAACCGCCCATCACCCAGCCGATAGTGCCGGCAACCACCGCGGCCTGCTGCGCCAGTACCTGCCCAAGGGGACGGACCTGTCGATCCACAGCCAGCGGGATCTGGACCGCATCGCCATGCGCCTGACCATGCGCCCCCGGAAGACCTGGGCTGGCGCATGCCGGCGGAAGTGTCCCTGAGCCGCCTCCACGGCCGCCCGGTCACGTTCACCATCGACGATGCACTTGGGGTTTGGACTCCGCCAAGTTTTTTGCCTCAACGGGCGCTCTTAACGACCCTTTAATTTCTCTCGGAGGGCGGCTACCATCGGGCACGCCCCCACTTGGCTAGCGCCTGTTCAGGTTCGGCTTTGGGCGGGTTCCCATGGGAAAGCCAGACTCACTTCGAGAGAGAAAGAGATGACCCTTAAGACCACCAAGCTCCGCGACGCGATTTCCTTCGCGATCGCCGTGGGCACGCTCGCCGGCAGCGGCGCAGTGTTCGCCCAGGACTCGACTGCCGCCGATCAGGAAGGCGCCAGCGAGCTGGACCGCGTCACCGTCACCGGCTCGCGCATCCGCCGCGCGGAAGTCGAGACCTCGCAGCCGATCTTCCAGCTCAACCGCGAAGAGATCCAGGCCCAGGGCCTGACCTCCGTCGGCGACGTGATCCAGAACATCAGCGCCAACGGTTCGGCGCTGAACTCCACCTTCAACAACGGTGGTAACGGCGAAACGCGCGTCAGCCTGCGCAATCTCGGCTCCAACCGCACGCTGGTTCTGGTCAATGGCCGTCGTTGGGTCGGTGGCACCGGCCTGGGCGGCGCGGTCGACCTCAACACGATCCCGACCGCCGCGGTCGAGCGCATCGAAGTGCTGAAGGCCGGCGCCTCGTCAATCTACGGCTCCGACGCGATCGCAGGCGTGGTCAACGTCATCCTGCGCACCGACTACCAGGGTGCCGAAGCCAATGCCTACCTCGGCGCCTTCGACAAGGGCGACGGCTTCCGCCAGTCCTACGACCTGACCATCGGCACCTCCGACGACCGCTTCAGCGCCATGTTCGGCGCGGGCTACGTCAAGGAAGAGCCGGTCATGGCGGGCGACCGCGAGATCTCGGCCGAGCCGGTCTTCGGCACCGGCGTTTCCTTCGGTAGCTCGACCACGCCGTTCGGTCGCTTCGCGCTCTGCCGCGGCACGGTCAACCCGATCAGTGGCCGCTGCTCCATCGCTGAGACCCGCCCGAACGGCACCGGCGGCCAGTTCACCTACAACCCCGGCCAGACCGGCAACAACTGGCGCAACTTCGCCATCCCGGGCGACCTGTACAACTACGCCCCGGACAACTACCTGCTGACCCCGCAGGAGCGCAAGTCGATCTTCGGCCGCGCGACGCTCAACCTGACCGACGACGTCAGCGCCTTCATCCAGGCGACCTACAACAACCGTCGTTCCGAGCAGCTGCTCGCCGCGATGCCGATCGTGCTGGGCTCCGGCCCCGGCGCCGGCGTGCAGGCCCGCACCATCTCGATCAGCCAGTTCAGCATCTACAACCCGTTCGGCGCCCCGGTGTCGCGCATCCAGCGCCGCGCCGTGGAGACCGGCGGCCGTTCGTTCAACCAGAACGTCGATACGTTCGGCTTCTCGGGCGGGCTGGAAGGCTCGTTCGAACGCTGGAACCGTTACTTCACCTGGGATGCGGGCATGGTGTATGGCCGCAACGACCAGAACGACACCACCTACGGCCTCTTCAACATTCTGGCGCTGCGCAACGCGCTGGGCCCGTCGGAGATCCGCAATGGCGTGCCGGTCTGCGTCACCCAGCCGGGTGGCACGGTCATCACCGGCTGCGTCCCGCTGAACCTGCTCGGCGCTCCGGGCTCGATCACGCCGGAAATGCTGAACTACTCGAGCTTCGTCGCCCACGACGAGTTCGGCTACAAGATGAAGCAGTACTTCGCCAACCTGACCGGCGAACTGTTCGAGCTGCCGGGCGGCATGCTGGCCTTCGCGGCCGGCGTCGAGCGCCGCACCGAGTCGGGCTTCGACCAGCCGGACGCGCTGATCAGCTCGGGCAACACCACGGGCAACGCGCGTACCGCCACCAACGGCGCCTACTCGCTGCAGGAAGCCTACGGCGAGCTGTCCATCCCGCTGCTCAAGGACGTTCCGTTCGCCAAGCAGCTCGAGCTCTCGCTGTCGAGCCGCTACTCGGACTACTCGAACTTCGGCGACACCACCAACTCGGCGTTCGGCTTCAAGTGGCGCCCGATCGACGACCTGATGGTCCGCGGTAACTGGGCCGAGGGCTTCCGCGCCCCGTCCATCGACGAGCTGTTCGCCGGCGTGGCCGACTCGTTCCCGCAGATCGCCGATCCCTGCTCCACCACCTTCGGTGGCGGCTACAACGGCCTCACGCCGGAACAGCAGGCTCGCTGCCATGCGCAGGGCGTGCCGGTCGGCGGCTACGACCAGGGCAACTCGCAGATCCGCATCAGCGTCGGCGGCAACCCGAACCTCGGCCCGGAGACCTCGACCACCAAGACCCTCGGCATGGTGTGGAGCCCGAGGTTCGTGCCGGGCACGTTCGACGTCTCGCTGGACTGGTGGCGCATCGAGCTCGAGAACGTCATCACGACGTTCGGCGGCCAGTTCATCCTCGACCAGTGCATCGAGCAGGGCATCCAGGCGTTCTGCAACCAGTACACGCGCTTCTCGGGCGGTGCGGTCAATAACCTGCTCTCGAGCGGCGTGAACATCGGTGCGGGCAACGTCGAGGGCTGGGACCTGACGATGAACTACCGCCTGCCCGAGCAGAGCTGGGGCAAGCTGTCGTTCTCGTGGGATACCACCTACCAGTCGCTGGCCGAGTACGACAACGACGGCGATGGCGACATCGATGCGGACGATGGCGGCAGCATCGTCGGCGAGTACCAGGACCGGGACAACAACTGGCGCATCCGCAGCAACCTGATGACGCGCTGGGAGAAGGGCGACTTCGGTGCCACCTGGTTCACCCGCTACTACTCGCGCCAGGAAGAAGCCTGCCCGTTCAACTACAACGACTACGGCTTCGGCGAGCTCTGCAACGACGCCACCGTCGACGCCAATGGCGTGGTCCAGCCCGGCTCGCAGAACCACATCGGCGCGACCACCTACCACGACGTCTCCGTGTACTGGAAGGCACCGTGGAACGCCAAGGTCACGCTGGGCGTGAACAACGTGTTCGACAAGCAGCCGCCGGTGTCCTACACCACCTTCGCCAACAGCTTCGACCCGCAGTACGAAGTGCCGGGCCAGTTCTTCTATATCCAGTACAACCAGAAGTTCTGATTCGACGTTCGCGAAGTCCAGCTACGGCCCCGCAAGGGGCCGTAGTTTTTTCGCAGGACGAGCCGCACCAGGGGCCAGCACGCCACTCTCGCCCCCCCTACCTCCGCCACCAGCGCAGCCCTTGTTGGGGCTCGCGGATCGGTGCGACCATCCCGCCATGAACCATGACGACAACGTTCTGCCTCCGCGGGCGGAAATTTCGAGCCTCTTCGCGGTGCCAATCGCGCAAGCGCAGCATCCCGATCACGAGGCGCTCAACGCTGAGCTGAAGTCCTTACTGCTCGAAAGGGAAGCCGATCCCCGCTACGCCAATCCTCACCCGTCCCTGCAGCAGCAGCCCGGGGTGTTCGAAAGCGACTTCAACCTGTTCGCCTGGCCGGAGCCGTGCATCCAGCGGCTGCGACAGTTCTGCTGGACCGAACTTGGGCGAACGATCCAGACCCTGAACGGGTACTCCGGCGAGGAGATGCGCCGCATCCAGATCTTCTCGCACACGTGGTTCCATGTGACGCGGCGCGGCGGGTTCGTCATCGCGCATACGCATCCGATGGCGTCCTGGTCCGGCGTCTATTGTGTTGCGCCCGGACAGCAGCCCGCCGATCGACCGGACTCGGGCGTGCTGCGTTTCCACAACCCGCATTACTACAGCAACATGTTCCTCGATCCGGGGAACCTGCGACTTGCACCGCCGTTCCATCACGGCACCTGGAACGTGCGTCTGCGACCAGGGCAGCTCGTGCTGTTTCCTTCGTGGGTGTCGCACGATGTCCTGCCGTTCCATGGCGACGATGAGCGGATCACGATCGCATTCAACTGCTGGTTCGCGATGAAGCCCGAGGAGGGCGCTCAGGCCGGCACCGGCTCCGCGTAAGCCGGCTGCAGGGCCTCCCACAGCGGCCCGAGATGGGCCTCGTAACGACGCCATAGCTGGCCGCGATCGCGGCGGAAGCCCTGCCGTGCCAACGTCGCGCTCGGCGTGGCCACCGCGCCGGCCGGCCGCGCCAAATCCACCATGCCCGGCTCGAACTCGACGCCGCAGTGAAGGGCGACCTCGCGTGCGACGGCGTCGGGTTCCGCGACCAGACGCTCGTACGAGATGTCGAGCACGCGCCCCGGCAGCACGGACCGCCAATGCGCCATGGCGCGGCGATACAGAAGATAGAACCCGGCGAGCTCCCGCTGGTCATACGAGTACAGTGCCGCTCCGGAGAACAATTGGCGCAGGTTCGAGAAGCACGTGTCCATCGGGTCGCGCACCAGATGCAGGAAGCGCGCCTGCGGCAGCGCCTTGGCAATGAACCCCACATTGAGGAAGTTCTGCGGCAGCTTCTCGGTGAAGAATGGCTTTCCGCGCGAAAGCCACCGCGCACGGCGCGCATAGCCGCGCGCGACCGCGTCGAAATCGGCTTCGCCCGCACGGCGCACGGTTTCGGCATTGGGCCCCTGCGGCGCCGCGAGATCCACCGCCAACTCCATCTCCGCATGGAACGCCGAAGTTTCGCCCGCGTCGCCGATCAGCGAGTGCCCGGCGAGCATCCGCTCCAGCAGCGTGGTGCCGGAACGGTGCATGCCGACGATGAAGATGGGCACGCTCGGCTGCTGGACTTCGCTGCACTCTGCTACGAAGGCCGGCGTGCATACCCGCCCGAGCGCGTCGACCAGAGCGGCGTCATCCTCGAGCCGGTAGTCGATCAGCCGCCGCTTCGCTTGGCAGCCGCGTTCGAGGGCATACCAGGCCTCGTCGTAACGCTGAAGGTCGTGCAGTTCGCGATGCAGCGCGAAGTAGAGGTAAATCTCGCCCTGTCCGCCACGCCGCGCCTTCGCGAGCTGTTCGTGCAGACGTGGAACATGGTTGCGTTCGGTGGTCTGCGTACGCACACCCGCGAGCGTCAGCGAGTTCTGGAACAGCAGCGGATCGGACCGCAGCGACGCCTCGTAGTGCGCTTCGGCAGCATCGATCTCGCCGCGGAACAGCAGGAAGTTGCCGAGCACGTGCAGGGTGGCGGCATTCGCAGGTTCCCGAGCCACTCCTGCATGCGCCATCGCCAGCGCCTCCTCGTGCGCGCCGATCGAGCTAAGCATGACCGCAGCGCGCGCCAGCACGTCCACCGGCGCGCCCTGCACGAAGGCGGGCGCGCGCAGGCATTCGACCAGCCGCTCGAATTCGTGGAAGTAGCGCAGCCGCTGGGCGATGGCATACAGGACGGGGGGAATCTGCTGCGGCCGGTGCTCGAACGCGGCGACTGCTGCTTCGCGCGCCTCGCGGTGGCGGCCCCGCTGTGTCAGGGCGGTCGACAGGCCTACCAGCGCCGGGGCGTGGCCAGGCGCAAGCACGAGAGCTCGCCGATAGTGCGCCTCGGCGGCGGCGAAATCCTTGCGCTCGCAGGCCTGCTCGCCGGCCAGCCATGCAGCGTGTGCAGTCATTCCGGTCACTCCGATGTTGCGGCGTTGCCCAGGGGCGCTTCGGCGATGAGGCGCGGCACGCGCCACCCGGCGGGAGGCTGTACGGCCTGTTCGCGCATGTATGGGCGCACGTGGCGACTGTACCAGTCGAGCGCGGTGTCGACCTCGCGCGCAAACCGTTGCCGGATGAAGGCCGCGTCGCGCGCGCGTTGGTGGCTGTCGTACGGCACGCCCACCGCCTTGGCGTTGATCGAGGCAACCCGTGCGGCGCGTTCGGCGAGAGCCGCCGGTGCGGCGGTGCCCTGCAGCCACGCTGCACACGCGACGGTGGCCGCGGGCAAGTCATCCAGCAGCTCCGACATGTCGACGAGGCGCAGACGCGCCGCGCCGACGCGCTCGATCAGGTCGATGGCCAACTCCCGTTGCGCCGCCCATTGCAGAGTGGCCGCCGCGAGCAGGTCCGGCGGTGCGAGCGCCGCTGCGGGCAGGCGCGGGCCCAGACTGCAGGCGCGCAACGCGCGTTCGGCCAACTGCGGGATTTTCGCCTGCGTGTCAGGGGTCTTCTTGATGTTGGAGACGACGAAGTCCTCGAGGTCCGAGCTGAGCAGCACACCCCTGCTCTGCGGCGCGGCTTCCATCAGATCGACCGCGATGTTGAGGGCGGCATGGGTCGGCTTGACGATCACCGAGCCGTCCGCCGACCACGGCCGCGCCAGCAGGCGCACCGAGACGTCCACCAGCCCGTCGATCTCCCAGCCGGCCGCGCGTGCGTCGGCCAGCCGGCGCAGGATCAGCGGCTCCTTCAGCGTCATCTGGACGGGCGCGACGTGCAGCGCGCGCGCCAGCAGCGTCGAACCGCAGAACAACGTGTGGAACAGCCAGCCGAGACGAGCGGGCGATCGACCCGTCGCGACCGCGGCCGCCGCCACCGGACGGGCTTCCGCGAGCGGCGCCTCGATGCGCGTATCGAGGAAGGCCGAGCGCTCCAGCACGTCGGCACCGATCTGCAGAAAGCCGAACGTCCGCTGCGGCACATGGAGGTCGACCGGGAACCAGCCCGGGTCGTCCCAGCGCTCGTCGCATGCGCTCACCGCTGCACCGGTTCCAGCTTGATGGCCAGCGTGTAGCGCGGCGCGTAGCAGATGCGGTGCGGCGGACGCCCGGCATGCACAATGGTGCCGTCGAAGATCACCAGCCGGCCGGGACGCGGCCTCACTGCGCAGGCGAGTTCGCCGGCGTGATCGTAGAACACCGTCTCACCGCCCCACTCCTGATCCCAGTCCGTGCAGATGTACCACAGCGCGGTGAGCTCGCGCTGGCCGGGCAGGCAGTCGGTATGCGTGAACAGCATGTCGCCGTAGCTGGCGACATTGGTGTACGCGCGGTAGGGCCGGTACTCGCCGACGCCCAGGCTTGCCACGGCATGCAGCGTCGTCTGCAGGATCGGCTGGCGGGTGAGCACCTCCAGCCGGATCTCGTTGACCCAATGCTTGTACTGGGCGGTTTCCGGGCGCGCGACCTCGGTGCGCGTGAACGGTGCGCGCGCGAGGGCTTCGACGTGCTGCCCCACCTCCGGGAGCAGCCCGTCGAACACCGCCACGGTACGTCCATCGACCCCGTAGCGCCTGGCAGGCGTCAGGGCGGCGCCCGGCTCGTTCATCTGCCCAGGGCCGAAACCACCCGCCCGTGCTCGTCCTTCAGCGCCTGCGGCATGCGCGCGCCGAACTCGTCGAGGTAGGCGCCGAGGCTGTCGAACTCGGCGCGCCAACCGTCGCGGTCGAACGTCAGCAGCGTCTGCAGTGCCGCACCGTCGAGGTCGAGGCCGTCGAGGTTGAGGTCGTCCGCGCGCGGCAGGTGGCCGATCGGCGTTTCGACCGCCCCGGCGCGGCCTTCGGCGCGGTCGAGGATCCACTCCAGCACGCGCAGGTTCTCGCCGAAGCCGGGCCACAGGAACCTGCCGTCGGCGCCTTTGCGGAACCAGTTGACGTGGAAGATCGGCGGCAGCTTCATGCCGGGACGGTCGAACGAGAGCCAGTGCGCGAAATAGTCGGCGAAGTTGTAGCCGCAGAACGGCTTCATCGCCATCGGATCGCGGCGCATCACGCCGACCTGGCCGGTGGCGGCAGCGGTGGTCTCCGAACCCATCGCGGCGCCGACCAGCACGCCGTGCGTCCAGTCGCGGGCCTCGAACACCAGCGGCACCAGCGAGGCGCGGCGGCCGCCGAAGACGATCGCGGAGATCGGCACGCCGGTGGGATCCTCGGCATGCTCGCTGTAGCTGGGGCACTGCTTCGCGGAGACGGTGAAGCGCGCGTTCGGATGCGCGGCCGGGCCACGGCTGCAATCGTAGTCATTTCCGCGCCAGTCAATGACGGGCTGGCCCTCGTCCAGGCCCTCCCACCAGGGCTGGTTGTCGGCGGTCAGGCCGACATTGGTGAAGATCGTGTTCTTCCGGATCGTGGCGAGCGCGTTGGGGTTGGACTTCGCCGACGTGCCGGGGGCAACGCCGAAGAAGCCGGCTTCCGGGTTGATGGCGTACAGGCGGCCGTCCGGGCCGGGGCGCATCCAGCAGATGTCGTCGCCGATGGTCCAGACCTTCCAGCCCTTCTCGCGATAGCCTTCCGGCGGGATCAGCATGGCCAGGTTGGTCTTGCCGCAGGCAGACGGGAACGCGGCGGCGATGTAGTGCGTCTCGCCCTGCGGGTTCTCGATGCCCAGGATCAGCATGTGCTCGGCCAGCCAGCCTTCCTGGCGGGCCTGGTGCGAGGCGATGCGCAGCGCATGGCACTTCTTGCCCAGCAGCGCGTTGCCGCCGTAGCCCGAGCCGTACGACTTGATCGTCAGCTCCTCGGGGAAATGCATGATGAAGCGGCGGTTCGGATCGAGCTCGCCGGTGGAGTGCAGGCCCCTGACGAAGCCGCCCTCGCGCTCGATGCGCGACAGCGCCGCGGCGCCCATGCGGGTCATGATGCGCATGTTGGCGACAACGTACGGGCTGTCGGTGATCTCGACGCCGCAGCGCGCGATCTTTGATTCGATCGGGCCCATGCAGTAGGGGATGACGTACATCGTCCGCCCTTCCATGCAGCCCTCGAACAGCGCGTCCATCTGGGCGTGGCCATCGGCCGGCGACATCCAGTGGTTGTTCGGGCCGGCGTCGTCCTGCTCGGACGTGCAGACGAAGGTGAGGTGCTCGACGCGCGCGACGTCGTCCGGATGCGAGCGGTGCAGCCAGCTGCCCGGGTTGGTTTCCTCGTTGAGGCGGATCAGCGTGCCGTCGGCCTCCATCTTCGCAATCAGCGCGGCGTTCTCGGCGTCCGAGCCGTCGCACCAGTGGATGGCGGCCGGGCGCGTCAGCGCGGCGACGGACTCCACCCAGTCGGCGAGGCTCCGGAGGGACGTTCCGCTGCCCGTGACGGCGGGTTTGGCGACATCCTGTACCTGGGCGTTCATGCGGACCTCCGGTTGCTGCGAAAAAGGAAAAGGTGGAGCGGCCGCGTCAGGGGATCAGCGTGGCCATCATGTGTTCGACGAAGGCCTCGAACTCCTCGCGCGGCAGGCGCTGCTGCCCCATCTGCAGGTTGAGCTGGAGGAAACCGACGTAGGCGGCATAGGCCAGGCGCGCGCGGTGCAGCGCGGCGGTAGGATCGAGGCCCGCCTGGCGGAAGGAAGCGGCCAGCCATTCCAGGCGGCGCTGCGAGACGCGGCCGATGACCGGCGCGACGATGGGATGGTCGAGCGCCTTGAGCAGCGCCGAATAGATGATGTGCGAGGTGTACTCGTGCGCGACCAGGTCGAACAGGCGGCGCAGGCGCTCGCGGGGGTCGGCGATCTGCTCGAGCTGGCCGAAGATGGCTTCCTGCTCGGTCTTCTCCCAGCGCACCAGCGCGGCCACCAGCAGCGACTCGCGCGAGGGGAAGTGCCAGTAGAAGCTGCCCTTGGTGACGCCCAGGCGGCGGGCCAGCGGTTCCACCGCCACCGCGGCCACGCCCTGCTCGGCGATCAGGTCGAGCGCGGCCTGCGCCCAGTCGTCGGCGCTGAGGCGCCCGGTGCGATCGGACTTGGCCGGCATGTCGGTCGTCATCGGGGAAGTTTAACCGTACGGGTCCGACCGGGACAGTATGCGTTCAGGGAATCCGATCCGCGGCCGCTTCCGCAGCCGTTGACAGCGGTTCCCGGGCGTCACCATACTCGCCCGTATGTCGGGCGTTTCATGCTGGCGTTTGAATCCGCCCGGCGACACCATCCGTGATCACCCGCGCGGACGCGACGTCCGCTGGAGCGCTCCATGAGCATCGCCGCACCGTTCCTCGTCCTGCTGATCCTCGGCGGCGTGGCCGCCTACCACCGCATGCGACTGGCCGCCTGGGTCGCGCTCTCGGCGGCGGGCCTGGTGGCCTGCGCACTGCTCGGCGCGAACGCCACCGCCACGCTCGTGGCGGCGGTGCTGCTGGCCCTGGTGGCGGTGCCGCTGCTGGTGCCGGCGATCCGACGCGCGCTGGTCACCGCGCCGCTGTTCGGCGTGTACAAGAAGATCCTGCCGCCGCTGTCGGAAACCGAGCGCGTCGCGCTGGAAGCCGGCACGGTGGGCTGGGAAGGCCAGCTGTTCTCCGGCAAGCCGGACTGGAACGTGCTGCTCTCGCAGCCCAGGCCCGAGCTGCGCCCGGACGAGCAGGCCTTCCTCGACGGTCCGGTCGAGGAACTCTGCCGGATGGTCAACGACTGGGAAATCACCCACGTCCACGCCGACCTGCAGCCCGAGCTCTGGGACTACATCAAGCGCAACAAGTTCTTCGGCATGATCGTGCCGAAGGAGTACGGCGGCCTGGGCTTCACCGCGCTGGGCAACCACAAGGTGATCGAGAAGCTGGCGTCGATCTCGTCGGTGGTGAGCTCGACGGTGGGCGTGCCCAACTCGCTGGGCCCGGCCGAGCTGCTGATGCACTACGGCACGCAGGAGCAGAAGGACTACTACCTGCCGCGCCTGGCCGACGGCCGCGAGGTGCCCTGCTTCGGCCTGACCGGCCCGTGGGCGGGGTCGGACGCCACGTCCATTCCCGACTACGGCATCGTCTGCATGGGCGAGTGGAACGGCGCGCGCGTGGTCGGCGTGAAGCTGACCTTCGACAAGCGCTACATCACGCTGGCGCCGGTGGCCACGCTGATCGGCCTGGCCTTCCGCATGTACGACCCGGACCACCTGCTCGGCGAGAAGGAGGACATCGGCATCACGCTGGCGCTGCTGCCGCGCGACACCCCGGGCGTCGAGGTCGGACGCCGCGCCATGCCGCTGAACTCGCCGTTCCAGAACGGCCCGGTGCGCGGCAAGGACGTATTCATCCCGCTGAGCCAGCTGATCGGCGGCGAGGCGTACGCGGGCAAGGGCTGGCAGATGCTGGTGGAGTGCCTGTCGATCGGCCGCTCCATCACCCTGCCCTCCACCGCCTCGGGCGGCTCGCGCCTCGGCGCGCTGGTGACCGGCGCCTATGCGCGCATCCGCAAGCAGTTCGGCCTCTCGGTCGGCCGCTTCGAGGGCGTCGAGGAAGCACTCGCGCGCATCGGCGGCAATGCCTACACGATCACCGCGCTCGCCGAGGCCTCGGCCGCCGCGGTGGCGCGCGGGGAGCTGCCGGCGGTGCCGTCGACGATCGCCAAGTACCACTGCACCGAGATGGGCCGCGAGCTCGTGCGCGATGCGATGGACATCCACGGCGGCAAGGGCATCATCCTCGGCCCGCGCAACTACCTCGGCCGCGCGTGGCAGGCCTCGCCCATCGGCATCACCGTGGAGGGCGCGAACATCATGACGCGCTCGCTGATGATCTTCGGCCAGGGGGCGATCCTCTGCCATCCCTGGGTGCTGAAGGAGATGAAGGCCGCGAACAACCCCGACCGCGCGCAGGGTCTGCGCGATTTCGACGCGGCGCTGTTCGGCCACATCGGTTTCGCGATCTCCAACGCCGTGCGCTCGTTCTGGTACGGCATCACCGGCGCGACCATCGGCTCGGCCCCGGGCGATGCCTACACCAGGCGCTACTACCGCAAGCTCAACCGCTACTCGGCGGTGCTCTCGCTGCTGGCGGACACCTCGATGCTGCTGCTGGGCGGCAAGCTCAAGTTCAAGGAGTCGCTCTCGGGCCGTCTGGGCGACGTGCTGAGCCAGCTCTACATCGCCAGCGCGATGCTCAAGCGCTACGAGGACCAGGGCCGCCCGGCCGCGGACCAGCCGCTGCTGGCCTGGTCGTTCCACAACGCGATGCACAAGCTTGAGCTCGCGCTGTCGGCCGCGCTGCGCAACTTCCCGGTGCGTGGCATCAGCTGGCTGCTGTGGGCGCTGGTGTTCCCGCTGGGGCGCCGCGCGGTGGCGCCGAGCGACCGACTCAGCCGGAAGGTCGCGCACATCCTCATGTCGCCCAACGAGGCACGCGACCGCCTCGGCCGCGGCGCGTTCCTGACGCCGGGCCCGAACCATCCGGCCGGCCGCATCAACAGCTACCTGGCCGCGGTGGTCGCCGCCGAGCCGGTGGAGCGCAAGTTCCAGAAGGGCATCAAGGGCGCGGAGTTCGGCACGCTGGACTACGCCGGCCAGCTGGCGCTGGCGGTGGAGCGCGGCATCATCACCGCCGAGGAACGCCAGCAGCTGGAAGAGCTCCGGACGATGACGGTCGACACCATCGCGGTGGACGACTTCGACCCGGAGGAGCTTCGCTCGGCCGGCTACGCCAGGCTCGTGGAAGGCCGGGCGCCACGCGCAGCGGCCTGAGCCGGCCGGCACCGGTCGACATACGACGGCGGGCTCCGGCCCGCCGTCTTCGCATGCGGAGATCGCACGTGCACCTCTTGGCTCTGTACGCACGCCTGAGCCGTCTTCCCGCGGGCCGCTGGCTGTTCTCGCGCGCCGTCTGCCTCAAGGCGCCCTACTTCGCCAGCATCGCCCCGCGCGTCGACGCATTGCAGGCCGGCCGCTGCGTGGTCTCGTTCGCGCACCGGCGACGCGTCACCAATCACCTCGGCACCGTGCACGCCATCGCGCTGTGCAACGCGGCCGAGCTGGCCGCGGGCCTGGCGACGGAGGCTGCCGTGCCGCCGTCGATGCGCTGGATCCCCAGGGGCATGCGCGTCGACTACCTGCACAAGGCCAGCGGCCGCATGACGGCGACCGCCCGTGTCGCGGCGCCGCCCGGCGATGGGCAGGCGCGCGAGGTGCCCGTCGACGTGAAGATCGCCGACCCGCGCGGCACCGTGGTCTTCCGCGCCCGCGTGGCGATGTGGGTATCGCCGCGCCCGCAGCGCTGAAGGCTCAGCGGCGCGCGCGCAGCGTCAGGCGGGAGATCTCCGGCGGCATGCCGATGCGCACGGGCACGATGCTGGTCCCGATACCGGGCGATACGAACAGGTGCTGGCCGTCGTCCTCGTAGTGCCCCACGACGTAGCGGCCCTCCTCCTTGCCCCACATCGCGGGCTGGCCCACGCCGGGCAGCGAGATCTGCCCGCCGTGCGTGTGGCCGGCCAGCATCAGCAGCCCGCGCGAGGGCATCTGCGGAAACAGCGCGGGGTTGTGGGTGATGGCGATGGCCGGGTCGGGGCCGGCCACCATCGAGAACGCCTTGGCGACGTCGTGGCGCGCCTCCCACAGGTCGCCGATGCCGACGATCCACACCGGGCAGCCGCCGAGCGTGACGTGGCGCGCCTCGTCCTCCAGCATGACGACCCCCGCGGAGGCGAAGGTCTCGCGGATCTGCTGGCCGTTCTTCCACCAGTCGTGGTTGCCCAGCACGGCGTACACCGGCTTGCGGGCGGTCAGGCGCCGCAGGCGCCGGGCGATCGGCTCGGGTCCGACGTAGGTCCCGAGGAACACGCTCAGGATGACGTAGTCGCCGGTCATGACCACGGCCTGCGCGTCGCTGGCGACCAGGCGGTCGACGATGCGGTCGAGGTTGTCCAGGCCGTTGTGCGGCGAACCGGTGTGGATGTCGCTGACGTGGTCAATGCGCAGGCCGTCGCAGGCCGCGGGCCAGGCGTCCATCGACAGCGCGTGCGGACGCTCCACCAGCCGCCCCGGCTCCCAGGCCAGCCCGTAGACGCCCACGGCGAGGCCCGCGACGATCCACGCGATCAGCAGCCGGCGCAGCCAGGGCCAACGCCGCAGCAGCGCGACCAGCGGCCTCATGCGTCGGTTCGCGTCCCGCGCCTGGACAGGCGCCAGCCGATCGCCGCGGCCAGCGCCGCCGCCCCCGCGCCGAAGGCCGCGAAGCCGGCGATGCCCACGCCCAGCGCGCGTCCCGCATTCATGGATAGCGCCACCAGCAGGTCTCCGAATCGCCATACCGCGGTGTCGACCGCGTTCTGCCCCTTGTAGCGCTCGTTGCGCGGGACCTGGGTGAACAGCGCGTGGCGAGCGGGCTCGGCCATGCCGAAGGCCAGCCCGCGGCTGATGATGGTCGCGAGGGCGACGGCCGGCATGCCGGCGAGCAGCGGCGCGTAGGGGTCGTCGGCGACGATCACGAGCCCCAGCGCGGCCATCGCGATCACCGCCCAGACCACCAGCACCCGCCCCGGCCCGAGCGCGGGCATCAGCCACCAGGTGATGCCGGCCTGCAGCAGGATGATGAGGCTGTTGGTGGCGAGGTCGACCGTGGCGGCGAACGCCGTGCGCGCCTCGTCGCTGGCGAAGGTCGCGCCGGAGTAGTCGGCCAGCAGGGCGTAGTTGACGCCACCGATGCCGTCGGCCAGCACCAGCAGGATCGCCATGTTGCGCATGAAGGGGTCGGCGACGATCTGGCGAAGGCCATCGAGCATGCCGCCCCCCAGCGGCGCATCGTCGGCCGCGGCCGCGAGGCGGTGGTCGCGCGCCCAGCGGCCCACCAGGACCGACAGCAGCGTCGCCAGGCCCAGCAGCGACGCCGAGACCATCAGCAGCGGCGCCACGCCGATCGCATCGACCAGCGAGCGGGTGAGCATCGGGCCGGCGAGCGAACCCAGCGTGCCGGCGATGGCGATCAGCGGGAACAGCCGCCTGGCCTGCAGCGGTGTCCAGACATCGGACATGAAGATCCAGAACACCGAGACCACGAACAGGTTGAAGACGCTCACCCAGACGAAGAACACCACGCCCAGCAGGCGCGGGCCCAGCAGGGAGGTGTCGACGAAGAACGGGATGAAGCCCAGCAGGCACAGCACGAAGAAGCCGTACACCACCGGCACCATCACGCGACGCCGGTAGCGCGAGACCAGCGCGGCGAACAGCGGCGTCAGCGCGAGCGTGGCAAGGAACGTGGCGCCGTAGAACCAGGGCAGCTGCGTCGAGCCCACGGCCGCGGCCAGCTGCTCGCGCACGGGCCGGATCACGTAGTAGGCGGTGAGCACGCAGAAGAAATAGGCGAACGACACCAGCAGCGCCGGCCATTCGCCCCGCTGCACGCGCCCGCCTCCGGAAGCTGCTTCCATCGCATCGACCCGCTTTATGGACGCGCACCGTACTCCGCCCGCGCGCGGCCCGCCAGCGCGGCGCTATGCTCGATGCCGGGGGAGGTCGCCATGTTCGACTACATCATCGTGGGTGCCGGCTCGGCCGGCTGCGTGCTCGCCAACCGCCTGTCCGCCGATCCGTCGGTGCGCGTGCTGCTGCTCGAAGCCGGCCCGGCCGATCGCCACCCCTTCATCCACATGCCCGCGGGCCTGGCGAAGCTGGTCACCCGCCGCGACATCAACTGGGACTACAGCACCGACCCCGAGCCCGCGCTGCAGGGACGCCGCCTGTGGTGGCCGCGAGGCCGCGTGCTGGGCGGCTCCAGCTCGATCAACGCCATGTGCTACGTGCGCGGTCATCCACGCGACTACGACGACTGGGCCGCCGCCGGCGCCCATGGATGGGCCTGGGACGACGTGCTGCCCTGGTTCCGCCACAGCGAGTGCAATACACGAGGTGCCGACGCCCTGCACGGCGCCGATGGCCCGCTGCACGTGTCCGACCTGCGGCATGCCAACCCGCTTTCGCACGTCTTCATCGAGGCCGCGGCGCAGGCGGGCATCCCGCGCAACGACGATTTCAACGGCAGGCTGCAGGAAGGCGCCGGGCTCTACCAGGTCACGCAGAAAAACGGCGCCCGCTGCTCCAGCGCGGTCGCCTACCTGCACCCGGTACGCGACCGCCGCAACCTCGTCGTGCGCACCGGCGCGCAGGCCAGCCGCATCACCTTCGAACGCGGCCGCGCCACGGGCGTGGCCTACGTGCAGGGCGGCCGCGCCTTCCACGAGCTCGCCGCGCGCGAGGTCCTGCTCTGCGGCGGCGCGATCAATTCGCCGCACCTGCTCATGCTCTCGGGCATCGGCCCCGCGGCGATGCTGCGCCGCCACGGCATCCGGGTGCTGCACGATGCGCCGGGCGTCGGCGCGAACCTGCAGGACCATCTCGACATCTGCACCCTGCACGCCTGCCGCCAGCGCATCACCTACGACCGCGCCAGCGACGCCCGCATCGCCTTCGACTACTACCTGCGCGGCCGGCGCGGCGCCGGCACGAGCAACGTCGCCGAAGCCGGCGCGTTCGTGCGGTCGGCCCTTGCGATCGACGAGCGGCCGGACGTCCAGCTGCACTTCGTGCCCGCGCAGCTGGACGACCACGGCCGCAACCGCCTGCCCGGCGACGGCTACACCATCCATGCCTGCTGGCTGCGCCCGGCCAGCCGCGGGCACATCGAGCTGGCCAGCGCGAGCGCGGGCGATGCGCCGCGCATCCGCGCCAACTACCTCTCCGACCCCGACGGCGCCGACCTGCGCGGCATGCTCGAATGCGCGCGGATCGCGCGCGGGATCCTCCTGCAGCCGGCGTTCGCCCCGTTCCGAGCCGGGCCGGTGATACCTGCGCGCGACGATCTCGACGATGCCGGCCTCGAGGCCTTCATCCGCGCCAAGGCCGAATCGGTCTACCACCCCGTCGGCACCTGCCGCATGGGCAGCGACGATGCCAGCGTCGTCGACCCGCAGTTGTGCGTGCACGGCGTGGACGGCCTGCGCGTGGTCGACGCCTCGGTGATGCCGCGCTTGCCCGGCGGCAATACGAACGCGCCCACGATCATGATCGCCGAGCGCGCGGCGGCCTTCGTCCTGCAGGGTGCAGCCGAGCCGCCCGCCCTGGTCACGCACGCCGTGTAGACGCCGCCTTCACCGGAATTGAATGCGCGTCGTCGCTGAATGCGGCTTCAGGGATGTCACGGCGGCGGGCCTTTTTGGGCCGTGAGCGCGTGAAAGCGGCCGGGATGGCATCACCTTTTCCAACGAAATCAGAAAGCTGAAAGCGTTTCCTCTTCCACGCCGTCATCACGGCGCTATGATCGGAAAACGTGAAGAGCCTGTGGACGCCGCCGATGATGATCACCTCTGCGAGCCGCCCCCTCCGCCGCGCCTGGTCCATCGGCGCGCTGGCGTTCCTGCTGCCCGTGGCGCTGGGTTCCGGTGCCGGCGCGCAGACGCAGCAGCCGGTCAACACCTCGACGCTGTCGCGCGCGCCCACCGTCACGCGCAACCCGCTGCCGATCGCGCCCGATTTCGACGTGCGTGCCATCGAGTCGATGGCGCAGGCGCTGGTGGCCGGCCAGAAGGTGCCGGGCCTTGCGATGGCGATCGTGCACAAGGGGCGCGTGGTGAGCGCGCGCGGCTACGGCATCACCGACGTTGCCGCGGCCGAGCCGGTGGACGCGCATACCGTGTTCCGCCTCGCCTCGCTGTCCAAGGGCTTCGCGGGCACGCTGGCGGGCATGCTGGTCAACGACGGCGTGATCCGCTGGGACAGCCGCGTCGCCGACTTCAAGCCCGACTTCCGCCTCGCCGATGCGGCCGGTGGCCAGACGGTCACCGTCGCCGACGTGCTCAGCCATCGCGTGGGCCTGTCGAGCAACGCCTTCGATCGTGACCTCGAGGCCTACGTTGACTACCCGACGCTGACCCGCCGCCTGGCGAACGCGCCGCTCAAGTGCGCGCCGGGCACCTGCTACGCCTACCAGAACGTGGCCTTCAGCCTGGTGGGCGACGTGGTCTTCGCGGCCACCGGCAATTTCTACGGCCAGGAAGTGCAGCGCCGCATCTTCAAGCCGCTGGGCATGAACGATGCGAGCGTGGGCCTGGAAGGCATCCAGTCCAGCCCGCGCTGGGCGCGCCCGCACGTGCACGGCCGCGGCGGCTGGGTGTCGGTGACGCCCAAGACCACCTACTACCAGGTGCTGCCGGCCGCGGGAGTCAATGCCTCCGCCGCCGACATGGCGCAGTGGCTGATCGCGCAGACGGGCTATCGCCCCGACGTGCTGCCGGAGTCGCTGCTCGCCACCCTGCACCAGCCGCGCGTGGACACGCCCAGCGAGACGCGTGCCTCCGCCTGGCGCCGGGAGCGCCTGGGCTCGGCCGGTTATGGCCTGGGCTGGCGCGTGTACAACTACGCCGGCAACGAGCTGGTCTTCCACGGTGGCGCGGTGCAGGGCTACCGCGGCGCGGTGGCCATGCTGCCGGACCGCGACTTCGGCATCGCCCTGATGTGGAACAGCGAGAGCTCGCTGCCTTCCGCACTGGTGCCCACCATCCTCGACCGCGCGCTGGGCATCACCGGCCAGCGCTGGCTGCGCGAGGAGTTCGAGGAGCCGACCCTCTACGTGCAGGGCCCGACGCCCGCCGACGGCGCGCCCGGCAGCACCGCGAGCAAGTCGACCGCCGCGCCGTTCTGAGGCGGGAAACGGGGTAAGAACGGAAGGCCGGCGTGATGCCGGCCTTCTGCTTCCGGCGCCGGTGCGGCCAGGCCCGCGCGCGTCGTGCACCCGCGGACGCACACCTGCTGCGACGGGCACAGGCAGGAGACGGGCAGCCGCGGCGGCACCCGGGCACGCCGGCGTGCGCCGCCGTTGGCGTCACCGGGGGTCGCCGCCAGGCTCGACTGCCACGGCAGGGGCGGCTCGACGCCTTCGCCGGAGATCCCCGCACCGGGCCTCGATCCCGGGCCGAGCCGGCGTTCGCTGCGCGACCGTCATGCCCACCACAGAGCATTCGCCGCCGTCGGTTGCCGGCATGTGCAGGCCAAGGCGGATCCACCGTGCCCGCGCCAAGCGCGCGGCTGCGGCGCCAGCGGGTTGCCAGGGCGCGCGGATGTCGTTCCCATCCGACATGGCCTTCGGGTACGGCCGCCGCATCCGGTGCCCGCGTGCAGCTGCAGGAGTCCGGCCGTCCGTGCGCGCGTGCGGCGCAAAAAAAAACTCCCCCCGCCTGGGCCGCGGGAGGGAGTCGGGTCTTACGGTAATCGGGGGTGTTGTTTTCTTAGATCATCGGTGCCGGGGTCGCCGGCATGGCCGTCGGGGCCATCTCCGAGCGACGCGAACGGCGTGCCGTGGACTTGCGGGCGCCGCCGGCCTTCTTGGCCGTCGACTTGCGGGCGCCGCCGGCCTTCTTGGCCGTCGACTTGCGCGCGCCGGTCGCCTTCTTGGCGGTGGCCTTGCGGGCGCCGCCGGCCTTCTTGGCCGTCGACTTGCGCGCGCCGCCCTTCTTCGCAGCCGCCTTGCGGGCGCCGGTCTTCTTGGCGGTCGCCTTCTTGGCGGTGGCCTTGCGGGCGCCGCCCTTCTTCGCAGCCGCCTTGCGGGCGCCGGTCTTCTTCGCCGTTGCCTTCTTGGCGGTGGCCTTGCGGGCGCCGGTCTTCTTGGCAGTCGCCTTCTTCGCCGCGCCCTTCTTGGCGGTCGCCTTCTTGGCCGAGGCCTTCTTGGCGGACGCCTTGCGAGCGCCGGTCTTCTTCGTCGCCTTGGAGGCGGACTTCTTGGTGGCTTTCTTCGTGGCCATGGGGTGGCTCCTCGTTTAGTGGTCTATCGGGTGTGGCCCAGTTCAAGACAACGTCGCGGGAACAGCCCGGCGACTGACCGCCCCTCCGCTCGCGCGGCTGGACGGAAGCGACGGCACGCTGCGTCTGCGACGGCCGAAATCGACAGCACCTGTCTGGTATCGCGCGACGCATCCGGCATGAAAAAACCCGGCCCACCGGCGGCGGATCGGGTCGTGTCGGAACGCGTCGTGCGTTTTCGCGAGGGAAACGGCTCCTGCGTCCACCGTCATGAGTCGCCGGGCGGAGGTCCGTTTTGTGTTGCGCGTTGTCGCGTCTGTTTTCGTCACTCGCTTTCGCAGGTTTCGCTGCTGCGGCGAAACCTAATCAGCGTTTTTTTGTGTGTCAACAACTTGGACGGTTTTTTTTCGCGTCCTCGCCCCGACCTCGCTGCCCGGCGCCGCCCACGCGATGCCCGCACCGGGTCGCATGCATGCCACCTCGCGCCGTCGACAAGTTTTTGTCGCGCGAGAAAACTGCCTGTTTCAAGGCATTTTCGATCATGCGCCGACTACACGACCTCCCGATGCGGACGCACGCGGCACGGCACCCGCGAGCCCGAACGGAAGCCGAACGCAGGCACTCGGGCATGTGTGCGCCATGCGAAGAAAACAGCCCGCTTGCGCGTCGCACAAGCTCGATTGCGCGGATTTGCGCGAACGCTCGCGCGGCCGGATGCGCCGCGCGAAAGGCCGTCCCGGTCGTCACGATGGCGGTGGCGGTGGCGGTGGACGTGGCACGCGTTGCCGGCGGCCGTACCTGCGCGGGTGCGCGCAGCGACGATGCCCGTCTGCGCCGCCGCGATCGCATGCGATGCAGCGGCCGTTCGCCGATGTCGAAAAACGAAGAAGGCCGCGGAGTTCCGCGGCCTTCCACATGTACGACCTGAGCTTTCGCTCAGTGGGCGTCGTCGATCTGCGAGGCGTAGTCGTCGGGCTCGAGCAGTTCGTTGAGCTGCTCGGCGTCCTCGACTTCGAGCTGGAACAGCCAGCCCTCGCCATAGGCGTCCTCGTTGATGGTCTCGGGCTTGTCGGCCAGCGCCGAGTTGACCGCCACTACCGTGCCGCTCACCGGCGCATAGACGTCCGAGGCGGCCTTGACCGACTCGACTACCGCACAGGCATTGCCCGCCTCGACACGGTCGCCTACGTTCGGCAGCTCGACGTAGACGAGGTCGCCCAGCAGTCCCTGTGCGTGGTCGGAAATGCCGACGGTCACCTTGCCGTCGCCTTCGACGCGGGCCCATTCGTGGGTCTTGAGGAACTTCAGGTCGCCAGGGATCTCGCTCATGGGGGCTCCGGTGCGCGGTGGTGTGCAGTGGGGTTTCGACGCGGCGCTAGTGTAGCCAAGCGCTGCGGACGCGACAGCCGTCCGTCCGCATCGCAGGCACTCAGGCCTCGGGCACGAGGACGACGCCCTCGCGCACGAATGGATACTTGACCACGCGCACCGGCACCTCGCGGCCGCGGATGTCCACGCGCACGTCGCCGGGCTCGCCGGCCGGCACGCGCGCCAGCGCGATGGCCTTGCCGATGGTCGGCGAGAACGTGCCGGACAGGATCTCGCCCTCGCCCGCGGCGGTCAGCACCTTCTGCCCGTGGCGCAGCACGCCCTTCTCGTCCATCACCAGGCCGACCATCTGCCGCGCGGTGCCAGCTGCCAGCTGCTGCTCGAGCGCGGCGCGGCCGATGAAGTCGCGGCCTTCATCCATCGATACCGTCCAGGCCAGGCCGGCCTCGTAGGGCGTGACCTCCTCGTCCATGTCCTGGCCGTAGAGGTTCATGCCGGCCTCCAGGCGCAGCGTGTCGCGCGCGCCCAGCCCCGCGGGCCTGACGCCTGCGTCGAGCAGGCGCTGCCACAGCGCGGCGGTGCGGTCTTCCGGCACCAGCACTTCGAAGCCGTCCTCGCCGGTATAGCCGGTGCGGGCGATGAACAGCTCGATGCCCTCATCGGTCCGGGCCGTCCCGGCGGCGAAGCGCGCGAGCTTGAGCACGGCGGCGCGGTCCTCCTCCCGAAGCAGGCCGGCCATGCGCTCGCGCGCGTTCGGGCCCTGCACGGCGATCATCCCGTAGTCGTCGCGCTCGGTGACCTCGACGCCGAAGTCCAGCGCGTGCTGGCGGATCCAGGCCAGGTCCTTCTCGCGGGTGGCGGCGTTGACCACCAGCCGGAAGAAGGCCTCGTCCATGAAATAGACGATGAGGTCGTCGATCACCCCGCCGCGCTCATTGAGCATGCAGGTGTAGAGGGCCTTGCCGGGCTTCTTCAGCTTGTCGACGGAGTTGGCGAGCAGCCGGCGCAGGAAGTCGCGCACCCGCTCGCCCCGCAGGTCGACCACCGTCATGTGGGAGACGTCGAACATGCCCGCGTCGCGGCGCACCTGGTGGTGCTCCTCGATCTGCGAGCCGTAGCTGATGGGCATGTCCCAGCCGCCGAAGTCGACCATCTTGGCGCCCAGGGCGCGGTGGGCATCGTTGAGGACGGTCTTGTTCGTCATGGCGGCGTCGCGGCGTGAGGGGCCGTGATTATCGCCGAAGCCGACGGCGCGACGGCGGCACGAACGGAGGACGCATCGACGCGCCGGCCACGCACGCGCCGGGCCGCGCCCGGTGCACGGTCGCTCAGGCCTGCTCGCGCACCAGCAGCGTCATGCCGCGCGCGCCAACGATGCGCACGCGGGTGCCGGCGGGCAGGTCGGGGCCTTCCACGTCCCAGAAGGCGTCGGCGATCTGCACGCGGCCGTGGCCGTCCTGGATGGCGTCCAGCAGCGGCACGACGCGGCCCACCAGCTGCTCGGCACGGCGGTTGAGCGCGGGCTGGTCGCTCGCGGCGGCCGGACCGCCTCGCAGGCGCAGGTAGCGGATGGCGAGGAAGCTGAGCACCGCGAAGGCGAGCGCCTGCACGACGAAGGGCGTGTCCGGCAGCAGCAGCACCAGCACGCAGACCGCGCCGGCCGCCACGCCCAGCCAGAGCAGCGCCGCGCCGGGTAGCAGCGCCTCGCCCGCCACCAGCACGATGGCCAGCACGGCCCAGACGGTGGTGTCCAAGCCCCAGCCCATGTCAGGCGCGCTCGCGGGGCGGCAGCGGCGGCACGGCCTTGGCCGGCGAGCGGTCGAGCGCTTCCTTGGCCAGCTCGGCGATGCCCGCGATCGAGCCGATGATGCCGGCCGACTCCATCGGCATCATCACGAACTTCTGGTTGGGCGCCTCGGCCAGCGCGCGGAAGGCCTCGATGTACTTCTGCGCGACGAAGTAGTTGATGGCCTGCACGTCGCCCTCGGCGATGGCCTGCGAGACCATGCGCGTGGCCTGCGCCTCGGCCTCGGCCAGGCGCTCGCGGGCCTCGGCCTCGCGGAACGCGGCCTCGCGCTTGCCCTCGGCCTCCAGGATCGCCGCCTGCTTCTCGCCCTCGGCGCGCAGGATCTCCGACTGCCGGTGGCCCTCGGCCTCGAGGATGTTCGCGCGCTTCTCGCGCTCGGCCTTCATCTGCCGCGCCATGGAATCGACGAGGTCGCGCGGGGGCTGGATGTCCTTGAGCTCGATGCGGTTGACCTTGATGCCCCAGGGATGCGTGGCCTGGTCCACCGCCACCAGCACCTTCGTGTTGATCTCGTCGCGCTTGGACAGCGACTCGTCCAGGTCCATCGAGCCGATCGCGGTGCGGATGTTGGTCATGACCAGGTTGAGGATCGCGATCTCCAGCTGCGCGACCTCGTAGGCGGCCTTGGCGGCGTCGAGCACCTGGAAGTAGACGACGCCGTCGACCTTGACGACGGCGTTGTCCTTGGTGATGACGTCCTGACTGGGGACGTCCATCACCTGCTCCATCATGTTGATCTTGCGGCCGACGCCGTAGACCACCGGCACCAGGAAGTGCAGGCCGGGGTCTAGGGTGTGCGTGTACTTGCCGAAGCGCTCGACCGTCCACTCGTAGCCCTGCGGCACCATGCGCACGGCCTTGAACACCAGCACGACGGCCGCGAAGACGAGCACGGCGCCCAGGATCGATCCGAATCCGAACATGTCCTTTCCCCTCCCCGGGTGGATGGGTCGAGTATAGGCGCCGACGCGGCCTGCGACGCTTTGCCGCCCCGCCGCATCCATGAGCCTGATGCCGCCCGACACCGCCCTCGCCCCGCCCGCCGCCCGCCCCGCCCCCGCGGTGCGCAGCAGCTTCGCGGTGGACGTGCCGGAGGCGGTGCTCGCCCGCGCCCGGAGCGGCGAGCACGCCGCCTTCGAGCAGATCTACCGCTGCTTCGAGCGGCCGGTCTACACCCTGGCCCTGCGGCTGTGCGGACAACCCGACGATGCGGCCGACGTGTTGCAGGACACCATGCTCAAGGTCTTCGCCGGCCTGCGGGGCTTCCGCGGCGGCAGTCCGTTCTGGGGCTGGCTGCGCCAGGTGGCAGTCAACGAGGCGTTGATGCGGCTGCGCAGGCGGCGCCAGCTGGATGCCGAACTGCCCATCGACGGCGCGTTCGGCGCGCAGGATTTCGAGGACCTCGCGCCGCCGCCGTCGGCTGCCGCGGACGCGGCCGCGCTTACGCGCGCACTGCTCAAGCTGCCACCGGCCACGCGCACCGTGCTCTGGCTCCATCACGCCGAAGGCTTCACGCATGAGGAGATCGCCGACCTCATGCAGCGCAGCACCAGCTTCTCCAAGTCGCAGCTCGCACGCGGCGGCCGCCGCCTGCGCGCGCTACTGGAAACACCCGAGGAGGCCCGCCGTGGCTGACGCGAACCTGCCCCCACGCCCCACGCCCCGCGACTGGGACGAGGCCTTTGCCGCGATTGCACTGGAACCCGCGCCGGCGGACGGCTGGGCACGCCTGTCGGCTGCGCTGCCCGGAAACATCGCAGCCCGCGACGCGGTGCCGCGCGCGGCACCGCGCAGGCGCAGACGCCTGACGCTGGCGGCCGCCGCATCGGTCATCGCGGCGCTGCCGGCCGTCTGGTGGCTCGCCATGCCGGAGCCTGCCCGCGATCGGCCCGCGCGCGTGGCGGCACCCGGCGGCGTTCCGGCGCGGGCGAACGACCGGGGCATCGGAACCGCCGCGCTTCACGTGCCACGCGGCGTCGATACCGGCAGCGAGCCCGGCGATGAACGCCCGGTCGCCGACGTCGCCGATGCCGCTACGTCGCGGACACCGGCACTTCCGCTGCAGGCCACGCCACGTCGGCACGATGCCGCCCGTCCATCGCGCCCACGCGCCATGCCCGCGGTCGCGGCCGCCGATGTTCCGGCCCGGCCCGCATCGCTGCACACCTCGATGCCCTCGCCGGCGGCGCGTTCGACCGTCACGCCGGGGTCGTCCCAGGACGAGCCGGCCACCGATCTCGCCGCGCTGCATCGCGAATCCGCGCGCCTTGAGGCACTCGTCGCCTATGCGCGCGACGAGCGCATGGCCAGCGCGCCGGCGGCCGTGGTGTCGGCAACGCTCGACGAGCGCATCGGCCTGATCGATGCCGCGCTGATGCAGCCGGGGCTCGACGAGCCCACGCGCGCGACGCTCTGGACCGAGCGCGTGCTGGCCCTGCGCGAGCTGGCCTCGCTCGAGGGCACGCAGCGCTGGATGGCGGCGCACGGCGTGTCGATGGACGCCGTGGCACGCGTCGACTGAACCCCATTTCCCGATCAAGCACGAGGTGACCATGCAAGCCAGGCTTCCCACCCGCATGCTGCTGGCGACCGCGCTGGCCGGCGCACTCGCCTTCGGCGCGTCGGCACAGTCCGACAACCGCGACGCGAAGGAAAAGGAGCTGGAGACGGCACGCGCCGAACTCGAGCGCGCGGCCAGGCGCGTCGCGGCGCTCTCGCGCGAGCTCGGTACCGGCGAGGACGGCGTCTTCGTCCTCCAGCAGCGCATGCTGCGCAAGCCGGTGCTCGGTGTCCTTCTGGAGGAGGACGACGGCCGCGGCGTGCGCGTTTCCGGCGTGACGCCCGCCAGCGGCGCGGCGCGGGCAGGCCTGCGCACGGGCGACCGGATCCTCAGCATCGACGGCCGGGCGCTCACGGGTGCCGACGGCGCGGCCCGGCTCGACAGCCTGAGGGAGCGGCTGGCCGACCTGCAGGCAGGCAAGCCGGTCCGCGTGGGCTACGAGCGCGACGGCCGCCGGGCGGAAGTTTCGATCACGCCGGAAGCCGCGTCGCCCGTCGCCTTCTTCGGCGGCGATGGCAGCGAGCTGCGCCCGCGCGGCGACGTGCGGCTGGTGCGCGGCGAGGACGGTGCGGTCGAGATCGAAGCCGAGGCCGTCGACATCCGCACCGCGCCGGATGCGCCGACCGTGATCGAACGCAGCGAGGACGACGGCCGCGGCGGTCGTCGCGTGATCCGTCGCGTGATCGCACCAGTCGCGGCCGGTCCGGGCGTTGCGCCGGAAGTGCATCGCGAGGTGATGCGCCTGGCGCGCGACGGCGCCTGCGGCGACGGACAGGACTGCCGCAGCTTCGCGCTGGCCGAGGCGTTCCGCTGGAACGGCCTGAACCTGGCATCGCTGGATGCGCAGCTGGGCCGCTACTTCGGCACCAGCGAAGGCGTGCTGGTCGTCAGCGCCGGGGCGGAACTCGCAGGCCTGCAGTCGGGCGACGTGATCCGACGCGTCGACGGCAAGGCGGTGGCCAGCCCACGCGAGGTCATGGACCAGCTGCGCGGCAAGCCCGAGGGGGCCAGCGTCGCGATCGAGGTGCTGCGCGAGCGCAGGCCGCTGACGGTGCAGGTCAGGGCACCGAAGGCCATGCGCATCCCGCTGCCACCGCCGGCGCCAGCGGCTGCTCGCGAACATCGACGAGCTGCGGCTCAAGACCCAGGCGCTGCGCGACGTGGCTACCCGCATCG
>NZ_SKFB01000150.1:0-610 GCF_004344885.1 Lysobacter sp. N42
TTACGAAAAAAAAAAACAAAAAATTTCTCAATTCCGAAGCCTAGCGTCTCCTGATAACACTCTATCACCTTAATCCATTCTTTTGTTGAGGGTCTGGCACTTATTCCGGCCCTCTATTTACATAGCGAAGAAAGGCTCTTACTCGAATGCGTGACTGCGGCGCGCCTATCGCCCCGGCACTCTAAAATGCATGTTGGGTTGGTCCAACCAAGAAAGGCATGGGAGTTCCAGTGAAGGGAAGTGGCCGCTCACTGAACTCGTTCTCGTTGGGAAAGGAGGTTTTGCAAAACCTCGGGATACATGGCCCAACTAGACTTGTAGTACAAGTTGAGCAGGTGGAGGCAATGCAGTAGCATAGTTGAGTAGAGTAACGGTATACGCATTCCTCCGCTCAAGCTTCGCTATGAATAGAAGATTCCTGGTTGAATGAGTGTGACTGGACTAGCAAACTTGAGGACTTTTTAGATCCAATTCCTTCATCTATAGTAGCTGTAACAGAAAGAGGGCGACTCAAGCCGCAGAATAAGTGGTGCGTGTGTTGTGTTTTTATCGCACTACAGCAAGCACGGAGGTGTTTACTTATCGACACAAGCTTCTCGGAAGCCCAGTT
>NZ_SKFB01000151.1:0-609 GCF_004344885.1 Lysobacter sp. N42
CTCCTTGGCCGAAGCCCGCCTCCCCCTCTCGTTCTCCTTCTTTTTTTTTTGTTACAGGGGCAACCACTGCAGCGCGATCCACTATATCGGACCCGCTGCGGCCGGCGTACGAGCTCGAGGCGTCGGAACGATGGGCATGGGGCGCACGGGGCCAAAAACCGTGGTCCTAGCATCGAGAATGGCCCAATTTGACCACGCCGGCGGCTCGAAACTTGCTTGCCCGTTTGCCCCGTTGATCAGCCCGTCCCGAGCTTTCCGACGATATATCATAATGGCGAATCGGGCGGGCGGATCGAAAGTTAGGGCCTCGACACGCCAAGCCTGTCCGCAGGAACCTCCATTCCGGAAGGCGCAAATAGTTTCTTCCGCGGATATACCCCGGGTGCGATCATACCAGCGCTAATGCACCGGATCCCATCAGAACTCCGCAGTTAAGCGTGCTTGGGCGAGAGTAGTACTAGGATGGGTGACCTCCTGGGAAGTCCTCGTGTTGCACCCCCTTTTTGCTTTTCGCGTCAATTTGGGCCTCCCCTCCTTGGCCGAAGACCGCCTCCCCCTCTCGTTATACTTCTTTTTTTTTTGTTACAGGGGCAACCACTGCAGCGCGAT
>NZ_SKFB01000152.1:0-597 GCF_004344885.1 Lysobacter sp. N42
ACCGAGCCCCAACTGCGGGCGCTAACACCTGAGTTAAGCCGCGCCGCGAAGCGGCGTCGGCTTGGACGAATTGTTAGGCCGCCGCCCGCCGATACACCCAGGCGAGAAACGACCCTGCTGCGAGGCCGAACAGCGAGCCCGGATATGCTTGGCCGGTTAGGACAATGCCACCGAGACTGCCAAGCGAGAAGCCCAAAACAGGTTGAACTGTCCAGCTCTTGACCACGGCGTGGCGGGCTCCGGTTGCCAGATTAGCTGAATGGATGAGCCACAAGAAGCCGAGTGCGCTTGAACCGACGAGTGGCAGCGCTAAGCCAGCGATCTGCAACGCATCACGCACATAGGCTGGGAAGGGGCCCAGCCATGACAAGACACCAAGTACGAGCCCAGCAGCGATGACTGATAGTGAGGCGACGTGCGGAGCAGTGAGCTTCTTCATGATTCGACGTAACACAATGCGGGGCCTAACACTTGAGTTAAGCCGCGCCGCGAAGCGGCGTCGGCTTGGACGAATTGTTAGGGAAGGTCTGAACAACCCGCTCTGCCGCCCGGATTGCGGCATCGTGGCGCCGGCCTGGCGTCGCTTTCGAGCCGGAT
>NZ_SKFB01000153.1:0-582 GCF_004344885.1 Lysobacter sp. N42
TTTCAAAAATGAAAGTTGTGCAGAGATAGAGTTCATTGCAAATCAAATTTTAAAAGTTAATCCCGTTTTTCTCAGGATAACTCATCTTCAAATGACCATAACTTTCAATCCGACCGTCGGATCGATGTAATTTACCTACTGTTGGAAAGCTTATTCAGAGTAGATGTCCGTGGAGCCCAAGATTGTGCAAATCAGAGCTAAATTGACAAAGTTATGGGCCCGGAGATTTTCATATTCATTTTTAGACGGGATTGCACTAAAATCCACACCGTTGATAATCCATTGCTGCATATCTCTTGTGGGACCCCATCTGAAGATTAGCCAAGCCATCCAGAGGTTTCCAGAAGCTTCCATCTCATTCAAATTCAAAAAGGATAAAGAGATATACCTTATCAATGAAGATAAACCAAATTTGCAGAGAAGGTGTCTAGATTCAATGTATCTGTAAGATAGCCGGGAATTATAAAAGGAACCAAAAGAAACATACGAGAGACTCAACCCCCCCTTGGACGTCCACTACATTATCTCTCTTTCCTCTCTCTCTTCTTTTCCTAATTAATAGAATTAGAGATATTTTTGGGT
>NZ_SKFB01000154.1:0-581 GCF_004344885.1 Lysobacter sp. N42
AACATACTGCGCATGGAACTTACGCCTGCGCAATTCGCGCGTATCGAGGATTGCCTGCCGCGGCAGCGGGGCAATGTGTCGCTGGACAACCTTCAAGTGCTCAACGCGATCCTGTTCGTGGCCGAAAATGGCTGCAAGTGGCGGGCCCTGCCCAAGCGGTTCGGCAACTGGCACACGATCTACACGCGGATGAACCGGTGGGCCAAGGCCGGGGTCCTGGATCGGGTCTTCGAGCGCATGCAGGCCGAACAGCTGGTCCGGGTGCGGCTGGAGGCGGTCAGCCTGGACAGTACGATCGTCAAGGTCCACCCGGACGGCACCGGCGCACGAAAAAAAACGGCCCGCAGGCCATCGGCCGCTCCCGCGGAGGCTGGACCACCAAAATTCATATGGCTGCCGCGGATTCCCGCTGCGCGTTAGCCTTCTCGCTTTCGCCGGGCCAGGCGGGCGATGCCCCAGCCGGTCGCGCCCTGCTGCATGCCCTGCCACCCCTGCCCGCGCGCTGCCATCTGGTCATGGATCGCGCCTACGAGGGCAATGAAACCCGGCAGCTCGCGCTGGATCTGGGCCTGGATCCGGTC
>NZ_SKFB01000021.1:0-55657 GCF_004344885.1 Lysobacter sp. N42
GCGCGAGGCCTCGGGCGGCGTGCGCCCGGCGCGGAACGCGGCCAGCGCCTGCCAGCGCTCGGCCAGCGCGTCGCTGCGCGGCAGGCCCGGCGGAGCGCGCAGCGGATCGCGCGCCTCGACCAGCGCGGCGAGGTCGCAGGCCAGTGCGCGTTCGCCGGCGTCGATGGGTGCCAGCAGCATGGCGGCCAGCCGCGGGTGCGTGCCGAGCGTCAGCATCCGGCGGCCGAGCGGCGTCACCGCGTCGCCGTCGAGCGCGCCGAGGCGGCGCAGCAGGTCGCGCGCGGCGCCGAGCGCGCCGGGAGGCGGCGCATCGGGGAAGCGCAGGTCGGCGCCGCCCCAGAGCGCGAGCTCGAGCGCGAGGGCGGACAGGTCCACCTGCGCGATCTCGGGCCGGCGCTGCGGTTCGAGCCGCTGCGACTCCGGCCACAGGCGATATGCCCAGCCATCCGCGACGCGCCCCGCGCGGCCGGCACGCTGGTCGGCGGAGGCCTGTGCGATGGGCACCACGTCCAGCCGCGAAAAGCCGCTGACGGGGTCGAAGCGCGGCTCGCGGGCCAGGCCGCTGTCAATCACCACGCGCACGCCGGGCAGCGTCACGCTGGACTCGGCGACGTTGGTGGCCAGCACGACGCGCCGGCGGCCATCGGGTGCGGGACGCAGCACGCGCGACTGCTCCTCGACGGAGAGCTCGCCATGCAGGGGCAGCACGTCGGCCTCGATGTGCGCGAGCAGCGCCTGCACGCGCGCGATCTCGCGCTGGCCGGGCAGGAACACGAGCACGTCGCCGGGATGCGTGGCCAGCGCGTGCTCGACCGCGCGACGCATGTGGTGTTCGGTCTTCTCCTCGCGGCGCGCCGGGAAATGCGCGATGCGCACGGGAAAGCTTCGGCCCTCGCTGGACAGCCGCGGCGCGTCGAGGAACGCGGCCAGCCGCTCGCCGTCGAGCGTGGCGCTCATCACCAGGATGCGCAGGTCCTCGCGCACCTGCGCCTGCACGTCGAGCGCGAGCGCGAGGCCCAGATCGGCGGCCATGTGCCGTTCGTGGAACTCGTCGAAGACGATCGCGCCGATGCCGTCGAGCATCGGGTCGTCCTGGATCATCCGGGTGAGGATGCCCTCGGTGACCACTTCGATCCGGGTGGCGTCGGAAACGCGGCTCTCGAAGCGGATGCGATAGCCGACCGTGTCGCCGACCTCCTCGCCGCGACGCTGCGCCATGAACGAGGCCGCGGCGCGCGCGGCGACCCGTCGCGGCTCGAGCATCAGGATCTTCCCGTCGCCCAGCCAGGGCGCGTCCAGCAGCGCCGGCGGCACCTGCGTGGTCTTGCCCGCGCCGGGCGGTGCCTCGAGCACCAGCCGCGGATGCGCGGCGAGCGAGTCGCGGATGCGCGGGAGCAGGGGGTCGATCGGGAAGCCGGGATTCGTAAAGCCGGGATTCGGGATTCGGGATTCGGGATTCGTCACGGCGGGCACCCGGTTGGCGACGGATTGTCGCAGGACACGCCGGCTGCAGGCGCATGCAGCCCGGCGTTGCGCGGCGGGCGCGTGGCCGCCGCTATGCTTTCCCGGATCCCGAACACCGAATCCCGCATCCCGTGCAGCTCATCGACATCGGCGCCAACCTCACCCACGAATCCTTCGATCGCGACCGCGACGCCGTGCTGGCGCGCGCGCAGGCGGCAGGCGTCGTGCGGATGGTGGTCACCGGCGCCAGCCGCGAGCATTCGCCCAAGGCGCTGGCGCTCGCGCAGGCGCATCCGGGCCTGCTGTATGCCACCGCCGGCGTGCACCCACACCACGCGGTGGAATACACCGCCGAATGCGATGCCGAGATGCGCGCGCTGCTGGCGCATGACGAGGTGGTGGCGGTCGGTGAGTGCGGGCTCGACTACTTCCGCGACTTCTCCCCGCGCCCCGCGCAACGCCGCGCCTTCGAGATGCAGCTACAGATCGCGGCCGACACCGGCAAGCCCCTGTTCCTCCACCAGCGCGACGCCCACGAGGACTTCGTGGCAATCATGAAGAACTTCGAGGGCCGCCTCGGTTCCTGCGTCGTGCACTGCTTCACCGGCACGCGCCAGGAGGCCTTTGCGTATCTGGACCGCGACTGGCACATCGGCATCACCGGCTGGCTCTGCGACGAGCGCCGTGGCCAGCACCTGCGCGAGATCGTGCCGCACCTGCCCGCGAACCGGCTGATGGTGGAGACCGACGCGCCCTACCTGCTGCCGCGCACGCTGAGACCCACGCCGAAGGACCGCCGCAACGAGCCGTCCTTCCTGCCGCATATCGTCGAGGAACTCGCACGCGACCGCGGCGAGGACGTGGCGACCACCGCGGCCGCCGCCACGGCGACCGCCCGCACCTTCTTCCGCCTCCCCTAGCCCGCGCAGCAGCTGGGTAAGCGCAGCGCACCCGGGATCGAAGCCGCCGTCCACCCCAACGTCGCGACGCGGCGCTGCCGCGCGTGTGTCGTCCGGCGGACAGCGGGCGTCAATGATTCGCTGCGCACCGCGCCAGGTTGAACGACGTCGCCCCCGGGTGCGGCCTGCGGCCTTACCCGGGCTACGGGTTCGGTGTTCCAGCACGCGTCGCCCCGTGCCCGCATTCGCACCGCAATGCGCGCGCGGCACACCGCGATGAAGCGGCCCGGTCCGTGTCCATCCGTGCCCATCCGTGGCTGCATCCCGGGCCTGCATCTGCGGTGGCCCTTCGACCCGGACGCGCCCGCCGATGACACCCGGCACTGCGCCGCGAACCTGCGCCCCCGTATCCTTGGCGGCCTCGCGGGCGCGGGCCTGCCGGAACTTGCGCGATGTCGACGATCCGCCGCTGGGCAGGACTGGGAATGCTGTGCGTGGCGCTGGCCGCATGCGGCCAGGCCGACGAGGAGGCCGCGCCCGCCGCGGCGCCGGCGATGGCGGTCACCGCCGTGCCGGCGCAGGTGCGCGAGATCGAGCGCGCGATCACCGTGTCCGCGCCGGTGGCCGCGGTGGAGGAGATGCAGCTGGGCGTGGAGGTCAGCGGGCTGCGCGTGACCGGGCTGTACGTCGACGTGGGCGAGTTCGTGCGCCGGGGACAGGTGCTGCTCGAGCTCGACGCCCGCACGCTGGAGAGCGAGCTCGCGCAGTCGCGCGCCGCGTTCCGCGAGGCCCAGGCCGCCGCCGCGCTCGCGCAGGCGAACCTGCGCCGCGCCGAGCCGCTGGCCGCCGGGCGCTACATCTCCGCCGGGCAGCTCGACGAGCTGCGCGCCGCGCGCGACCAGGCCAACGCCCGCGTGGCCACGGCGCGCGCATCGCTCGATGCGGCGCAGCTTCGCCGCGATTTCGCCACGCTGCGTGCACCGGCCGACGGCATCGTCTCCCGGCGCCTGGTGCAGCCCGGGCAGGTTGTCGCCGCCGGCACCGAGCTGCTGCGCCTGATCCGCGACGGCCGCCTGGAATGGCGCGCCGAACTCGCCGAAGCCGAGCTCGCGCAGGTCAACGTGGGCGATCCGGTGGTGATCGCCGCGCGCGGCGGCAGCGTGGAAGGCCAGGTGCGCGCGGTCTCGCCCGGCGTGGATGCGACCACGCGCACCGGCACCGTCTACGCCGACCTGCCCGAGCCCGAGGGCGTGCAGGTGGGCGCGTACGTGGAAGGGCGCATCCTCGTCGGCGCGCAGAAGGCGCTGGTGCTGCCGGCCTCGGCCATCGTCACCCGCGACGGCAACAGCTACGTGTTCACCGTCGATGCGAAGAACGTGGCGCGCCGCGTGCGCGTGCGCACCGGCAACCGCGCGGGCGGCTTCGTGGAGATCCTCGACGGCGTGGCCGCCGGCACGCGCGTGATCGACCGCGGCGCGGGCTTCGTGGGCGACGGCGATCCGGTGCGCGTGGTCGCCGCGGGCGAGGCCTCGGCGCCGCAGGTCGCCGCGCCATGATGAACGTCTCCGCCTGGGCCATCCGCCGGCCGCTGCCGGCGCTGATGATCTTCTTCGTGCTGTGCGTGGCCGGGCTCTGGGGCTTCTGGAAGCTGCCGGTGGCGCGCTTTCCCGACGTCTCCTTCCCGATGGTGACGGTGACGGTGCCGCAGCCCGGCGCCTCGCCCAGCCAGCTGGAAACGGAGGTCACCCGGCGCATCGAGGACCAGGTGGCCACGCTCAACGGCGTCAAGCGCGTCACCTCCACGGTGACTGAGGGCAGCAGCACCACCGCGATCGAGTTCCAGCTGGAAACGGACCTGGCCACCGCGCTCGACGACACGCGCGCCGCCGTCAGCCGCATCCGCAGCGACCTGCCGCAGGACATCCAGGAGCCCATCGTCAACAAGGTCGACATCGGCGGCTCGCTGCTGACCTATGCGGTGGCCTCCGACCGCATGGGCGTGGACGAACTCTCGTGGTTCGTCGACCGCGAAGTCACGCGCGCGATGTTCGGCGTGCCCGGCGTGGCCAAGGTGGCGCGCGCCGGCGGCGTGGAACGGCAGATCCGCGTGGACCTCGATCCCAATGCGCTGCAGGCCTGGGGCGTCACCGCCGGCGAGATCAGCCAGCAGATCGCAGCCAGCCAGGCCGAGCGCCCGGGTGGCCGCGCCGAGCTGAATGATGCGCAGCAGGTCATCCGCACCGTGGGCACGGTGGCCAGCGCCGAGCAGCTGCGCAGGTTCTCCATCGCGCTGCAGGACGGCCGCGCGGTGCGGCTGGGCACGCTGGCGCGCATCACCGACGCGGCGGCCGACACCACGCAGGTGGCGCTGCTCGACGGCCGGCCCGTGGTGTCCTTCGCCATCTCGCGCACGCGCGGCTCCTCCGAGCTCGAGGTGGCCGAGGGCGTGCGCGCCGCCATCGCCGCGCTGGAGAAGGCGCACCCGGGCACGACGTTCCGGCTGGTGACCTCGCAGGTGGAGGAGGCCGAGCGCTCCTACGAGTCGTCGATGACGATGCTGTGGGAAGGCGCGCTGCTGGCGCTGGTGGTGGTCTGGGCCTTCCTGCGCGACTGGCGCGCGACCTGGATCTCGGCGGTCGCGCTGCCACTGTCCATCATCCCGACCTTCGCGGTGATGTACTTCTTCGGCTTCACCCTCAACCTCATCACGCTGCTGGCGCTGGCGGTGGTGGTGGGCATCCTGGTGGACGATGCGATCGTCGAGATCGAGAACATCGTGCGCCACCTGCGCATGGGCAAGACGCCGCTGGAGGCCGCGCGCGAGGCGGCCGACGAGATCGGCGTGGCGGTCATCGCCACCTCGCTCACGCTGGCGGCGGTGTTCGTGCCGGTGGCCTTCATGCCGGGCATTCCCGGCAAGTTCTTCCGCGAGTTCGGCTGGACGGCCGCCGCCGCGGTGCTGTTCTCGCTGCTGGTGGCGCGCCTGCTCACGCCGATGATCGCGGCCTACCAGCTCCGGCCGCACGGCCACGAGGAAGCCGAAGGCCCGCTGATGCGCCGCTACCTGCGGCTGGTCGATGCCGCGCTGCGCCACCGCTGGATCACGCTGATGGCGGCGCTGGCGTTCTTCGTCGCGTCGATGGGGCTGGTGGCGTTCATCCCCACCACGTTCATCCCGATCTCCGACCTGGGCCGCAGCAATCTCTCCATCGAGCTGCCGCCGGGCACGCCGATCGAGGAGACGGTGCGCGTGGCCGAGGCCGCGCGCGCGCGGCTTGCGGGCATCGAGGAGCTCGCGCAGGTCTACACGGTGGTCGGCTCGGCGCTGGACCTGGGAGACCCGAGCAAGACCGGCTCGGGCGATGCCCGCACCGCCACGCTGGTGCTGGACTGGGGCCATGCCGAGGATCGCAGCCGCAGCCAGCAGCAGCTCGAGCGCGAGGCGCGCGCGCGCCTGCTCGACCTGCCCGGCGTGCGCATCAGCTACCTGTCCACCGAGCCGGGCGAGGTGATGCAGCTGGTGCTCGCGGGCGACGATCCGCAGCGCCTGCAGGAGGCCGCCGACGCGCTCGCCCGCGAGCTGCGCACCATCAAGGGCCTGGGCAGCATCTCCTCGTCGGCCTCGCTGCTGCGCCCCGAACTCGTCATCGTGCCCGACCCGGCGCGCGCGGCGGAGGCCGGCGTGTCGACCACCGCGATCGCCGAGGCCGCGCGCATCGCCACCAGCGGCGACTACACCCAGCGCCTGGCCAAGCTCAACCTGCCCGAGCGGCAGATCCCCATCCGCGTCGGCTTCTCCGAGGACGTGCTGGAAAACCCCGCGCTCATCGGCCAGTTGCGCGTGCCGGGCGCGAACGGCCCGGTTCCGCTCGCCGCGGTGGCCGACATCCGCCCCGCGAGCGGCCCCTCGGTGATCTCGCGCTACCAGCGCCAGCGCAACGTCACCTTCACCGCCGAGCTCAACGGCCGCCCGCTGGGCGAGGTCATGAACGAGGTGAACCAGCTCCCGACGGTGAAGAACCCGCCGCCGGGCGTGAGCTTCCTCAACGCGGGCGACGCGGAAGTCTTCGTCGAGCTCTTCGTCGGATTCCTGCTCGCGATGGCCGCCGGCATCATCTGCATCTACATGGTGCTGCTGCTGCTGTTCAACCACGCGCTGCAACCGCTCACCATCCTCACCGCCGTGCCGCTGTGCGCCGGTGGCGCGTTCGGCGCGCTGCTGATCACCCAGCACATGCTCTCGCTGCCGGCGCTGATCGGCCTGCTGATGCTGATCGGCATCGCCACCAAGAACTCCATCCTGCTGGTGGACTACGCGGTGATGGCCGAGGACGGGCAGGGCATGAGCCAGCACGATGCGCTGGTCGACGCCTGCCGCAAGCGCGCGCGTCCGGTGATCATGACCACGCTGGCGATGGGTGCCGGCATGCTGCCGGTCGCGCTGGGCCTGTCGGGCGATTCCAGCTTCCGCGCGCCGATGGCGGTGGCGGTGATCGGCGGCCTGATCACGTCGACGGCGCTGAGCCTCGTGGTGATCCCGGCCGCGTACACGGTGGTCGACGACCTGGGCGGGTGGCTGCGGCGGAAGCTGCGGCGAGGCAAGGCCGGGACTGCGGTTACGGATGTGCGGATGTCGTGATCCTGTAGTGCTGCTCGCAGCTGTGCGGTCGGTGCGGCGTGGCCTGATCGAATCTGCCGGTAGAGGCTCGCGGTGCTTCGAAAAGCGGAAGGTGACGCGGTCACACATGACGGCGCCACGCTATACAGCTACTGCCTTAGACGCGAATCGCCAACAGCCGCAAACAATCGCGACGACCCGGAAGGGGCGACGCACGTCCTGTGCGCCGCCCCTTCGGGGTCTTCATCATTAGTCGCTGCTGTCGCCGGTTCGTGGAGCCGAGACGCAACAACAAGAGCTAGCGAGCTACGTCGGCGGCGGCTACAAGAACGAAGGTTTCTGGATCCCCGCTTTCGCGGGGATGACGAGCAACAGCGGCCACAGCACTGGCAGAGGTGCCTGCGCAGCTACGCGCATCCCAGCGACGCAAGGCCAAAGCAGATCAAGGGCTCACTCGTACCGCAACGCCTCGATCGGGTCCAACCCCGCCGCCTTCGACGCCGGCATCAGCCCGAACACCACCCCCACCAGCGCCGAGAACCCCGCCGCCACCAGCACCACCCAGACCGGCACGCTCGCCGGCGGGAAGTCCGGGATCAGCGCTGCGATGCCGGCGCCGGCCGCGTAGCCGAGCACGATGCCGATCACGCCGCCCAGCAGTGCCAGCAGCGCGGCCTCGAGCAGGAACTGCACCAGGATGTCGCGGCGCGTGGCGCCCAGCGCTTTCAGGATGCCGATCTCGCGGGTGCGCTCGGTGACGCTCACCAGCATGATGTTCATGATGCCGATGCCGCCCACCAGCAGCGAGATGCCGACGATGCCGGCCACCACCGCGGTGATCGTGCCGGTGACCTTCTCGAACTGCTTGACGAAGGAATCGGCCGCCTCGACGGTGAAGGTGTCCTCGGCGTCGGCCTTGACGCGGCGGCTGGCGCGCAGGGCGCGGCGTACGCGCTCGCGCACGGCGTCGATCTCCTCCATGCGCTGCACGGTGAACGACGCCATCAGCATGGGCTCGTTGGCATAGCCGCTCATGCCGCGTGCCACGTCGAAGGGAATCGCCGCATAGTTGTCCTGGCTGAAGCCGAAGATCTCGCCCTGCGGCTCCATCACGCCCACCACCTTGAACCACTCGCCGCCGAGCATGAAGTACTCGCCGATGGGGTTCTTCGGCATCTTCAGGTCGTCGCGCAGCTTGGTGCCGATCACCGCCACGCGGCGGCGGCTGGCATCGTCGCCGGCCACGATGAAGCGCCCGATCTGCGGATAACGCGCGCGCACGGCCTGGAACTCGGACGTGGTGCCATAGACCTCGGGCATGGTGCTGCGGCCCTTGTAGCTGGCGCGCGCGGCCGGTACCTGCAGCATGGGCGCGACCTGTCCCACGCCCGCCACGCGATGGCGCAGCACCTCGATGTCGGCTACGCTGATGTTGTTGAGCTTGCCGGTGCGGTAGTTGTCGTTGTCGTTCTCGGCGCGCAGCGTGAGCGTGCTGCCGCCGATGTCGGCGAACTGGCCCTTGATCGACTCGCTCATGCCCTGCACCAGCGAGACCACCGCGATCACGCTCGCGGTGCCGATGAGGATGCCCAGCGTGGTGAGGAAGCTGCGCAGGCGATGCGCGGCCAGGCTGGCCAGGGCGGCGCGGAGGGCTTCGACATAGGCCTGCATCAGTGCACCTCCGCCGTGCGCGGCTGCTGCACGTCGCTGACGATGCGCCCGTCCGACACGCGCAGCACGCGGTGGCAGTGCGCGGCGATGTCGGGTTCGTGGGTGACGATCACCACCGTCTGCCCCTGCGCATGCAGGGCATCGAACAGCGCCATGATGTCGCGCGAGGTGGCCGAATCGAGGTTGCCGGTGGGCTCGTCGGCCAACAGCAGCGAGGGCTCGCCCACCAGCGCCCGCGCCACCGCCACGCGCTGGCGCTGGCCGCCGGAGAGCTGGTTGGGGCGGTGCGCGAGCCGGTCGCCGAGGCCCACCTTGGCCAGGGCCTCGCTGGCGCGCTGCACGCGCTCGCGGTGTGGCATGCCGCGGTAGACCAGCGGCTGCATCACGTTCTGCAGCACGGTCTGGCGCGGCAACAGGTGGAAGCTCTGGAAGACGAAGCCGATCTCGCGGTTGCGCACGCGCGCGAGCGCGTCGTCGTCCATGGTCGCCACGTCGCTCCCGTTGAGCAGGTAGCGGCCTTCAGTGGGGGTGTCCAGGCAGCCCAGCAGGTTCATCAGCGTGGACTTGCCGGAACCGGAGGGCCCGGTAAGCGCGACGTATTCGTTGCGCGCGATGGACAGGTCCACGCCGGCCAGCGCGCGCACGGTCTCCTCGCCCATCGTGTAGGTCTTCACGATGCCGGCGAGTTCGATCACGCCTCCGACTCCTCGTCGCGGCGCTCGTCCTCGCCGGCGCCCGCGGTGCTGGCCTTGCGCTGCTCCACGGCCTCGCCTTCGGCGAGGCGGCGCAGGGTCTTGGCCGGGCCGGTGATGACGCGATCGCCCGCCTTCAGGCCGCTGGCGATGGCCTGCCAGCGATCGTCCGACAGCCCCGTCTTCACCGGCAGCTTGCGCGCGCGGCCGTCGCGCACCGCCCAGACGAAAGTCTTCTCGCCATCCTTCTCGTCGCTCTCGGTGACCACCGCCTCCACCGGCACGGCGATCTGCTTCGCGCCATTGCCCAGGTAGAGATCGGCGCGCGCGCTCATGCCCGAACGCAGCTTCATGGCCCTGGCATCGCCCAGGCGCACCGTCACCTTGTAGGCGCGCGACTGGTTCTCCAGCGTGGGCGCCAGCGCGATCTTCTCCACCGCGCCGCGCAGCGCGGTGTCGGGGTAGGCGGCCGGGTAGACGTCCACCTGCTGGCCGATCTCGACCTTGGCGATGTCGGCCTCGTCCACCTTGAGCTCGGCCAGCAGCGCGGAGGTGTCGGCGATCTTCATGAGCTTGGCGCCGGCCAGGGCATTGGTCGACGGGATCGCCGTTTCGCCCACCTTGATCGGCAGCTCGACCACGCGCCCGGCGATGGGCGCGCGGATCTCGGTCTTGGCCAACTGCTCGTAGGCATCGCCCAGTACCGCCTGCGAACGGCGCAGGGATTCGCTCTGGCTGGCGAGCTCGGCGCGCGCGGTCTCCAGCGCCAGGCGGTCTTCCTCCAGGCGGTTGCGGTCGATCAGCTGCTGCGCCGCAAGCGCCTGCGATCGCTTGTACTGCGCCTCGCGAAGGCGCAGGTTCGCGCGCAGGCGGTCGATGCCGATCGCGCTCTGCCGGCGGCCGGCCGATTCGCGCTCGATGGCATTGCGATAGCTCTCCGGATCCAGCGTGAGCAGCAGCTGGCCCGGCTTCACCGTATCGCCCTCGGCCACCAGGATGCGCTCGACCTTGGCCACCACCTCGGCGGTGAGGTTGACCTCGGTGCCGTAGGCCAGCGCGCCGGAGGCGAGGATGGTGGGGCGCACCGGCTGCGCGGCGACGGTGGCGATGTCCACGCCCGTGGCGCTCTCGCCGCGCATGGCGCGGATGCCGAAGGGCAGTACGAGCACGGCCAGCACCAGCCCGCCGGCCAGCCACTTCTTGGTCTTGGGAGTCATGGGTTCGACATCAGGGAATGAGCGCGATCACTGCGAACACCAGCAGCGTGGGCAGCAGCGCGACCACGATGGCCTGGCCCCAGCTGCTGCGCGTCCAGGTCTTCCAGCCCAGCGCGAACAGCCACAGCGTCCACAGCGTGAGCAGGTTGAAGGCCTGGGCAAGGCGATTCCAGCGATGGTCGGCGGGCAGATCGACCAGCAGCGGGTCGACATTGGTGAGCATCAGCGATTCCAGCGCGGTCTGCGGCGCCATGGTGAGCGCGCCGGCCAGCGCGACCAGCAGGCCCAGCGCCATCGGCAGGCCCGACCAGGTCGAGAGACTCATGCCGTGGCGGAAGCCCAGCGTACGGCCGGTGACCTTCGCCGCGAGCCAGACATACAACGCAACCAGCATGCTGGCCAGCACGACGGCCACGGCGCCCGTGACCGTGGCGATCACGCCCTGGGTGCGCGTGCCCGGCATGCTCGCCTTGACCTTGGCGGCCTCGGCGGCGCTGAGCTCGCGTCCCAGGCTGGCGAGCACGTGCTCGCTGTACCACGCCGGGTCCACGCGCATGAAATACGCCAGGGTGAACGCGGCGGTGAGCAGCACCACGATGGCCAGCGGCACCAGGAACGTGGGGCGCTCGCGTTCGGCTTCGAAGACGCGCGAAGGCTGCAGAAAGAGGTCGACGAGCTTGGACATGATGCGTCATCCGTAACGGGGGCGGCGAGTGTCGTCGATGTTAACGCGGCGTGCACGGGTCGGTGGTCACCGCACCGGTCATGCTCCGGGATCAAGGCCGCGCGGGACGGCTCCGGCGCCTGCGCGCTGCTGCAGCGGCGCGGGGCAAACGCCGGCACCGAGGTCCGCCATGCGTGCCAGTACCGTGGCGGAGAGGGGAATGCCCGCTTCGCGCAGGCCGGCCACGGCCCCGGGACCCCAATGGCCGACCTGCCGCCCCTCGTGCAGCAACACGACGCGATCTGCGTAGGCCTGCGCGACATCGAGGTTGTGCGTCGCGAGCAGCGCGGCCGCGCCGGTGTCGTCAAGTCGGCGGCGCAGGAAGGCCATCGTGCGGCTTTCGCTGAGCAGGTCCAGGCCATTGGCGATCTCGTCCCAGAGGTAGAGCCCCGGTTCGCCAACGAGGCTCAGTGCGATGCACAGCTTCTGCCGCGTGCCGAGCGAATACCGGCCGATCGGCTGGTGCAACCAGCTGCGTAGCGATACGGCGTCCGCATAAGCCAACGCGGCATCCAGCGTTGCCTGCCCGAGCGCGTCGGCGGTGAACTCGAGTGCCTGCTGTCCGCTGAGCATCCGCGGAAGCCGATCGGGCGCGATCGCGTCCGCGACGCGCCGGCTGCCGACGGCGCGATGGATCGATCCCTGCCGTGGATCGAGGTGTCCGGCCACGGCGCGCAGCAGCGAGGTCTTGCCGGAGGCGTTGGCACCGATGAGCAGGACCAGCTCGCCGGCGGCGACCGAGAGGTCGATCGATTCCAACGCGCGGACGCGCCCGATATCCACGCTGGCACCGCGGATGTCGAGGATCACGAGACGCGCCCCCACTGGTGACGCACGTAACGCGCATAACCCAGCACGTGCGCCGGCACGCTGAGGACGAGGAGCGGAGGGAACAGCGCGGCGACAGCGAAACCCATCGCATTTGCGGCGACGTAAGGCTCGGGGCGGCGCCCGGTCGCCCGCGCGAGGTCGCAGGCCAGGCGTAGCGCGACCACGACGCCCCAGGCGACTGCCAGCGCGACGGCCAGCGCGGCATGTCCCCACGCCCGCATCGCCACTGCAGCGGCCCCCGTCGGGAGGAGCAGCGCAGCGCCAACGGCAACGGGCGCGACAATGAGCGGTCGCAGGCATCGCCAGGCAGGCAGGCGCCGCCGCGACAGCAGCGCATGCGCCTCGCTCGCGCCGGGTCGCGTCAGCAGCGCGAGCAGCACCAGCAGGGCCACGGCCATCCAGAGCGACGCGCCGAGCCACAGACCTTGTCCCGCGACGAGCGCCGCGACGGGGACGCCAAGGCCGGCCGTGATCGCGACCATGGCCCAGGCCCGGAAGCCGAACGGCCATGCGACGGTGAGCGCCTGCAGTGCGCGACCGGATGCGATGCGCGCCTGCGTCGTGCCGATGACGGCACCGCTGGATTCCTCGCGCGGCGGGACGCGGCATGCCAGCAGCAGCGCGACACCTGCGCTGGCCGCGATCCACGTGACATGCCCGGCCTCGAGCATGCCGCGCAGGGCCGCGAACTGCAGCATCGCCATGAGCAACGACGCCGTCCATGCCGCGCGCAGCGCCAGACGAACGCGCTTCTCGAGTCGCAGGCCGGCGGTGGAGAGCACGGGCCGCAGCCAGTGGCGGGCCAGGCGCGCCTCCACGTCGCGGCGCGCACGAGCCATGGCCAGGTAGGCGCAGGCCGCGACCGCCAGACCGATGAGCCCCACGCCCACGTGCCCCGGCGCCGCGCGCTCCACGGCAGCGAGCGGACGCATGGCGACCGCCGCCGCGAGCGCGAGCAGCGCGGTGGCACCCACGAGCGCGAGGGCGAACTCGACCTTCGCACCGGGTCGATCCCACAGCGCCGCCTTGGCTTCGACCAGGTCGGCATGGAGTGCGGGTAATCGGTTCTGCATCGAACGGGCGGCTCGGCAGATCGGTGGGATGCGGGAGGCTCCCGCATCCCGGTGCCTCAGTTGGCGGGGATCGTCATCAGGATGATGAAGACCGCAATGCAGGGCGGGCCCGCAACGGCGTCGGACGCACCCGTGGGCGCGATGGCGATCGCCAGGTCATCGAGTTCGAACGTATCCATCAACTACTCCTTGTCTGCCCCGGAAGGATGATCCGCGCGCAGGGGGCTGCTGCGCGCGGAATCTAGCGGACTTCCGCGAGCAATTCAGCCGCGGTGCGACGGACCACGGGCGAGCGGTCGTCGAGTGCGCGTCCGATCGCGGCGATGCGATCGCCGGGGCCGAGGCCGGGGGCGACGGCGAGCGCACGTGCAGCCGCCTCGCGGATGCGCTGGCAGTCCGCGTCCCGCAGCAACGCGTGCAGCAGCTCCAGGCTATCGCCGTTGGCCAGGTGTCCCAGCATCGCCACGACCGAGGCCCGCTTGTGCACGGCCGCGATGTCCGGCAGCCCAGTGATACAGCCGGTCTCTGCATCGAAGAAGTACTGGTCGCGGCGGCTCCACTCCGGGTCGATCAGCATCACGTTGAGCGAGATCGACAGGCTGGGCGGGGGCAGCTGGGTGTGCACGTCGCGCTTGGCGCGGTAGACCATGATCCGTCCCGCGTACAGGGTCTCGCGGCCGAGGGGTTCGAGCTCCACGCGCTCGCCCACGTGTCCTTCGACGGTGGCCGGGTCGTACTGGTACAGGTCGGTCTCGTACCCTGGCCCGTGGTAGCCGATCGTCATGAAGTCGAAGTTGTGGTCGTGCGTGTTGCGGTAGCTGAAGACACGCTCTTCGTGCGATCGAAAGTCGCCTTGCAGCTGCAGCGGGGTCCAGATGTTGGCGCGCACGTAGAAGTTGCGCCCGCTTGCCAGCACGATGGACTGCGGCGTGTAGGTCAGCATGGATGCGCCTTCGACGTACCGCTTGAGCGATTCGTTGAGGCGGATCGCGAGCAGGTCCGGATCGCCCGCGAGGGCGCGGAAGTGCGGCGCGATCTCGACCAGCGAGTCGGGACCATCGAGGGCGGCGGCGTCGGCGAGCGCGACGAACTCGTCGAGACCCATCGCCGGTGCACTTGGCAGGTCGATGTTGATGGTCATGCAGCCATTGCCTTCTGGCCGAGCCGCGACAGCGTGTGTGCGGCCGCCTGCGCGATGTGCGGATGGGAATCGACGGCAGCGGCGCGGAGCGCGTCCACCGCGAGTTCGGGCGCAAGCCGCGCGAGGCACTGGATCGCGGCCCAGCGGACGAAGTGCCGTCGATGGCAGGTCAACGCGCGCACCGGCTCCACCGAGGCCCCGCGCTGCATGCTGGCCAGCGCACGCAGCGTCGAGACCAGCTCCGAATCCAGCGGATCGGCTGCGATCGCCTGTACGGCAGACCCGGTTTGCCGGTCGAACGCCCACTGCAACGCATCGCGGACCGAGGTATTCAACTTGACCACGAGCACCGGGCGTTCGACCTGGATGTCGAGCAGCTCGCGGCTGCCGTCCACGACGAACACCTCACCGCCCGGAACGGTTTCGTAGCGCAGCGTCGGCAACCGGATCGCGGGGTCGAAGACCTCATTGACCATCCCTTCGGGAAGCGAAGGTCGGGCCACGCGCAGGCCGCGCGGGTCGATCACCGCGACCATCAGGTCGAACGGCAACGTGTAGACGAAGTCCGACGCGCGCGCATACAGACCGATACGCAGTTGCCAGGCGAGATCCCCGGCGATCAGTATGTGGTCCGGCTCCCAGCGAGCGGACTCATGCCGGGTGTTCTCTGCAATGCGCCCGAGTTCGGCGAGAGCAGTCGAATGCAGGAAATCGGTGCCAAAGACCAGGTGCTTGAAGGCATCCTGCAGCGCGAAGAAGCCGCAGCGGCCATCAGCGCGAAGGCGCCGCGACGCTTCGACGGAAAATTCGTGCAGCGCGGCATCGCCGCGCCCGAGCGCAGCGGTAGAACGGGACGGTGTCATCAGCGCCTCCATGCCCTGAGAAAAAGCAGTTCCTTTGCACGCCGCGCGACGGCGCGGTGGTAGCTGATCGAGTATAGAGGCCGTCGTCCCAAGAGGCCAGCCGCGCTCAGCTGCGCAGCCCAACCCCCCGCCGCAGCAGCCACAGCCCGAGCGCGCCCAGGGCCACAACGAAGGCCAGCATCAGGCCGTACGCGGTGGCCAGCGGCACGTCGCTCACGCCCAGCAGGCCGTAGCGGAAGGCGTTGACCATGTAGAAGATCGGGTTGAGGTGGGTGGCGGCCTCGGCCCAGTCCGGCAGCAGCTTCACCGAATAGAACACGCCGCCCAGGTACGTGAGCGGGGTGAGGATGAAGGTGGGGACGATGGCGATGTCGTCGAACTTCTTCGCGTACACCGCGTTGACGAAGCCGGCGAGCGCGAAGATCGTCGCGCCCAGCAGCACGGTGGTGAAGGTGACGACCGGATGCGGCACGCGCACGTCGGTGAACAGCATGGCGATCGCCAGCACGATCGCGCCGACCATCAGCCCGCGCAGCACCGCGCCGGCCACGTAGCCGAACAGGATCACCCAGTTGGGCATCGGGCTCACCAGCAGCTCCTCCACGTGGCGGCCGAACTTGGCGCCGAAGAAGCTGGAGGAGATGTTGCCGTAGCTGTTCTGGATGACGCTCATCATCACCAGCCCGGGCACGATGAAGTCCATGTAGCGGATGCCGTCCATCTCGCCGACGCGCGAGCCGATCAGGCCGCCGAAGATCAGGAAGTACAGCGTCATCGTGATCGCCGGCGGCACCAGGGTCTGGCCCCAGATGCGCAGGATGCGGTTCACCTCGCGGCGCACGATGGTGCCGAGGGCGACGAGGTGGTGGGAGGAGGTGGTGGGAACGGTACGGTCGATGTCGTTCATGGCGCTTTCGGTTTTCTCGCCGTCATTCCCGCGAACGCGGGAATCCATGGACGTTGGGTTCAGTGGATGACGCAGGCGCGGGCGCCGTGGCCATGAAGTGCGTAGCGGCCGGGCCCGCTGCGACGGGCGCTGCGTCCACGGGTTCCCGCGTTCGCGGGAATGACGGCATGGGACGCGATGGCGGCACCTGCGTTCAGCACGCGCTAGACCGCGGCCGTCCCGGCGTTCTCGCCCGTGAGCCGCACGAACAGCTCCTCGAGGCGGTTGGACTTGGTGCGCATCGAGCGCACGCGGATGTTCGCTGCGCCCAGTGCGGCGAAGACGCGGTTGAGGTCCATCGCGCGTGGCATGTCGATGTCGAGGGTGTGGTCGTCGGTGGCGGCGATGGTCATGCCCTCGATCTGCGGCAGCACCGCCGGGAGCACGCCGTCGATGTCGAAGACGAAGCCTTCCACGTCGAGCTTGGCCAGCAGCGCCTTCATCGAGCCCTGCTCGACGATGCGGCCGCGGTCGATGATCGCCACGTTGCGGCAGAGGCTTTCGGCCTCCTCGAGATAATGCGTGGTGAGGATGATCGTGGTGCCCTGCGCGTTGATCTCGCGCAGCGTCTTCCACATGCCGCGGCGGATCTCGATGTCTACGCCGGCGGTCGGCTCGTCGAGGATCAGCAGGCGCGGGGCGGTCATCATCGCGCGGGCGATCATCAGCCTTCGCTTCATGCCGCCCGAGAGCGTGCGGCTCATGACGTTCGCCTTCTCCCACAGCTGCGCGCGGCGCAGTTCCACTTCCGCGCGCGCCAGCGCCTCCCTGCGCGGAACCCCGTAGAACCCGGCGTAGTTCACCAGGATGTCCACGGGCTTTTCGAACATGTTGAAGTTGATCTCCTGCGGCACCAGCCCGATCTGGCGCATGGCGCTGGCGCGGTCGGCCTGCAGGTCGATGCCGTGGACCGACACGCTGCCCGAGGTGAGGTTCACCAGCGAGCTCACGATGCCGATCAGCGTGGACTTGCCCGCGCCGTTGGGGCCGAGCAGGGCGAAGAAGTCGCCGGGCATGACGTCGAGCGAGACGCCGCGCAGCGCCTCGATGCGGCCGTCGTAGGTCTTGCGCAGGCCGCGCACGGACAGGGCCGGCACGCCGGCGCTCGTCGCAGCGGGAGAGGTCATGGGAAGGTGCCGCAGGGACGGGCGTGGTTGCCGGTAGTATAGGCAGCCCCGTGCGCGCGCCTGCGCCATGCAGCGTTCCAGCGGCCGGTCAACGGCCCGCGTGCCGCCCTTCGGAAATCCCCGCGTTGGCCATCGTCCAGTTCCCGCTCCGTCTCGTCTCGCGCCGCATGCTCGCGCCCGCCGTCGGCCATTACGCCTTCGTGCGCGAGGACGGCGCGCCGCTGGATTTCATCCCCGGCCAGTTCATCCAGGTCCACTTCGACTACGCCGACGGCACGCCGACCAAGCGCAGCTACTCGCTGGCGACGATCCACGACCACGCGCTGGGCCCGGGCGAGGCGGTGGAGATCGCGGTGAGCTTCGTGCCCGGCGGCGCGGCCACCGCGCTGTTCGAGGGCCTGGACATCGGCGACCGCGTGAACGCGAGCGGCCCGTACGGGCGCTTCTGCCTGATGCCGCAGGACGCCAACCGCCGCTACCTGCTCATCGCCACCGGGACGGGCGTCACGCCCTACCGCTCGATGCTGCCCGAGCTCGAGCGCCTGATCGGCGAGCGCGGGCTGCAGGTGGTGCTGCTGCTGGGCGCGCGCACGCCCGCCGAGCTGCTCTACGGCGACGAGTTCCGCGCCTTCGCCGACAGGCATCCGTCGAACTTCCGCTTCGTGCCCTGCTTCTCGCGCGAGCTGCCCGAAAGCGGGTCGCCGCATGCGCATGCCGACGTGCGCCAGGGCTACGTGCAGCAGTTCCTCGCCGAGTTCGCGCCGGACCCGGAAGGCGACATCGCCTACCTCTGCGGCAATCCGAACATGGTGGATGCCTGCTTCGAGGCGCTGAAGGAGGCCGGCCTGCCGCCGGCGCGGATCCGTCGCGAGAAGTACGTCAGCAGCAAGTGAGCCGGCGCGGCCGCATGCACCGCGCAGCGCTCGCATGCAGTGGCAGGTCCGCCACCGCTTCGTGACTGGCCGCTGCCGCGACCTGCAGGACGTCCGGCCTATGCCGTCGCGCCTGCGCTCTGGCATCCTCGCCGGCACGCTGCCCCAGGGGAAACGAGCATGCCGCTGCACCGATGGACCGTTCTGGCGATCGCCTTCGCGCTCGCCGGGTGCGACGCCGAACCCGCGCCCGGGCCGGAGGCCGATTCCGCCGTGCGGCGCCTGGGCCGCATCGACTTCGAACCGTGTGCGCTGCCGGGCATGCTCGGTGGCCAGTCGGTCGATGCGCGCTGCGGAACGTTCCGCGTGCCGGAGAACCCGTCGGCGCCGCAGGGGCGGATGATCGACCTGCACATCGCCTGGCTTCCCGCCGGCGACAAGAGCGAGCCGGCGCCGGACCCGGTGTTCTTCCTGGCCGGCGGCCCGGGACAGGCGGCCAGCGACCACGCCGGCACGGTGTCGAACGCGCTGCGCGAGGTGCGCAAGCAGCGCCACGTCTTCCTGATCGACCAGCGCGGCACCGGCAAGTCCGCGGCGCTGGGCTGCCCGAAGCCGGTGGACGAGCGCTTCAGCGCGTCGACCGACCCGAACGACATCGTCGACTACGCGCGCCTGTGCGCCGAGGGCCTGGAGGTCGACGCGCGCTTCTACACGACGACGCAGGCGGTGGCCGACCTGGATGCCGTGCGTCGCGCGCTGGAGGTTTCGCAGGTGAACCTGGTCGGCGTGTCCTATGGCACGCGCGTGGCGCAACAGTACGCCGCCGCGCATCCGCAGGCCACGCGCACGCTGGTGCTCGACGGGGTGCTGCCCAACGACGTGGTGGCCGGCGGCGAGTTCGCACGCATGTTCGAGCGTTCGCTGAGCCTACGCTCCCGGGCCTGCACCGCCGATCCGGCCTGCGCCAGGCGCTATCCGGTCGACCTGCGCACGCAGGTGGCCACGCTCAGGCAGAAGCTCGACGCGGCGCCGGTGGAAGTCGAGTACCGCGACCCGTCGACCGGCGAAGCCAGGCGGGAACGGCTTACCGGGCAAACCGTGAGCGGGCTGGCCTTCCTGTTCTCCTACCTGCCGCAGGCGGCGTCGATGCTCCCGGTGGTGGTGGACGAGGCGGCGAAGGGCCGCTACGGCCCCCTGATGGCGCTGGCCGCGTTCGGCGGCTCGTCGGCACAGGGCGCGATGAACCGGCCGATGCAGTGGTCGGTGATCTGCGCCGAGGACGCGCCGCGCTACGTGGCCGATCCGGCCGATGCGCAGACGGTGCTCGGCGCCGACATGTCGCGCCTGTTCTTCTCGGCCTGCACCCACTGGCCGCGCGGGGCGCGTCCGGCGGGCTTCGAGAAGCCGCTGGCGACGAAGGTGCCGGCGCTGCTGATGTCGGGCGAGCTCGACCCGGTCACCCCGCCCGAGTACGGCGAGCGCGTCGCAAAGGCCCTGCCCAACGCGCGCCACGTCGCGCTCAGGGGCCAGGGCCACAACGTCTTCGCCACCGGCTGCATGCCCAAGCTCGTGGGCCAGTTCGTCGAGCGCGCCGACGCGAAGTCGCTCGACACCAAGTGCCTCGACAGCATCGGCCCCGTGCCGCCGTTCACCAGCTTCAACGGATGGGAGCCGTAAGCCGTGATCACCGCACGCGAACTGCACAAGGCGTTCAAGACCAAGACCGGCACCGTGCAGGCGGTCGGCGGCGTCGACTTCGAAGCCTTCGACGGCCAGATCACCGGCCTGCTCGGCCCCAACGGCGCGGGCAAGACCACCACGCTGCGCATGCTCTACACGCTGATGCGGCCCGACCGCGGGCAGGTGCTGGTCGACGGCGTCGACGCGGCGAAGGCGCCCGAGGCCGTGCGCCGCGCGCTGGGCGTGCTGCCCGACGCGCGCGGCGTGTACAAGCGCCTGACCGCGCGCGAGAACATCGCCTACTTCGGCGAACTGCACGGCATGTCGGCCTCGCGGATCGAGGCGCGCACGAAGGTGCTCGCTTCGGCGCTGCAGATGGAGGACATCCTCGACCGCCAGACCGAAGGCTTCAGCCAGGGCCAGCGCACCAAGACCGCGATCGCGCGCGCGCTGGTGCACGACCCGAAGAACGTGATCCTCGACGAGCCCACCAACGGCCTGGACGTGATGACCACGCGCGCCATGCGCGGCTTCCTGCAGCAGCTCAAGGCCGAGGGCCGCTGCGTGATCTTCTCCAGCCACATCATGCAGGAGGTGGCCGCGCTGTGTGACCGCATCGTCATCATCGCCAAGGGCCAGGTCGTCGCCGCCGGTACCGCGGACGAGCTGCGCGCGCGGTTCGACGAACCCAACCTCGAGGACGCCTTCGTCAAGGCGATCGGCTCGGAAGAAGGACTGCACGCATGAAGACCGGGATCCTCGCCACCGTCTGGTCGGTGATGAAGAAGGAACTGCGCGACATCGGCCGCGACCGCCGCACACTCGCGCTCGCGCTGCTGCTGGGTCCGCTGCTCTTCCCTCTGCTGATGGTCGGTGTCGGCTCGATGGCCGAGAAGCGCGCGCGCACCGAGCTCGACCGCGTGCTGGAGATTCCGGTCGAAGGCATCGAGCGCGCGCCCAACCTCGTGGCGTTCCTCGCAACACAGGGCATCACCGCGAAGAAGGCGCCGGCCGACCTCGACGCCGCGGTCGCCGCGCAGCACGAGGACGTGGGCCTGCGCATCGGCGCAGGCTTCGCCGAGGACTGGCGCGCCGGCCGGCCCGCGGTGGTGGAGATCGTGGCCGACAGCACCCGCCGCAACGCCGAGATCCCGATCGCGCGCGTGCGCAGCGCACTCGACGGTTACGGACAGCAGATGGGCGCGCTGCGCCTGCTCGCGCGCGGCATCGATCCCTCGGTGACGCGTGCGCTGGCGGTGGGCGATCGCGACGTGGCCAGCGAGGACGCCAAGCGCGGACAGCTGCTGGCTGCGCTGCTGCCCTACTTCTTGATCCTGACCTCGTTTCTGGGGGGTGCCTATCTCATCCTAGACGCCACCGCAGGCGAGCGCGAACGCCAGTCGCTCGAGCCTTTACTTGCCACGCCTGCCGCGCGCGGCGCGATCGTATCCGGCAAGATCGCCGCCGCGTGCGCGCTGGGCCTGCTCACTCTGCTGCTTACACTGCTGGCATTCAAGCTCAGCGCGCAACTGGCCGAGAGCGCGCGCATGCTCGACGTCAGCACGCTGGCGATCGCGAAGATGCTGTTCGTGCTGCTGCCGATGCTGCTGATCGGCACCTCGCTGCTCACCTACCTCGCAGCGTCGGCCAAAAGCGTGAAGGAAGCGCAGAGCCACATGAACTGGCTGATGCTGCTGCCGATGATCCCCACCATCATGCTGATGGTGAACCCGATTAAGTCGCAGCCTTGGCAGTTCACCGTGCCGTTCCTGTCGCAGAACCAGCTGCTGATGAAGATCGTGCGCGGCGAATGGATCGGTGCGCAGACCTGGGGCATCTACCTCGCGGCGAGCTTCGGTCTGGCGGCGCTGCTGTGGTTCGCCGCGGTGCGTCGCTATCACCAGGAGCGGCTCGCCATCGCGGGTTGACGCGGCGGATACGCCGCTGGCGTCGCGATGAACGGAAAGGCCGGCGCGCCCGGCCTTTTCACATGGCGGCGAATGGCGCGGGCCAAGCATGGCGGCAGGCCACCGGGAATCCCGCCATGCGCAACATCCTCGCCACGCTCAAGGCCGAACACGACGAGCTGCGCTCGCTGTTCGAACAGATCAACGCCACCACCGACCGCGCGGAGAAGACGCGCCTTGCCCTTCTCGAGAAGATCGAGGCCGCGCTGGTGCCGCATGCCAAGTGGGAGGAGACCGTCTTCTATCCGGCGTTCGCCGAGCGCGCCAGCCACGAGCAGCAGCTGCTCTACACCGCGGCGATGCAGGAGCACCGGGCGGTCGAGCAGAGCGTGCTGCCCGACCTCAAGGCCTGCGACCCGACCAGCCGCCAGTTCGCCGGCAGCGCCAAGGTGATGGGCGAGCAGATCGACCACCACGCCACGGAGGAGGAGAACGAGATGTTCGCCGCGACGCGCCAGCTGTTCTCGGCCGAGGAGCTGGCCGAGCTCGACGAGCAGTACGAACAGTGGAAGGACTCGGGCATGGGCGCGGGCATGACGCTGCACGCGAAGATCAAGACGGGCGTGGCCTCGATCTTCCGCGTGCCGGGCGCGCCGGGCTGACGCCCTAAGAAAAAGCCCGGCCGGAGCCGGGCTTTTCCGCATCACGCATGCGCCGCCGTCAGGTGCCGGAGTTGAACGTGATCGTCCGGCGCGTGGTCACCGGGGCGTCCACGGGCGCAAAGCGCCAGCGCTTGACCGCGTTGACCGCGGCGCGGTCGAAAACGCGGGCCGGGTTGGAGCGGACCACGCGCGCGGCGGTGACCGAGCCGTCGGGCGCCACGGTGAACTCGACCTGCACCTCGCCGGACTGCGCGGCGCGCAGCGCCTCGGCGGGGAACGCCGGGGCCGGCGTGGACAGTGCGCGCAGCTCGGTGTTGGCCGCGGCCGGGCGGGCCGGGGCGGCAGCGGTCTGCGCGGTCTGGCGCTCCGCAGCCTGGCGTTCGGCCGCCTGGCGCTCCGCGGCCTGCCGCTCGGCTGCCTGGCGCTCGGCTGCCTGGCGCTCGGCTGCCTGACGCTCGGCTGCCTGGCGCTCTGCCAGCAGGCGCGCCGCCTCCTGCTGCTGCTTCTGCTGGTCGGCCAGGCGCTGCTTCTCGAGCTCGGCCTGGCGCTTGGCCTCCTCCTCGGCACTCAACTGTTCCTGCACCGCGCGCTGCGACGCGGCCTGCTGCTGCGCCACGATCGCACCCTTCAGGCGCGAGAGTGCCGGGTGCTGCGCGTCGGCCTTTTCGATCAGCGCCGACAGGCGCTGGGCTTCGGCGAAGTCGTCGCGGGCCACGCTCTGCTCGGTGGCGATGACCGTCATCGGCAGCAGATCGACCAGCGCGCTCGATACCGCGGCGTCGCCGGGCGCCTTGTCGCGCAGTGCGAGGTAGTACTCCATCGCGTTGTCGCCGGCCGGAGCATAGAGGCGGTTCTCGTTGTAGGCCTTGGACGCGGCCTCGCGCAGCTGCTCGGGTGTCATCGACGTGACTTTCCCCGAGATTACCGTCGCCGGCGTGGCCGCGGGCTTGGCGGCTCCGGCCTCCGTGGCGGTGGTGGTAGCCGGCTCGTCGCCGCCGCCGCAGGCCACCAGGCCCAGGCCGAGCACGAGGACGAGACCCAGGCGCGTGGCGCGCAGGGCGCCTGCGTTGGATGCATGGTTCATTGAAAAGCACTCCCCCAGGAGTACGCGTCGGGCGCGCACGCGCCTAGATCGCCTTGCGCCCGCGGGTTTGTCAAGCGGGAGCGCGTGGTCTCCCCGCAGAGTGCGGACAGGCGCACGCCGCGCCTGACGCAGGCCGGACGCGGCGGTCGCCGAGGGGCGGAAATGGACGCGCGGGGGCAGCCCCGCCGTCGCCATGGCCGCTGGCACGGGCGGCGGGCGTCGGTGCGGCCCGCGGGCGGCACGGCACGCCGGCCGCGACGCTACTTCCCGATGCAGAAGCTGGCGAACACGTGGCCGAGCAGGTCGTCGGCGCGCACGCGGCCGGTGATCTCCCCGAGGGCGTCGTGCGCCTGCCGCAGGGATTCGGCCGCGAGGTCGAGATGCTCATGCGCGAGCTGTCCGCGCGCCTCGGCCAGCGCGCCGCGGGCCTGTGCCAGTGCCTGCACGTGGCGGGCACGCGCGGTGAACGCGCCGTCGGTGGACGCGTCGCTGCCGGCGAGTGCGCGGATCCTGGCACGCAGCGCATCCAGCCCGGCGCCTGTGCGCGCCGAAAGGCCGACCCAGTCGCCGTCCAGGCGGGCGTCCGGCGCGAGATCGAGCTTGCTGGCGATCCACAGCACCTGCGGCACGCCGGCCACGTCGGCCGCCAGGGCCTGGCGGGCGCCGTCGAGTTCGCGGGCATCGACCACCGCCAGCGCGAGGTCGGCACGCTGCAGTTCCATGCGCGCACGGCGTATGCCTTCGCGTTCGATGGCATCGCCGCTCTCGCGCAGGCCGGCGGTATCGACCAGCGTGAGCTCGACGCCGTCCACCCGCACCACCTCCTGCAGCACGTCGCGGGTGGTGCCGGCGACGTCGGTCACGATCGCACGGTCGACGCCGGCCAGCGCGTTGAGCAGCGAGCTCTTGCCGGCGTTGGGCGCGCCCACGATCACCGCGTGCAGCCCGTCGCGCAGGCGGCGGCCCTGCTCGGCCTGCGCGAGCAGCGCGTCGAGGGCGTCGGCGATCGCGTCCAGCCGCGCGCGGATCTGCGCGCCGCCGAGGGTGTCGAGCGGCTCGTCGGCGAAGTCGATCGCCGCCTCGCAGTGCACGCGCACGTGCAGCAGGTCGGCGGCGATGGCCTCGACCCGGCGCGAGAACTCGCCGTCCAGCGCGCGGCGCGCGGCGCGTGCGGCACGTGCGTCACCGGCGGCGATTAGGTCGGCCACGGCCTCGGCCTGCGCGAGGTCGATCCGACCTTCGAGGAAGGCGCGCTCGCTGAACTCGCCGGGCCGCGCCAGGCGCGCGCCGTGGGCGCAGGCGGCGTCGAGCAGCTGCGCGAGCACGGCCGGGCTGCCGTGCGCCTGCAGCTCGACCACGTCCTCGCCGGTGTAGCTGGCCGGGGCGGCGAACCAGATCGCGATGCCGTCGTCCAGCACGTCGCCCGCGGCGTCGACGAAACGCGCGTGATGGGCATGGCGCGGGCGCAGCGCGCGGCCGGCGATGCGCTCGCCGATGGCCCGCGCCCGCGGCCCCGACAGCCGCACGATGCCCACGCCGCCGTGCCCGGCGGCGGTGGCGATGGCGGCGATGGTGTCGCGGGCATGCATGGCTGCAGTGTCCTCCAACGAAAAGCCCGCCGGGCGGCGGGCTCGTCGTCCTCAGGCCGCCTTGGCCTTGGGATCGCCGTACTTGCGCAGGAAGTAGGCCTGCTGGGCCAGCGAGAGCAGGCCGTTGGTCACCCAGTACAGCACCAGGCCGGCCGGGAAGAAGGCGAACATCACGCCGAACACCAGCGGCATGAACTGCATCATCTTCTGCTGCATCGGGTCCACGCCGGCCATGGGCGTGAGCTTCTGCGTCAGGTACATCACCGCCAGGTTCACCGCCGGCAGCACGAAGTAGGGGTCGCGCGCGGTCAGGTCGGTGATCCAGCCGATCCACGGCGCATGGCGCAGCTCCACCGACTCGCTCAGCATCCAGTACAGCGCGAGGAAAATCGGCATCTGCACGAGGATGGGCAGGCAGCCGCCGAGCGGGTTCACCTTCTCCTTGCGGAACAGCTCCATCTGCGCCATGCCGAAGGCCTGGCGGTCCTCGCCGTGGCGCTCCTTGAGCTGCGCCAGCTTGGGCTGCAGCCGGCGCATCTTGGCCATCGAGCGATACTGCGCGTTGGCCAGCGGGATCAGCGCCAGCTTGATCAGCACGACCAGGCCGACGATGGCCCAGCCCCAGTTGCCGGTCAGGCCGTGCAGCCAGCTCAGCACCGCATACAGCCAGCCGGCCAGCGTCGCGAAGACGGAAATGCCGCTGTAGTCGATGGCGCGCTCCAGGCCCGGCACCTTCTGCGCCTGGATCTGCGCGACGAGCTTGGGGCCGATCCACAGGCGCGCGCGCGTCTCGGCGCGCTGGCCCGGCGCCACCGCCACCGCGGGGCCGACCTCGCGGATGATCGACGCCTGCCCGCCCGGGATGGGCGCCAGCGCCGTCTGCACGGTGGTGGCATCGCGCGCCTCGGGGATCCAGGCGGCGAAGAAATGGTGCTGCAGCATCGCGATCCAGCCGCCGGTGACCGGCTGCGACAGCGGAGGCTCGTCGGCGTAGTCCTCGTAGTCGCGACGCTCGTAGTCGCTGCCCGTGAACCAGGCCGCGCCCTGGAAGCTGTAGGACTCGGCGCTCATCGGGCCCGAGTTGGCCGGCGCGCGCGGCACGCGGCCGAGCTGGCGGTAGACGAAGCCCTGCCAGGGCGCGCTGCCGGCATTGATGACCTCGTCGCGCACCTGCACGGTGTACTGGCCGCGCGCGAAGGAGTAGGTGCGGCGGATGGTCACGCCGTTGGCGCCGGTCCAGACGAAAGGCACGTCGACGCGTTCGGCACCGTCGGCCAGCGCGACGCTGCGCGAGGCGCCCGCCGGGACGAAGCCGGCCTGGTGGGTCGGCGCGGGGTTCGTGCTGCTGATCCAGCCGCTCTGCGCGACGAAGTAGCGGCTCGCGTCCGCATCGAGCAGGCGCACCGGGCCGGCGGCCTCCGCACCCGGATAGGCGAGCAGGTCGGCCTGGCGCACTTCGCCGCCGTCGAGCACCACCCGCAGCACGTCGGTCTGCACCGTGACCACGCCGGCGGCGGCGGGGGCCGGGCGGGCGGCGGACTGCGGCGCGCCCGGGACGGCCCCGGCGACCGGGGTCGAAGGCACCGCGCCCGCGTCCACGGCGGGCACGGCCCGGCTGGCGGCGGGAGGAGCCGGCGGCGCGGCGCGCTCCTTGCCCCATTCCATCCACAGCAGGGTCGCCACCATCAGCCAGGCGAAGACGAGGAAGACGCGGGTCTGGTTCATGGGCAGGCAGGCTCGGCCGGCGGCGTGTCAGACGCGTCGGCGGGTGGGGGCGGGGAAGCGGGCGCTAGTGTGCCGGCGGGGGCGGCCCCCGGCAATGCGCGGGCGCGGCGCAGCAGGTCGTGGAAGGCCGCGACGAGGGCGGCGCGATCGGCCGCCGCGGCGCCGGGGCGTGCCACGATCACGTAGTCGCCGGGCGCGAGTTCGCCGCGCAGGTGCCGGAAGGCCTCGCGCAGCGTGCGCTTGATGCGGTTGCGGCCGACCGCGTGCGGGTCGACCTTGCGCGACACGGCCAGGCCCAGGCGGGGCCCGCCGGCGTCGTCGGCGCGGTGCCAGTGCAGGGCGAGGATCGGCAGGCCGGCGCGGCGGCCGGCCTTGAACACGCGATCGAAGTCGCACCGCGCACGGACCCGCGCGCTGCGCGGGAAGCGGTGGGACGTCATGGCGGAAATGTCACGGGCGTCCGCGGCGCGGCCGGCGGACGGGCCCGCGCCGGGCGGCGCGGGCGCAGCGTCGCGGGTCGGCGACGTCAGACGGCGAGGCGCTTGCGGCCCTTGGCGCGGCGACGGGCCAGGATCTTGCGGCCGTCGGCAGTCGCCATGCGGGCACGGAAGCCGTGGTCGCGCTTGCGCTTGAGGTTGCTGGGCTGGTAGGTGCGCTTGGTGGCCATGGCGGCGACTCGATACGTAACGGGCGTAGTGAACCGGCGAGTCTAGCGGTCCATGCGAAACCGGGTCAAGCCGGCGTGAGGGCGACCGCCCGACGGCCGGTGCCCGGCCTGTGGACGACCCTGCGCCGGACCTGTGGATAAATGGTAGTCTGGGCCACCCCCGAACCCACCGCGCTGCCCGAAATCCTCGTGCCGCGACGGGCCGGTATTCGCCGTTTTCCCCCCGTCTTTTCCGCTGGACCCCGCCTTGAGCCTGACCCCGGACGCCTGGCCGCGCTGCCTCGAGCGCCTTGAAGCCGAATTCCCGAGCGAGGACGTGCATACCTGGCTTCGCCCGCTGCAGGCGGCCGAGGTCGGTGGGCGCACCGTGCTGTACGCCCCCAACGCCTTCGTGGTCGACCAGGTGCGCGAGCGCTACCTGCCGCGCATCCGCGAGCTGCTGGACTACTTCGCCGGCGCGGAGGACGTGGTGCTCGAGGTCGGCTCGCTGCCGCGCGCCCGCGCCGAGCCGGCCCGCGAGCCCGCGCCCGCCGGCGTCCCGCGCCCGGCCGCCGCGCCGGCGCCCATGCCCTTCGGCGGCAACCTCGACAACCACTACACGTTCGAGAACTTCGTCGAAGGCCGCAGCAACCAGCTGGGACGCGCTGCCGCCATGCAGGCCGCGCTCAAGCCGGGCGACCGCGCGCACAACCCGCTGCTGCTCTACGGCGGCACGGGCCTGGGCAAGACCCACCTGATGTTCGCGGCCGGCAACCTCATGCGGACCAACAATCCCGGCTTCCGCGTGCTCTACCTGCGCAGCGAGCAGTTCTTCTCCGCGATGATGAAGTCGCTGCAGGACAAGACCATGGACGCCTTCAAGCGGCAGTTCCAGCAGGTCGACGCGCTGCTGATCGACGACATCCAGTTCTTCGCCGGCAAGGACCGCACGCAGGAGGAGTTCTTCCACACCTTCAACGCGCTCTTCGACGGCCGCCAGCAGATCATCCTGACCTGCGACCGCTACCCGCGCGAGGTCGAAGGCCTGGAGCCGCGGCTGAAATCGCGCCTGGCCTGGGGCCTGAGCGTGGCGATCGAGCCGCCGGACTTCGAGACCCGCGCGCAGATCGTGCTGTCGAAGGCGCGCGAGCGCGGCGCGCAGATCCCCGAGGACGTGGCCTTCCTGCTGGCCAAGAAGATGCGCAGCAACGTGCGCGACCTGGAAGGCGCGCTCAACACGCTGGCCGCGCGCGCCAACTTCACCGGCCGGGCGATCACCGTGGAATTCGCCCAGGAGACCCTGCGCGACCTGTTGCGCGCCCAGCAGCAGGCCATCGGCATTCCCAACATCCAGAAGACCGTGGCCGACTACTACGGCCTGCAGATGAAGGACCTGCTGTCCAAGCGCCGCACCCGCTCGCTGGCGCGGCCGCGGCAGGTGGCCATGGCACTGGCCAAGGAGCTGACCGAGCACTCGCTCCCCGAAATCGGCGACGCCTTCGCCGGGCGCGACCACACCACCGTCCTGCACGCCTGCCGCCAGATCCGCACGCTCATGGAGACCGACGGCAAGCTGCGGGAGGACTGGGACAAGCTCATCCGCAAGCTGAGCGAGTAAGGTTGTGCACGGGCGCTGTGCGCCCCGGGGGCAAGCTGTGGACAATCTGGCGGCCGCATCGGGCACGGCAGGTTGTCCACAGGATGGTCACCAGGCCCGGGGGAGTTTCCAACAGGGTCTGGCAGTCGATAAATTCTTTTATATTCAAAGGCTTGAGAGGGTTTTCCCGCATTTTGGCGCCCTCCACCGCCTCCATGCTTTTGATTTAATCCACTCCTTTGAAACGGTACGGGGATCGGGGTCCAGATGCGCTTTTCCCTTCAACGCGAAGTCTTTTTGAAGCCGCTCGCTCAGGTCGTGAACGTCGTCGAGCGGCGCCAGACCCTGCCAGTGCTCGCCAACCTGTTCGTCCAGGTGCAGGGCGGCCTGCTCTCCCTGACCGGCACCGACCTTGAGGTCGAGATGGTCAGCCGTGTCGCCGTCGAGGACGGACAGGACGGCGAAACCACCATCCCGGCGCGCAAGCTGTTCGAGATCGTGCGTGCGCTGCCCGATGGCAGCCGCGTGACGGTCAGCCAGTCGGGCGAGAAGGTCACGGTGCAGGCCGGCCGCTCGCGCTTCACCCTGGCCACGCTGCCGGCCGGCGATTTCCCTTCGCTGGACGACGTCGACGCCACCGAGCGCGTGCAGGTGCCGGAGGCTGCGCTGAAGGAGCTGATCGAGCGCACCGCCTTCGCCATGGCCCAGCAGGACGTGCGCTACTACCTCAACGGCCTGCTGTTCGACCTGCGCGAGAGCTCGCTGCGCTGCGTCGCCACCGACGGGCATCGCCTCGCGCTCTGCGAGTCGGGCCTGGAGGGCACCGGCGCGCTGACCAAGCGCCAGCTGATCGTGCCGCGCAAGGGCGTGATCGAGCTGCAGCGCCTGCTGGAAGGCGGTGACCGTCTGCTGGAACTGGAGATGGGCCGCGGCCACCTGCGCGTCAAGCGGGACGACGTGACCTTCACCAGCAAGCTCATCGACGGCCGCTTCCCGGATTACGAGGCCGTGGTGCCGATCGGCGCCGACAAGGAAGTGCGCATCGACCGCGACGTGCTGCGCGCGGCGCTGCAGCGCGCCGCCATCCTCTCCAACGAGAAGTACCGCGGCGTGCGCATCGAAGTGTCCCCGGGCCAGCTGAAGATCTCGGCGCACAACCCCGAGCAGGAAGAGGCGCAGGAAGAGGTCGAGGCCGAGACCCGCGTGGACGACCTCGCGGTCGGCTTCAACGTGGGGTATGTGCTGGACGCGCTCAATGCGCTCAAGGACGACGTGGTGGTCCTGCAGCTGCGCGATGCCAACTCCTCGGCGCTGCTTCGCGAGGCGGCCAACGAGCGCTCGCGCCACGTGATCATGCCGCTACGCCTCTGAAGCGACGTTCCACGTGGAACCATCCCGACGCCCGGCTCCTGCCGGGCGTCGTCGTTTACGGCTCCCGGGCGACAATGGCGCCCTCCGGTTCGCAGCGAACTCCCGTGCAGGTCACCCGTCTCGACATCCGCGACTTCCGCCGCTTCGGCGAGGTGAGCTTGGCGCCCGGCCCCGGCCTCAACCTGCTGGTCGGCGACAATGGCGCGGGCAAGACCTCGGTCATCGAGGCCCTGCACCTGATGGCCTATGGCCGCAGCTTCCGCGGGCGTGTCCGCGACGGCTTGGTCCGCAGCGGCGCCGCCGGGCTGGAGGTCTTCGTGCAGTGGACCGAGACGCTGCCCTCCGGGGAACGCCCGCGTCGTGCGGGCCTTCGTCACAGCGGCAGCGACTGGGCCGGGCGCCTGGACGGCGAATCGGTGACGCAGCTCGGCGAGCTGTGCGCTGCACTGGCGGTGGTGACGTTCGAACCGGGCAGCCATGACCTGATCCACGGCGCCAGCGAGACGCGCCGGCGCTTCGTCGACTGGGGCTTGTTCCACGTGGAACCAGGTTTCATGGCGCCTTGGCGCCGCTATGCCCGCGCCCTCAAGCAGCGTAACGCCCTGCTCAAGCAGCGCATCCAGGACGACCAGCTCGACGCTTGGGACCAGGAACTCGCCCAGACCGGCGAGATCCTCACCGAACAGCGCCGCGCGTACCTGGAACAGCTGGCGCCGCACGTCGCCGGTGTCGCGGCCGATCTCGGCCCCGCCCTGGGCGTGGCGAGCCTGCAGTACCTCCCGGGCTGGCGACGCGACGAACTGCCGCTGGCCGATGCCCTGCTGCTCGCGCGCGAGCGCGATCTGCTCGCCGGGCATACCAGCGTCGGCCCGCACCGTGCCGACTGGCGCCTGGCCTTCGCCGCGATCCCCGGGCGGGACGCCCTCTCGCGCGGCCAGGCCAAGCTCGCCGCGCTGTCGGCCCTGCTGGCGCAGGCCGAGCTGCACCGCGCCGTGACCGGACAGTCGCCGGTCTTCTGCCTGGACGACCTGGCCTCCGAGCTCGATCGCGGCCACCAGCGCCGCACCCTCGAGCGGCTGGCCGGGACCGACAGTCAGGTCTTCGTCTCCGGCACCGACGTTCCGGCCGCCGTGGCCGAACTCGGCCTGTCCCACCGCATGTTCCACGTGGAACACGGGGCCGTGCACCCTGTTTAGCTGGCGTCCGCCGGCTCCGTGAGACGCGCTGCTATACTTCGCGCACGTATAGCTAATGTATTGCGACGCCGTCCACCCGCGTGGAATCCGCGTCGCCGGAGGCTCCTGCCCGATGTCCGAGTTGCCCCAGAACGCCGCGTCGACCCCGGCGCCGTCCGATTCCTACGATTCGTCCAAGATCACCGTGCTGCGCGGCCTGGAGGCCGTGCGCAAGCGGCCGGGCATGTACATCGGCGACGTGCACGACGGCACCGGCCTGCACCACATGGTCTTCGAGGTCGTCGACAACTCCATCGACGAGGCGCTCGCCGGCCACGCCACCGAGGTGCTGGTCACCCTGCATGCCGACGGCTCCTGCTCGGTCTCCGACAACGGCCGCGGCATCCCGGTGGACATCCACAAGGAGGAGGGCGTGTCGGCCGCCGAGGTGATCCTCACCGTGCTGCATGCCGGCGGCAAGTTCGACGACAACTCCTACAAGGTCTCCGGCGGCCTGCACGGCGTGGGCGTATCGGTGGTGAACGCGCTCTCCGAGAAGCTCTGGCTGGAGGTCTGGCGCGACGGCTACCACTGGCGCCAGGAATACGCCCTCGGCGAGCCGCAGTACCCGCTCGAGCGCCTGGAGCCGTCGGAGCGGCGCGGCACGCTGCTGCGCTTCAAGCCCGCGGCGGAGATCTTCACCGACGTCGAGTTCCACTACGACATCCTCGCCCGCCGCCTGCGCGAACTGAGCTTCCTCAACTCCGGCGTGCGCATCGTCCTTGCCGACGAACGCGGCGACGGCAAGCGCGACGTGTTCGAGTACGAGGGCGGCATCCGTTCCTTCGTCGAGCACTTGGCGCAGCTCAAGAACCCGCTGCACCCCAACGTCATCTCGGTGACGGGCGAGCAGAACGGCATCACCGTGGACGTCGCCCTGCAGTGGACCGACGCCTACCAGGAGACGATGTTCTGCTTCACCAACAACATCCCGCAGAAGGACGGCGGCACGCACCTGCAGGGTTTCCGCGCCGCGCTCACGCGCACGCTGACCAACTACATCGAGCAGGCCGGCATCGCCAAGCAGGCCAAGGTCGCGCTCAGCGGCGACGACATGCGCGAGGGCCTGATCGCGGTGCTGAGCGTCAAGGTGCCCGATCCCTCGTTCTCCTCGCAGACCAAGGAAAAGCTGGTCAGCTCCGAGGTGCGCCCGGTCGTTGAGAGCACGTTCGGCGCACGTTTGGAGGAGTTCCTCCAGGAAAACCCGCATGAGGCCCGCGCCATCGCCGGCAAGATCGTCGAGGCCGCCCGCGCCCGCGAGGCCGCCCGCAAGGCGCGCGACCTGACCCGCCGCAAGGGCGCGCTCGACATCGCGGGGCTGCCCGGCAAGCTCGCCGACTGCCAGGAGAAGGATCCCGCGCTGTCGGAGCTGTTCATCGTCGAGGGCGACTCGGCCGGCGGTTCGGCCAAGCAGGGCCGCAACCGCAAGACGCAGGCGATCCTCCCGCTCAAGGGCAAGATCCTCAACGTCGAACGCGCGCGCTTCGACCGCATGCTCAGCTCGGCCGAGGTCGGCACGCTGATCACCGCACTCGGCACCGGCATCGGCAAGGACGAGTACAACCCCGACAAGCTGCGCTACCACCGCATCATCCTGATGACCGACGCGGACGTGGACGGCTCGCACATCCGTACTCTGCTGCTGACGTTCTTCTATCGCCAGATGCCCGAGCTGATCGAGCGCGGCCACGTCTACATCGGCCTGCCGCCGCTGTACAAGATCAAGCAGGGCAAGACCGAGCTCTACCTCAAGGACGACCACGCGCTGGATGCCTACCTCGCCAGCAACGCGGTCGACGGCGCCTCGCTGGTTCCCGCCGACGGCGAACCGGCGATCACCGGCGAAGGCCTGGAGAAGCTGCTGCTGGCCTATGCGAACGCGCGCGAGGCGATCGAGCGCCATGCGCACCGCTACGATGCGCAGGTGCTGGAGGCGCTGCTCGATGCCGCGCCGCTGGACGCCGGCACCGCGGTGAACGGCCTCGACGAGCCGACGCTGCGTGCGCTGGAATCGCGCATCAACGACGGCCAGCTCGGCAGGCCCACCTACCGCCTGGAATGGGCCGCCGCCCAGGACACGCGCCCGGCCGCGCTGGTGGTGCGTCGCGCGCACATGGGCGAGGAGACCCTCCAGGTGCTGCCCATGGCCGCCTTCGAGGGCGGCGAGCTGCGCGCGATCCGTGAAGCCTCCGTGCTGCTGCACGGCCTGGTCCGCGAGGGGGCGCAGATCCTGCGCGGCAACCGCGCGCAGCCGATCACGCGCTTCGCCGAAGCCTATGCCTGGCTCATGGACGAGGCCAAGAAGGGCCGCCAGATCCAGCGTTTCAAGGGCCTGGGCGAGATGAACCCCGAGCAGCTGTGGGAAACCACGGTCAATCCCGAGACGCGCCGCCTGCTTCAGGTGCGCATCGAGGACGCGGTCGCCGCGGACCAGATCTTCTCCACGCTGATGGGCGACGTGGTCGAACCGCGCCGCGAGTTCATCGAGGAGAACGCGCTGAAGGTCGCCAACCTCGACGTCTGAGCCGCGTCGTGGCAGGTCCGCAGGCCATCGGGCGCGAGCATCGCCCCGGTGGCCTGCGTGCATCCGGCGCCTGCGTCGCTGGCCCGGACGCCTGCCGGGTGTCGTGCATGCCGTGCCTGCGGTGCACGCCAGGCATCCCGATCGCCCGCCTGTTCGTGCAGCCGCGATTCACCCGCGGAGCCGGCTGTTGACGACCCATTGATCGCAACGCTCCTACAACCGGAGGCCCGCACAACGACCGGACGCGCCATGAAGCCGCTCCTGCTGGCCCTCGCCACCACCGCCCTCGTCGCCGCCTGCGCGACCACCACGTCGCCCACCGGACGCACGCAGCGCGTCGGCGCCGTTTCGCAGCAGCAGCTCAACCAGCTGGGGGCCGAGGCCTTCGCCCAGGCCAAGGCCACCAAGCCGCAGAGCAGCAACGCCCAGCAGACCGCCTACGTGCGCTGCGTGGTCAACGCGGTCGTGCGCGAGCTGCCCGCCGAAGCCCAGGGCGGCTGGGAAGTGGCGCTGTTCAACGATCCCTCGCCCAACGCCTTCGCACTGCCCGGCGGCAAGGTGGGCGTGCATACCGGCATCTTCAGCGTCGCCAAGAACCAGGACCAGCTCGCCGCCGTGATCGCGCACGAGATCGGCCACGTCATCTCGCGCCACCATGACGAGCGCATCACCCGCCAGCTCGGCGCGCAGACCGGCCTGGGCATCCTGGGCGCGCTGATCGGCTCGCGCTACGGCAGCGGAGCGGCCAACACGGTCAACCAGGTCGGCGGTGCCGCGGCCCAGGGGCTCATCCTGCTGCCCAACAACCGCACGCAGGAAACCGAGGCCGACGTCGTCGGCCAGCAGCTCATGGCACGCGCCGGCTTCGACCCGCGCCAGGCGGTGAGCCTGTGGGAGAACATGGCCGCCGCCAGCGGCAGCCGTGCCCCGGAATTCCTGTCGACCCACCCCGATCCGCGCTCGCGCCTGGCCGAGCTGGGGGCCCGGGCCGGCAACCTGGTGCCGACCTACCAGCAGGCCCGCGCCAGCGGCCGCAGCCCGAACTGCGGCTAAACCGTCTGTCAATTGACCGAAAGTCAGGCCGCCACCGCCGTTCCCGCGGCGGTGGCCTTTCTGCTAGCGTGGCCGGCCCAGCGGCGTTTCGGCCGTGCACTGCCCGCGCAGCGACGCGGTTGATCGAGGATTTCCAATGAACGCCCCCCTGCTCCGTCGCCGCGCGCTCGCGGCCGCCCTGGTCGCCTTCGTCTCCACCAGCGTCGCCGTGCCGGCGGCCTTTGCACAGAGCGACGAAACCGGTGAGGGCAGCAGCGCGCGCTCCAGCCGCGGCGCCTCCGCCGCCCGGGAGGCGCGCGAGCAGCGCAGCGCACGCTCGAACCGCGAGCAGACCAAGAAGGTCGAGAATTACCCGGAGGCCACCCGCAAGGCTCCGGAGGCCCGTGCCAGTGCCAAGGGCGCTGCACGGCTGCAGAAGATGATGAAGGCCTACGACGGAGCCAAGGGCCCCGAAGCGCGCGCGATCGCCGACGAGATCATCGGCGACGACAAGGCCAATGCCTACGAGCGCGCGTTCGCCGCGCAGATCGCCGCACAGGTCGCCTACGAGGCCGACGATGCCAATGCGGCGATCGGCTACCTCAACCAGGCGCTGGCCTTCGACGGCCTGGACAACAACGGCCACTACGGCGCGATGCTGATGCTGGCCCAGCTTCAGCTGCAGAACGAGAAGTACACCGAGGCGCTCGCCACCTTCGACCGCTTCTTCAGCGAGACCAGGAGCGCCAAGCCCGAGCACCTCGTGCTCAAGGGCAACGCGCTGTACCGGCTCGAGCGCTACCCGGAGGCCATCACCGTGCTGCGCCAGGCCATCGACGGCAACCCCGAGGCCCGCGCCGACTGGCAGCAGCTGCTCATGGCCGCCTACGCCGAAAGCGGCCAGGCTGCCGAAGCCGTGAAGCTCGCCGAGGCCGTCGCAGCCAAGACGCCCAACGACAAGCGCGCGCAGCTCAACCTGTCGGCGACGTATCTGCAGTCGAACAACTACGCCAAGGCGGCCGAAGTGCTCGAGCGCCTGCGCGCGGCGGGCCAGCTCACCGAGGACCGCGATTATCGCCAGCTCTACTCGGTCTACCTCAACATCGAGGGCAAGGAACGCCAAGCCGCCGCCGTGATCGACGAAGGCCTGCAGAAGGGCGTGCTCAAGGGCGACTTCAATACCTACCTCGCGCTCGCCCAGTCGTATTACTTCTCCGAGCAGATGGACAAGGCGATCGACGCCTATCAGAAGGCCGCGCCGCTGGACGACGATGGCGAGACCTATCTCAATCTCGCCCGTGCGCTCTGGGCGGCCAACCGCATCGGCGAAGCCAAGCAGGCCGCCCAGCAGGCCATCGCCAAGGGCCTGAAGAAGCCCGACGACGCCAAGCGGATTCTCGCGCTACCCGGCAAGTAATCGTGCCGCGGTAGTCCGCGAAACAGGGATGGTTTGCTTGGAACGACCGCTGCTGTTTGGTATATGCTAGGAAATTCCCACGGTTTTCACGCCGTGGGAACTGCCATCGCCCGCGGCGCCCTGCGCGTCCGGAAATCCCTCCCGAGCAACGGCGCATGACGCAAGACCTCTCCCGTACCTCTTCGTTGACCGAAGGTCTGAACTGGGCACGTATCGCCGGTATCACGGCCGCGATCGCGGTGCACCTCGCCGGCCTCCTCCTTCTTCTCGTGCCCATCAGCGCGCCGCCTGCGGTGAGCGAAGAGGAAGAGACCACCATCGTCAATCTGATCAAGCCGCCGCCGCCGCCCCCGCCGCCGCCGCCGCCGCCGCCGGAACCGCCCAAGCTGGTGCTCAACCCGCCGAAGCAGACCATCGTGCAGCCGACGCCGCAGCCGCCGCCGCCGGAAGAGCCGCCGGTCGTCGTGGACGACCCGAGCCCCGTCGACACCCCGGCTCCGCCGCCGGCCCCGCCGGCACCGCCGGCCGCCGCCCCGGCACCGCCGCCGAACGTCGTCGGTGGCGTGGCCAGCGTCTGCAGCCGCACCCCGCTGAGCTATCCGCCCGCCGCCCTGCGCGAGCAGGCCGAGGGCACGACGGTCGTCCAGGTGTCCTGGACCGCCGACGGTACGATCACCAACGCCAGCGTGCGCCGCAGCGCCGGCAACCGCGACCTCGATCGCGCGGCGGTGAGCACGGTTCGTCGCTGGAAGGTCTGCCCCGGTGACCCGGGCACGGCCGTGGTCAACGTCGACTGGCGCCTGGACTGATCGTCGGTTTCACGCAATACCCCTTTGCACCACCTTTCAACTACTCAACAAAGGTAAGCGTCATGCTGCTGGAAACCCTCTCTGCCGCCGCTGCTCCCGCCGGGGGTAATGCCGCGTCCGCCCTGACCCAGATGGGTGTGGGCCACCTGCTCCAGGAAATGACCGCCAATCCGGGCGCGTTCGCCGTCTCCTGGGCCGTGCTGCTGACCCTGCTGCTGATGTCGGGCATGTCGATCTACTGGATCGTCATGAACTTCATCAAGAACATGCGCCTGCGCGCCACCAGCGACCGCGTGATCAGCACGTTCTGGGAAACCCCGAACGCGCAGGACGCGATCCGCTACATGGAAGAGCAGCCGCGCAGCGAGCCGTTCTCCAAGATCGCGCTCGACGCCGCGCAGGCCGCCGCGCACCACCAGCGCCATGAAGGCTCGCGCCTGGTCGAGTCGCTGAACCGCTCCGAGTTCGTCGACCGCGCCCTGCGCCAGGCCGTGGGCCGCGAGAGCCAGCGCCTCGAGGCCGGCCTCACCGTGCTCGCCACCACCGGTTCGACCGCGCCCTTCGTCGGCCTGCTCGGCACCGTGTGGGGCATCTACGGCGCGCTGATCCGCATCGGCGCCACCGGCCAGGCGTCGATCGACGCGGTCGCCGGCCCGGTGGGCGAGGCGCTGATCATGACCGCGCTCGGCCTGTTCGTCGCGATCCCGGCGGTGCTGGCCTACAACTACTTCGTGCGCCTGAACCGCGTCACGAACGCCAAGTTCGACACCTTCGCCCACGACCTGCACGACTTCTTCGCGACCGGCGCCCGCGTCGGCGAAGCACCGGCACGTCAGTAATCCGCACCAGGCATCACCGGAGTCCGGGACATGGCCTTCAGTTCAGGTAACAGCGGCGGCCCGATGGCCGAAATCAACGTCACGCCCCTCGTGGACGTGATGCTGGTGCTGCTGATCATCTTCATGATCACGGCGCCCCTCATGTCCCACAAGGTGAAGGTGGAACTGCCCAAGGCGAACCTCGACAACCGCGAGTCCGTCGCACCCCCGGTGCCGCCGATCACCCTGGCGGTCACCGAGGCGGGCAACATCTACTGGAACGATGAGCCCGTCACCAAGGACCTGCTCGAGAGCCGGCTGGCGATCGAGGCGCAGCGGACCCCGCAGGCGCAGATCAACGTCCGCGGCGACCGCACGGCCAAGTACCGGCTGGTGGAGGAAGTGGTGGGCATCGCCCAGCGTCAGGGCATGCGCAAGGTGGGCTTCGTAGCCACCAAGGAACGCTGAGGAGCACGCAGCAATGGCATTCAGTACTGGCTCCGGTGGCGGAGCCCCCATGGCCGACATCAACGTGACGCCGCTCGTCGACGTCATGCTGGTGCTGCTGATCATCTTCATGGTGACGGCGCCGACCCTCTCGTATCCGATCGACATCAACCTGCCGCAGCGCACGCTCAACCCGCCGCCGCAGACGGTCGAGCCTCCGCCGCCGATCTCGCTGCGGATCGACCAGTCGGGCGTGGTGTACTGGGACAACTCGCCCACGCCGCTGAACCAGCTGCAGCAGGTGATGCGCCAGACCGTCGAGCGTGACCCGACCAACCAGCCGCGGCTGGAGATCGACGTCAACGACGACGCGCAGTACGAAACGCTCGCCAAGGTACTCGCCTACGCGAAGAACGCCGGCATGGACAAGATCGGCTTCGTGCAGGACGCCGAGTAACCGGCGGAGCGCGAGACACGCATTACGGTATTACCGCATTACGCTTACCACGTTGATGACGCCGCCTTCGGGCGGCGTTTTTTTTGGCCGCATGGCCTCGGCGCGGCGGCCCCGGGGCATGGGACGAGCCGGCATCCGGTGCGGGCGTACCTGTACAACCGGGCATCCGGGATTGCCCCGCGATGCATCCGTCGTTGGCGCGCACGGATCCTCCACCATCTCCGGCCCGGCTTCGTCCCGCTGCGCGGCGACGAACGCGGATCCGCTCTGCGCAAATGCGTCCGATCGCCTCGGGCCAAAGGCACCGGGTGCACCGGCAACGAGCCCGCGCCGCCCGTTTCCGCACCGGCAGCGCGGTGCCTGCTCCGGGAGGCCGCAGGCATGGCGGCGCGATCACGAACATCGATCCGCCCGACGCGGCAGATCGGGCGATGCACGGCGTCCGGGCGCCGCGCCGCGAGGCCGGGCCGTGTGCGCAGGTCGCAGTCGAACCGCGGACATGCCGCCCGGCGAGCCGCGCGTGCACCGCCGCGATGGACGGGGCCGGACGGCCCGGCATGCGTCGTCGCCCGCCACCCATGTTTCACCCGGCGGGAAACGCCCGGCGACGGGGCGGGCAGGCCCTGCTCAGCCGGGTCGGCGTCCTTCCACCAGCGCGACGTAGCGCGCCACCGTCACCGCCAGGCCGTCGTACAGCGCCTCGCCGATCAGCGCATGGCCGATCGACACCTCGAGCACGCCCGGCACGGCGTCGAGGAACGGGCGCAGGTTGCGCTGGCTGAGGTCGTGGCCGGCGTTGACGCCGAGGCCGGCCGCCTGGGCGCGCGCGGCGACGCGGGCGAAGGCCGGTAGCGCGCGCGCGGCGTCGCCGGCCTCGAAGGCCTCGGCATAGGGGCCGGTGTAGAGCTCGACGCGATCGGCGCCCACGCCCGCGGCCCGCTCGACGCCCTCGTCGGCACCCAGCGCCGCGGCCTGGGCATCGGCATCGACGAACAGGCTCACGCGACAGCCCAGCGCCTTCAGCCGTTCCACGTGGGCACGCAGCGGCGCGAGGTCGCCGCGGAAATCGAAGCCGTGGTCGGACGTGACCTGGCCGTCGGCGTCCGGCACCAGCGTGGCCTGCGCCGGGCGCGCGGCCTCGCAGAGCGCGAGAAAACCCGGATAGCCGGGGCGCGGCGGGGCGAACGGGTTGCCTTCGAGGTTGAACTCCACGCCGTACTCGCGCGTGAGCGCCGCCAGGGCGTGCACGTCGGCGGCGGTGACGTGCCGCGCGTCCGGGCGCGGGTGCACGGTGATCCCATGCGCCCCCGCGTCCAGGCAGGTGCGCGCCGCGCGCACGACATCGGGCTCGCGGCCTCCGCGCGAATTGCGCAGCACCGCGATCTTGTTGACGTTGACGCTCAGCCGGGTCATCCGCGCATGCTACGGCCTGCGCGCGTGGCCCGCACAGGACTCAAAGTGGCGCCGAGGAATCGCTTCCGGAGGCGGGCGGTGCCTGGATGGCGGCCGCCGCGGCGCGGCGCGCTTCGGCCTGCTCGCGCAGGCGCTGCAGTTCGGCCGGATCCACCAAGAGCGCGGTCGAGCCCGAGCGGTCCTCGATTCGGCGCGCCAGTGCCGAGAGCAGCCAGGCGACCCCCAGCCCCAGCGCGACGAGCAGGCACACCGCCAGCACCCAGGGCGAGGTGGTGCGGAACGCGACCGCCAGCGCGGCCACGGCGAGCAGCAGGTACAGCCAAGGCATGTCGGCGCTCCCCATGCAGGACGCGGCGAGTGTAGCCCCGCGCCGCGGCGCACCCGGGCGATGGCGCGACGGGCGGCGTCAAAGCAGGGGCGAAAGGAGCCGTGCCAGGGCCTCGGGCAGGCGCTGACGCCAGAACGGCCGCCGGCGGTCGGGGCGCACGCGCGGCGCGCGCGCCAGGTCGGCGTCGAGCACGGCCTCCAGCGAGGCCGCCACGCCGGCGTCGCGGAACAGCAGGGATACCTCGAAGTTCAGCCGGAAGCTGCGATGGTCGAAATTGGCGCTGCCGATGATCGCGGTCTCGTCGTCGACCAGCAGGGCCTTGGTGTGGAGCAGGCGAGGGCCATACTCGTGAACCTGCACGCCCGCCTCGAGCAGTTCGTCGAACGACGAGCGCGTGGCGTAGGTGACCAGCCGCGAGTCGGCCTGCTTGGGCACCAGCAGGCGCACGTCCAGGCCGGCGAGCGCGGCCGAGGTGAGGGCCATCATCGCCGCCTCGCCGGGCACGAAATAGGGCGTGGCCAGCCACACGCGGCGCCTGGCGGCGTAGATCGCCGCCACGTGCAGGCGGTGGATGGGCTCCCAGGACGAATCCGGGCCCGAGACCAGCACCTGCGTGCCCACGCATCCGGGGGTGGAGGCGCGCGGTGCGCGCAGGGGCGGGCGCTGGCCCGTGGCATAGACCCAGTCCTCGGCGAAGACCACCTGCAACAGTGCGGCCACGTCGCCTTCCAGGCGCAGGTGCAGGTCGTGGTAGGCGTCCTCGCGCAGGCGCTCGTCCTGCTCGTCGGTGACGTTGATGCCGCCGGTGAACGCGATGCGGTCGTCGACCACCACGATCTTGCGGTGCAGCCTCAGGTTGAGCCAGGGCCGGCGCCAGGGCAGGCGCATGGGGTGGAACCAGGCGAATTCGCCGCCGGCCTCCACCAGCGGCGCGAGGAAGCGCCGTCGCAGCTTCGCCGAGCCCACCGCGTCCAGCAGCAGGCGCACCTTGACCCCGGCCCGCGCCCGCTCGACCAGCGCATCGCGCAGCGCGGTGCCGGTGCGGTCGGGCTCGAAGATGTAGTAGGCGACGTGGATGCTCTCGCGCGCCTCGCGGACCGCCGCCAGCAGCGCGTCGTACGTGGCGCCTCCGTCGACCAGCAGCCGCACGTCGGTGGCGGTGGTCGGCGGCAGGTGCGTGGTGGCCTGCGCGAGGCGCGCGAGCTCGGCGGCCTCGCTGTCCTCGGCCGTCTCCGGCCGCGCCGGCATGCGCGCCCGCGCGCGCCCGCGGCGCAGGCGCTGGCGCCGGATGCGCTGCGGCCCGAACACGTAGTAGATGACGAAGCCCAGGTAGGGCAGCGCGGCCAGGCTGATCAGCCAGGCGAGAGTGGCGGCCGGCTCGCGCTTCTGCAGCACGATCCACACCCCCAGGCCCACGAGGTAGGCCAGCCAGCCCGCCACCAGCAGCGTCCACAGGTGCGGCTGCGCCTGCACGCTGTCGCAGAGGGCGAGGAAGGCGTCGGTCATCGGGTTCCTGCGGGCGGCCGGGTCGGGCCGATTGTAGGCAGCGGCCGCTTGCACGGCCGGTGAGGCCCGTCACCGCGGCTGAGACGCGCCCTGCCGACAATGCCCCCATGACCGATGCCCGCAAGCCGACGTCGCCGATCAAGGGCCGCGGGGCCGCCTCGCGCGTGGCCTCGCGTTTCGACGCGACCACGGTGGAAGGGGTGGACGACGGCTGGGGCTCGGTCTACGAGGACCTGGCCGAGGCGCCCAAGCCGGCCACCACGGTGACCGAGGAACGCGCGCGGCGCATCCTCACCACCAACCAGTCGCCCGACCTGGGCTTCTCGCAGTCGCTCAACCCCTACCGGGGCTGCGAGCACGGCTGCGTGTACTGCTTCGCACGGCCCACGCATGCCTATCTCGACCTGTCGCCGGGCCTGGACTTCGAGACCCGGCTGTTCGCCAAGACCAACGCGGTCGAACGCCTTCGCGAGGAACTGGCGCGGCCCGGCTACGTGCCGCAGGTGACGGCGCTGGGCATCAATACCGATGCCTACCAGCCCATCGAACGCCGCTACCGCATCACGCGCGAGGTGCTGGAGCTGTTCGCCGGGACGAAGCACCCGGTGAGCTTCGTCACCAAGAGCGCGCTGATCGAGCGCGACGTCGACCTGCTCGCGGCGATGGCGCGCGAGAACCTGGTCAGCGTGCATTTCTCCGTGACCTCCCTCGACAACCGGCTCTCGGCCAGGCTCGAGCCGCGCGCCGCGGCGCCGCATGCGCGGCTGCGCGCGATGAGGGTGCTGGCGGATGCGGGCGTGCCGGTGGGCGTGATGGTCGCCCCCGTCATTCCGATGATCACCGACATGGAGCTGGAACGGATCCTCGAGGCCGCGTTCGACGCCGGCGCGCGCGAGGCCGGCTACACGCTGCTGCGCCTGCCGCACGAACTCAAGGAGGTGTTCCGCGAATGGCTGCAGCTGCACTATCCCGACCGCGCCGCGCACGTGATGAGCCTGGTGCAGCAGATGCGCGGCGGCAAGGACTACCAGGCCGGGTTCGGCACCCGCATGACCGGCACCGGCGTGTTTGCGCAGCTGCTGGCGCAGCGCTTCCGCAAGGCGCGCGCGCGCATCGGCTACGGGCGGTTCGCGCCACTGGACGCGAGCCGCTTCGTGGCGCCGCGCAAGGCGTCGGCGCAGGGGGAGTTGTTCTGACGGCGGGGGGTTTGGGATTCGGGATTCGGGATTCGCAAGAGCGGTGGGCTGCGTCCTGCTCACCGGTCACCAGCCCGTCGGCCACAGCGGCCCGTCCAGCCAGAGCCAGCGCGACATCCAGGCGCTGACCAGGCCGATCAGCGCGGTCAGCGGCAGCCCGATGCGCAGGAAGTCGCCGAAGCGGTACTGGCCGGGGCCGAGGATCAGCAGGTTGCCGTGGTGCCCGATCGGCGTGAGGAACGAGGCCACCGCACCCAGCGCGGTGCAGACCACGAAGGGCACCGCGGGCATGCCCAGCGATTCGGCCAGGTTCACCGCGATCGGCGCCAGCAGCACGGTGGTCGCGCCATCGGAGAGGATCTGGGTGAGCAGCCCGGCCACGCCGAACATCACCAGCAGCACCGCCAGCGCGGGCCAGTCCTCGACCACGTGCAGCAGGCCGCCGGCGAGCAGCTGCGCGGTTCCGGTGGTTTCCATCGCGATGCCCAGCGGGATCACGCCGGCGATCATCACGAAGATGCGCACGTCGATCTCGCGGTAGGCGCGCTCGATGTCGACGCAGCGCGTGGCCACCATGGCGACCGCGCCCAGAAGGAAGGCCAGCGGGGCATCCAGCCATTCGGTGGCCGCGGCCAGCACGGTGGCGGCCAGCACCGCGAGCGCGACCGGCGCACGGCGCCGGCGCTGCGCCTCGCCGGAAAAGGGCATCAGCAGCAGGAAGCCGTGGTGGGTGGCCAGCTGCGAGAAGCGCGTCGCGCGGCCCCAGAGCACGAGCAGGTCGCCCTCGCGCAGGCGCTCGTCGGCTAGGCGGAGCGCGAAGGGGCCCTGCCGGCGCCACAGCCCGGCCACCACCGCATGGAAGCGCTGGGCGAAGTCGAGCTCGCGCACGCTGTGGCCGATGAACTCCGAGCCGGGCGCGACCACCGCCTGCACCAGCTGCGTCTCGCCCTCGCCATCGACGTACTGCGCGAAGCGCGTGACCGCGTTGAGGTCCAGGCCGGGGTCGTCGTGCAGCGAGGCGATCGCGTCGGCCGAGGCCTCGACCAGCAGCACGTCGCCCGCCAGCAGCGGGCTGGACCCGCCGAGGTCGCCGCGCAGCTCGCCGCCGCGCAGCCAGCCGTGCAGCTTGAAGCGCTCGCCGAGGTTGCGCTGCAGGTCCGCCAGCGGGTGCGTCGCCCAGCCGCCGTTCTCCACGACGACCAGCTCGGTGCGGTAGCAGCCCAGCTGCATGTAGTCCTCGTCGGACGCCGCGCCGGCACGCCGCGGCAGCAACCAGCGCGCCACCAGCATGTAGACCGTGCCCAGCAGGACCAGCGCGATGCCGATCGGGGTGATCGCGAAGATGCCCAGCTCGCCGTGGCCGGTGCGCTCGAGCAGGTCGGCCGCGAGCAGGAAGGCCGGCGCGCTGACGAGGGTGAGCGTGGTGCCCAGGCTCGCCGCCAGCGACATCGGCATCAGCAGGCGCGAGGCCGACAGCCCGCGTGCCTGCGCGAAGCGCGTGACGATGGGCAGCATCATCGCCGTCACCATCACGTGGTGCGTGAACGCGGCCAGCGCCGCCACCGCCGGCATGATCACGCCGATCGAGCGCGTCTCGCCGCGCCCGGCCGCATGCCCCACCCACTGGCCGATGCGCTCGGTGATGCCGGTGGCGGCCAGCCCGCCGGAGATCACGAACACCGCGGCGACGATGATCGCCGGCTCGCTCGCAAAGCCCGACAGCGCCTGTTTCGAGTCGAGCACGCCGGTGACTACGAGCGCGAGCAGCGTGATCATGGCGGTGACGTCCACGCGCAGGCGCTCGCTCACGAAGAGGTAGAGCGCGCCGCCGAGGATGAGCAGGAACAGGATCTGGTCGAGCGACATGCGCGCAGTATCGCTGCAGCCCGTGTGTACCGTCGCGTCACGGGCCGCGGGTACACTGGAGACCGTTTCCGTCGTCCGCCCCGCGCCGATGCCCCCGCATTCCCCCGCGCCGGACCTCGCCGCCGCCCTCGCCGCCTGCGCCGCGCCCACCGCTTCGGTCGATGCCGACGGCCGCGTGCTGCAGGCCAACGACGCCTTCGCCCGGCACTTCGGCCGGCCCCTGCGGCTGGGCGAACTCGCCACCGCGCTCGACGGCCCCGTCGCCGCCCTCGCCGGACACGGGCCGGTGCCGCTGGACGGAGGTGATCTGCACCTGCGCGCGCTGGATGCCGCGACCTGGTGGGCGCAATGGCTGCCCACGGCCGCCGACCGCGGCGCCGAGCAGCGCCAGCTGCAGATGTTCGCCGACACCGTGGCCCACGACCTGCGCGCGCCGCTGCGCTCCATCGACAGCTTCGCCAAGCTGCTCGAGGACCGCGCCGCGCCCAAGCTCGATGCCAGCGAGCGCATGCACCTCTCGCGCATCCGCGCCGCGGCCACGCGCATGTCCGGCCTGCTGGCGGCGCTGGGCGAGCTCTCGCGCGCGGCCAGTGCGCCGCTGGTGCCGGTCACGCTCGACATCAGCGTGCTCGCCGAATGGGTGGCGGCCGAGCTCAGCGACGAGGAGCCCTCCCGCCAGGTCGAGGTCGAGGTGCAGCCGGGCCTGGTGGCGGTGGGCGACGAGCGCCTGGTGCGCCAGGCCCTGCGCGCGCTGCTGGAGAACGCCTGGAAGTTCACCCGCGGCCGCGAGGGCGCGCGCATCGAGGTGCGCGGCCAGCGCGAGGGCGACCGCCTGCGGGTCGAGATCCGCGACAACGGCGCCGGTTTCGACATGCAGTACTGTCATAAGCTGTTCCAACCCTTCCAGCGCCTGCACGGCGTGGAGCAGGGCGCGGGCCACGGGCTCGGCCTGGCCACCGCGCAGCGCATCGCACGACGCCACGGCGGCGACGTGCGGGCCGCCTCCGATGGCGACGGCGCGGTGTTCACCCTCGTCCTGCCGGCCCCCGCCGGCGAAGGCACCGCCTGATGCACCGAGAGATCCTGCTGGTCGAAGACAATCCCGACGACGTCGAGCTCACCCGGCTCGCCTTCGACGAGGCCAAGATCGCCAACCAGCTCGCGGTGGTCGGCGACGGCGCCGAGGCCTTGGACTACCTGTTCGCGCGCGGTCGCTTCGTCGACCGCGACCCGGCCGAGCTGCCTTCCCTGGTGCTCCTGGACCTCAACCTGCCCAAGGTCGACGGCCGCGAGGTGCTGCAGGCCATCCGCGCCCACGAGGCCACGCGCTCGCTGCCGGTCGTCGTGCTCACCACCAGCACCGAGCCCTTCGACGTCGAGGCCACGTACGCGCTGGGCGTGAACAGCTACATCCAGAAGCCGGTGGACTTCGAGCAGTTCGTCTGGGCGGTCAAGCAGGTCGGGCTGTACTGGCTGGTGCTCAACCACGCGCGCCCCTGAGCGGGGCCGTCGTCGGCGGGTGCGTCGTCCCCGCATGCCGCCGCGGCGTCAGCGGGCGCCGAACAGCGCCTCCGCGCGCTGAAACAGCACCCAGCTGGTCGCGATGAACTTGTCGCCGCCCTGCGGGCGGTTGCCGCGGTGCGTATGCGTGAACGCGGCCGGCGCGATCAGCAGCGCGCCGGCCTTGGGCGCGATGCGGCGCTGCTGGTAGAGGAACTCGGTTTCGCCCTCGGCGAAGCCGTCGTTGAGGTAGACGGTCCACAGCAGGTGTCGGTGCAGGGTTTCCGCACTGGCATCGCGCGGGAACAGCTCGCAGTGCCAGTAGGGATAGCCGCCGCGCCCGGCGCTGTAGCGCTGCAGGTTGATCACGCCCGGCCGGAAGATCTGCGTGATGATGGGCAGCAGCGCGGCATCGTCCATGGCCGCCAGGCGCTCGGCGGTCAGCCGGTGCCGGCGCCCGCCCTCGCCAGGCACCTCCAGCATCAGCGGCGCCACCAGGGCATGCGGATAGCGGCGCAGGTAGCGCAGCAGCCCGTGGATTACCGCCTGGTTGAGCGTGTTGGCGACGTCGTCCCATTCGGCGCGGCCGGCCAGGCTGATGTCCTCGCTGTCCTTCATGTCGCGGAAGACGCCGCCGCCCACGCGCCCCGGCTGGCGTGCATCGCTGCCGCTGAAACGCTCGAGCACCGACGCGCACCAGCCGCGGTCCAGCGCGTCCTCGTAGACCTCGATGAAGTCGGCCGGGGCCTGCGCGGGTGGCGGCTGGTTCATCACGGACGTCCTGCGGCTGTGCTGCCGGCGAGTATGCCCGCGCCGGCGCGTTGCAGGCATGCAACACGGGGCGCATGGGGCACAGGTCGGCCGCAGACGCCGCCGTGACGGCGGAATGAGCGCGGGGCCCGAAACCTGAGCGCTGGCCAACCGGCGCTGGGCGTTTCAGGCCTGAATCGCTTTCCGCGCGGCTGCACGTTCAGGCCACGGTCAAGGATCTGAAAGTTCCGTGGAAACAAGGGTTTGCGTGGTTGGCACGCGATTCGCTCCAGCGGGGATGTCCCTGGAGTGCCGTCGCCGTGAATCGCCTGCTCCTCGCCATCGCCCTGACCGCTGCCGCCATGCCCGCCGTGGCTGCCGAACGCGATGCCGACCCCACGCTGGTGCTCACGCGCACCGTGCAGCCGCGGATCGCCTACCGTGCGCTGCCGCCGGACCAGAACCCGGTCGCGGCCTCGGTATCGACCTTTCCCGCCCGTGTCTTCCAGGCGAGCCTGGAAACCGCGACTTCCGCGATCGGCGACCAGTTGCTGGGCGACACCTTCGGCCAGCCTGATCCCGCCGCGGGCGAACGGCACGAGCCGGGCGCGCCGGGCCTGGCGCTGCCGCTGATGTTCGGATCCGGGCGCGAGGCCACCTCGCGCGCCCCGATCGGGCCGGGCGCCAGCGTGCGGGGCGTGGTTTCGGGCGCCACCTCCGGGCTGGCCGGCCTGATCGGCGGCGCGGTCGGGCAGGCGGGCACCGGAGGCGGCCCGTGACGGCGCGCCGCGCCCTGCCCGTGGTGCTGCTGGCCGGCCTGCTCGCGGCCGCAGCCGCGGGCGCCACCGAGCCCGGCCCGGCCGAGCGGCTGGCGCGCGACGTGGCCCGCATCGACGAGGACTTCGCCGCGCACGTCGACGGCCGCACCGCGCTGAACATCGCCGCCGGCGCCGGCAACGCCCAGGCCAACGTCGCCACGCTCGCGGTCGGCCCCGGCGACTCGACCAGCCGCGCTTCGCAGCAGGCCAGCGCGCTGGTCGATGCGCGCGAGGCGGTGGCCGACATCGACGGCAGCGCGCTCGCCAGCGGACGCGGCCTCACCAGCATCAACCAGGCCGCGGGCGCCGCCAATGCACAGGCCAACCTCGTCGCGATCGGCGTCGGCGCCGGCATCGACCTGGTGCAGGCGGTGGACGTCGAGCTGGCGGGCGTCGCCAGCGGCAGCGCGCCCGACACCGCGGCCGCGACCGAGGCCCCCGCCACGCGCGAAGCGCGCATCGGCGGGGCGGCATTCAAGGGTCCGCAGGGCGTCCTGCAGATCAACCAGACAGCGGGCACCGGCAATGCGTCGGCGAACGCGATCGTGCTCCAAATCCCCGGGGGCGCGCCTTGAAGCAGTGCAACACCACCAACCAGGAGTCCATGCCATGAAAGCTTCCCTCTCCCTGCTGACCCTCGCCCTCGCCGCCGCGTTCGCCGCTCCGGCCATGGCCGACGAGGATGATGCGGACATCAACTCCTACACCACGCTGCACAACCACATCGCCGTCGTCGGCGGCGTGCGCGTCCAGGGCCAGATCGACATCGACGGCGAATCCGCGGCGACCGTGGACCAGGACCAAGTCACCGGCGGCCACCGTTCCGTCGGCGACGGCGACCACACGGCGCGCGTGGGCGACGGCGCCATGAACCGGGCGAGCGGCAACATCGGCGTCAACGTGTCGGCCGGTGTCGGCAACGCGCAGGCCAACGACGCGGCGATCTCCTCGCTGACCGACGACGGCCCGGGCCAATCCGACAAGGGCAAGCCCGACCAGCCCTCGAGGAACTCGGGTCCCATGGCCACCGCCATGGTGTTCTCGACCCAGGGCACCGCCGGCAACAGCGCCAGCAGCCGCGAGTGGGGCACGAACTATCGCGCCACCCTGGGCGACGACGCGCTGCGCAATGCCTCCGGCAACATCGGGCTGAACATCGCGGCCGGCGTCGGCAACGGCCAGTCCAATGCCCTGGCGGTGGCGGTGGCCGATGACGCGCGTCTGGTGAAGGCTGGCGCCGACAGCGAGCAGGTCACGCTGCTGAACTACCTCGACAGCAGCTGCGGCGATCTCGATCTGGTCGCTTCGGTCGGTGGCGCGCTGCAGAACGCGTCCGGCAACATCGGCGTGAACGTGGCCTCCGGCGTGGGCAACCTGCAGCACAACGGCCTGTCGATCGCTTCGGCCAGCTGCGCCGCCTGCGGTGACTGAAGCAATGGGCGCCCGGCCCCGGCCGGGCGCCTTTCCGTCGCGCACGACACCGGACCCCACGATGACCAGGCCGCTGTGTTTGCTGCTGTTCCTGCTAGCACTCGCCGCACGGCCTGCACTTGCGCAGTCGCCGGTGGACGCCGGGCTGCTGGGCGCGGCGCCGGTGGGCAAGGCGGTACGCTCCATGCGCGACCTCCGCTACCGCGACATCGTCCGCCAGCAGTACGACTTCAGCTGCGGATCGGCCGCGCTGGCCACGCTGCTGGGAGGCGTGTACGGCATCGAGGCCGACGAGAAGGAACTGATCAAGCAGATGATCGCGGGCACGGACGCCAAGCGCGTGGTCCAGCAGGGCTTCTCGATGCTGGACATGAAGCGCTACGTGGAATCCACCGGCATGCGCGCGCAGGGCTTCCGGGTCGACAGCAAGGCGCTGTACCGCCTGCAGATCCCGGTCATCGCGCTGCACGACTTCAAGGGCTACAAGCATTTCGTGGTGATCAAGGGCGCCGATTCCGGCCGCATCTACATCGCCGATCCCGCGCTCGGGCACCGCGTGGTGTCCGAGGCCGAGTTCGCCGCGGGCTGGAACGGCATCGTGCTGGCGGTGACCGGCGACCGCCCCATGATCGCATCCGCCATCGTCGACGGCCGCGGCTCGCCCGCGCTGCGTCGTCGTGTCGACGCGCTCGACCGCGCCACGCTCGCCACCCCGGTGGTCGAGCTGGGCCTGGTCCGCGCCGACCTGTTCTGACCGCACCACCGGTATCGAGGGCCTCATGACCAGGAAACGACTCCCCCCCGTTCTGCTCATGGCCCTCGTGGCAGTGGCCGCCGCGGGTCCCGCGGCGGCCCTGCCCCCTTTCGCCTCCGACGTGCGCACGGGCGACGTCGACGACGCCGAACTCGACGGCATCAGCGGGCGCTACCTCGGCGCGAGCATGCTCGTGGGCGTGCGCATCGAGCTGGTCTCCAGCCTCGCCACGCCGCAGGGAAGCCATGCGACCGCGGCCGGCGCGCTCTACGTGCGGCGCACGTCCGGCGGATTCGAGGTGCTGGTCGACAGCCGCGTCGATGCCTACGCCCCGCAAGCGGATCCCGCCGCCACGGGCGCGACCGCGCCCGGACGGCTGGCCACCGGAGGCGACACCCTGTTCGTGCAGGGCATCGGCCAGGTGACGCAGATCGCCGGCGACGGCAACCGCATGTCCAACCTCGCGCTGATCCGCATCGGCGACATGCCGGGGCGGCCGGAGGGCTACAACGGCACCATGGGCTCGCAGGCCACCGCCGGCGACCTCGTCGCGCAGGTGAGCTTCGTCGGTGGCGGCGTGCAGCTGGGCCTGACCGCGCCGGGCGTTACCATCGGCCAGCACGCGCTGGTCGACGGCGCAGGGGGGGTGATGCAGGTCGGGCGCATCGCGGGCGACGGCATGGTCGCCAGCAACACGCTCAACCTCCAGCTCATGACGACGTCGATGCCGACCTCGTCCATGCACCACCTCGGCATCCACCAGGTGCTCGGCGCGCTGTCAGGCCTGCGGTACTGAGTCAGCCAACCAAGGGGGGAATGCACCATGCGAGACACGTGCACTGCGCGCACCATGGCCCTGCTCGTCGCCGCGGGCTGCGCGATGGCCACGCTGCCTGCCGGCGCGGCCGAGGCCGACGATCCCGGCCAGGGCGGCGAGATGGCCCGGCTACTGCAGCAACTCAATGCCAAGCTCGACGCGCAGGAGGCGGAGATCGCCGAGCTGCGTGCGCAGGTCGAGGAACTGCAGCTTGCGCAGCAGCGCGGCCGCGGCGTGGCGGCGGCGGCACCGGCCGAGCCCCAAGCCGCGCCTTCGCAGGATGCGCCCGCGCAGGCCGGGCCCGCGCCCGCGCAGGCCGGGCCGGCGCCGGCGCCGGACGAGCCCGTGCGCGTGGGCCAGGCCCAGCAGCAGGAGGACGCGGCGCGACGCGAGCAGGACAAGGCGCTGGTGGTGCGCGAGCATGCGCCGCTGTTCGAGCGCAAGTTCACCTTCGAGTCCGGCGTCGCCTACAGCTACTACGACCGGCGCCAGCTCACGCTCAGCGGCTTCCTCGCGCTGGATGCCATCTTCCTGGGCACGATCAACCTCGACCAGGTCAAGGCCAGCCTGGCCACCTTCGATTTCAGCGCCCGCTACGGCCTCACCGACCGCTTCAGCATCGAGGGCAACGTGCCCTACGTCTTCCGCGACACGCGCTTCATCAGCGGGGGCGCCGGCGGCGCGGCGAGCACGCTGAGCGAGGCGCGCGTGCGCTCCAAGGGCCTGGGCGATGCGAGCGTGGCGGCCTTCTACCAGCTGGTGAAGGAGACCGCGAGCGTGCCCGACGTGGTCGCCAGCCTGCGCGTGCGCGCGCCCACCGGGCGCGATCCCTTCGGCCTGAAGCTGATCCAGGCCGACGGCGAGAATTCCAACCTCAACGTGCCGGAGGAACTACCCACCGGCAGCGGTATGTGGAGCGCGACCGCGAACGTCTCGGTGCTGCGCACCTACGATCCGGTGATCCTGTTCGGCAACCTCGGCTACACCTACCACCGGCCGCGCGACTTCGACGACATCTCGCCGGTGGTCGACACCCTCGCGCCCGCGCGCGTCGCACTGGGCGACATCCTGCAGCTCAGCGGCGGCCTGGCCATCGCGCTCAACGACCGCGCCGCGGTGAGCTTCAGCATCGCCTCCGCGCTGCAGCAGGCCACGCACACGCGCGCGCCCGGGCAGTCCTGGGCACGCGTGCCCGGCAGCTCCAGCAACAGCACGACCTTCAACGTCGGCGCGAGCTACGTGTTGCCCTCGGGCTGGACGTTCAACGGGCAGCTGGCCGCCGGGCTCACGCCCGACTCGCCCAACTTCGTGTTCGCCCTGCGCGGCTCGCGTTCGTTCTAGGCGACGGCGCGGCCGGCCGTGCTCAGGCGTCGAGCTGCATGGTCCCCGCGCCCGAGCGCATGACGGCAGGCAGCGGCATGGCGTGCGCCTGCCCGGCGGCCGGCGCCTCCTCGTCCGCGCGCAGGCCATAGCGCAGCAGCAGGCGGTACAGCGTCACGCGCGAGATACCCAGCTCCTGCGCGGTATCGACCATGCGCCCGCGGTTGCGTTCCAGCGCCGCCGCCAGCGCCTGCCGGGTCGCCGCATTGCGGACGTCCTCCAGGGTCGGAGGATTCGCCGCGACCAGGCTGTCCAGGCCCAGGTCGGCCGCGGTGATCAGCCGGCCTTCGGCCATCACCACGGCCTGCCGCACGCGGTTGATGAGTTCGCGCACGTTGCCCGGCCACGGGTAGCGGTGCAGGGCCTTGCGCGCGCAGGGCGAAAAGCCCTTGAGCACGCGCTGGCCCTCGGCCGAATACAGCTTGAGCGCATGGTCGGCGAGCAGGTCGATGTCGTGCCCGCGTTCGCGCAGCGGCGGCTGCGACAGGCGCAGCACGCAGAGGCGGTGGTAGAGGTCCGCGCGGAAGCGGCCCTCGCGGATCGCCGCCTCCAGGTCGTGGTGGGTGGCCGAGACGATGCGCACGTCCACGCGCACCGCGTCGTGCCCGCCCAGGCGCTCGAAGGAGCCCTGCTGCAGGAAGCGCAGCAGCGAGGCCTGGCTCTCCATCGGCAGGTCGCCGATCTCGTCCAGGAACAGGGTGCCGCCGTGGGCCATCTCGATGCGGCCGAGCTTGCGGCTGGCCGCGCCGGTGAACGCGCCGCGCTCGTAGCCGAACAGCTCGGACTGGATCAGCGAATGCGGGATGGCACCGCAGTTGATCGCCACGAAGGGCATCTTCGCGCGGCGCGACTGGCGGTGCAGGGACTGCGCGGCCAGTTCCTTGCCGGTGCCGGTCTCGCCGGCGATGAACACCGGCGCCTCGGTCATCGCGGCCTTGCACAGCGTGCGCGCCAAGGTGCGCATGGCCGGGCTCTCGCCGATGATGCCGTCCAGCCCCGCGTCGCCGATGCGCCGCGCGGTCTCGCAGGCCAGCCGCGCCATGCCGTGGGCATGCCCGACCACGGTGTCGAGCACCGCTTCCGGGCAGGGCAGGGTGACGTAGTCGTAGCAGTAGTCGCGCACCAGGCGGCGCACGGCGGGCTGCTCCAGCTGGCCGGTCTCGATGCCGGCCACCCAGCCGACGTTGGCGGCCGAGAGCGCGGCGCCGAAGGTGGCGATGTCGTGCTCGTCGAAGCCCTGGCGCAGGTCGAGCAGCGCGGCGAAGGGCCGGTCGGGCTCGCGCTGCACGAGCTTGAGCACGGCGCGGGCGTCGGAGGCGCGATGCACCGTCCAGCCCAGGTCCTGCAGGCGCGACAGGGCGGGCAGCCGCCCGGTGGTGGCGCGCGTCACGTAGACGACGTCGCGTGCCCGCGTTGCTTCGGCCATTCCCTCGACTCCCCTCAAGCCCGGCGACCCTGCCGGGCCCTTAAGGTAGTCGGGCCCGGTGACAGGTCAAGCGTTTCGTGACCTGTTTCACAAATGCAACAGACGGGCGGTCGAGGCGAGGTGAAGAGGGCGTGACACCGGCCGCCGGACGCGGCCGGCGGGGGCTCAGCCGCCGGCGTCGTGGCTGGCGTGGTAGCGCACCGCGGCCTCGACCTCGGCCTTGGAGCCGAGGAACACCGGCACGCGCTGGTGCAGGCCGGTGGGCTGCACCTCGAGCATGCGCTGGCGCCCGGTGCTGGCGGCGCCGCCGGCCTGCTCGACCAGGAAGGCCATCGGGTTGGCCTCGTACATCAGGCGCAGCTTGCCGCCCTTGGCCGCGCACTTGGCATCGAGCGGGTAGCTGAAGATGCCGCCACGGGTCAGGATGCGGTGTACGTCGGCCACCATCGAGGCCACCCAGCGCATGTTGAAGTCCTTGCCGCGCGGGCCTTCCCTGCCCTTGAGCAGATCGCCGACATAGGCCTGCATCGGCGGCTCCCAGAAGCGCTGGTTCGACATGTTCACCGCGAATTCCTTCGTCTCCTCGGGAATGCGCATGCCGCGCGTGGTCATCACGAACGAGCCGATCTCGCGGTCCAGCGTGAACGCATGCGTGCCGTTGCCGATGGTCAGCACCAGCATGGTGCTCGGACCGTAGGTGCAGTAGCCGGCCGCCACCTGCGCGGTGCCGGGCTGCAGGAAATGCTCGTCGCCCACGGTTTCCACGTCGTCGGGGCAGCGCAGCACCGAGAAGATCGTGCCCACCGAGATGTTGACGTCGATGTTGGACGAGCCGTCCAGCGGGTCGAACAGCAGCAGGTACTTGCCGCGCGGGTACTCGTCGGGAATGGCCACGCAGTGGTCCATTTCCTCCGAGGCAAGCGCCGCCAGGTGCCCGCCCCAGGCGTTGGCTTCGAGCAGGATCTCGTTGGAGAGCACGTCGAGCTTCTTCTGCGCCTCGCCCTGCACGTTGATGCTGGCCTCGCCACCGGTGCCGGCATCGCCCAGCACGCCGCCGAGCGCACCCTTGCCGACCTGGATCGAGATCGACTTGCAGGCGCGTGCGACGACCTCGATGAGCAGGCGCAGGTTCGGGCCGATGCGGCCCTCGCGCTGTTCTTCGATCAGGTAACGGGTGAGCGAAACGGGCGAGGTGGGGCTCATGCGGTCGGCGTGGGCGGCGAAGGGGCCGCCATTGTCGCCGATGCGCCGGCCTCAGGCCGCCTGCGACCGCACCGCGCAGTGCAACCCGCGCTATCGCGACTTCATCGACCACATCGTGCTCGACCGCCGCG